>JAGQUX010000004.1 GCA_020438215.1 Armatimonadota bacterium | reverse complement strand
GACGGGTAACGTTTGCCCAATGAAAAGATTCGCTTTCGCCGCCCTCTTTGCGGTCGCTTGTACTTCTGCTTTTGCCGATCGAATAGTTTTTATTCCGACGGGGCGCAAGGTGAATGACAAGAATGTCCGCTTTGATGTGCTTGGTCAGCCATCCCGCGACAATGCCTTCGGTTGGTTTACCATCGGCTTGATGAACACTTGGGAATTCGAGCTTTATGGCGAAAATCTGAATACTGACCATTTGGATATGGGGGCGAATGTTGCCTATAACTTGATTCAGCCGCTCACCGATCTCGGTCCGGGAGTGAGTTTTGGAATATTGGACTTGGGCGACAATACATCGAATCGCAGAACGGGATACGTTGCCGTTACCTACCGTCTCGGGAATGTTGCGCCAATTAATCAGGATATCCCGACTGATTTCAGCTTTGGGCTTTGGACACGCGATGAAGGCGTTTTTTTCGCGGGAATGGAAATCCCATTTTCAAAGGAGTTTCGGCTCCTTGCGGAGCACGATAGCCGTTTCATCACCGCCGGGATTGAACTCAAACCGGTGGAAGAGGCGAGTCTCCGGTTTCTGTTCCGGGATGGCTCTCCAATGGTGGGCTTGAAGTTTCAGAAGCGGTTTTGATGGGTAAGCCGCCGGCAATCGTTGCTTGCTGAATCCGCTTGGTGAGTTCGTCGGCAAAAGCTTTGCGGGGATCTCCATCGGATTGTGCTTCGATGTCTGCGTAGGTGAATGGTTCACCAAAAACGACAGTCATTTTTGCTCGTCTGAGCGCCTTCTGTCCCTTTGGCCAGACAATGTGCGTTCCCGCTAGGCCAACGGGAAGCACCTGTGCTCCAGATCGTTTCGCCAGCATCGAAATGCCTCCTTGAATGTTGCCCATTGTTTGCCCATTACCGCGTGTGCCTTCCGGGAAGATGAGGACGGCGCGTCCCGCCTTGAGTTCACTGATGGCGAGACGGATTGCGGCGGTATCTCCTCCTTCACGGTCAAGTGGAAACGCTCCCAGGCTTCTGATCAAAACTCCAAGCGGAAAAACAAACAGTTCTTTCTTTGCCATGAAACGAAGTGCACGCGGGCAAGTGCTCCCAACAAGTGGCGGGTCAAGGTTGCTGACGTGGAGCGGCGCGACCAAAAGTGGGCCATCCATCGGCACATTTTTGATGCCAATAGTGCTGACTCCGCCCGTCATGCGAAAAATCACGGTTCGCACGAGCCAAGCGATGAATCGGTACCAAGCCGTTCCGTCTCGTTTCACGCAGGAGAATTATGGCCCACCGCAAACTTACTGGCTGAGAATTGCGGGCGAGTTGCCGAAAATCATAGTACGAAACTCGGATTTCGGGGAATGGCAATGAAATCAGCAGCGGAACGGATTTACGACAGCGAAGCGGCAAAGCGCAAGCTTGTCACAGAACTTCAATCACAGGTCGAGCTCTTGAACGAGGATTTTGAATTGGAAGCGGCCGATTGGGTCAAGATGCGACGCATCGAAGAAGCACTTGCTGTTCTAACCGAACTGCGCGATTCACTCGCTCACTAATCGCGCTTGAATAAACTCAGAGCCTTTTCTTTTTGCTCTGAATGGATTACAATCGGGTCGGGATAGTCAGCGGGGGTTTCCAACGTTCGAGTTCCATCGGGATTGAACGGGAAATGGAGGAATTTGCCTTCCAGCTCTTTCAACTCCGGCACCCATTCTTTGATAAATTTCCCCTCAGTGTCAAACTTCAAACTCTGCAGTATCGGATTGAAAATACGGAAGTAAGGCTGGGCATCGACTCCAGTGCTTGCTGACCATTGCCAGCCTCCGTTGTTGCTTGCCAACTCGAAATCAAGAAGATTTTCGGCAAAGTAGGCTTCTCCCTTCCGCCAATCCACAAGCAGATCTTTTGTGAGGAACATAGCGACAACCATTCGCAACCGGTTGTGCATCCATCCGGTTTCGTTCAGGCATCGCATCGCTGCATCGACGAGAGGGTAGCCCGTTTTGCCTTCACACCATTTGGTGAAATGTTCATCTGAGCCGGGCCATTCTATATCATTGTAGTGGGGCTGGAATGCGCGGCCATGCCCAACATGCGGGAAGTTCGCGAGGATCATGTGATAGAACTCACGCCAAATCAGCTCAGATACCCACTTTTTTGCTCCGACTGAGTCGAGTTTCATCGCTTCGCGGAAGCACTCACGATTTGATATTGTTCCGTGTCTGAGGTGAACGCTCAGTCCTGAGGTGGAATCGAGAGTAGGAAAATCGCGCTCTTCGCCGTAGCTATCCACATGCTCGAGAAAAGCGAGGAGCCTATCCTTAGCTGCGCTCTCCCCAGGATTCAGCCACAAATCTGTCTCTTGAAATCCGAGATCACCCAGACTGAGATTGCTAGCTTCGGGGAAGTCGCTTTTAGGTGCAAGATGTCGGAGGATGGGGGCTTGCTCTGCTAGGTGCTGGGGCTCAAGTTTTGCCAACCAAGCCTTTGAGTAGGGGGTGAATACCTTGAATGGCTCACCTGATCGATTGAGAACTTCTTGGCGCTCAAAAACCACATGATCCTTCACCGATTGGTGGAATACGCCTTTGCTGTCGAGTATTGCTCTGACTTTAGAGTCGCGATCCAAGGCGTATGGATCGTCGTCATGCGACCAAAACACCTTCTCGGCGCCAAGGCTTTCCGATATCTCTGGGATGAGATCAAGCGGGTCTCCGTGCAGAATGATGAGGTCTGATCCTTGCTCTTGAAGGTTTCTACGTAGCTCCATCACAGAGTCAAAAATGAACTGAACTCTCTTGTCTTTACGGTTTGTAAGTTCGTCCAAAATGACCGTATCGAATACAAAGACACAAAAAACATTCCTTGCTTCTAGTGTTGCCAAAGCAAGGGCACAGTTGTCAGTGACTCGCAGGTCTCTGCGGAGCCAGCATAATGCACGATCATACATTGGTTATTACTACGATTTTTTTTATCCGAACCTCGGCGGATTGAGGGCTAACCATGCTGCTCCGATGAGGCCCGCATCCTCACCATATGGTGAAGCGCAAATATTTCCTCGAATAGCCTTTTGAATCCAGGAAGCGTTAGAGACTCCTCCGCAGAGGATGATATGATCCGGGGCATAGAGGCGTACAACATCCAAGCAAAATTCGAGAGCTTGTTGTTTATCTTCGTCTGAGCCAATGCCGTGTTTCCCTCCGAGTACCGCCTCGACATTAGTGTCTTGATAAGGGAGGTCATTGAGGCGTGGATACTCACCGTTTTGAGTGAGGATTTGCTCGCGATCAATAATTCCAACTCCCACACCGCTCCCGATGGCTAACGTTACTAACCTTTTGGTTGCAAAAGCTGGGTGCTGGGCGTGTCCCCAGGCGGTGGCTAGGCCGTCGTTGAGGGCTGATACTTTGATATCAGGAATATCGAAATTCTTCCCAACGAGATCGGGAATGAGCTGCTCGTTGGCTTCAACGATTCTGTTCTTCTTGGGATCAAAATTTCCGCCGGTGGAGACCCCCATCCTCTTGACCCCGTGCTTCCGGCACATCTCCGCGATCCACGACATGCGCTCGGTTTGAGTTTGCGGAGTTGGGATTTGCTCTCGACTTTGTATGCCATGCTCTCGGTGGAATGTGGCGAACCTGAGCCATGTGCCACCCAAATCAACACACCCAACCGTTTGGTCAAAATTGCGCAGTCCAGAAACAATTCTGCGCGTGTTCTTGATGGGGTCATTCAGCATGCCGCCGATAACCACGCAACATGCGCCAAATGCAAGAGCGTGGTTGCACTGCTCCGGAGTCAGATAGCGACCTTCTGCAATGATCGGAACTCCCAGTTTGCTCGCTTCGGCGACTAAAGCAAGATCAGGCTCTGGTGATTGGGGCGAACCGGATGTGTATCCGCTGAGCGTTGTGCTGATCACGTCGGCACCACAATCCTTGGCGTATTGAATAGACTCAATCGAATCACAATCACCCATGCAGAGGCAGCCTGCATTGTGAATCATGTTGACCAAATCGCGTAGTGTTTCACCATTTGGTCGAGAACGTTCTGTTGCATCAAGGGCAATGATTTCTGCGCCAGTGTCGATCAGCTCCTGAACTTCGCGTGCTGTGGCGGAAATGTAAACTTCGCTATCGGGATACTTACATTTGATCAGTCCCATCACGGGCCATTCAGGATGATGCTTTTTGAGTTCAAGAATATCCTCAACGCCTTCCATCCGAAAAACACGCACTCCCTGACTGGCACTTGCTTCCGCTAAGCGGCGAATTGAATCAGGATGATCAAGCGGAGTGCCGTCATCAGCCTGGGCGCTAGCAACCAACGGACATTCTTTGACTAGTTCTAGGAACCTGGCAAGTGTTAGCTGTGGCATCTCTTCCATGCCTTACCAATATCTTCCACCAAAAGGTGATATCCGCCGTCGTTGTCCGGGCGTTGTTGCCGCATGATGTAAGAAGGGTGTAACGCCGCCATTGCCTCGGGGGCAAATTCGGATGGGAAAAACTGTCCACGTTCCTTCGTGATTTTGAAGTCTTTTTTAATCAAGTTCTTTGCGCTGGGTGCGCCAATGCAGAGGATCACCCGCGGTTTGATCAACCCAAGTTGAGGGATTAGCCATTGCCGACATGTTGTAACTTCTTCGGGAGTTGGAGGACGGTTTTGAGGTTTGCCGGTGCTCCAATCGGCCGCGCGGCATTTGACTGTATTGCAAATATAAACATCGTCTCGGGAAAGGCCATTATCAGCGAGGGCGCGATCCAGCATTTGTCCTGATCTGCCTACAAATGGTCGACCCGACTTATCCTCCTGATCACCTGGCCCTTCGCCCACCAGAACGAGCGGACTGTGCGGATTTCCTTCGCCGAAGACGACGTTCAATCGCCGATCTGAGAGGCCGCATTCTGTGCATTGGAGACAGGTTTGCCGTAATGATTCTAAGTCTTTAAACACGGGATGCCTCCTTCAATCGGCGGTAAGAGATCGCCAAATCTTCGGGGATGACTCGCGTATTCCCGATACTCGTCATGAAGTTGGTATCACCCTCCCAACGCGGGACGATATGCCAGTGCAAGTGGCTGGGGATTCCCGCTCCACCCGCTGCCCCAACGTTCAGCCCGACATTAAAACCGTTGGGGTGATATACCGCTTTGATCCATTTCATGGAGTCCCTCACCAATTGGTGGATTTCAAGAAGCTCGATGTCAGAGAGATCGGAGATGTCGGCAGTGTGCTTGTAGGGAGCTACCATCAAGTGTCCGCTGGTGTAAGGATAGCGGTTGAGGATGATGAAGGCGGTTTTGCCGCGGAAGAGGATCAGATTCTCTTCGTCGTTGTCTTGAGCGGGGAGATCAACAAAGATGCACCCGTCGCGATTGGTTTCATCGGCTTTCTTGACGTAGTCGAACCTCCACGGAGCCCAAAGTTGTTCTGCCACGCCCTATTCTCGCTTAAAGATTGTTGGTGAGGATGATCGCCTCGGCAACTTCCTTCATGGTTTTTCTGGCGTTCATGGACTGTTGCTGGATCCGGCGATACGCCTCAGTCTCATCTAGTTTGTGAAGAGTCATCAAGATGCCCTTGGCTCGCTCGATCACTTTGCGGACTTCTAGCCGTTCATTGACATCATCGAGTTCGTCGATGAGCTTCTTGTTTTGTTCGAACCGACCACGCGCCACTTCAATGGCGGGGGCAAGGTCGCTTGGTTTGAATGGCTTGACCAGATATCCAAAGACTCCGGCCGCGCTTGCTCTTTGAATGAGTTCTTGATCGCTGTACGCGGTCAGCAACACAACCGGCGCGAGTCCATTTCCACAGATTTGTTCAGCAGCATCAATTCCGTCCATGACAGGCATTTTCACATCCATGAGGCAAACATCAGGAGTGTGTTCGTTCGCTAATTCGATCGCTTGTTGCCCGTCTTCGGCTTCGGCCGTCACCTCGTAACCAATCGACTCGAGCATCTGGCGGAGGTCGAGGCGGATGATAGGATCGTCGTCGGCAATCAGGATTCGCATGGTGTGAAAGAGTTGGCAATAGCCAATTTGAATCTAAATGATACCGATCTTTGTTTGCAAAACCAGGAAATCTGCCGCATCAATTTCGCTAAAATATGAATTGTGAAGGCATCACTTCGCGCACTCGTTGATCGGATGATTGATTACGCTGGGCTTTTCCCCCCGGCGAAGTTAGAGATGGAGGCGGCAGTCGCCGAGTTCCTCGACATCATGAAGTCGGACTCCGGCTTTTATGTGGATCGATTTGTTTGTCCAGCCGGGGATATTGAGGCGCTGGAAGATGCACTGACTAAGCATCACGTAAACATTGATAACGAAGATGCCTCCGAAATTGCGGTGATCGCGCCCCGCTTGAGCTCAGCTGAAGAACTCAAGCCTCGGATTAAGAAGCTGACTCAGCAGTTGGAAGAGGCGCGTTTGCCGCTAGGCACCCTTGAGATGGCATTGCCGGGTGGCGGAAACGCCCATGCCGCAACCAAAGCCGTCATGAAGTCCGATCTCCCCGAGTTTGTTGGTCAGGTGTACTTGGAGTTTGGTTGGGGAAGTGATTTTGCCGAAAGCCTCCATGAGGCGGCATCAGCAAGCGAGGATGTTGGATTCAAAGCACGAACAGGAGGAGTTACTGCGGAAGCGTTCCCCGGCACTGAGCAACTTGCTGAATTCATTGTCGTTTGCGCACAGTTGGAAGCTCCATTCAAGTTCACCGCCGGCCTGCACGAGCCACTCAGATATCAAGATCAAAATCTGGGCGTGATGCGTCATGGATTCCTCAATGCTATGGTTGGCTCTACAATTGCCGTCGCCAAAGATGCAACCAAGGCGGAAGTCAGGCAAGTCCTTGAGATTACTGACCTTGGCGCGGTGATCGTGACCGATGAGTTCATCCAATTGGGCGATTTCAAGGTGACCAAGGATGACATTGACGATTTTTGGGGTTACTTTGGTGGCTTTGGGTCGTGCAGTGTCGCTGAGCCGGTAGTGGGCCTTCAAGGACTCGGGCTTCTTGACTAAGCCGCCTGCCTGAGTTCGTGGGATACTGGGGGCATGGATAAATTCGTCGTGCCTGCCTCGGCAAAATCGTGGGTAGAAGTCGCCGCTGATTCTGATTTCCCGATTCAAAATCTTCCGTTCGGGCTTGCTGCCCCCAAGGGTCAGGATGAATCGGTGGTCGTCGCGATTGGTGGTTTCGCACTGAACCTGATGGCACTCGCCGATGCCGGGCTGATTGACGACGAGGAATTCCCGATTCTGGATAGTTTTATTGAGCTTGATCGCGGGGCTTTGACCGCCCTGCGAAAGGTCGTTTATGAATTGCTGGAAGAATCCAATCCAGTTCTCCGCGATAACAAGAAACTTCGCGAAAAATCCCTCATTCCGATGAGTAAGGCGAATCTGCAAGTTCCCATTCCGCCGATGGCGTTCGTGGATTTCTACTCGGGGATCTATCACGCGAGCAATGTGGGCAAGATGTTTCGCCCTGATATGGATTCACTTTTGCCGAACTATCGGCATCTGCCGGTGGGATACAACGGTCGAGCAAGTTCGGTTTATGCAAGCGGAACAGAGATCATCCGCCCGAAGGGGCAAACCAAATCTCCCAGCGCGGATATGCCAGAGTTTGGGCCGAGCAAAGAGCTGGATTTTGAACTGGAAATGGGCTTTTATCTCAGTCACGGGCAAGATCCAGGCAAGCGCATCACTTGTAAAGCAGCTGAAGATCATTTCCTTGGTCTCGTGATTGTCAATGATTGGTCGGCGCGAGATGTCCAGCGGTGGGAATACCAGCCGCTCGGCCCGTTTCTCGCCAAGAGTTTTGCGACCTCCGTTTCCCCGTGGATTGTGACTTTGGATGCTCTGGAGCCGTTCCGAGTAGAAGGCATGGAGCAAGATCCACCTGTGTTGCCACATTTGCGGCGACAAGGGAATCAGCACTTTGATGTGAAGCTGGAAGTGTGGCTCCAATCCGAGAAAATGAAATCTCCACAGCTCATCTGCACCAGCAATATGAGCAACTTGTATTGGTCGATGGCGCAGCAGCTCGCTCACCAAACGTCGAATGGTACGCCGGTCGAATTCGGTGATCTTTACGCTAGTGGAACCATTTCAGGGGAAGAGCGTGATGGCGCGGGTTCAATGCTTGAACGCACTTGGAAAGGTACTGAGCCGATTACTCTCGATGAAACCGGTGAGACGCGTACATTCCTTGAAGATGGCGATGTGGTGACCATGCGCGCTTATGCCGAAAAGGACGGGCTCCGGATTGGGTTTGGCGAGTGCGTTGGCAAAGTCATCCCGGCGGTGAGCTAACGATGCGACTTCACGCTGAAGAGTGCCTTTTGATCGTTGTTGATATGCAACCGAGTTTCCTCGGAGGCATTGTCGGCGCAGATGAAGTGATGAAGCGCACAAAATTCCTGGTGGAATGCGCGAACTTGCTGGAGGTTCCGACTCTGGCTACCGTTCAATATCCCGAGCGGATGGGCGGCACCGAAGAATCACTCCATGCGATGATTCAGGGCGAAACGCTCGACAAAATGGCGTTCTCCTGCTGCGGTGCCAGCGGATTGATGGAGGCGGTCGAGAAATCTGAGAGGGGCACCATCGTTCTTGTTGGGATTGAGACGCATATTTGCGTCACCCAAACTGCCCTTGACTTGTTGGAGGAAGGTTACGAGGTGGCTATCGTGCTCGATGCCGTATCTAGCCGATCTGAACAAGCCAATAAAATCGGGACAAAGCGTTTGCGGGATGCAGGTGCACAAGTTGTGCACTCAGAGAGTGTTGTGTACGAATGGATGGAATCCGCCGATCACCCCAAGTTCCGGGATGTTCTCAAAGTTGTAAAGGCCTATTCCGGCTCGTGAATCTGGCGGAAATCACCGATTTCTGCCTCGCGCCCCATTCCAAATTCACGCTTCCAGTCTTTCAGCTCTGGTAAGTGCGGCATTGAGGATTCGAGGCGACGAATCCAGCGTTTTGCGCCCTCGTAATCCATCACTTTGCGATAGTATTCCAGCGCAACTTCCACAGTTTCGACCCCTTCCGCGTCAAGTTCAAGTGCGCGCTCAATGCGGACTCGCGCCGCTTCGATATTGCCTTGCTCCAGCAATTCAAGGGTGTGGCGTCGGCAGGCGATGAGCAACGCGTGGCGGGCAAAGTCGTTGTGGTTATCAATCGTCAGGCTGTATTCCAGAGCGCGAATGGCGAGGTTGTCCTCACCCAAAGCGCCATGAGAAAGCCCCATCCCAACATGGCTGTGGACATCTTGAGGCCTCAAATCAAGTGCGGAGTCGAAAGCACAGAGGGCTTCTCGGTTTCGGTTCAAGGCATGGAGAGTGAAGCCGAGCCCGCGAAAGGCAACTTCGCATTTGGGATCAAGTTCAACAACTTGCTGGAACAGTTCGAGCGCACGCTCGTACTGCCCTGTCGCATAGGATTGCTCTGCCATTTCACGCAGAGCGGTTACGCCAGCCTGTGAATCCACCATATTTCCCCTGATAACCGAGTAATGAATGTAGTTCAAAAAGCTTGCCAGAACTACAACCAGTTAGTAGTTTATACGCTGGAAATGTTCAAGGGTTTTGGTGGGAGCAGAATTCTTACCCGGGACCCTGCGCCTAAAGGACCCTTGCAGGGAGGCAAAGGTTCAGTTCAGGCTGGTATCCTATCCGACTGCCTGCCTTCTGGCAGGAGCTGAAAAACCAGACCACGAATCAGGTGCGAAGGATCATCGCGACGCCTTTCTGACGAGAAAGGAAATACAAAAGTCGCAGTTTGGCCACCAGAGCAAACCAATTCGGGAACGGTGGGACATGAAATATGGCCAAGAAAGCACTCGTTGAAAAACAAAAGAAAACCCCTCGCTTTAAAGTGCAGGGATATAACCGCTGTAGCATGTGCGGTCGCCCAAAGGGTTACGTACGCTACTTTGGCGTTTGTCGAATCTGCCTGCGTGAGATGGCTCACCAAGGCTTGCTGCCTGGAGTGAAAAAATCCAGCTGGTAAGGAGACAGATATGCACAGCGATCCTATTGCCGATCTATTAACGCGTATTCGCAATGGACTTCGAGCAGGAATGATGCACGTTGAAGTGCCTTCCAGCAACATCAAAGTCGAAATTGTGAAGATTCTGGAAGCTGAAGGTTTTGTGAAAAGTCACGAAATGCTGACCGATTCCAAGTTTCCAACCATGCGCGTCCATTTGAAGTACGACAGCCGACGCAAACCGGTTATTCACCGCATTCAGCGGGTGAGCAAACCAGGTCTGCGGGTCTACCGAGCCGCTAATGAGCTTCAACCGCTCCGCTCTGGTTTGACCACCCTCGTTCTCACAACGAGCCAAGGCGTCATGACCGACCGGGAAGCCCGCCGCCGCAAGATCGGTGGTGAAGTGCTTTGCCAGGTGTACTAAGGAGCCTGAAAGAAAATGTCACGAATTGGTTTAAAAGCGATTCCGGTGCCGAGCAACGTCACCGTGAGTTTGGATGGCCCTGTCGTAACGGTCAAAGGCCCGAAAGGTGAACTCGTACAGCCGATTTCTCGATATCTGACTGTTGTTCAAGACGAAGGCGAAGTTCGCATCGAGCGTCCGAACAACAATCGAAACAATCGATCTCAACACGGTCTGGCGCGCACGCTCATCAACAACATGGTTGTTGGCGTCACCGAAGGCCACAAGAAAGAGCTGGAAATCCACGGGGTTGGTTACCGCGCTCAGGTTCAAGGCAGCAAGCTTGTTCTGAACATGGGCTACTCCCACCCGGTTGAAATCAATGCTCCGAAAGGGATTAATTTTGAAGTCAGCCAAGAAGAGCGCGGTAAAGCCGTGACGATCACAGTTTCTGGGATCGACAAAGCTCTTGTTGGGCAACTTGCCGCAGACATCCGAAAAGTCCGCAAGCCAGATCCTTACAAAGGGAAAGGTCTGCGATACAAGGGTGAAGTGGTGCGACTCCGACCTGGTAAGAGGGCCGGCGCGTAATAGCGAGGAATCTATATGGCTACACGAACACGAAGTGATATGCGAAAGCTTCGCCACGAGCGAATCCGCAAGCACATTACTGGGACGACTGAAGTTCCTCGCCTGGCGGTTTTCCGCAGTGAGAAGCACATCTCGGCTCAGATTATCGACGACTCGACCGGTCGCACTTTAGCGGCGGCGGGCACGACGCAAAAGGACTTGAAAGGCAATGCTAACAAGGTCACCGCTCGCAAAGTGGGCGAAACCCTTGGTAAGCGCGCCAAAGAGGCTGGAGTAACAAAAGTGGTCTTCGACCGCGGCGGTTACCGATACCATGGCCGAGTTGCAGAACTCGCCGAAGGAGCTCGCTCAGCGGGTCTGGAATTCTAAAAAATGGCAAGAGGACCACGACTTATTGGACGACGCCAAGCGTCGAACCGACCGACCGACGGACCGCAACTCGACGTTCGAATCCTGCGATCCAACAAGGTCTTCAAAACCACCGCTGGTGGTAAGACCGCATCCTGGTCGATTCTGGTTGTCGTAGGCGACAACAAAGGATCTGTCGGTGTTGGACAAGGGAAAGCGCTGAACATTCCGGATGCGATTCGCAAAGCGGAAGAAGCAGCTCGCAAGAACATGTTCAAGATGGAACTGATCGGCGAAACCATTCCGCACGCAATTCGAGCAAAGCACGGCTCCGCAACCGTCATCTTGAAGCCCGCCTCTCCTGGTACGGGTGTCAAAGCTGGTTCGGCTGTCCGCATGTGCTTGGAAGCTGCTGGCGTCCACAACGTTCTTGCGAAGTGTTTGGGAAGCCGAAACAGCACCAACCTTGCTTATGCAACGGTGAAAGCGTTCAAGGAACTGCAATCTCCAGAGCAAATCGCTAAGATTCGCGGAAAAGACGTGAACGAGCTCGTGCCTTGGCTGGCCAAAGCACGAAAAGAGGAGGCTGAATCCGGACATGCTTAAGGTCACTTTGAGCAAAAGCATGATCGGTGCTGTACCGAAGAACCGCAAAACCGTGAACGCTCTCGGTCTGCGTAAAATCGGGCAAAGCAACACTTTTGAAGACACTGCTTCTATTCGAGGCATGATCCACCAAGTCAAGCACCTCTTGACCGTGGAAGAAGTGGAAGATCAACCCATCGTTCGACGTCGACGCGGAAACGGTGCGCAAGCAGCGGCGAAACCGGCAGCTAAGAAAGCTCCGGCAAAGAAAGAAGCGGTGAAGGCAGAAGCCAAAACCGAAGAAAAGCCAAAAGCAGCAGCAAAAAAAGCTCCTGCTAAGAAGGCAACCGAAGCTAAGTCCACCACCGCTAAGAAAGCGACAACGACCAAGAAAACCACCAAGAAGGACAAGGAGTAATTAGGCAATGAATCTGCACGACCTGAAACCAGCAGACGGTTCAACGAAACGCAAACGACGCGTTGCTCGTGGAATCGGCTCGGGTATGGGCAAGACCGCTACCCGAGGTACCAAAGGGCAAAAGGCTCGACGCCAAATCGCTCCTTGGTTTGAAGGGGGACAAACCCCGATTCACCGACGTCTCCCGATTAAGAAGGGCTTCCGCAACATCAATCACAAGGAATACGCCATTGTGAACATGGATGATCTGGAAAAGCACTTCAAATCTGGCGACACCGTGACTCCAGAAGAAATTGTGAGCCGCGGCATCCTCAGCGACCTGAAAGATGGTCTGAAGGTGCTTGCGTTCGGCGAAATCAGCATCAAACTGAAAGTCTCCGCTCACAAGTTCAGCAAAGCAGCCGCTGAGAAAATCACTAAAGCAGGCGGCGAGGTCACAACACTATGAGTCTAGGCGCAGGCTTCTCGGGTGGCCCTTCTCGCAAAGGCGATAAGGGTCTCAATTACTCTCTGGTTCAAACGCTGAAAATGGCGTGGGCCGACGACGAGTTGCGAGCCCGCCTGCGCTTTCTACTCCTCGTTTTTGGACTCTATGTCCTGGGTGTTCACGTTCCGGTTCCGATTCCTGGGATCAGTACACAAGCGTTAGAGAAACTCCTGGAAGGGAACCAATTCTTCAACTTGATGAACACTGTTGGTGGGGGTGCGTTCAAACGCATTTCCATCATGGCGCTTGGGCTTGGCCCGTACATCATCGCCTCCATTATCATTCAAGTCATGTCACTTGGTAACCCCAAGTGGAAAGAAGAGATGAAGGAAGGTGGGGAGTACGCGCGGAAGCAACAAAATAAGCGGACACGTATTTTGACCCTGGCACTTTGTGCTTTCCAAGGCTTTGGTCTCCTTCAATTGATGGGGCCGAGCGTAACGGGTGCCCTTCAACTCCAACACCGCGTTGGGCTTGTCCTTTTCTGGACAGCGGGCGCAATGTTCCTTCTTTGGCTGGGTGAACAAGCCAGCGAAAAAGGGATCGGTAACGGGGTTTCGATTCTCATCTTTACCGGGATTATCATCTCGTTCCCTGGCCTAGCGATGCAGGTTGGCACGGCAGTTCGAGATGGCGTTGTTCAGTGGTGGCAAGTTCTGCTCGTGCTGATCATGTTCTATGCGACAACGTGGGGGATCGTCTTCTTCACGGTCGCCCAGCGTAGGATTCCGATTCAGCATATGCGGAGAAACTTCGGCACTCAATCGATGGGTGGCGGAACGAGCTATCTGCCGATTTCGGTGAACATGGCTGGGGTTATCCCAATTATCTTCGCGATCACCTTGATCTATATGCCGGCGCAGTTCCAAGCGGCATTTCCGCCGGATAGCCAGGCTCACGCAATTTTGCAAAGCATCTCTGGATTCTTTAGCCCCGACTTCACTCGGTGGCAAGGTTGGATTGGTGCACTGTTCTATGCGGGAATGATCTTCATGTTCACTTATCTGTGGACAGCGATGCAGTACAACGTCGAAGACATTGCTGACAACCTCAAGCGCGGTGGATCTTATATTCAAGGGATTCGCCCGGGCAAGAAAACCAAAGACTTCCTGGATAGTGTGATCTCTCGCGTGACCTTCATCGGTGCTGTATTCCTTGCTCTTGCAGCAATGACCCAGTTCGTAATGCCGTTGATCGCACCGATCAGCTCGCTCGGATTGATTGGTGGTACCTCGCTCCTGATCTTGGTCAGTGTTGCGCTGGAAACCATGCGACAGATCGAAGCAAACCTGATCACCAAGCAGTACGAAGGGTAATCCCGTATGGCGCTTCGGTTGATCTTGGTTGGCCCTCCCGGAGTTGGCAAAGGAACGCAATCGGCTCTGATTGAGCAAAATATCGGTTCCGTTCCTTTGTCATCCGGGGTGATTTTCCGCCGAGAAATCGAAGCTGATACTGACCTCGGTCAGCTCGCCAAGAGCTATATTGATCGCGGTGAGCTTGTCCCGAACGGCGTCACCATTCAAATGATGCTGAAACGGATTCGCTCGGAGGAAGTGCGACAGAACGGCTTTATCCTTGATGGGTTTCCGCGCACGGTCCGCCAAGCGGAAGCTCTTGATCTGGAGCTGGACAAGATTAGTATGCCGCTGGACGCAGTGATCTCGCTCGAAGTGGATGACCAAATCGTCATCAGCCGATTGAGCGGTCGGATTGGTTGTACGAAGTGCGGGGAAATCTATCACGCAACGAACAAGCCTCCGATGCGCGAAGGATTCTGCGATAAGTGTAATGGCCCCCTTATCATCCGTCAGGATGACAAGCCGGAAACGATCCAAGAACGACTTCGGATTTTCCGTGATAGCACGGCTCCAGTTATTGATCACTATGCAAAGAAAGGCTTGTTGGTGAAAGTGGATGGAAGCCAAGCTCCGGAAACTGTTTTCGCCGAGATTCGGGAGAAGCTAGGTCAGTGATCACCTACAAAAAGCCGGCAGAAATCGCTTTGATGCGAGAATCTGGTCGGGTTTTGGCGCGGACAATGCGCCTGACTGCCGAATCAATCGTTCCCGGCAAAACCACACTTCTTGATCTCAATGATTTGGCTGATAAGCTGATCCGAGAAAAAGGCGGTATCCCCAGCTTTTTGGGCTACAAACCCGGGAAATTCGTCTATCCCGCGTCCATCTGTACGAGCTTGAATGAAGAAGTCGTGCACGGCATCCCCGATGATCGCACTTTGCAGAGCGGTGATATCATCAGCCTCGACTTTGGTGTGATCCTGAACGGTTGGCATTCCGATTCCGCATGGACATTTGCGGTGGGAGATATTTCGGATGAAGCTCGTCGATTGATGAGCGTGACAAAGGAATCCTTGATGCAGGGGATCGCTAGAGCTAAGGTCGGCAACACGGTCGGCGACATTGCCAGCACCATCCAGGCTTACGTTGAAAAGAACGGGTACGGAATTGTTCGTGAGCTGGTTGGTCATGGCATCGGTCGTAGCTTGCACGAAGACCCGCAAGTACCGAATTTTGGTCGTGCGGGGAAAGGGCCAGTTCTCAAAGAAGGGATGACTTTTTGTATTGAGCCAATGGTGAATATGGGCAGTCCGAAAGTGTTCACAAAAGACGATGACTGGACGGTTGTTGCCGCAGACGGTAAACTGAGCGCTCACTTCGAACATACTGTGGCGGTGACTCGGGATGGCCCGATGATCCTCACAACCGAAGAGGACTGAGAATCCACCTTATATGGCTAGAAAAAGACGCAATAAGAATTACGTAGAAAAGGACAAATCCAAAGATACATCCAATAAGGAAGAGGGGATTGAGCTTGAGGGCACAATCGTAGAAAACCTTCCTAACGCTCAATTCCGCATCAAAGTTGACGATTTGGATGAAGAAGTTCTGGCCTACGTTGCAGGAAAAATGCGTCGCCACTGGATTCGCATTCAACCAGGTGACCGCGTTCGGGTGGAATTCTCCCCTTACGATCTGACTCGTTGCCGTATCGTTTACCGCTACATTAAGCGCTAAACCGGATCAAACGCCTTTCCTTTTGTATCTAGCTCAGGCAGGATACGCTTCATTTTCACAACGGCCTCGACATACTCGAGGCTGTTCCAATCCCACTTTTTGGCGAGTTTTGCTCCTTGCGGGCGTGTACCCGAAGCAAAGGATCGACTACCTTTGTGGAACGTGCAGGTTGAGTAGCAATCCGCATTGATATCTCGCAGCCAGTAGGCAAATCTTTCAGGGTCGGCAATCGGAAGCATGGGCGATATACAAACTCCCACTGCAATCCCCGATCGCTTGAGCTTGTGGGCGGCCTCAATACGACGAGCGATACTGGCGCACTTCGGCTCAAACTCTTTCCGGATCTGTTCATTATCTGTTGTAATTGACAGATTCACACGGACATGATCAAATTTTTGGAGGAGGTCAATGTCTCGGGTCACAAGCGGTGATCGCGTTTGGATGACCAGACGAGGCTGAGGGTTCATCTTGACTATCACTTCGAGCAGAGATCGGGTCAGGCCGGTCTCCATTTCGATCGGTTGATAAGGATCGGTCACCGAGCCGAGATACACCTTCGACCCGCGCACGGAGTGCTCGTTAGCAAGAAGCTCCACTGCATTTTCTTTGATCTCAACCCAATTGCCCCAATCGTCGGCTTTCGCCGGTTCGGCAACAAAGAACGCCGCGTAGCAGTAGCTACACCCGAATTGACAGCCAATGTAGGGATTAAGCGTGAAATCGTACGCCTCAACCATCCCTTTCGCCGGATTGAGGATGCGTTTGACACGGCGCATTGCAATCTCAGTTCCCCCAAGAGACTCGGGAGCAGAGATGGTTTGCGCCATCGGGAGATCAAAGACGGTTTGCATGGATCTATTATAGTAGACAAAAATATACTAATGCAAGATTCAGGCAAGTTTTTCTGCTGGGCACAAGTTGGTTAGTAATGGGGCCAAATTCCCGTTTGGAGAGGGGGTGAGAATCGTTCTGGGCTCAGAAGTGATGAATAGCGCGGGTCCTTCATCCCGAAATTGTCCCGAGCCTAGTTCTAACTCGTGTTCGGAGGTATGATTTTCCCTTGCGTCGGGCCTGAAAACAGGGCCGCGCGACTCCCGTTGACTCAATCCATTGACGATTCAGGAAAGCGGGAAGATTCCCAAATGGGGCCAATACGATGAAAGTTCGGGCAAGTGTAAAGAAAATGTGCGACAAGTGCAAGATCATCAAGCGCAAAGGCGTGGTGAGAGTCATCTGCATTAACCCGAAGCACAAACAGCGACAAGGCTGAGATTAGGAAATAGAGAAATATGGCGCGTATTGCCGGTGTAGACCTACCACGAGATAAAGCAGTTCTGTACAGCATTCAGAGCATCTATGGCATTGGGCCGCGTTTTGCCGCGGAAATTGTCGAGAAATCTGGGCTGGACCCTCGAGCTCGCGTTCGAGACCTGAGTGAAGATGATGTTGCCAAGCTTCGTAACATCATTGACTCTGACTATATGGTCGAAGGTGACCTGCGCCGCGAAATCTTCAGCAATGTGCGCCGATTGATGGAGATCAAGTGCTTCCGCGGAATCCGACATAGCCGAGGTTTGCCCACCCGTGGTCAAAACACTCGCGCTAATGCTCGAACCCGTAAAGGTAAGAAGAAGACTGTTGCCGGTAAGAAGAAGGCTAAGAAGTAAGGGATTTTATGGCACGCAAGCAAGCATCTAAAGCAAAAGCGAAAGAAAAGCGACAGGTTCCTCACGGTCGAGCCTACGTTCATTCGACTTTCAACAACACCATTGTTACAGTCACTGATCCGCAGGGCAACGCTCTCTGCTGGTCTAGCGCAGGTAACGCTGGGTTCAAGGGTAGCCGCAAAGGCACTCCGTTTGCCGCTCAGCTGGCTGCAGAAAAGGTGGCTAAGAAAGCCGCTGAATTCTCAATGGAATCCATTGACGTGTTCGTTTCTGGCCCAGGTGGTGGACGCGAAACCGCAATTCGGTCGCTTCATGCAAACGGTCTGGATGTCAAGTCGGTTCGCGATGTGACTCCGGTCCCGCACAACGGTTGCCGCCCTCCCAAGAAGCGACGCGTCTAATCGCTGCCGCTCACAATTTCAACTCAACACGATAGAAGACAATGCCGCAAATTCAAACACTGCATCTGGAAGAAAACTACGCACGGTTCGTACTCGAGCCGCTTGAGCGTGGTTATGGTCAGACCGTCGGGAATGCTCTCCGGCGCGTTCTGCTGAGCTCGATCGCGGGCGCAGCTGTCATGGCTGTTCGCATCGAGAAGGTGTTCCACCAATTTGCTGACATTCCAGGCATGCGAGAAGACACCACCGAGTTTCTTCTCAACCTTAAGAATCTGGCAATTCGCATCGATCCCGATATGACGATGCCGGAAGAGCTGATTCTGAACATCAACGTCAAGGGCCCTGGTCGAATCACCGGTGCCGACGTGCAATGCCCTGAAGGCGTCACTATCGTCAACCCGGACTGCTACCTGGCTACTCTCTCCGATGCAAAGAACACCTTCGTGTGTGAACTCTTTGTTGGATGGGGTACGGGCTACGTTCTTCCGGAAAAGCAAGAGCGATATCAAGGCATGATCGGCATTTTGACTACGGGTAGCCAATTCACCCCGGTTAAGAATGTGAACTACATTGTTGAGCAAACTCGTGTTGGTCAACGCACCGACTATGAGCGACTGACGCTGGAAGTCGAAACGAACGGCGCTGTTCCCCCGAATGATGCTGTTACTCAAGCCGCACAGATTCTCGACAAGTATTTCCGAATGTTCTTCGATCTCGGTCGACCGACCGTAGAAGACATCTTCGACGATGCAATTGAAATCGAAGACGAAGCATCCAACGTTCCGGAAATCAAGATCGAAGAGATGGATTTCAGCCAACGCACATTCAACTGTTTGCGACGTGCTGGCATCCTGAATCTCCGCCAGCTTTCGGTGGTAACCGAAGCTGATCTGAACGGAATCCGCGGTTTCGGACGAAAATCGCTCACCGAAGTCCGCGACAAACTCGCTGAGCATGGCTTCGATCTCAAACCGGCCAAAGGAAGTTTTATCAATCTCGATGCACTGGAGGATGAGGAAGGCTTCTAAGCCGGTTCTCATTTAGTAAAAGAGGAGAAAGCGAATTATGCGACACAAGAAAGACCGACGAAAACTGGGATTGCCGTCCGATCAACGGCGCGCTTTGCTGACCAACTTGGCTCGGCAACTCGTCCGCCACGGCTATGTGCACACGACTCTTGGCCGTGCGAAAGAAGTGCGACGCATCGCTGATCGCCTGGTGACTCTGGGCAAGGCGAACACCATCTGTTCTCGCCGAGAAGCTCGCAAGATCCTCGTGGGTCACAGCAAGAGCACTCCTGTGAACCCGAAGGTGCTGGCTGGGAAAACCGACGCCGAAAAGCTGGCTATTCGACAGCAACGTAGCATGATCAACGGTGAAGACCTGGTCGCACACCTGTTCGATAACGTTGCTCCGCGATTCGAAAAGCGCAACGGCGGATACACCCGCATCACCAAGACCGGTCTCCGCCGAGGCGACGCAGCCCCGACTGCGGTCTTGGAATTTGTCGACTAAGAAGCGAATAAAGCTAGTCGTTCAATACGACGGATACGATTTTTGCGGCTGGGCGCCGCAAGCCGGACAAAGAACTGTCCACGGCACATTGACAGAAGGGATTCGCCTGATCTCGAGCGAGGAAATCGAGGTCACAGGAGCCAGCCGAACCGATTCCGGTGCGCACGCAAGAGGCCAAGTCTGCCATTTCGATGCAGAGCAAGCCATCCCTCCCGAGCGGTGGGCGTATGCACTGAACCGGGCATTGCCCCCGGATATGAAGATCGTCTCCTCGCAAGAGGTTCCCGCTGATTTTCACAGCCGGTTTTGGGCAAAGAAGCGGTTTTATCGCTACCGTATCTTGAATGGTGAGATTGATCCGTTTCGGAGTCGTTACACCTTCCGGGAGCGCAAGCCACTTGATCTTGAATCAATGCAGATTGCTGCACAAGATTTCATCGGTACCCACAATTTCCTAGCCTTTAGTCAGGAAATCAAGCCGGGACAGAATTTGGAACGCACATTGTATTCCGTGGATGTCAAAGCATCACGCGATGAAATCTGGGTGGATGTTGTCGGAACCGCGTTCGTTCGCGGGATGATGCGACGAATTTCGGGCTGTCTCTGGGAAATCGGACGCGGACTTCGCCCCACAAGCGATGTTCAGCGGCTACTACAGATGACCGATCGACGCAAAATTGATTGGCCAACCGTGCTTCCCGCCTGTGGCTTGACCTTGATGAAGATCACCTACGGACGGCACCCCTTCGATAACAGATTTACAAACGAATAGGAAAGAGAAATGAATAGGACGACAGTTGCCAAACCGCATACAATCGAGCGAAAGTGGTACGTAGTAGATGCTGCGCACCAACCGCTTGGTCGTGTTGCTGCACAAGTCGCGCAAGTTCTGCGCGGCAAACATAAGCCGACTTTTGATTACCATGTAGATTGTGGCGACTTCGTTGTCATCATCAATGCTGACAAAGTGGCCCTGACCGGAAACAACAAGAAGGACGAACTCCTTTACTGGCACTCCGGTTGGCCCGGTGGGATCAAAAACATCAGCCGAGAAGATCTGCGAGAAAAGAATTCTGCTCGCTTGATCGAAAAAGCCGTTTGGGGAATGCTCCCGAAAGGGCCGCTCGGTCGATCTACCTTCAGCAAGCTCAAGGTTTATGCTGGTGCCGATCATCCGCACGCAGCACAAAATCCAGAACCACTGGATATCAAGAAAGGAAAGTAAGGACAGGTAACGAATGCGTCAAAAGAAAACCAACGAATTTTACGGAACCGGACGCCGCAAGTGCGCGGTTGCCCGTGTTTGGGTTGAGCCCGGCGATGGACAAATTTCCATCAACGGTCGAGACTTCAAAGATTATCTCTGCCGACCGGTACTCGAAATCCTTGTTCAGAGCCCTCTGACCGCTCTGGATTTGGAAGGCAAGTACAACGTCAAGGCCTATGTCAAGGGTGGCGGCGTGACCGGTCAAGCTGGTGCAGTCAAGCTCGGGATTTCCCGCGCTCTGCTGGCAATTGATGAAGAAATGCGTAAAGATTTGCGCGCTGGTGGCTTCCTGACTCGCGATCCGCGAGTGAAGGAACGCAAGAAGTACGGTCGCAAGAAAGCGCGACGCGGCTTCCAGTTCGTCAAGCGCTAAGCTCTCTCCTCTTTCCTTTCACAAGCCCTCGGTTCGATTGCGAACCGGGGGCTTTGTTATTTTGTCTCTGATGCCGGCTTGAGTTGTGGTTGGTAGCTTCGACTTCGCCAAGCAAAGATCCCAACCGCCAGGCTCACTCCAATCAAGTCAATCAGCACATCGGTGAGGCGTCCGCCGCGCTGAGGGATGAAGGTCTGGTGGAATTCATCTGCGCAGGCATAGAGCAACCCCAGAAATGAACTGACGATCAGCACCGTGCGGAGCGGCCATTCCGACTTCCATTTTCGGAGCCCGAGGCAGGTGAGATAGGTCAGCAGGGCAAATTCCATCACATGGAATCCCTTGGTCGGCAGCCACCACCATTTTTCCCAGAACGCTTCGAAGCGGGCTTCCCCGTTTGGGCCGGGCACCAGCCTCCCCATAAACCGGACGAAATCTCGCCAGAGGACAACCCCGTTGGAACAGGCAAAAATAATCCCTGCCCACACGACCGCCATCACGCCCCAAAACCACTTTTTGCGCCGGGTCATACAGGGAAAAACAACTTTGGCGAGAGATGTGTTCCTGGACTCCTTGTAAGGGAGGAACACACTGGTTTTGCTAGCGCCACACAACGTTTGGGAGGAGCTAGGAGGAGGGTTGAGAGTGAAATCCGGATGTAATAGTGATCAACCCTCACCTCAATCCTCTCCCGATCTTCGGGAGAGGAGGTTATTACTGGCCTTGCTACTCAAGATCGGTATGCTAAGGGTTCAAATCAGGGGCAGGATAAAGAATTACAATGAAAGAGACTCGTGTTGATGATTCAGAAGTGATTGCGGCCATCGGTTACAGCACTGGATTTCACGATGCGATCTTGCAGTCGATGAAGTACAAACGTCGAAAACATGGGGATGATAAACTATACGATCTCATCCTTGAATACCGCTATAAATCGTATTCTGATAAAGATTGTGTTTGGAGGGAATATCCGATCTTGATCACAGGAACGATTGAGTTCTTAGGAATGCAAAAGGACAACTTGTGTCCCTCACTTCTCATTTCGGATCATTGGATATACGACTTAGATATCGAGGTAGATGAGCACTGCAGAGTAACTATTGTGGAATCTTCCTTTGACAGCCCTACATACGAGCTGATTTGCGAGTCTATCAAGATGACAGTCAGTTCGTGCGTGGAATTCAGTCAATTTCGTTGATCAGAGTACTACCGCCCAGCACTCAAAAAAAGAAAAGCGAGCGGAAACCGCTCGCTTTTGAACTCAAATCAAACCAAAAGGTTAGAGTTTGCCTTCCGCCCGGAGGAGCGGGTAGTGGCATGATTTGAACTTCTTACCGCTTCCGCATGGGCACGGCATATTGCGTCCCACACGGCTCCAATCTACCGAATCCATATCAATGTCCTTCGGCGCGGCTTCCTCATCAACGATTTCCATCATTGCCATCGGAGCGGCCTCGATTTGTGGCTCCGGCTCTTGGCCCGGAGGTGGGCCATCATTGATCTGGATTTGCGCGGCGTAGACCATACGCACGCCCTGATCGCGGATGTTGCGGAGCGTTGATTGGAAGAGGTCGAAGGTTTCCTTCTTATAGGCGACAAGCGGGTCGGTTTGACCGTAACCCCGCAGACCAATCCCCTCGCGGATGTATTCGATCATCTGGAGGTGCTCCATCCAGTTGTCGTTGACCGCGCGGAGCATGACCTGCCGCTCCAGCTCGTGCATGACATCATCGCCGTACCGCTCGGTTTTCGCCGCGTACTCTGCTTCTGCTGCATCTCGAAGAGCAACCGCCAAGTCTTGGCCTGGTTGCAGGGCCTCGAAATCAGAGAAGGTGATGTGATCAATCAGCGGGAAGGCTTCGTTCAGACGATCATAGACTTTCTGGTGATCGTAGTGGCGGTCGCCAGTTTCTGGATCGAAATCCCAGCCGGATTCTGCTGCTTCGGTGATGAACTCGCCAATCCCTTTCTTGAGTTCAGGGCGGCAGTCTTTACCGAGCAAGATTTCGCGGCGCATTCCGTAGATGTGTTCGCGCTGAGCGTTGAGAACATCATCGTATTCCAGAACGTGCTTACGACCCTCGAAGAAGTGGTTTTCAATCCGCTCTTGTGTTTTCTGGATCATCCCTGAGATGAATTTCGCGCGGACTTCTTCCATTTCTGGCCACGCTTTCAGAACTGGGTTCTCCATCATGTTCTTGTTGAAGATTCGCCACAGTTCGTCCTCTAGCGAAACGAAGAATCGGCTTTCACCTGGGTCGCCTTGACGACCGGCGCGACCTCGAAGTTGGTTGTCAATCCGGCGGGATTCGTGTCGCTCTGTCCCCAGAACGAAGAGTCCGCCGAGTTCGCGGACTTCTTCCGCAGCGGCTCGGCGTTCTGTATCATCGAGTGGGAGCGGCGGCGCGGCGCGCTCCTTTCCACCTCGGCGGAAGCTGACGAATGTGTCGTCGTAATCGTGGATCACGCCGCCGTCTTCATCGTCTTCAGCGCGGGCTCGGGTGACTTCTTCATCGTGGACGCGACCACCAAGAAGGATGTCAACACCACGACCCGCCATGTTGGTGGCGATGGTGATCGCACCCTTTCGACCGGCTTCGGAGATGATCAACGCTTCTTTTTCGTGGAATTTCGCGTTCAAAACGTTGTGCGGAATCCCGTGAGCGAGCGCTTCTTTGAGGTGATCTGAGTTGTCACCCGGGAGATCGTACTTAGTAAGGAACCAGTCAATGATCTCATCGGACATCGGGTCGGTAGGGAGCCCACCTTGACCACAAACGGTCTTGATAATGCTCATTTCCAGCTGGGTGAGCGGGGTTTTGAAAAGAGCATCGGCTTCTTTCTTGAAGTCGCCGCCAGCCTTTTCGTTGAGCGTTTTGTCCAGCACGCGGTCGGTCAAGATGAGCTTTTGAAGCAGATCTTGGGTGAGGAACGCAGAGACTTGTTCCGTCATTTCGATGGATCGCGTACCGACCAGAACCGGCTGTTGCTTGGTATAGAGCCGGAGCAGTTCGCGGGCCATGCCTCGGAACTTGGCGTCCATGCTCTTGTAAACAATATCTTCCTGGTCTTTCCGGATCATTGGGCGGTGCGTTGGCACCACCACGACATCCAATCCATAGATTTTGCGGAATTCATCTTCTTCCGTTTTTGCCGTACCGGTCATCCCAGATAGCTTGTTGTACATACGGAAGAGGTTTTGGAAGGTGATGACGGCAACGGTTTGGCTTTCGCGCTGAACCTGGACACCTTCTTTTGCTTCCAGTGCCTGGTGAAGACCATCCGAATAGCGTCGCCCGAACATCATGCGACCGGTGTTTTCATCAACGATCACGACCTCGCCGTTACGGACAACATAGTTGACGTCCTTGACAAAAATTCCGTACGCCTTGATCGCCGCGCCCGCATGGTGGAATAGCTTCGGCTCAAGCGCAATGTTGTCGATGCCAAGCGTTTGCTCAAGAAAGTCCATCCCTTCTTCGGTAAAGGAAGCAGAGTGGTTCTTCTTATCGACTTCGTAGTGCTCGCCTTCTTTCATTTGGCGAGCGATGGCGTCCATTTCCTTGTAAACCGTGAGGTCGGTCATGCTCGGCCCACTGATGATGTGCGGGGTACGCGCTTCATCAATAAGAATCGAGTCCACCTCGTCGATCAGGGCGTAGTTGAGTTCCCGCATGGAAAGCTGCGAGACATCGAACGCCATGTTGTCGCGGAGGTAGTCAAAACCGAATTCGTGGTTGGTACCGTAGGTCAGGTCAGCCAAATACGCTTCGCGTCGTGAGCATGGGCGAAGGTTTTGGTATCGCGGGTCTTCGTGCTGGAAGCCGGGCTCATAGATGTAGCTACCGCCGAGTTCATCGGAGTCCGCCCCTTGACCCTGGACAATCCCGATGCTGAGACCAAGGAAGTGATAGATCGGACCCATCCAGCAAGCGTCACGGCGAGCAAGGTAGTCGTTGACAGTAACGAGGTGCGCTCCCTTGCCAGTGAGCGCGTTCAGCACCATCGGCGCAACCGCAACGAGGGTTTTCCCTTCACCGGTTCTCATTTCGGAGATACGGCCTGTATGGAGAACGGCACCACCAATCAGCTGGACATCGAAGTGGCGCATCCCGAGGGTGCGTTTGCTGACTTCGCGGACAACAGCAAAGACTTCCGGGAGGATGTCGTCGGTGGATTCACCTTGTTCCAGTCGTTCGCGGAACTTTGGCCCCCATGAGCGGAGTTCGTCATCGTCCATTGCTTCGAATTTGGATTCGAGGCTGTTGATCTTCTCGACGGTTGGCTGAAGATTCGCCACGTCTTTGGTGCTCGTATCGAGCATTTTTCGTAAAAGCTTAAGCATTGATTTGTACTGATTTCAGGCGGAAAAACGCCTGGTTCGATATGGGAATGGCGTGACGCAATACCGCCACACAATGAAAAGAAATTGGGAGTTGAGAGGCGAACTCTCAGGCGGTGGCAGGGCCATCGCGGGCCGAGCGCGCGGAAAGTGATCCGGTCGCAATCTGCACCTGGAATTCAAAAAGTTGCTCGGCGGAGACTGTCCGTGGCGTGGAAACGACTTCGACTTCTCGTGCTTCGGCCTCCATTTCGGAGACGTCGACTCGGCTCGGTGTGCGATCAGTGAGCACCAATCGGATAGCCGGTGAGTTGAAGAGTCGGGCTAGCTCCGCGCGTGAATGACTGGAATCAGGATCAAAAGAACCCTGAACCATCAATAGGATCAACGCGGGAAGCAAATTCCACATACAGACTTACAAAAGTAGAAACTGCTAGGTTTCCGTTCAAATTATAGACGTCGGACCTAGTTTTGAAGCGGGACGGACTCGGAAAAGTAACAATCTTCCCATGACTTCGACTTATCGCGCGCTGACTCTGGTCGTGCTCGCAATGTCCTCCCTTATCTACGCTGATTCCACATCAGGCGTGGCAGGTCGGGACGAATACGAGCTACCCGGAATCAAAGCGACAAATACGCCCGAAATTGATGGGGTGATCGGTGATGGAGAGTGGCCCGCAGAAGCTCGGCGGGAAGGCTTCACTGATGCCGACACGAACCTGAAATCTGACGAACTCGGCGAGTTCTGGTTGACTTACGACGAAAACTTCATTTACTTTGCCGGCCGTGCTACTACGAATCCAAACAAGATCGTTGATGATGAATATCGCGATAATGTTTCTCTGCGCGGCAATGACAATTTCAGTTTGCTGATAGATCCCTTCGGTGCTTCGACCAACTTCAACAGCTTCGGTACTAATGCTTCGGGCGCAACAGAAATTGGATTAAGCGGCGGTCGCGCGGCAAAAACTGAGTGGCTTGGCGAAATTTTGGCTGCCGGACGAAAAACCGACACAGGCTGGGAATGCGAAATGCGGATTCCGTGGGCTTTGATGTCTGTTCCTGCCGCCGGAGTGCACAATCCACGATTCAATGTTCGCTGGTATCGGAGTAACAAATCGAATACTTACACTTACCGATACACGAACAATGATTCGAGCCTGACGCCGATCTGGAGCAGTGTTGAAGTCCCCAAGGTGGATCGATCTCAGTCGATTTCCTTTTTGCCTTACGTTACGGGCGGCGTTCAAGAGGGCGAAAAGTCGATTTTCAACAGTGGTGTTGACTTCAAAACCACTGTCAACGAAAATATGCAACTGGTTGGGACGATCAATCCTGACTTCCGTAACATCGAGAACGATGTTTTGAACCTAGACTTCAGTCGATTTGAGCGTCTCGCGGGTGAAAACCGCGCCTTCTTCCAGGAAGGGAGTCGATACCGAATCCTTGGATTTTCTCAGCGGCTTTTTGCGAGCCAACGGATCCAACGGTTTGACACTGGTCTGAATATTTATGGTCAAGTCAACGAGAATTCAACTCTCGGAGCGCTTTTCACCATTGACTACGACGATCAGGTGGCTTCAGCGGTGAGCTACACCTATCGCCCCTCCTCAGAACGATCAATTCGTATCGGGCATGTGGGCAACTTACAGAGTGGCCAGAACAATAACTCATTTTTGTTGGATTACAGTGACCAGAAAGGAGAAATGTTCTATTTCGTCAATTCGCAGTTCACCGATGACGAAATCACAAAATCTGGTTTTCGGAACAGTTCCGGTGTTGGCATTCAGCGGGCTGGGTTCAACGCTATGGCTGAGTTCAACGTTGTCACTCCGAACTTCAATCCTCGCATCGGGTTCTCATCCGAGCAAGATTTGATCGGTTTTGGCGGGAACGCTGAGTGGGAGTTCACTCCAGAAACGGGGCCATTCAATGGCTACAAATACGACGTAGGATTTGGTTCATACGACCGCCTCGATGGAGCCTTTTACAGGAACGAATTTAGTATTGGCGCTGAAGCACAGTTCCGCAATAAGCTCGGCATCGGAGTTGGTGCAGAGTTCTCAAACTTTGAGGGCAGTGCGGATCACCTCTATTCGATTGGAGTCGGCTTCCCGAGCGGAGACCCTTACCGCAATATCAACGTCAGCTACGACGTTGGTGAATTCGAAGGAGATCGCTTCGAATCAGTCTCACTTCGGGGGAGCTATCGCCCCACCAAGCGAATGCAGCTTTCCTTCCGGTCACAATTCCGTGACTATCAAGGTGGAAGCAATCAGCACGTTCTCACCGCTCGATACGATGTCGGTAAGTTTGAATCGTTCGGCGGACGGTTAGTCGCAGAAGATGGGGACTTGAACTGGTATCTCAGCTATCAGCTTTCCGGTCGCCGGGGGGCGGAGTACTTCATCCTTGTCGGTGACCCAAGAGCGGAGTCGTTCCAAAACCGATTCGTGTTTAAAGCGGTCTTCCCGATCACGGTTAAGTACTGATTGGTCAAATAATGGTCTTGCGGGCGAATTCTTCGCCCTTTGAGACCCCGACTGGTCGTACATTGATGACGTTGTCTGGCTCAAAATCAAGCAGTTTGAGCCAGTCTTCCATCGCATCGGATTTCGGGAAGATTTCGTTCTCGGCGTATTCTGCCAATAACGCTTCTTCCAAATCCTCCGCGTTCAGACCGTGTGTGGTTTTGGGATCTGCAATCGCGCGCCGGATGGCAATATCCTTCGCGCGATCCACTACCGACTTGAGCAATGCACCGCTCACCAAATCTTTCCAATAAAGTGTTTTGCTTTCACTCGATCGCATCTGGATTTTGAGGAACTCTGTTTGCTTCGACTCTTTCCAGAGGCTGGCGAGCGTGGATTCGACGAGTGCTTTGCGCGCACAGGCATCACCGTCGTTCGCTTTTGAGAATTCTGGATCGATTGGTAATTTATCGGTTAGATAGATGCTGAGAATCTCGCGGCAGGCTTCTTTATCGGGCCGGCGAACCCGGATTTTGCGGTCAATCCGCTCAGGTCGGAGGATTGCCGGATCAATGTAGTCCGGGCGGTTGGAGGTGATGATGAGAACGACATTCTCAAGTTCAACAAGTCCATCCATCTCCGCGCAGAACTGAGGCACAACCGTATTACTGATGTTCAGCCACCGACCAGAACTGCGTGTCCGCAGAATGGATTCCGCCTCGTCAATGAAGATGACAACCAGATGCCCTTCCTTCGCTTTGTTACGGGCTGTTGTAAAGATTTCCCGCACCATGCGTTCCGTTTCTCCGAGCCACATGTTCAGGATCTTCGGGCCGGAGATGTGCATGAAGCACTCCTTGGTCTCCTTGCCCGTGCGCTCGCTGACTTCTTTGGCAAGGTTGTAGGCAACCGCCTTCCCAATCAGGGTTTTGCCGCACCCGGGCGGGCCATAGAGGAGAAGTCCTTTGATCGGCTTTTTATCAAACCGCTCGTAGATCTCGGGATAGAGAAGTGGGTGCTCTATTGTTTCTCGAATCAGCTCAATGGCTTCCTCCTGCCCACCGATTTTTGACCATTCAGTTTCATGAATGTCTTCAATGAAATAATCCTTCGTGTCTTCACGGGGGAAATGCTCGAGGGCAACTTTGCGACTGGGGTCAAGCCTAACTTCATCACCAGTTTTGATTTCGGCTCCTACGAGCGCTTCCGAGCGGAGAATCAGATCACCCGCCCCGGACTGGCCCTCGTTATTGATACGGAGCCGCCCGTCTTCCCGCACGTCCGTTACCTTAACGATTGAGCCGATGCTGGAGCCGTTCATTCCACCGAGAACCGCATAGGCATCGTTCAGGCGAACCCGCATTCCAGGTTTGAGTGCATCGGTATCCACTTTAGGATCGACCATTGCGACGTACTCGGAATCTCCAAGGAGGACCTCGACATTCCCATCGTCTAAGTGCCGGATAAAGATGCCGACCCGATTTGCCGGTGAGGTCAGCTTCTCGTAAGCCTCTTCGTATTGCGCGATGACCTCAGCATTGTCACGCTGCTTCTTATCCGCCTTGCGAAGTTCTTCGCGGAGGGCAGAAAGGTAGCTACTGAGCTTGGAATCGCTCGCGCCAACGTGCCCTTCAATCCGATCGAGGATCAAGAGAGCATTGTGTTCATTCGGCAAATCCATGGGAGTTATTGGATTCTACGATGGAATCTGCCGTGTCAGTTCGCAGGAATGCAGAAAAGAATTTTAGGCCAATCGGTCAAAAGCATCGTGAACAGCTTGGATTGCCGCCTGATCAATGTCGCCGTTCAAGCTACTTTCACCGGATACGCGCTTCGTGCCTTTTTTGCCTATGCGTTCCCCGATCACCGCGACCTTTGAACCGGACTCGTCCATGACAAACAGGGTTTCCGTAATGCGAAATGACTTACTATCAAGGTTCTTGGCCGCATTTTCTGCGATGGCTTGTAGTTCGTGGCCGCTGGGAACATGGCCCGAGCGGATGGGCTCGGCTTTCGGGGCATCCAGGAGTATCTTTCCTTTCTGTGCGCCGGGCTTGCTGGCTAAACAAGCCTGCGAAGCCAAGTTGATCAAATTATCCAGCGTAGCGGCAACGTGATTGCGGCTCGGTTCCTGAGTGCGCTTGCCGCCACTGACTCCGTAACAGAACCCGACCGGCTCTTCCAAACCAGGAATGGAAAAGCTGGGCTCGCCCAAATTCTCGAGAAGCGTCATAGTCTCCTCGCGATTCCGGGTCGTGCCGATGGCAAATTCATCACCGCCATAGCGGACTAGGACATCTCGATTTGGGTCAATCGCTTGGGTCAGCAATCGCGCAAATCCCTTGAGAACGTTGTCGCCGATGATATGCCCGTGCTTCTTGTTGTAGACGCCAAAATCGTTGAGGTCAAAGAAGACAATACTGATCTCCTGACCATTATCGAGACAATCGACGCCCCAATCGCGGAGGCGGTCGCTCCAACTCAGCCCGGTGAGTGGATCCCAGCTTCGACCAAGCTCGGTGATGAGCATGAGGGCGCTGACCAGCCCAACGAACTTCTGATCTTTGTAAACGGCGGCGAATTCGGCTTGCTCATTGACGAAATCTTTGGCTGCTTGGCGAACAAGTGCATCAGCATCAATCCGGAAGGGAATCCCTCGCATGACGCTAAGAACAGTTGCATCGGAATCGGAGAGGACAGCCGCTTCTAGCGTGAGCATGCCCACCGCTTGTCCGTTTTCCTCAACGGTCAATGCGGCTTGATTCGAGCGCTGCATGATCGACAACGCTTCGGAAACTCGACGGTCGGTACTGACCGTGAGCTTGTTCAATCCGAGTTCAGCTATGGTGCGCATGGGAGAAAGAGGGTGAAGGATAACATCCGCAACCATCTTTCCCGGATGCAATTTCCGGGCCAATGGAAGTTGGAGTGCTTTTCCCTATCAACTTGCGAGGGCCTTCAGAACCTCCTGCTCGCAGATTTCTACTTTTGCCCGTGTTTCGTCACGTTGGATTTGTTTGCGGATGCGGGCTGAGGCAAGATAGCATTGCCCAACCGTCTTTCCAACAAAATCGCTGACTGATTGCTCGGAGAATTTGGCGCGAGATAGCATCAAATAGCAGGCGACATCCTCAATATTGAGGCCAAGACTCTGGTTTTTGATTGTTTGGTCACAAATGTCATGGATGACATCTCGTGGATCCCATCCTTGCTTGCCGATGAGGTAGGGCATGAGAATTCCGCATGCTTCAAGGAGCGAACTTTCCTGCGACCAGTTTGTATTCATCAACCTGAGTCGCTGGAGTGCTCCAACAATGGAATTGCCGTTCCCGTTCATGTGGTTCGCCATCAACTCGGCGAGAGAGGGGTGAATTCGAATTCCTTCTGATTCAGCAATTTTTGCGACGATTTGAACGCGCTCGCTTGCCGATGGGCGATCCATCGAAACAACGAGCCATCGCCGGTAGCTGGGAAGGGCTGCGATTAGCTTCTTGTTTGTTGCCGGAAGCGAAGAACTGAGCAGCGTCGGTCGATGAAGGCGCATTCTTCGTTCTAGGCGGTACATCAACTCATGGCGAGTGCGCGGATTGCGGAGTGCGTCTTGAATGTCGTCGAGGATCAGATGTCCAGTCAGGCCAGGATCGATAGCGGTCTTCAGGAACTCAATCGCAGACATGGAAAGAACTCGATCTTGGCTATGTTCTTCGGCGAGAACAGCGCAACTTCTCAAAAGGTGTGATTTGCCCCACCCGCTTTGCCCGCAGATGAGAACATACGGTTGATAGCCAGAAAGCAACTGCTCTACCGCATTGATCGCCTGGATATTGCTGGGGAGTGGCGTAAGGAGTTTGCGCGAACGTTTGGCAACAACTCGGCTTTCTGGACGAGTTGGTCTCATTTTGCTTCGCGATAACCTCTTGGTACTGGATACATTTCAACGATTGCTCTCTCAGGGAAAGTGGAGAAGTCTTCACTCTGGCGGTGAAGTGCATCCAGAATCCCGCTTTTGAGCGGTGCTTGTCAAGACCCGATCAGGACAGTTGAGACAGAAAATTAGGTTCAAAATGAGCAAGGATCGGAATTGCGGGGAAAAGTTTCAACTCAGCAGAGTGACTTTTCCACGGGCAAGCATTCTTTTCCACAGCGGCACAAAATAGGGCGTTGATTTAGTGCTTGATTTTTCGCCAGTAGTCAACGAAATCAAAAGTCGGAGAGTGTTCAAGATTGTGGCAAGAGCTGCACGATTTTTCTCCTGCTTTCGGAAGAGGATGTTTCTTTGGTTTCATTACATGTTCGGTTGCGGGGCCGTGGCAGCTTTCGCACCCGACATCGGTGAGGAGTGGGGTGAGATCACGGCTTTTGAACCCTTTCGTAGAGTCCAACCCAACAACATGACAACTCACGCAATCCGGATCGAAATCGTGTCCGTCCTTCTCTAGCGTTTTGAGAGCCTCGGCGTGTTTGGAGTGCGCCCAAATGTCGTACTCTCGCTGATGGCAGCTTTGGCAAGCTTTCGAGCCGGCGAATGCATCATGACTAGTACGCGGCTTCATATCCAGGAGTTTTTCGGCTTTGACACGGCTCAGATAAGTTGAAAATGACTCTTGAGCCGCAGGATCATTGGGAACCTCTTCGCTGAGGTGGTTGGCCACGTACCCCGAAAAGCCACTTCCAGTCCAGCTCAATTTGATGACCGCTTTTCCCTTTTCGCCGGGGCTCACGAGGGTTGTGTACCCAATTTGGATCGGTTGGTCAGAAACTTGGCTCGTGCTCCGATAGATGATGAGGCGGAGACCGTTGAACTTCTCGGCAAGTTCGCGAGCGTGTTTTTCATCTCCGGTTGTCATCAGGATGGGAACGGTCTTGGAAATTTGCGCCTCATTGACAAACTCTTTGACCTTAGATTCGTAAGGGCCGAGTCGCGGATCAATTCCCGAGATAAGGAAAGGCACCTTTGACTTCGCGAAAAGATAGCCGCCCAAACCAGGATCGGGGACATTTGCAGAAACGAAAGCATCTCCTGAAAGTCGTTGGAGGGCAGCCAAATTGCCAAGTCCAGCCTGGACATCCTCTCGGGTTAAGTTCATCGCATCTACCTTCAGTCGTCCAAGGATTTCTGCGACGGTTTCTGCTTTGATCTCGTGTTGTCGCCCGGCTCCACCAGAAATTTGGCCCGTGTCCAGAACGAGTGTCTTTTCGCCTTGCCGGAATTGATTGATTGCGGTGGCGCGGCGGCGGATGCCGCCAGTCATCGGCTTAGTGCATCCACAAGGAGACAGATAACCCGCCGTATCCCCGCTGATTATGATGGCCCAGGGTTCTTCGGCTTGCTCACCGCGCGACATCCCGACTAAAGTCAGAAATGCGAGTGCCGCGAGCAAGCCAACCCATTTCATTCTGTTTGGCCCTGAACGAGATACTCAATAAGAGGAGTTTCGGGGTCGTCAGTTTTGATCGTGACGGTACAACCAATCAGACCCGCGGGTGCTTTGCCATCGTATTCCACTACAATTTTGGACTCCTCGGTCGTGAATTGCTCTACATGAGCTTTGAAATACTCCGAATTGGTGGTGACGCTCAGAATTTTTACGTTTCCTTTGGGGTGAGAGAGAATCCCAAACACTCTCTGAGGAACGTTCTTGACCCGACCAATGTAGAGGTTGGTCGGCACCATCGCCAGACCTTTTTGAACATTGATTTGATAGAAAATCGTGGAATAGACCGGATGGTCTGTTTTGACCGCTATTGTGACGGGCATGCGCCCAGAAAACCCACTTGGCGAGAGCAGGAGGTCAATCGCGTACCCTTCGCGATCCATCGGAGACTCGTTATTGACAGGGTCAGGAAGACTTCCTTTCCATGCCGAGTAGTCGGCAATACCGGAAACTCCTGAAACTTCAATCGATTGGATTTTGAAAGGCTTTGCAGGATCGTATGCCAAATAGAGCCGTGATTTAGCCCCGTTCGCCGGCATGATCAGCGTGCGTGTTGAGGAGCTCTCATTCAGGAACCGATATGCAGGAGTCGCAAATCCTTTAACCGGCAGAACGATGGTGGAGCGATCAGGGTCATTACTCAGAATCGCGATCTTCTTATCTTGCTTGCCTGGGAATTCTGTGCTGTCTAAGTAAATATTTAGGATGCCGCTTTGACCGGGAGCAAGCTCTCGCGGTCCATCGACCCGGAAGCAACTGCAGTCTGGCTGAACAATAAAACTCAATTTTCCGGTACCAAGATTGGTCACCTCAACTTGCTTGACTGGGACATCACCTTGAGAGAATGTGCCGTAATCCAAAGTTTGCGTTTGCACGCCTATCTCTGCGGAAACAAAACGAAGTGGCTTCTTTTCTTCAATCGCTTTTTTGAGTTGCTTGGTAATGGCTATGTTCTCACGCGCCATTTTGATTTCGTACGGAATTATTGCTGAGCGCATTGAATGTGCAGTATCGAGTCTCCCCATCGCACCACCTGGCCGTACTGCCGGAGCAAGACCGAGCATATTACCGATCAAAAAGGACACTTCTGTGCCAATGACGTTCCGTTCTGTCGGAACCGAGGGCTTCATCCGGTTGAGGCCAATAATGGACTCAAAGTAGGGAGCCTTTTCACCCTCTGTCTCAAAGACGACATGTCCATAAGGAATCCCCGAATCTGGATTGATCGCCAACTCATCCGCGAACGAGATGGTGACATCGGGGGTTTTGGACTCAACTATCTTCAAATCCGGATACATTTCCATCCATGTCGAAATAGCCCGGTCACGTTCTTCGATGAATCCAGCTCTCAGAACTTCTGGAACATTGCTGTCATCCCAAGAGAATTCGATTTGAGTATCAGGCAGTCGAGGAAGGAGTTTCTTGGCTTCCGCGAATTTGCTCACTTCCATGAGATCAAGAATCTGGCGTACATTGTTCTGAAATGCGGCCGATGTGCCGGGGGGGCACATTGGGCCAGGTTCTATCTGCCCTTTCGCTTGGGCGATCAGAAGGCTTGCGATCAGAAGTGAGCTCATAGATTGGAGTTACCTTGAATTTGACGCACGAATCAGACTTGCGCTACTCGATGAATGTGTCCTCAGCACCTTTGGGTAGACGCAAGAACGCTTCGATGAAATCATCGATTTGGCCATCCATCACGCCTAAGACGTTGCCGGTTTCATGCCCCGTTCGGTGATCTTTGACCATCGTATACGGCTGCATGACATAGCTTCGGATTTGACGGCCCCACTCTGCGGGGCCAACATCACCTTTGATTGCTCTTGCTTTTTCCGCATCTTCAGCGCGTTGGATTTCAGCGAGGCGGGCGGCAAGAATCTTGAGTGCACTGGCGCGATTCTTATGTTGCGACCGCTCGTTCTGACAGAGAACCACGATCCCACTTGGGATGTGCGTCATGCGAACGGCAGATTCCGTTTTGTTGACGTGCTGGCCACCAGCACCGGATGATCGCAGAGTTTCTTCCTTGATCTCATCAGGGTTGATCACGACTTCGGTTTCATCCATTTCGGGAAGAACTTCTAACCGGCAGAACGATGTGTGCCGCCGGGATGCCGCGTCAAACGGTGAGATTCGCACTAGCCTATGCACGCCGCTCTCCGCCTTGATGTAGCCATACGCATTGGGGCCATCTAACTGGAAGCTGATATTGCGATATCCGGTGACATCCCCGGGTGTTTCGCTGATGATTTCTAGCTTGTAATTGTGATTCTGTGCCCAGCGGGAGTACATCCGGAAAAGGATGCTTGCCCAGTCACAAGCTTCTGAACCACCGGCTCCTGCGCTGATTTCAACGATGGCATTGCGACCATCGTATTCACCGCTCAGGAGAGTTTGCAGTTCGTATTTGTCCAGATCAGAAAGATATCTTTCTAGTTCTTGCTCTGTATCTTGTTGCAATTCTTCGTTCGGCTCAAGTTCAAGAAGCTCAAGGAACTCATTGATATCGGTCAGCCGTTTTTCAAATGTTGCAAATGGGGAAATGATTTCGCGTAGCCGCGACGCTTCTCGCAGAATTTTCTGAGCACGTTGAGGGTCGTCCCAGAAGTCTGTGGCCGAGGAGGTTTCGTCTAGCTTTTGAAGTTCGGATTGCAGGCGGGGGAGGTCAAAGATGCCCCCTGATAGCGTCCAGTCGCCCTCGCGAACCGGACAGCGCTTCATGCTGCTCATGCGTCAACATAATTTCATTGTACTTTTCTGTGAACGTTGCAACCTGAGCCCCTTGTCATGCTAGAATAAGTGAAAATTGCTGGGATTGTGCCTCAATATATATAGCACTACTGTTTTTCAGGTTCAAACCCGGCTTTTTTAACTGAGGATCCATACAGTTATGAATACGTTGAGACAGAAAATGGCTGGCTCATGGCGCGGACTTCTCGCCGCATCATTGGCAGTTTGTGCATCCGTTGCGATTGCGCAAACTCCGGAACCGGGAAGCAATACCAACACCCAAAAGCAGTTGGTAAGCAGTGCTCCCGTAAAGCCAGTAATCACCGATAGCCGAAAATTCTTCCCGCAGGTCAATAGAACTGCTGGGCGCAAGAATTTGAAGCCAGAAAACCCGAAAGATCCAAACGGATTCCTTATTGGCCCGCCGAACAACCTTCGCATGGGTGATTCCATCCTTCCGAATAATAACAAGGCTGGCGCAAAGTTTCCTGGCATTGGATTTACTGGTTTGACCCCGCCAGACCCGCACCTTGCGGTTGGCCCAAACCATGTTCTTCAGGTAGTCAATACCAAGATTGCTTGGTACGACAAGTTGGGGAATATCCAGTTCGAACAGAACTTTGACAATTCCGGCTTCTATGCTGGACTCGCTGGAAACTTTGTATTCGACCCGAAGGTTGTATACGATCCAGTTGCCAAGCGGTTTGTAACCATCGTCCTCGACGTTGATTTCGATACCTTCGAGTCGTATTTCTTCATCTCCGTTTCTGACGACGATGATCCAAATGGACTTTGGTACACCTATAAGATTGAAAATACCGTCAGTGTTGGTGGAGATCTGCACTGGGGCGACTATCCGTCAATCACATCGAATGGCGACATGATGGCTTGCTCATTCAATATGTTCCCCTTTGCTAATGGTGGCGTCTTTGCCATGGTCATTGCGTTCGATGTTGCTGAAGCAGCGACGGGTGCGGATCTGAATCTCAGCTCATTCTTCCCGAACGGGTTTACCCTTCAAATGAGCCGAGTTTTTGGTGATACTGGAGGCAGCATTTTTGCCATCGGTAAAGTCAATAACTCGACAATGCGATTGACTCGCATTCGACGCGTTGGCCCGAACAAGGTTCTGAGTCAAACGAATATTGCAGTTCCAGCTTATTCCAACGCTCCTTTAGCAAACGCAGTGGGAGATTTTCGCGATACGATTGGCGACCGAGTGCTTTGCTCCGCTGTCTCCGACAACAAAATTGTCGCGGCAATGAGCATTGGCGATGGCCCTGGTGGTGCCGCTCGTGTTGGTTGGTGGGAATTTGACCCAAGTGATTGGCCTGTCTCAGGATCACCGACGTTGGTTCAATCTGGTGTAATACAAGCTACACAGTCAGGTCGAAGCATTTATATGCCTTCTATTGCGATTAACCAACAAGGCACAATTTCCGTTATTGCAACAGCATCGAGCCAATCCGAATCGCCATCTATTGTAGTGTCGAGCCGCAAGGCAACGGATCCGCTTGGTCAAATGTCCGTACCCTTTAAATTGGCGTCATCTCCTAACTATGCTGGTTTTGGCTTCTCTTTGCGATGGGGTGACTATGCTTCCGTAGTGCCAGATCCAAACGATCACACACGATTCTTTGGAACCTGTAATACAGCGATCAGCTCGTTCACTTGGACAACCGATATCGTCACTTGGCAATTCCAAGGCGGCGTTGGCGGTGGCTCTAATGATGTTGCACCAACTTCCGTGACTCCAGTGATCGGTTCCGTTTCTGGTGGCTCCGTAGCGGACTTTGCTGCTCTTGATTCCTCGACTTATGACGTGACTTCAGTTCTCGTACCGAATCGTGGATTCTATGCGGCGTATGACATGACCTTTGTTGCTCCGAGTTCAACTTCAAACCGTATTCGCGCAACAGTAAGTGCACAGTCGACGACTTCGGCTGTTGCGGGTTACGTCTACATTTGGAACTTCAACACCAATGCATGGGAGTACATGGGTTCTGGAACGTTTGGAACAGCTCAAACTGAGCTATCCTTCCTTTCTCGAGCTGGTGCTTCCGACTTTATTGATGGTTCCAATAATGTCCAGGTTCGCGTGTTCTCATTGCAACCGATTCGACGACGAGGTGGTTCGCCACTTCCGTATGATCTGCAATCTGACTTTGCGAACTTGCAGTTCATGTCTAACTAACCAGGATCTCAGTCCGACATGAAGAGTGGCTTGCACGAAAGTGCAAGCCACTCTTTTCTGTAAATTTGCTGGTTCAAAAGTAGATTCAATTTGTATTCCTGATTTAGGTTGAATTGAACCTAAACATTGTAGGTACCATTGAACTTGGACGCTTTTTGGGTGCGTCCAGGTAGATGATTATGCGAGATATCAAATCTTTAGGATTTGTTCGAGGGCTTGCCGCCACTGCGGTAGTTGTTCTGTTGGGAACTCAAGCTTTTGCGCAATCCACTTTCGTGAAAACTGTTGGGCAAGTACAGCTGCGACCCGGGGTGATGAACCCGTTTGCACTTCCGGCTGGAACTCAGTATGCAAGCGATCACGTCGTTGTCGGTTTTTATGCAAATACTCACTATGCGACCATGCAATACGCGGCGAATCAAGTTGGTCTGACTATTCGGCAAGCCAATCGATATGACCGATTTGTGATCATGGATATCACACCTGAAGCAGAAAGCATGGGAATGACGGTCGAAAAAGCCGTTGCGCGTTTGCTGGAAAATCCAGCGATCAGATTTGCGGAGTTTGATACGAAGATCACTCCCGACTTTATCCCTGACGACACACTGTTTGGTCAGCAATGGGGGATGCACAATACTGGTCAGTCAGGCGGAACCGCTGATGCCGATATTGATGCACCGGAAGCTTGGGATGTAATCATGACCCACCCGGAAGTTGTCGTCGGCGTTTGCGATGACGGTTTTGACTACAACCACGAAGATTTGATGAACGTGATGTGGTCAAATCCAGGCGAAATTCCGAATAACAACATCGACGATGACGCGAACGGCTTTATCGACGATACAAATGGATGGGATTTTAGCGATGGTGACAAGGACATTCAACCTGCACCGGGCGATATTCATGGAACTCACGTTGCAGGCACCGTAGGTGCTGAAATGAACAACGGCAAGGGCGTTGCCGGCGTCGGCCCGAACATCCGCTTGATGGGACTCCGCATGTACGGTGGCGCGGGTGGATTCATGTCCTCTCTCACCGCTGCAATTGACTACGGCTGGGAAAATGGCGCGACAGTACTAAGTGTCAGCTACAACATTGACGGTTTTACGCAAGCAATGGCAGATGCTGTTGGGCGCGCAAAGGCAGCCGACGTTGTCTACTGTAACTCGGCAGGAAATAACGGTCAGCAAAACCCACCTCGCCAAGCTCTGCGACAAATGCACGATAACGTTGTGTTCGTTGCGAGTTCGACGCGGAATGATACTGTTTCGGGATTCTCCAACTGGGGAACATTGATTGAAGTCGCTGCTCCTGGCTCAGACATTCTGAGCACCTTCCCGAACAACAACTATGCTTCGATTTCTGGAACTTCGATGGCAACTCCTCACATGGCAGGTGTCATTGGTGTGATTCGCTCCTTGAATCCGGGCAAGACCGCCCGAGAGTCACTGGATATCATTCTCGACGTCACCGATAAGCCAGCGGGCATTGTTGGTAAGGTTCCTGGCGGACGCGTCAACCTCGCGAACGCTATTGCCGGTCAAGTAATTGGCACATCTAACGTGAACAATGTTGTTCCAGTGATTGGATCTAACACTGGCGGAAACTTCTATAGTTTCCACGTATCTGGTGATAGTAACTCATATGACATCCTTTCGGTGCTTGTGCCCGATCGTGGCTTCTATGCTGCGTACGACATGACATTTGTAGCTGGAACGACGACTGACGTGGAGACGATGCAACTCAGTTTGGAAGGAACGACAGATGGGCTGCCGACTGCGGTTTACATCTACTTCTTCAACTATGTAACTAACGCCTGGGAGTATCAAACATCCACAAATTTGGGTGGCCCGAATACTGAGTTCTCGTTCAAGACTCGAAAGGGTGCGACAGACTTCATTAGTTCTCCTGGCATGGGAGTCAAGGTCAGAGTCTTTACTATTCAATCTGTGCGACGACGTGGTGGGGTTCCCGCTCCTTACACTTTGAAGACAGACATGGCGAAGCTCGAACTACTCGGCGGCTAACGCCGAAGCCTGCATGGACAAAAAAAAGCCTCTCGGATTTCCGAGAGGCTTTTTCTTATCCAGCGAGGTCGTAAGCTCGATCTAGCCGGGGTTTTGCGTATTCCAACTGACCGACTTTCTCTTTCTGCCGCTTGACTAAGCCTTGAACAAGCTCAGATCTGCGCTGAGCCAGAACCGCTCTCGCTTCGTGTTCTGCCTGTTGGGCGGTGCGTAAAGCTTCCACTTCTTCAGATGAAAGGTTTTCACCGTCAATAGCATCCAAGGCGTCTTGGCGTTGATCCAAAAGCTGTGTGAGAGCCTCGGGCTCAGTGCTGTGACAAGCTTGTTTGAGCTCCAGCGAGAGGATAAGAAACCGTTCGATCGCTGGTTGAATCTTAGTTTTGCTATGCGGCATGTTGAACCTCACTTGCGCCAGATTGGGCGGTCATTTTCTCGAGTTGAACCCAGCTTTCGCGGAGTTGACTCATGACTTCCATTGCCTCAGAAATTGATTTGGGGTTGTCGTTGATGTTGCCTTCGATTAGCTTATCGTAGGCGAAAGTGTAAAGGCTAAACAGGTTCTGAGCGATCTCGCCGCCCTGCTCCATATTGAGAGTGGACATTAGCTCAGAGATGATATTCTGCGCTTTTTTGCAGTTCTCGTTTTGCTTGTAAAGCTCGCCTTGCTCGATATTGTGCTTGGCGGCTTCCATAAAGCGGAGTGCTCCATCGTACAGCATCACCACAAGCTGCAAAGGAGATGCGGAATTCACCGCACTTTTTCGATATTGTTCGACTGACGCCTTTCCGTAACTCAACGACCCAAAACTCCTCAACTGAAAAACAGACTTAGTCCAAGGAGAATTGTCGGAGGTTTGAACTCAGTTCCTTATGAGCCGGTAGATTCTTTTTCAACTCGTGTGAAGATGAGAGCAATCGCAAACGCCAACGCCACGATTGCGAGGGGAAGCGCAAATACCACGTAGCCGGGATATTCGGGTTGAGCAACGCCTTCTTGACCTTCTCCCAGCATGATCTGCTGCATTCGTAGGAAGAGGAAGATGCACGAGGCGAAAATTCCTCCCAAGTAACCGGTAGCTCCTGCTGTTTTGAGTCCGTAGCAGATGCCCGCCCCGGCAAGGATCGATACGAGCGGCCCAACAAGAAGTGCCTTTGTCAGCCCTGCCATTGTATGCGTATCTTGGAAGATGATGAACGGCCAGACGAAGAAAAAGAAGACTCCCAAACTGATCAGAATGATCTGGAAACAGCCGCGAGTGAGTTCTGCCTCCAGGCTTTTAGAGGCAGGAGGACGCCCTTCGATTTTTTCGTCCATATCACTGTTTTCGAAGGGCATCCGCGTTGGGTTTCGGCTTAGAGGCCTTTGTCGGCCATGAATTTGACGAGATCAGCGATGCGGCAGGAGTAGCCCCACTCGTTGTCGTACCAAGACACAGCTTTGACGAGGTTATCAATTGTGACGGTATCCACCGCGCTAAAGATGGAACTATGAGTGTCACCGCGCAGGTCGCTACTCACGAGCTCTTCATCTGAGTAGCGGAGAATGCCTTTCATCGGGCCATCGGCTGCCTTCTTCATTGCTGCATTGATGTCATCTGGGCTGGCGGCTTTGGCGAGGACCGCAGTGAAGTCCACGACGCTCACGGTAGGAACCGGAACGCGGAACGCCATGCCGGTGAACTTGCCTTGAAGCTCGGGAATCACGAGACCGACAGCTTTTGCGGCACCAGTGCTTGCCGGAACAACGTTTTCTGCGCCAGCGCGACTATCACGAACACCTTTCTTGGCTGTGTCAACAATCGCTTGGCTGTTTGTGTATGCGTGAACCGTGGTGAGTAGCCCGCGCTCGATCCCGAAAGTTTCGTGGAGCACTTTCGCCACCGGAGCCAGACCGTTCGTTGTGCAGCTAGCGTTACTCACGATGTGGTGATTCGCCGCATCGTACATTTCGTCGTTGACACCGAGAACCAGAGTGACATCTTCGTTCTTTGCGGGAGCGGAGATAATGACCTTCTTTGCCCCAGCGTCGCGGTGAGCTTTTGCCTTGGTGGCGTCGGTGAAGATCCCGGTGGATTCGATGACGATATCTACGCCGAGATCACCCCAGGGGATCGCGGCGGGATCGCGCTCAGCAAAAACTTGGAAACGATCACCATTCACAGTGATGGAAGATTCATCGCTGGAAACATTGCCATCGAACGGGCCATAAACCGTGTCGTATTTGAACAGATGGGCATTGGTTCCCGTATCTGTCAGGTCATTGATTGCGACAACATCGACTTCACCCGGGTAGCGGGAGAGAAGTGTGCGAAGCGACAATCGGCCGATTCGTCCAAAACCATTAATTCCAACTTTGACTGCCATACGATTTCCTCTTGATGGGCGAAACCAGTTTACCAATCACTTGTTCGCCCACTTGGGTTATCGGTGGATGGTGTGGCTGACCTTGCCATCTTTGATCGAAATATCTACGGAACCGCCTCCGCGTAATCTGAGCCCAGTGATTTCTAGGTTCTGCCAAGCTTTGGGCACGGCTGGTGCAATCCGGATGATCGGCTTGCCGTTGGAATCCACCTCGTGCGATTGAATGAGCATCTCGGCGATCCCGGCGGTGTAGCCAAAGTTGCCATCAATCTGGAAGGGGGGATGGTTATCCATCAGTGCCCCCACGATTGATTTTTGAAGCAGAGCTTGAACATTTTCGTGCGCCCTTTCACCATCGTGGAGGCGAGCCCAGATATTGATAATCCAAGCTCGTGACCAGCCGGTGTGCCCGCCTCCATGAGACAGCCGATACTCGACCGATTTCCGAATCGCGTTGTAGAGTGCCTTGTCGCTCGGAGTGATCTGATTACTCGGATGAAGTCCGTAGACATGACTCATGTGACGATGCCCTGGTTCAGCCTCTTGATACGCCTCACTCCACTCCATCAGTCGTCCGTCGGAGCCGATTTCGGGCATTTTGAGTTGGGCTCTGGCTTTCCAGACTTGCTGAGTGAAATCATCATCAATCCTGAGTGCTTTTGCCGCCTCAATCACATTCGAGAAGTTTTCGTAGGCGATGTACTGATCCATCGCCGGCCCCATGCTGACTGCTATTCGCTTCCCATCTACGATGTAGGTGTTCTCGGGAGAAGTTGTCGGCCCAGACACGAGCTTGCCGCTTTTCGGGTCAAGAGTCAGCCAATCCAGCAGGAATTCTGCAGAAGATTTGAGCAAGGGATAGGCTTGCTCACGGAGGAATTTTTTGTCTTCGGTGAAGCGGTAGTGCTCCATCAGGTGATTGGACGTCCATGCACCTCCCATCACCCACATCCCCCATACTGGCTGACCGTTAGTGCTGGCCCATCCCCAGGCATCGGATGTATGAGCGATGGCAAATCCGTTGCTCCCCAGGTTCTTGGCCATCCGCTTGCCCTCACCATCGGCAACCATTTTCAACCAATCAAAAAGCGGCTGATGTAAATCACCCAGCCCGGTGACTTCGGCGGGCCAGTAGTTCATCTGCAAATTGATGTTGGTGTGGTAATCGCTATTCCAAGGTGCCTTCATGTGGGGATTCCAGAGTCCTTGGAGGTTTGCGGGGAGCCCACCGGGGCGGCTGGATGCAATAAGGAGGTAGCGACCGTACTCAAAAAGCATTCCTTCCAGTGCTTGATCGTCCGGCTTGGCTTTGTAGTTCGCAATCCGCTGATCGAGGGGAAGCTCCTGCTTTTTGAGTGCTTCTGCTTCGGTTCCGATCTTGAGGCGGCAACGATCATAAAGTGCTTGGTGGTCTTCGATTGCGGCTTGTTTGAGTTTTTCGTAGCCAAGTGCTTTAGCTTTTTGTGTCTGCACTTGCGCCTGATCTAAATTCGCTCTACTTGTGCGGTAGTCCGTCTCAATAGTGACAAAGAAAACAACCTCGCGCATCCCCCGGAAATGGTTGGGAGCAGGGGCTCCATTTGCCGCGTTTGGCTGAACGACAGTTCGATACTGAGTGCCTTGCCGATCAGGTTTGGTTTGCGCGACCAAGGCACCCGATTCCCATTTGAATTCGGCAAGCTCAGATTCATATCCCACTCGGAAGTTGAGCCCATCCGGATTGTTTGTCCACTTCCGAATCACTATGACCTGCGCGGGTTGGCTCGCAAAAACTTCTTGTCCGTATTGGAAACCGTTTTGCTCAAAAGTTGTGGTGCTGATCCCCGTTTGCATATCTAGGGATCGGCGATAGTTCTGCGCAGTAGGTTCGCCAGATAACGTGACCGAAGCAGGGCCGTGCCCCACTCCGCCTACGTTTTTGACCATGAGATGAAGCGTGTTTGCGCCCGGCTGAGCTTGAATTGAAAAGTCATGCTCTTTGCTCCAATCCGTTGTGCGCCCGATCTCCTTACCATTCAGCGTGATGACGGATTCGTCATCAATCGGGGAGAAGTGGATGCGGTTGATCCCTTTGGCTTGTTGTTCAGTGAGCTCAAACTTCGCAACGAACTCGACGGTCTGGTTAGGCTCTAGGTTGAAAAATGGCCTTTCAATGGGAACTTCTTGGCCTTCTTTGACTTGGAACCAATCGGTCAAATCGAGCTTGAAGGGAGAGTAATCAGAATCGGTGAACGTCAGCCAACCTGCCGGTTGATAGCTGATGTCCTGATGCTGGGTCATGATCGGCTTGAGGGCTTGCTCCGCCTCCCTGAGCTTTCCCGCGAAGGCGAGTTTGCGCGCATTCGCGATCACTTCGGCGGAATTCTCTGGTTGCGGCTGGGGATTCCCGCGTTCCCAGATTGTGTTTTCATTGAGAAGAATTTGTTCTTTCCCAACTCCTCCGAACGCCATTGCCCCCAGGCGACCATTCCCAATCGGAAAAGCTTCTACCCAGTTCGCCCGATTGGATACGGGCTGGTCAAACCAAAGGGTTGTCCACGGATCGGGGGCGGCAATGAGTGCGGCGGCCAGAACCGTGGACAACATCAGAGGTACTTCCTCGGGTCAGCGAGCTTGCCGGTGAGGGCGGTTGCCGCTGCCGTGAGTGGGCTGACAAGATGTGTTCGCGAACCTGGCCCTTGGCGACCTTCGTACGGGCGGTTGCTGGTGCTGGCGCTACGTTGCCCTGGTCGGAGGATGTCTCCATTCATGCCAAGGCACATGGAGCATCCCGCGTAATGCCACTCAAATCCCGCTTCGAGGAATGTACGATCGAGTCCTTCTTGCTCGGCTTGGGCCCGCACGGCGGCAGAACCCGGGACAACCATCGCGCGAACACCATCAGCGACTCGGTGACCCGCAACTAAAGATGCGGCTTGGCGCAAGTCTTCAATACGAGCGTTGGTACAGGAGCCGATGAACACCGTGTTGATATCAAGTTCATTCACAGGCGTTCCTGGAGTCAAGCCCATGTACATCTGAGCGCGCTTTTCGGCGGCATCTTTTGGCTCAGGGATGGCTTCGTCGATATCAACGGTCATCGCGGGGGTTGTGCCCCAAGAAACTTGCGGCTTGAGGTCATTAACATCCAAGGTTTCCGAGCGATCAAATGTTGCACCAGGATCGGTCGCTAGCGACCGCGCATGAGCAACCATCTCGTCAAAAGCGGCTCCTTTTGGAGCATAAGGTCGATCTTCCGCGGAAATGTAGTCAAAAGTGACGTCATCGGGGGCGACCATTCCGGTGCGGGCTCCCATTTCAATGCTCATGTTGCAGATGGTCATGCGGCCAGCCATATCCAGCGACTGAATAGCGTCGCCGCGATATTCGACGACATAGCCGGTTCCGCCCCCTGCACCGAGTTTGCGGATGATGGCAAGGATGATGTCCTTGGCAACAACCCCTTCTCCCAGTTTGCCGGTCGCTTCAATCCCGAGAGTCTTGGGTTTCTTAGCAAAACGCAGAGTTTGGGTGGCAAGAACGTGCTCCACTTCGCTGGTGCCGATCCCGAAAGCGAGTGCCCCAAAGGCACCGTGAGTTGAGGTGTGGCTATCACCGCAGACAATGGTCAAGCCAGGGAGGGTAATCCCGAGTTGCGGGCCGATGATGTGGACAATGCCTTGCTTGGGGTGGTTATAGCCAAAGAGCGGAACTCCGAACTCCTTCGCGTTATGATCAAGGGCGGCGAGCTGTTGTCCGCTGAGGCTGGAGGTATCAATTTCGCGCCCGTCGGTGGGGACGTTGTGATCTGCCGTCGCAAAGGTGAGGTCAGGGCGACGAACTGGGCGACCCTTTTCGCGGAGACCATCAAAAGCTTGTGGGGAAGTGACTTCGTGTACAAGGTGGCGGTCGATGTAAATGAGGGTTCCGCCGCCGGGGAGATCAGAGACGACGTGGTTTTCCCAGACCTTTTCAAAAAGGGTTTTTGCCATGAATGAACTCATTTTAGCCTGAGCCGGGCTCTGATTACTCGACGATTTTGAGCACAGCGGGGCCAGACACCACTCTGCCGATCTGGGTGAAGCCCTCGAGCGGAGTCGTTGAGGTCACCGCGAGTCCGCCGCTGGTTTGTGGGTCGGCGAGAACATGCCATCGCCAGTCGCTTTCATCAATCTCGGATTGGAGCATCGAAGAAACCATTTCACGGTTCTTGATTGCGCCACCCGTCGTTGCGCCAAGAGCGACGAGATGTTCAATTTCTGGGAGCAATGGGAGCTGAGAAACAGAGATTTCGATGGTGACGCCGCTTTCCCGTGCGATGTGCCCCAGGTGACCGAGCAACCCAAAACCAGTGATGTCGGTACCGCACTTGACACCAGCCTTTCGAGATGTTTCTGCCGCGATGTTGTTCAGCGCACTCATCGTTTGGATGCCAGCTTGAAGTGTTTCGGCTGAGCATTTATCAAACTTCGCGGCGGTGGTGACGATCCCGGTTCCGAGTGGCTTGCTCAGCCAGATGGATTCCCCATTCTTCGCATTGGAGTTTGCGAAAATAGCATCGGGATCAACAAGGCCAGTCACCGCCATTCCAAATTTGGGTTCGTCATCTTCGACAGAGTGTCCACCTAGAAGAACCGCGCCAGATTCCAGAGTTTTTTCTGCCATTCCCCGGAAAATCTCTGCCCAAACTTCAGCGGGGGCCGCCTCGGGGTCAAAGCAAGCGATGTTCAATGCAGAAATTGGTGTACCGCCCATCGCGTACACATCGCTCAGGGCGTTGGCGGCGGCAATTTGACCGTATGAGTACGGATCATCAACCACCGGAGTAAAGAAATCAACCGTTTGCACCAATGCGCGCCCATCCGGAAGTCGAAGCACACCGGCATCGTCCCGCGTGTCGAAACCGACCAGCAGATCAGGATGGCTTTGTGCCGGCAAATGACGGAGAACCTCCGCCAACTGGGATGGCCCCAGCTTGCTCGCTCAACCAGCGCAAGAAACAAGGTGCGTTAATCGCATTGCGGGTTCAGGATACTGTGTCGGAGGATTGAATTAGACTGTTTGCCATGATTCAGCATTTCAGAGTTGCCCGACCAGTTTCCAATCTTGAGCGGTCGGCAGAAATGTATTGCCTTGGTTTGAATTGGATGCGGCTGGGAGGGTTTGAACAGCACGAAGGCTTTAGTGGTGTGATGGTGGGTGATCCGGAGGGTAGTTACCATCTGGAACTTGTGACATGCGAGCATCACCCGATCAGCCCCTCTCCGACTGTAGAAGATCTGCTGGTGTTTTATGTTCCAGATCGCAATGACTGGGAAGAATGTTGCGAGCGCATGATTTTGGTTGGCTTTATTGAAATCGAGCCATTCAACCCCTATTGGAAGCGTGGCGGGCGAACTTTCCAAGATCACGATGGCTATGGTTTGGTTCTATATAACAGTGAATGGAAACTGACCTAGTCTGAGTGTGCAAAAGCCACGGGACGCCACCTGGTTCCGATGATAAACTGCCCCTGTTCCCAGGAACGGTGTGTGAGATGAATCAAACGGTGGCGGCAATTGATCAGTTGGCAGTCAATACTCTGCGATTTTTGAGTGTGGACATGGTGGAGGAGGCGAATTCGGGCCACCCAGGATTGCCTTTGGGTGCGGCGCCAATGGCATATGCGCTTTTTGCTAAACAGATGCGATTCCACCCTGGTCAGCCGGACTGGTTTGACCGCGATCGCTTCATCCTCTCTCCGGGTCACGGGTCAGCTTTGCAATATGCGTTGCTCCACATCTTTGGCTACGATTTGAGCTTAGACGAACTCAAAAAATTCCGCCAACTCGGTTCAAAAACACCGGGTCATCCAGAAGCTGGGCACACCGCCGGAGTGGAATGCACGACTGGCCCGCTGGGGCAGGGATTCGCCAATGGTGTCGGGATGGCAATGGCCGAAGCCTGGCTCGCCAAACGCTACAACGTCGGCGGTGCGAAGGTGATCGACCACTTCACCTACGCGATCGTCTCGGATGGCGATTTGATGGAAGGAGTTGCTTTGGAGGCGGCTTCTCTTGCTGGACACCTGCGGCTAGGCAAGTTGATTTATCTCTACGACAGCAACGACATCTCTCTCGATGGCCCGTGCGATCTGAGTTTTGGTGAAGATACAGCGGCGAAATTCCGTGCGATGGGCTGGCACGTTAGCGAGGTTGCGGATGGAAATGACCTGGAAGATATTCACCAAAAGGTGGAAGAGGCGAGAGGCGTCACTGATCAGCCGAGCTTGATTATTGTCAAGACGGTGATCGGTTTTGGGTCACCGTTGGCGGGAACTTCGAAGGTACATGGTGCGCCGATTGGTGCTGATGGCGTTGCCGAAACTAAGCGGAATCTTGGTTGGCCCGAAGACGCCAAGTTCCTGGTGCCAGATGAGCTTGCTTCGCTTTCTGCGGACGCTGGATCGAAAGGTAACCAATTGGTTGATACCTGGAGTGACGAGTTTGAAAAACTGAAGTCGTTTGACTCTGCATTAGCGGGCGAACTCAGTCACATCATGAACGGCACGCTGCCGGATGGCTGGGATTCTGAGTTGTTAGCTCTCGACACGAGTCAGGAAATGGCCACCCGCGATGCCGGAAAGATCGCTCTGAACGCCATCGCCAACAAGGTGCCTTGGTTTATTGGTGGGGCCGCTGACCTGGCTGGCTCAACTAAAACGCAATGGTCAGGAAGCGGGAATTTCTCTGCAAACGATCACGAAGGTCGGAACCTGTTCTTCGGCGTTCGTGAACACGCGATGGGGGCAATCGTGAATGGGCTTTGCCACCACGGAATGCGGGCTCTGGGAAGCACTTTCCTTGTTTTCAGCGACTATATGCGAGGGAGCATCCGGCTGTCTTCGCTCTCACATCTGAGCTCGCTCTGGGTGTTTACACACGACTCCGTTTTTGTGGGTGAGGATGGCCCAACTCATCAGCCGATTGAGCACGTTGCGGCACTCCGGTTGATCCCCGGCCTGAAGGTTTATCGCCCGGCAGATACGGCGGAAACCTTTGCTTGCTGGCGAGAGGCGTTTGCATCTGGGCGAGCGGCGGCAATCATTGAGACACGACAGAAAGTCAAAAATTATGCGACTAGTAACCAAAAGGTTGATAATGGCGCATATGTTTTGCGGGATTCTGCAGATGCGCAGATCGTGCTGGTAGCCAGCGGATCAGAAGTTGGTCTAGCGATGGAATCGGCTGATGCGCTTGCTGAGAAAGGTGTTCATGCGCGAGTCGTTTCCATGCCGTGCCGCGAGACATTTATGGAGCAATCGCCGGAGTATCGCTCTGATGTGTTGCCAGGTGAATTGCCACGAATCAGCCTCGAAGCGGGCGTGACTTACGGTTGGCGCGATGTTATCGGCGATAACGGAATTGCGATTGGCATTGACCGCTTTGGTACCAGCGCGCCCGGCGATGTCGCTTATGCGGAAATGGGAATGACTGTCAACCATGTGGTTGATGCGGCAATGCGGTTGGTCAACTAAATACCGTTGAGGGCATCACGAACAGAATCGAGGGGCTTCTTGATGAGCTCCTTGATTTCGTTAGCGTGATCTTGCGATTTCAGATTCTGAAAGTCAAGCATCACCACGCCGCGGCCATCTTCGTTGAGAATTTGGAGAGTCATTTCGCTCTTTCCTTCAAACACTGACTTGATGAGCTCGCCTTCTTCCATCTTCTTGATTTGCCCTACGAGCGGCCCGGCAGAGAGTTTGTCTCCACTCCAGAAGATGGAGTAGTCGCCGTGGCTCAAGCGTTCCCATGTTTTGGCTGGGCTCAGATTGACTTTTCGTCGTCCCGAGCAGGCGAACGAACCATCTGTCTTTTGTTGCGGGACACGGAGTCCCCGCGCAATTTCGTACTCAATTGTGACGGTCTGGCACCACCAGGCATTCATATTGTGATCTTCGCGGAGGCGTTTCGCCATTGCCGCATGCCCGATTTTTGGGCCTTCCATCTGATCCAGAATGGCGAACCAGTGATCCCAGCCATGACCTGTTGCGGCGATCACTTTAGCTTCGTCGATGCGGGGCTTGGGCGACATTGCCACTTAGAATAAAGGAAATGTCTGCCAGGAAGCAAGGGGCATTAATAGACTGGAGCCCCCGACGAGAATTGAACTCGTGACCTCTCCCTTACCAAGGGAACGCTCTACCTCTGAGCTACGGGGGCAATATGAATATGGTGGGGAGTGCAGGATTCGAACCTGCGTAGGCTTCCGCCGACAGATTTACAGTCTGTTCCCATTGGCCACTCGGGCAACTCCCCACGGGACAACGAAGGATACCCGCGTGGTTAGGGATTGAATCCACCACTCGCGGGACCTCGCGGTAATTTCTGTATTGGTTTCTAGGGGATTTAGCTTTAGGTCGATGCATAATGAGTTGATCAGGAGAGAAAGAAACATGTCCATGCCTCCGCCACAACAAGGGTTTCCGGCCTCACCACCGCCGATGCACTCCCCTTCCGCACCACAGAAATCAAAGGTGCCGATTTGGGTATGGCTCTTGATTGCCGCAGCGGGGTTGTGCTTTATCTCAATGATTGTGCTCGGATTCTTTGCCGATAAGCTCCTGGACAATGCGGTGTATGGCGAACCTCTGAAGCAGGGGACTCCGCAGAGCCAGGATGCAATTTATGAGCGCATGATGACGGAGTTCTTGATGTCAGAGCGTTCGGATGACTATTTCAACGCGGATGACCGGGAGAGCCAGGTTTTTCTGAAAAACCTGCAAGAAATTTCTCAAGAAGTGATTACGCTTGATCCTGCTGACCAAGCGCTGATGGACAAAGCAATCGGCGAGCTCAGCGAACAGGAAAACACGGATCTTCGATATCGGAGTGAGGCGGCGCACGCTCTCGATTTTGCGCTTGGCTATGTCGAATTTGATATCAACTTTGATATCTGGGAAGCGGATTATTTCGGAACGCTAGAAAACGAGATTCCCACCACGAATTGGAAGGCTCACAGGGGGAGAGCTAAGCTCCGATCCGAAAATGAGCTGGAAATTGCGCGCCGAATCTGTGATGCGGTGATGTGGCGTGTCGATGAGGAGCTTTTTATTCGGGAATCGGATTTCTTCAGGGCGATCAACAGCGCTTCGTCGTCCGGAGAAGACTTGAGGGATATCAAGCGTCACCTGCCGGAATTAGATTGGCATGGCAATGACTTCAAGATCAATGGGATGCTGACCAAGGAGATGTCCATGAGTCAGCTTAATGTCACTTATTGGGTTGCATTGGAGCGTTGGTATGCCCTCACTTGGGCGTTGGGCTATGGCGACTGGAAGGAGCACGAGAATACTCTTGCTTTGCGCTGGCTCTCGGAAAAACCGCTGGAGTGATAGTGGCAACTTTGCCAAGTTTTTGATATCATAAAGAGGTGGAGCAAATGACTGCTCGGGAGAAAACGCATTGGGCGAAGCACTTTGCTTTTGGGGAGCATCCTTGGGTTCTCGTTGGGTACGCGTGCGGGTTCTATCTTTGTTTTCCAAACGAGCTAACTATTTTTGTTTGGTGCGTCTCCTTTATTGGCTTTGCCAGCGTACTAGTTGCTCAATGGCGTGAGATTGCATATTCAAAGAGCGAAAAGGGTTGGGGTCTCCTGTGTATGATCCCACTTGGTATCGGTTTTATTCAAATGGCTCTCCGGTCTGATCGGGGATGGTTGGCCATCTGGGGACTTTTTATTTTGGGGCATCGGTTTACTTGCCTGGGCGGGGGCGCGAAAGTGGTATTTCAGCCAACCGGCTTGGAAGGAGCGAGCATGAGCAAAGTGCATCAATCTGATCAGGAAAGGGCGCTTTATTGGCTGGCTTTGGCGGGAGGATTGCCCATCCTCCTGCTCTTCTTGATGGTCGCCAATTTCCAGACCAACCCCAACATTTGTTATTCGGCATTTTATGTCTTGCTTGCTATTTCTTTCGTAGCTCCGCTGGTGGGGTTGAAGCTACGCATGAACTCAATGTATGCCAGCTACGGCTTGCTGATGCTCCTTTCTAGTCGGGGGCTCATGAGTCATGTCGGGGAGATTCCCGCGTTTGTTGAAGTTCTGGTTATTGCCTCGCTCGTGCTGAACACGGGGATTGGAGCCTATATCATCGCGAAAAGCGTCCGGGCACGCCGCACAAAGGCGGTGAAATGAAAGAGCTCACTCCGAAGTTTTGGATTTGGGGAGTGGCGGCGCCGACTCTCTGCGGAGTTTGGTATTGGGCGACGCTCCGTTGGTGGGATGCACAGACGGGGTTGGCTTACTTTTTTCTGCTGGTCGCCTGCAGTGCCTCATCAATTGTCGTTCGCAGAGCAAAAGAGTGGTTTCGGACTGGATTCTTTATCGCCATTGCTTTTGTTTTGATGCAGGCGGCATATCAGCTACCTCGGAAAGACTACGCGCAGGGCGGGTTATATTGTGTAGGAATCGTAGCTGGATGCATTGTCATGCTGTCATCGAACTTCGGTGATTCTCAGAGACATGAGGAGAAGAAGAGTGAGCAAGCAGAGAAAGCGTAGCGTTTGGTTTTGGGTGTTTGGGGTGGCACTGTCGCTGGTTAGCCTGGCTTTTCATATCATTTCGCTGATTTGGTTCAGAGAGCTGGCGGGATATTCATATGCCGGATTAGGCGTACTGGCTTCAATTGGTTCGGTTATTCAGTTCGAGCAAAAGAATAAGCGAAATCTAGTAAGCGGCAATTTCTTTTTGGTGCCAGCACTCATGGCAACACTCAGTTTTCCAAGAGATGATTCATTCTCCATGACTCTCTGGTGGATTGGCGTCTTGCCAATCGCTCTCGCCGGGATCTACATCTTCTGGGTGCGCTTCCGTGAAGGGGGACATATTGGACGGGGGGGATGTTCAGAGTGATCAATAAGCAACGCAATCTCCTCATCCTCGCAATCACTTGCTTTGCCTTCCTAGCAACGTGGGTGTATCTGGGCAAGCAGAATGAGCAACGCAATCAACCTCCCGAAGAGGAGTACCGATATTCCTGGCTCGCCCCCTTGTACGAAACTTTCCAAAACCGAACAGAGCGTTACCGCGCCATCAATGGCAAGTGGGGTGAGGACTTGGAAACCCTTTTCCCGGAAGGCTACATCGAGATCAATAACCGAGCCAAGCAAGCGAACGAGCAGCTTCCCTTATCTGAATTCGAACTGTCGGTAGAGATACTCAACGAAAACGAAGCAAACTACACGATCAGTTATCACTCCGCGGATGGCAAGCGCATCGTCGAAGATGATGGATTCCCGGTGAAGGTTGGTGGATGAAATGGATAGTGCTCAGCGAATAAATGTTTCCGAATTGACGGCATGGCGGTTGTTCGTTCTTGTGCCCATTTTTGCCTTTGCGGGCTTCCTCATAGCAACGCTCGGATTTCGTATGAACAATGTGATTCCGTATCTCGTGCTCGGAATCATCAATACGGTCGTTGGGATTCTCGCGCTCAGATTTGGCTCCCGAGATTATTGGCAATTGGTTGGGCTCCTGTGCGGTATGACCATGGGGATAAATGTATTTATTGCCAACACACCGGGGTACGCAACACATATCCGAGGTGGTGTCGTGATTTGCACGGGCTCGCTCTTTGCAACTCTCACAATGAAGGCTATTCAGGCACGCGCAACTCCAGAAGAAAAGTGAGAGTTGGTCTATAAGCCGGATTCTGTATTTGTGTGACGATTTGACTAATGCGGCCTACCCGGAGGGTCTGCGGGCAGCTTCACCCCCTCCCTATTTGGCCTTGCTTCCGGTGGGGTTTGCCAAGCCGTCCGAGTCACCCCGGACGCTGGTGGTCTCTTACACCACCGTTTCACCCTTGCCATTGCTGGCGGTCTGCTTTCTGTTGCACTTTCCGTCGGGTTACCCCGCCCTGGCTTGCGCCAGGCACCGCGCCCTATGAAGTCCGGACTTTCCTCCATCCCAGCCGAAGCCAGAACAGCCGTCACCCGACCAACTCTCAATGGAAATTATAGGTCCTGAACAAGAGATGGCCCAGCATGGCGGCGGTAATCTGTGCCCATGTTAGACCCTCGCGTCACGAAGCTTGCCGACCTGTTCTGCGATCACTCCCTGGAACTCACCAAAAATGACAGTGTGCTGATCCACGCTTTCGACATCCCCGAAGATGCGGTTGCTGAGTTCGTTCGAGCCGCACAAGAGCGCGGAGCATCCGTTGCCGTGAGGCTGGAATCTGCGAAAGTGCGCCGCCAACTCCAATCCGGATCGGATGAACGCGCGGTCAAGTTAGCTACAGAAATTGAGCTTCATGAGATGAAGCAGATGACTTGCTACATTGCGCTTCGTGGTGGCGACAATGCCAGCGAAATGAGTGATGTGCCTGACGACAAGCGCAAGCTTTGGAGCACGATTTATGGGCAAGAGGTTGTCACTGGCTATCGCGTGCCCCAAACAAGGTGGGTGGTGACCCGCTGGCCGAGCCCTGGCATGTCGAACATGGCGAGCATGAGCACATCCGCTTTTGAAGAGTTCTTCTTCAATGTTACAACGGTGGATTACGGCCGCATGGAAGAGGCGGCCAAGCCACTTGTTGAACTGATGAATAAGACTGACATCGTTCAGCTAAAAGGGCCAGGCACAGATTTGACCTTCAGCATCAAAGATATTGGCTCGGTGAGTTGCCATGGCAAGCGGAACATTCCCGATGGTGAGTGTTTCTCCTGCCCGGTCAAGGAGAGTGCGAACGGTACGGTTCAGTACAACACGGTTTCTCTCTACCAAGGCACGGAGTTCAAAGATATTCGGTTCAAAGTGAAGGATGGCAAGATCATTGAGGCGGACGCCGCAGTTAATGCGGATAAGCTCAATGACATTCTGGATACCGATGAAGGCGCGCGATACTTTGGCGAATGGTCGCTGGGCTATAACCCGCATGTCCTCCATCCCATGAAGGACACGCTCTTTGATGAGAAGATCGCTGGCAGCTTCCACCTCACTCCCGGCAATGCTTACACGGGCCCAGGCGGCAACGGCAATAAGAGTGCGATCCACTGGGATATCGTTTGCATTCAGCGCCCTGAATACGGCGGCGGCGAAGTCTGGTTTGATGGACAATTGATCCGTAAGGATGGCCTTTTTGTGATACCGGAGCTGGAAGGCTTGAATCCTGATCGTCTTGGCTAAGGATATATTCTAAGGTGCAAGACAAAACACCCTTGGAGCTTTGGGAAGAGTCTGCCGATGCTTGGATCGTAGATCAAGGGTCGGAGGGCGACCAATCACGCCGACTGATTCTTGATCCTGCTCTCGAGACGTGGCTATCTGGGCTCGCTGGTAAGAGAGTGCTCGATTTGGGGTGCGGGCAAGGGCGATACTGCGGGAAAATGCTTTCGTGCGGCGTGAAAGCTGTGGGGATTGATCCGGTTGAGAAGTTTATTGCCAAAGCGAAATCCGATTATCCAAACGGTGAATTTCGCGTAGGTGTTGCCGAAAACTTGCCTTTCGCGGATGATTCGTTTGACGCCGTATTGTCGTATTTGACTATCATCGACATTCCTGATTTGGAGAAAGCTGCGGACGAGATTGCTCGTGTTCTTCGCCCAGGTGGTGAATCCAGGATTGTTACCATATCTAACCTGGCTTCGACATCAGACGGGTGGGTAAAGGATGATGATGGGAACCGCCTTTATCGAACGATTGATCGCTATATGGAGCATTTCTCGCTTGACCTGGAATGGCGCGGGATCCGGGTAAGAAACTTCCATCGTCCGCTTTCTTATATCTTGAAACTCTTCTTCGATCGGGGATTTGTACTGACGGAATTTCTTGAACCGCTTCCACCAGAGGATCACATTTGGTATCGCGAGGAGTTTCGGGTGCCGAACTTCCATATTTACGGGCTGCGCAAAGAAAAATGAGGGTAGCCGATTGGCTACCCTCATTTGTTTGCTTGATTAGGCAGAAGCGCGATCTTCACCGTATGGTTCGGTGATCTCGAACGCGAGCTGGTGGATCGCTTCACTGACGGTTGTATCGCCTGCTTTCACCTTGTCCATTGCGAGCTTTTGCATTGGAACAAATCCTGCTTCCATTGCTGCTTCGCGGATTTCCGGCGAAGTCGCTTTGTCGGTAATGAGTTTCTTGATCGAAGCTGTGACGGGCAAGACTTCGTGGATCGCGATACGCCCCGTCCAGCTATTCTCACCAGTTGGTTGATAGACTTCGTTGACCTCATCTTCTTTGAAGAAGCGATAGAGAACAAAGCGTTCTTCATCGGTCGGCTGAGTTGATTCTCGCTGAGTTGCATCCAACTTACGCAGGAGACGCTGGCTCATTGTGCCGATCAATACGGAGCTGAGCAGGTGCGGGTCAACTCCCAGATTAAGAAGATTTGGAATAGATGACGCAGCATCATTGCCCGGCACAGTTGCGATCACAAAGTGACCTGTCATTGCCGCGCGGAGAGCGATGTCAGCGGTCTGCCGATCAGCAATCTCACCGATGAAGATGACATCCGGATCTTGCTTGAGAGCCGACCGAACTTGGTCGCTGTAACTGCTACCCACCTTTTGGTTAATCTGCGTTTGCGTCACACCCTTGAGGTCGTACTCAACTGGGTTTTCACAGGTAATGATGTTGCGATCTTCCGATTGAAGCTCAGACAGGGCAGCATACGCAGTTGTCGTTTTACCGCTTGATGATGGCCCAGCGATCAAGAATAGACCGTACGGTTTGTTGATGAGATCGCGGAAGAGCTTTTCGTTCTTCGTGTTCATCCCGAGATCGTGGAGCTTCTTCAACCCAATGGTTCGATCAAGAACTTGGAGGGTGATTCGGCTACCATGTGTACTCGGCATTGTATTGACAAGGACTTCAACTTGGTTCGGACCATACGAGGCTGAATAACGTCCTTCTTGAGCAACTCGGCTTTCATTCGTGTTGATTTCGGCCAGATTTTTCAGTCGATATTCAACCAAATGGGTGAGGTCTCGTGGGATTTCGCGCACGGTTTTCAAGCGCCCATCAAGTCGATATCGAATCAAAGTGGCATCCTTAGCGGGCTCAAAGTGGATATCGCTCGCTTGCATGCTGATACCATCCTGTATGATGGAATCTACAAGGCCGTATACAACTCGTACCGATTCTTCATTTGCGGGAATATGAACGCCCAGTTGACCTTCCGCAAGCGTTTGATAAGCCTTCATTGCCATCGCAACTTGCTCATCCGCCTCGGCAATTCGTTTCGCCTCGTTGAGGCCAAACGATTTGTCAATGGCATAGGCAAGGCGTGCATCATCAGCCAAAACAACCTCTATGTCCATCTTCGCGACGGCGGCAAGAGAATGCTTCGCTTCGTCGTCTGATGGGTCGCGCATGGCGACAACCAAATGGTTATCCCGAATCGCTACTGGCAATGCCTGGAACATCCGGCATGTGCCTTCCGGCAGCATCTTGACGGCATCAAGGCTCGGAGCATCATGTTGCAAGTGCCAGGGGTTCACACCCTTTTGCGCCGCAACTGCCTGGAGCAATCGCTCCTCGCTCATGATGTTCATCGAGATGAGTACTTGACCAAGCTTCTCTCTTGACTCACTTTGTCGCTCCAGTGCACGATCCAATTGAGCTTGCGTGATCAGCCCGTTTTGAAGCAGCAAGTCTCCAACTCGGACTTCCTTTGCAGCATCGAACTCAGATTCGTCGAGAATTCGCTTATATTGTTCTGGAATATCAGCTCGAGCGTCGGCAACAACCTGCTCTTGGACAGGCGGTGCTGGTGGCGCGATGACTGGCTCCTGAGCAATTGGTTGAATTGCTTCCTCGATCACAGGCTCTGAAGCGGCTGCAGTTTCTTCCAGCGCATCCCAATTGACTCGGGATGTTGGCTGTGCTGCCTCGGTGGTTTCTGATTCCGACGTAGGTGTTTCTACGGCAGCCGGTGCCTCGGGTTCAGTAGCAGGAGTCTCTTGCACTTCAGTAACTGGAATTGCTACTTCATTTGCTTCCGTGACTGGTTCTTCAACGACTTCCTCAACCTCTTCAATAGCTTCGACAACCGTTTCTTCAGTTTCTTGAGAAGCAGGAGCGCCCATAATCTTTGACCAGCTGAATTCACCGTTTGGTTGATCGTCTACTGGCTCCGTAATCGGCGCTGATGCTACTTCGATTTCAGGCGCTGATTCTCCGATGGAAATCGGAGCGACTTCTGCCGCAGGCTCTTCTTGAAGAGTCGGTGCTGCAGGCTGCGCATAGAGCTTGTCCTCATCCGCCTTTTGCTTTGCAAATGCCTCGAGCGATGACCAATCGAACTCTTCATTCGATTCAAAATCTGGAATTTTGATCGGTTCAACCTGGTTAACCGCATCTTCTGGTGCAGAATCGCCGGTCAATATAGGCTCTTCTTGCTTCGCTTCAAAAGGATTTTGAAGACCAAATGAACCAGCTGTCGCCGAAGTCGTGTTCCATGCAGGTGCCTGCGCAGCTTCCGGTGAAACATTCGCTGGAGGTGTGGTGACCTCTTCAGTAGTCGGCGCAGAATTGGTTTCTGGCACTGGGATTGGATCAATGTCTCCTAGTTGAGCAGCCAATGGTGCAGAATAGGTCGGCTCAGGAGCTGACTCAGGTTCCGGAGCTACTGAAGATTCTACGACAGGTGCATTTGGTTCAGGAGCCGAGTATGTGGGGGTTTCAACCGCTTGGTTGACAATCTCTTCTATCGATGGCTCAATTTCCGCAGGTGAATTCGCACTCGCAACTGGCGGTTGCGCTTCAACTGGAGGAGTATTCACGGGTGGAGTTACCGGAGCAGGAGGTGCGGCACTGACCGGCGGCTGAACTGGTGCCGCAGGTGCTGGAGACGATGTTGGTTCATCCCATGCAGGGTTGTTCGCAATCGACTCTGGAGTCGCGCCCTTGACTGTGTCCATGCTGATTGGGCCGCTTTCTTGACCTCGGAAAGTCGTATCTAAAGTGTTTTTCTCGGAAGGCGTGAGTTCCACATCATCCCAGCCACGTGTGATCGGCCCCATCCCATTGTCGGGGGCGTGCTCAGCAGGGATTTCGGGTTCAGCCTTTGGGGTGACTTCTTGAGATGCACTTGGATTCAGAACAGCATCCCAGCTGAATCCACCAGTTGGTGGAGTCGCAGGCGCGGCTGGCGCTGATTCTGCAGAAGGAGTTGGTGCAATGGGTGCGTGAGAAACAGGAGGCGTAGTTGGGGCCGAGGTCGGAGGTGCCATGGGGGTAGGCGCACCGCCGTAATTTTGAACTTGAGACTGATGGTTACTACCGCCTGCGGTCACGAGTTGACCTTCAGTGCCGGTTGCTTGACGTTGCTCTTCTTGATATGTGTTCCACTCAATCACTAGCGGAGCACGCTCTTCTTTCGGAGCTTCGCTCACTTGCTGTGCAGGTGGAGCCACCGGAGGTTGAGAAGCTATCGGTTGATTGGTGGAGGTGTTGTTGAGATCGACAACCGGTGCCATCGGTGGATCCGGCTCGAGCGGCGCCATCATGTTGATGGTGTTATCTTTCTTCTTTCCTTTGCCAACTAATTTGCCCCATTTGAACTTATCGGCCATATCGTTTTCCTGTTTTCCTCTGTTTCGCTTGGTAATGCGCCAACTTGTTGCGGAAAAATCTCAGGCTTAAAAGCGAGAGACTCCCGGTTTTTTATCTCGGGAGTCCCTCGTATTTTCTACAGGGTGAAAGCTGAATTTACTTGTCAACTTTCGGGAAGGGAGGACGCTGAAGCGGTTTTGCAGGTTCTTTGAGTTGCTTCATCAACTCTTGAACTGCGCGCTCTAGCTGAGGATCCTGACCCTTCGCGGCGAGATCTGGGCGATCGTCGATGTTGATATCAGGATCAACACCTGTGTTTTCTGCGATCCACTTCTTGGTGTCGGGATCGTAGATACCAAACGCTGGAGAAGTCACCGAACCGCCACCGATGAGGTTGCGTCCGCCGGAAATCCCGACCAATCCGCCCCAAGTTCGTGTTCCGATGAGCGGGCCAAGGCCAGCTTTCTTGAACAGGTACGGGAAGAGATCGCCACCCGAACCGGCATAGCCGTTGATCAGCATGGCTTTCGGTCCGCGCAGACTACTGGGCAAGCCAGTTTCTGCGCCGTGCCGCGGAGCAATGATGTTGGTGAAGTCTCGCTGCAGATGCTCAATGAAGAAGGTTGGAATCCAGCCGCCTCCGTTGTACCGCTCGTCGACAACCATGGCTTCCTTGTCCGCTTGGGAGTAGAAGCCCTTCACAAAGCCGATGATCCCGGCAACGTTGGTGTTGGGAACGTGCATGTAGCCAATTCGGCCACCGGACATTTCCGAAACCATTTGGCGTCGTTCTTCAACCCAAGTTTCGTAGCGGAGGTTCGATTCGCTGCTAACTGGCCGTACCGAGATGGTGCGCGCGCCATCCATAGATGGTTTGTCGTTCACTGTCACGCTGACTTTGCGGTTGATCTTTCCGGCGAGGAGTGGACTCACACCGGTTTGAGCGGTGACTTGCACGCCATCAATCGCCAAGATGTAATCGCCGTCGTTGACATCCATTCCTGGTTCACCGAGCGGGCCACGAGCCGAAGGATCGAAGTTGAAACCTCGATAAACCTTAGTCATCTGCACTCGATCGCCAACGGCCTTGAAGTCTGCGCCCAGGTAACCAGTGATTTGGCTCATTGGGTCAGAACCACCTGCGCCAGGCGTCACGTAAGCGTGACCTGTACCGAGCTCACCAATCAATTGACCAATGATGTAGTCGAAATCAGAGCGATCGCCGATGAACGGGAGCATCGCTCGGTATTTCTTACCGATTGCATCCCAATCTAGACCGAGCATGTCTTTGTCGTAGAACTCATCGCGTTGGTATCGCCAAACATCATCGAACATCTGTGCGTATTCCTTGCGCGGGTCGATGGTGTTACCGATGTTCGGCTGAGTGACTTGACCTTGCCCAGGTTGGATTCCCGGTCGAACGTCGTTGATAAAGACGTTTTGGCCGTCGGTATGAGCCATCTTGGAACGATCAGCGTTGAAGGTGAAGAATGCAACTCCAGAGGCAACAGGAGCGATGGATTTGGAACCCATGCTGAACTGAAGCAGTTGACCTGTTGCTGTTTGCACCAGAACGCCGTTGCGAACGCCAGCAATTTGTCCGTACTGTGCGGGCGGGAACGGAAGAACGAGCATGCGCTTCTCCATGTTGGTGAAGTCGTACTCAGTTTCTTTCTTCTCTTCCTGTTTATCGCCTTCGCCGTCTGCCTTATCAGATTTGACTGGCTCTTCGTCGTCAGGCTGGGTGAGCGGGTTTTCTGAGCCCTTTTCCAGCGGAATGACATAGATACGAGTCGTGTTGTTCTGAATCATGGAGATTTCGAACAAGGACATCGTCGGGCTGAAGGTTCGATCAGAGGCGATGTACAGGAATTTGCCGGTTCGATCTAATGTCCAGCCGGAATCGTTGTAGAACCCGGTGGTGACTTGGTGGCTTTTGCCTGCGGCAACATCGTAGATCGCCGTGCTGGTGAGTTGATTCGCCGCTGTCTTTCCGTAAACGATGAACTTCCCGTCGCCTGACCATTCGTAAGGGAGAACCTGTCCACCCATATTCTTGTGGATGAGCTTCTTGTTCCTGCCATCCAGATCCATCACCCACATTTCGTCGGTAGTGGTGGTGAAGATCACTTTGCCGCCAACCGGGGAGACTTGGAAGCCTTCCAGCGGATCAGCTGAATTCGTAGGGACAACGACCTCTTCGCCGCCCATTTGAGCCTGACGAACAAGCTGTGTTTCTCCAGAACGATCGGTCAAATAGTAAATATGCTGACCGTCGTGTGACCATTCCGCGAGGCTTTCGCGAGCACCGTTTGAGTCGGTGAGGTTGCGAGCCTCGCCCCGGTTCGCCGGCACGGAGAAAATTTCACCCCGTGATTCCACAACGAGCCGCTTACCAGTTGGAGAGATTCCGAAACCGTTGATGCTGTTGCTCATGCTCACATAGCGCGGCATCATGGAATAGTCGTCGCCGGAAACTCGTGGTTCGAGCTGCTTCACCGCACCAGACTTGATGTCGTAAACGTGAAGGCGGAGATTTCGCTCGAAAATAATGGTCTTGCCATCGGTTCCAGGCCAGCGAATGTCGCCATCGGTGTAGTTGGTGAGCTGAGTGACTCGTTTGTTGCCCGTATCGTAGCGATATAGATTCAAATTGCCTTGATTTTTATCACTGATGTAGAAGACAGAGTCATCAACCCACATGGGGAAGTAGTTTTGCTCACGTCCAGATGGAATTTCGGAGTAGCCGTTGTTCGCAAAATCCCAGAATGAGATTCGGCCTTGGGTTCCGCCTCGGTACCGTCGCCAGTTGAACATGTGGCTCGGCGCGCGGTTGAAAGCCATTTTGCTTCCGTCTGAGTTGAAGCTGACATCGAACGCTTCTTGAACATCTGTACGTTCGGGGAGACCCCCATCTTTGCTGACGAACCACAGCCTGCCCATGCCAGCCGAGTTGCCGTAGCTGGAGACGTAGGCGACTTTCTTGCCGTCGGGAGTCCAGTCACGGACATGCTCGGTGCCGTTTTCGTAGGTCAGGCGCTTTGGGGTGCCGCCATTGACCGAGATCACATAGACATCGCTGCTTCCGTCGTATTGACCGGTAAATGCGATCCACTGCCCATCGGGGGAGAATCGGGGGTTTTGCTCTAAACCAGGGTGGGAGGTGAGTCGCCGGGCAACACCGCCATCTCGATCTGCAACCCAGAGGTCGGATGCATAGACGAAGACGTACTTATCGCCGTGGATATCGGGATATCGGGCGAGCCGGATCTCTCCGTCGGCAGATTGAGCTGCGACTGCCGCGATAATTGAAGTTAGAACCATTATTCTTCTCTCAGGCACATTTGCGTGCCAAAACGTTTGGTTCCTACGCTGCTCAGCTTGCGCAGGATTCCTCATTTGTGCATTTTTAGCTTTTTTGAGCTGGTGGTGGGGCGGATGCACCCTCGACGGTGACTTCTACGGTCATTTTTACGCCCTTGACCCATGCAGTGATCTGGCATTTGCCCGGCTTGAGGGTGCGAAGGATTCCGGCTTGGTCAATCCAAGCGTCACCCATTGCCGACCAGAAAACATCGCGGACTGGGATTGTGTTGCCAGCAACATCAACAACCGAAAAGCTAGCGGTCTTGCCCATTTCGACGCGAGGCACACCTTTGATGACAAAGCTTCCCGGGTCAGTGCCTACAACCGGATCAACCCCAAACAGCAAAAGACTGTTAGAGATTGCTCGCTCGGCTCCACCGGAAGGGCGGTTCATCGTCACACCCATAACGTTGAGCGTGGAGCTACCGCCACCATCAAGGTTAATTGCGCCTGTGCACCCGAGGCGGCGCATGATTGCGGCCATCTCAGCGAGCGTTGCACCGCGGCTCATGTCTTGGCGCCCATCAACGACTACCAGCCAGACATCTCCCTGTGGAGTGGATCCGATGGCGGTTCGCGGATGGCGATCAGTTGCAAAAGCGGCCCCGAAGTGCTCTTTAGCGACATCAATAGACTCTTTGCCATTGGAAAGCAGGAGTGGGCCACCTCCCACGGCATTGACGGCCTTGTCCCAATCCACACCGCCCATTGCGATATTGATCGTGACTTCGGAGCCGCGTTCAAGCTTGGCGAGCTTATCTTTCGCAACCCCATGCCCCACTAAGACCATTTGGTCTTTATTGACTTTGAGTTGCTTGATATCGGGTGTGAAGAGCCCGACGCGAGCTTTGAAACTGCTTTTGGGAGTGAGGGTCTGGGCTCCTTCGAGAACAACATAGAGCGCATCCTCTTTTGAAGTGGCAAACCCGCCAACCGGCATGTTAAGGATGAGCATGTCCTCTTGGCATTCCTGGTTGACGCCATCAAGACTCAGCGTCATGCCTGAGCCAACGATTGAACCTCGGAATGTAGCGGGGCCAGCAAAAGAGTAGCCTGCACCCCATGCAAAGACTGATCGGTCTGGAAATGGCGAACTGAGCAGTTCTCCGCGCCGAACCATGAGCCCAAGTGGGTCACCTGTCCAGGGGAAGAAGTCTGCATTGATGCCCGCGATGGCTCCATTGCGCTCAATGGTGGTGGAAAGGGCTTCGCGGCCCTTCGTTTCCGTATCCATGTCGATAACAACTTCGCCAGCAATCTCTGGGCGGCTAGAAACATTGACCCCGGGCGTGTAGCGGAGTGCATGGATCACGCGCGGAAGTTGGAGATCAATCTCCATTCGGTATGTAAGGCCGGGAGTGATGAGTTTCTCCCAGGCTTGGCTTTGTGCGAGCCCAAGACCAGCAAGGGCAAGTGCGGTGACGGCAAACGGAATTCGAAGCTTCATAAGGAACTACCCAGAACAGTGAGATTCCAGAATTTTCAGGGTACCAGAGTCTGCGTTCATCTCGGCCTGAACCCCAAACGGGATGCTCAACATTGTTTTCATATGCCCGAACGGGAAGTCCATCATTGCGGGAATACCGAGATTGGCAACCCGATCCCGAATGATCTCTTTCCAGGGCCATGGCCCGATGGTCGGGTCGGCCTTTTCATCCGTTCCCGTCATTTCGCCGAAGACAATTCCCGCTGCACTTTGAAGCTGACCTGTATTGAGCAGGTGGGTGAGCATGGCATCCACGCGGTGGGGAGCTTCCTCAACATCTTCGATGATCACGATTTTGTCTTTGCAGTCGATGCTGTTGGCCGTACCGATTGAATCGGTGATGAGGCACATGCATCCACCAGTGATCTCTCCGCCTGCTGAACCGGAAGTAATGGTTTCGGCTCGCTTTGCTTCGCTCGGAATTGGGTTTTCACCCTTCAGGATGTTGAGGAACGATTCAATGACCCAAGGCTCACGATCAACGCTGAGAGTGATCAGCATTGGTGTGTGCAGTGTGACCAGTCCGCGTTTGTTCAAAGCAAGATGGAGAGTCGTGACATCGCTGAACCCACAGAACGCTTTGCCGGAGTTTGCAATCACGTCCAAATCAAGATAGGGCAGGAGGCGGGCGCATCCATATCCGCCCCGCGCGCAGAATACGCAATCCACGGAGTCATCTGTGAATGCGGCCATCAGATCAGCAGCACGATCTCGGTCGTTGCCAGCCAGATAGTAATGGGAATCGTAAGCATGGTCACCGATTGATGTTGAGTAGCCTTGATCTTCTAGCAACTGGAGCCCGCGAGCGTTTTTCTCAGGCGTAATGGGGGAAGCAGGCGAGACAATCCGGATGTGTGCGCCCGGGCCGAGAGCTTTCGGCTTGATTTTTGTGACCATAAGGGGACGTTACCCCTGATGATTAAAAGAAATCAGTCTGAAATCCCATTGGAATTCCAGACTGACACTCACGAATCAAACTATGATTAGTCGTCGCTGTTTTTTGCGCCTTCGCCAGGAGCAATCACGATGCGTCGATTCGGCTCTTCACCTTCAGAGTAGGTGCTGATGCCTTCAATTTCCGAAAGGGCTTGGTGAATGATCCGTCGCTCGAAAGCAGGCAGAGGATCGAGAACAGCTTCTTGGCCTCGCTTGACAACTTCAGCGGCAATTTCTTGCGCCATGTTGCTAAGCGAAGTCGCTCGTTTTTCGCGGTAATTGTCGCCTTCTAGAGTCACGCGGACTCCGTTGTGGAGTTTGCGGGCGGCAACCACGTTCATGTAGTACTGAATCGCGTTCAGGACTTCACCGCGTCGCCCGACCAGGAATCCGACATCTTGCCCGGAGATTTCCAGGTTCACATAACGACCGTTGAGTTCACTGCAAGAAACGCTGGCATCCAGGTCACCGGCTTCAAAAACGCTGTTGAGCATGTTGACGAGCATGTCGGCATCGTCTTGAGTTGCTTCGGCTTCTTCACGCTCTTCCTTTTCGCCAGAGTCAGAAGATTCTTCTTTTTTGGCTTCTGTCTTCTTCGGCTTAGCGGCAGATTTGGCCGGAGCTTTCTTCGGCTTTTCTTCTTTCACTTCCTCGACAGGAGCTTCTTCAGCGGGTTCTTCCTTGGCTTTTTTCGCCGGAGCTTTCTTTGGCTTTTCAGCTTTTGCCGCCTTGGCAGAAGCTTTCACCGTGACTTTGCCCGGCTTCCCGAAGAGGCCTTTGGCTTCTTCTAAAACCTCAATTTCGACGTCCTTGGCGTCAACGCCAAGTTGGAGAGCCGCTTTATCGCGGGCCTCATCAACACTCGATGCAACCAGTTCGATTGATTCCATAATTTGTTTTCCTATTTTTCACCAGAGCGCAAGTTTGGTGTTACTTTTTTTTCTTGTCCTCTTTGCCTTGTTCTTCTTGAATGGCTTGAGCACGATGCTGGGCTTGCTCCAGCGCTTTCATAAACCCACCGGACATACATCCAGGATTTTGCGAAAGGTCAGCAGTGGCAGCTCCTGTGGCGGCCGCGCCTTTTTCCACGACCTGACCAGGAATAACGCCTCCTGCTTCGCTTGCGACCGGCTGCAGCGGTTCCAATTCCATGCGGTGCACGAGAAGGGACTGAGTGGTCGACAAAATGTTAAGGAAGATCCAGTAGAGAATAAACGCGCTCGGCAATGGATAAAAGAACATGGAGATGGTGAAGAACACGGCAATCCCGAGTCCCATCAATTTGCCCTGCTTGGCGTTGGCTGGATCACTGACCGGCATCAAGAGAGTTGTTGTGATCATCGAGATGCCATAGACAACAACGAGCCAGTAGTCACGCTCGCCAAGGTTTGGGGCGAGGTTGAGACCAAGGAATTTCGTTGAGCCTGGGTGAATCCAAAGGAAATACCCTTTGGTGAATTCAAATTCGTAGTGCCGCATGCACTGATACACGATCAAGAAGAGCGGCATTTGGATGAGAGCCGGACCACATCCAGCAAACGGGTTGAGGCCGTACTTTTTGTACAAAGCCATCGTTTCCGATTGGAAAGCGGCTTGATCTTTAATCTGACCGGTCTTCTTATCTTTGTACTTCGCCTGGATTTCCTTCAGCATAGGCTGAAGCTGTTGCATCCGGCGACCCCAGATAAACTGTTTTTGAGCGAGGGGCCAGACAATCGCGCGTACACAAATCGCGAGGAAGAACGCGGCTAGCGTATAACTCAGCCATGGTTTTGCTCCCGTAGCTTGTACGAGGGTGTCAATCAGCTTGTATCCGGGGATGAATCCAATAACAGGCTGGCTTTCTGCTAGCGGACTAAGTTCTCCCTTGATATCTTCATAAATCTGTTCTGGGGTGATTTCCGTTTGTGGACGCCCTTCGGTTGGAGCGACTGCCACTGCTTTTTGCCAAACGTCTTTTTTGTGAAAAGCCTCGAACTTGGGCTTGAAGGAGTCATATGCGCGGCGGATTTTCTTATAACCGTAATCGGTTTGCGCTTTGCCTTCCTCTTTCAAGTGAGTGCGGTAAAGGCCGCTTTTGAGGGTTGCATCAGCTAGGAGAACATAGCCCTGCATGACGTCCGCATCAATCTCTTCGCGAGATTTGCCCGCTGATTTTCCTTCAGCGCGAACGGTCTGCTCGTACTTACGAACCGCAGTTTGGAGATCAATGTCGCGGAGCTCCGCGTTCATTTTCTGGATATCTACAAGCTGTTCGGCAGAATTCCGCTTGTCCTGATTGTTTTTTGGCCCCATGAAGAGTTGGAAGCCAAGAAAGATCATGGCTCCGATCATCATCATTTGGATCAGGTTCGACTTTGGTGCAGGCGCTTGGCTTTTCATATCAACAAACTGTTCTTACGGAACCGGATCCTCTCCTCCGGGATGAAAGGGGTGGCATCGCGCAATTCTTTTTACACCCATCCAACTGCCCTTGATGAGTCCGTACTTTTGTACGGCTTCGAGTGTGTATTGGGAGCAGGAGGGAGTGTAGCGACATGTGGGAGGCATCCATTTGGTCGATTTTTGGTACAGGCGGATCAGGAAAACTCCGATTGCTTTTCCCATCGTCTTAACGACTCCGTGATGAGCTCGCCCAACTCCGTAGCGAGGTCAGGATAGGTCGCTTGGGCGGCAGAGTGCTTAACGCTCACCACCCAATCAAAATTCGCCATTTGATCTCCATAATTCGTCGCTATCGCCTTCATCCGCCGCTTAAACAAGTTACGGCGGGGTCGTGATCCGAGTTTTCGGCTGGTTGCGATTCCGAGGAGTCCCTGGCCTGGGAGAGAATAAAGCTTCAGGTTTGGGCTACTAGAAGTGAGACCTGTATCGAAAATCTCGTCAAAACGGGAAGGTCGAGGTCCTTTCAGGCGGCCAATCGCTTGCGACCGCGCAGGCGGCGTCGCTTCAAAACGTTTTGACCATCGGTCGTTCGCATTCGGATTCGGAAGCCGTGAGTTTTGCTTCGCTTCCGGTTATTCGGTTGAAATGTTCGTTTCATTTCTTGTGGTCCCTGAATTCAAATCGATTTGTGCGCCAAGAATTACTTGAAGTTATCCCCAAGCTGACGCAAGGTCAATCATGATACCAGCGTGAGGGGTGGTCCTTTATGACCCTTACGGACTAGAATGGGACTATGACCACAACTTGGTTGGCTTTAGCCCTCACTGCCCATCTTGGAGGCATCCCCGCAGTCTCGCAATACGAAGATTCTGGCGCAATGGCAAACCTGATGAATAGGTTCCGCGCTGACGAAGGGGCTTTGGGTCGGCTTTATCCGATTGAAGAGTCTCGTTTGCGGCTCGGCAAGATGGACGAGTTTTATCACGGCTGGCTGAAAGCACTGGATGAAGTGCCGTTCGATGAACTCACTGAGCCAGGCAAAGCCGACTGGATCATGTTGCGACATAAATTGCGAGTTCGATTGGATGAAGAAGCCTTTCGCGAAGAGCAGCTCGAATCAACCAAAGACTTGCATCCGTTTCTGGACGATCTGAGCCTCTTGATAGATCAGCGCCCGCAGCGTTTGAGTCCAAGTGCAGAAGCAAGTGCCGAAGCCCTAACTCAGATCACTCAGTCAGTCAAAGAGGCCCACCGGAATGCAAGTCAGCAGGGTGCGAGTAAAGTCAAAGATTCCGATGCTCGCCGTGCCCACGCCACAATCCGCCGGCTCAAAGATCGAACAAAAGAGTGGTTTGAATACTCCGCAGGCTATGATCCCATGTTTACCTGGTGGGTGAAAAAGCCGTGGGAGGACTTTGAATCAGCAACGAATTCTTATCTTGAGTTCATTCAGAAGAATCTGATGGGGGATACCAGCTCCACGGCAATCCCCGGTGATCCGATTGGTGATGCTGCGCTCCGAAAGGAGCTAGAGCACGAAATGATCTCTTACACTCCCGAAGAGCTTTTTGAGATTGCCAAGAAAGAAATCGTTTGGTGTGATCGTGAGCTGAAGAAGTATGCCAAGGAGCTTGGCTACGATGACTGGCGCGAGGCTTTGGAGTACGTCAAAACGAAGCACGTTGAGCCGGGCAAGCAACCAGAAATGGTGCGCGGCTTGGCAGAAGAAGCTATCGAATACCTGGAAAAGAACGATCTGATTACGATTCCGGACTTAGCAAAGGATGTCTGGCGGATGACGATGATGTCGCCAGAGCGGCAATTGGTTTCTCCGTTCTTTTTGGGTGGCGAGTCCATTATTGTCAGTTATCCAACCGATGAAATGACGCATGAGCAGAAGTTGATGTCGATGCGGGCGAATAACATTCATTTCTCACGCGCGGTCACTCACCATGAGTTGATTCCAGGTCACCATCTTCAGTTCTTTTTTGCTGAGCGGTTCAATACTCACCGCTCGGGAATCACGAACACTCCGTTCTGGACAGAAGGCTGGGCTCTTTATTGGGAGTTCTTACTATATAAGCGCGGATTCCCGGCAACCCCCGAAGACCGGATCGGAATGCTGTTCTGGAGAAAACACCGAGCGGCGCGAATCCAGTTTTCGCTTGGGTTCCACCTGGGCAAGATGACAACACAAGAGTGTGTTGATCTTCTTGTTAATGAAGTCGGGCATGAGCGATCCACTGCAGAAGGTGAGGTGCGCCGGTCGTTCGGTGGGACGTATCCGCCGTTGTATCAGGCGGCTTATATGTTAGGGGCGTTCCAAATGTGGGAGATTCGTCGCGAGTTGGTTGATACCGGCAAGATGAAGGAGAAGGACTTCCACGACGCAGTTATCCGCATGGGAAACATGCCTTGGGTCATGGTGCGAGCAATCCTGAGTGGCGAGAAAATCACAAAGGACTTTGATTGGGATTGGGAGTTCTATCAGGGTCACGCGGAATAGTTGCCAGCGTTTCCTCCCAAAGATTGGGAGGAGATTGAGAAGAGGGTTGAGAACGAGGTGAGAGTGCTTTGGGTTTGCGATCAACCCTCATCCTGCCCTCTCCCGATCTTCGGGTGAGGATCCCAAGGGACACTGGTTGCACTAGTGCCACGCGATTGAGCTTCTAGCTTCTCCTCCCAAAGATTGGGAGGAGATTGAGTGGAGGGTTGAGAGCTAGTTGTGCGTGCTTTCGGTGGGCGATCAACCTTCACCCTGCCCTCTCCCGATCTTCGGGAAAGGATCTCAAAGTTCACTGGTTGCACCAGTGCCACACAGGGTTGCGTCCGAGTTACTCCGTGCCTGATTTCAGGGCGTCAGCAGTCCAAGCGGGCAAAATTCGCAACTTCTAGAATTTTTTTTCAAAAAAGTCTTCGCCCCCAAAACAGCCTGTTTTAGGTTCAAGACACACCCTCGCACAATTACTAGGAAAGAAAAAACCTGTTAGAAATGCTAGAACTGGTAATTTTACTGGGTGACTGGTAAATCTGACAGGGAATAAGACATGTGGACAAGCACGGAAAGCCACGAAACGGCGCTCAGGATGAGGCCAGGCATTCCGCGATAGTTCAAGGAAGAAACTAGAAATGTCTTTTCGCATCAATACAAACACTTCGGCCATGTCGGCCCTTCGAAATTTGAATAACACCAGCCAAGCTTTTGGTCAAAGTGTTAATCGACTCTCCACTGGTCTTCGCATTAACTCTGCGGCAGACGATCCGGCGGGTCTGATCTTCTCGGAAAATTTCCGATCTCAAATCGCAGGCCTCTCTTCTGCGATCAGCAACAACCAAGACGCCATCAACTACGCAAAAACCGCTGAAGGCGCTCTCGACGAATTAGCACGACTTCTCCGCGAAGGCCGCGCTCTGGCAGTTTCCAGCGCTAACAGCGCAATTCTTAGTGCAGATCAACTGCAAGCAAATCAAACTCAGTGGAACCTGATTGCAAGTTCTATCGACCGAATCGCCGCCGAAACACAATTCGGCACGAAGCGACTGCTGAACGGTTCTGCTGGGGTGAATGCTGCGGTTGTGAACACGAACGTGATTGACAACATCACTCTCTCGGGGATGTTCAATGGTCAATCTGTCACAGGAAATGGTGCTCTTAATGTCCAAGTGACAACAGCGGCAACGCGAGCAACGGTTCCTGGAACAAACACGATTGCTTCGGCCAACTTGGCTGCTTATAACGGCACAGCTCTGACTGCGGCAGACTACGGCACCTTCTACATCAATGGAGTCGCTATCGAAGCGAAAGCTGGCGATACCTGGGGTGACATTGTTGATAAGATCAACCTCCAAAGCGGGGCAACTGGTGTTACCGCAAGTGCGGCTCACGACGGCACTAACGGTACGATCAACCTCACCGCAACCACTTATGGCACCAAAGGCAACATCACCTTGACCGACCAAGGTGTGCTTCTCTCTGGAGCAAATACTGTAACTGGAACCGGCATCAATGCGATTGCACAAGTGGATATCGGTGGTGGAACCCCCGTCACCTTCACAGGTGGTCAAATGGGCAACGATGGTTTGACTCTTACCGACACTGATGGGAACACCATCCGACTCAAAGATGCAGCTACCGTGGCAACCTACACTGGTGCAGGCTACGTCACTGTCGGCTCCGCACAGTTCCAAGTCGGTGCTAACGTTGGTCAGCGAGCGACCTTGAGCATCGGAAACTTTTCCAGCTCCGCTCTCAGCGTTTCGGGAATTGACATGACCAACACCAGCGGTGCTAATGACGCTCTGCAACGCATCGATGCTGCGGTCACCGAGCTCAGCCGCCGGCGCGGGGAAATCGGTTCCTTCATGCGAAACGTGCTGGAATCCAACGTCCGAAGCCTCGGCATCGCAAAAGAAAACCTGGCCGCATCGGAATCGGCAGTCCGCGATACGGATATCGCCGAAGAAATGACGGTCTACACCAAATATCAGATCCTTCAGCAAAGCGGCTTGAGCGTCCTGGCTCAAGCAAATCAGGCTCCGCAAGCAGTCCTCTCCTTGCTGCGTGGATAATGATGTGACACGCTTTTTATATCAAACAGCGAAAAGACCACCCGGGCATCCGCCTGGGTGATCTTTTTTTGCGTGAGCCAAAATGAGGGCATGGATGTGCGGCTATCGGACTATGGGATTGATTTGGAGCGTGGGTTTCTCCCTGCTGAAGATCCGCTCATTCACCTGCCGGGCGCATTTGATAATTACGAGGGGTTGGCACTTGCCCTTCCCAAGCTACTCCTGAGCGGCAATGTCCGCAAAATGATTAGCTTTGCTCCCAATTTCCCGATAAATGATCTGCGGGGCGACCGAGAGTGGCAGAGAGCGTTCGTGTGCCTTGCAGGGCTCACTGCAGTTTGGATATGGGAAGGAGATGAGCCCAATCTGATTGTTCCGCAGAGCCTTTCTCTGCCTCTGATCGAAGTGGCTGAAAAACTCGGCTTTGAGGTCGGATTTGGCTTCGATACGGCGATCTATTGTAATTGGCACAGGCTCTTCATGAACTCGGGGATTCAGGGCGGGAATCTGGCTGCAATTCAGAATTTCTACGGCGGGCTGGATGAAGAGTGGTTCTACTCGACACATCTCGAATTCGAGCGATGGGCGGGCCTGATCGTCTCCAGTTTGCCTGAACTCCTCGAGGCAGTGAAGAACGGCAATGCCAGCGCGACGGTGAATCTGCTCAAGCTGGTTGAGAACGCATTCAATATGATGAAAGCGGCACTTGATAACGCCGAGAACGGTTGTCGCCCCGAAACCATGCAGATTCGGACCGGACAGTTTCTGCGGGGTGCTGATGAAGTGATCTTTGAAGATTGCTTTGAGGGTCAACCGAAGAAGTGGCTGAGCTGGTCGGAGCAAGGACGGATCAGCGTTGCGTGCTTGCATCACATCTTTGGAGAAGATGATTACGAAAAGCCTTTGATGGTGCAGAAGCACAAGGAGTTTTATCTACGCCTCATCAATGAACCAAAGCTCGATAATTTTGTTGCTGTGAGTAATGACCAAGAATTACGAAGCACCTTCACTCGCCTCAAAACCTCCTGGAATGAGATCAAATGTCAGTTAGAAACCTGGGAAAAGGCGTGCTTTGATGACTGAGAAGCGAACATTTGCCGTTGCAGATGAAGCCGCAATGATTCAATTGGGTCGAGAACTGGCAGATCTTTGGAAAGCAGGAGATTGCATTTTGCTTTCCGGAGAACTGGGAGCAGGAAAAACGACCCTCGTGCGGGGAATCTTGGCCGAGCTTGGCTGGACAAAAGCTGTCCGCTCTCCCACCTTTACGATATTGCAAACTTACGAAACTGAGCCACCGGTTCTTCATGCTGATTTGTACCGTTTGGAATCGGCAGACGATACAGGATTGGAAGAGTATTGGCACGACCATCTGTGCCTCATCGAATGGCCCGACCGATTGGATGAGCGCGTCACCTCTCATGCTTGGCGAGTAGAAATCGCCTTTGAAGAACCAGGCCGAGTGGTCACTGTCACTCCACCTGCGTTGGATTAGGGGATAGACTTCGGGGCATCATGTCGACGCCTATCGGGATCATTAGCTCTGCCCACATGCACGCCCATGGATTCACTGCCGCACTCAAGGCGGATGACCGGGCCAATATCGTGGGGATTTGGGATGACGATGCTGAGCGTGGTCGCGCGTTTGCCGAAAAGCACGGGATTCTGTTTTTTGATGAGGCGGACGCTTTGTTCGGCAAGATCGAAGCGGCGGTGATTTGCAGCGAAAACATGAAGCACGCCGATCACATTGAATGGGCGGCGAAGCACAATCTTCACATCCTCTGCGAAAAGCCAATCGCCCCCAACCGAGAGCATTTGGATCGCATTTCTGCCGCAACTGAAGATTTGGATCGCGTGAAAATGACGGCGTTTCCGTGCCCGTTTTCTCCGACATTCCAATCGTTGAACCAGAAAGTGCGCAACGAAGATCTTGGACGGATTCTGGCGATCAATGGCACCAACCAAGGCAAGTGTCCGTTCGGGTGGTTTGTCGATCCTTCGCTGAGCGGCGGCGGAGCAATGATTGATCACACCGTTCATGTCGTGGATTTGATGCGGCGACTCCTCTGCTGTGAGCCAGAGCAGGTTCAGGCGCAGGTCGGTAACAAGATGTACGGAGAATCGTGGGAGGATTCCGCAATGGTCACCATTCGTTTTGAAAACTGGACGCTGGCGACGGTGGATTCCAGCTGGTCACGCCCGAAAAACGACAAAACCTGGGGCAATGTAACACTCAAGGTCTTGGGTGAAAAGGGATTGAGCGAAGCCGATCTCTTTATCCCTGGGATTGAAGTTCTGACTGAGGCAGGATTCTCGCAACGAGGCGTGGGGGCAAACTTCGATCAGCTCATGGTTGCCGAATTCTTGAGTGCGATTGAAGAAAACCGCCAGCCATCGGTGACCCTGGAAGACGGACTCTGGGCCTCGAAAGTGGCGATTGCTGCCTACGAATCGGTGGCTCAGGGCGGCGAATTCGTGACTATTTAGGAACCTGTTTCCATCCCGCAATGGTGCGGAAGCCACCGTAAGTATAGAGAGTGGCTTGGGTCGGTTTGTCGCCTGGTGTCCAGATGAGGAGCCCTTGCGTGACTTCGCGAATCTCCACATCGCGCGGTAGCGCGATCTCTGCGCCCGTCATGAGATTGACAAGCACTTTCTGGTTTCCGCGGAGGTAACAGAGAATCGAAGGCTTGTAGACGTTCACGAGGCTGCCGCGAATTTCCGCCGCCATCTCGTGTTGACCCTGAGTGGTGTCAAAAAGTCCGATCAGATAAGTTTTCGCGGGCGACATCTTGATTGTGAAGCCGTACCGTGATCCTTCGATGATCTTTGCATCTTCAATATTGACCTCACCTACACCCAGCCGACTGAATAGACCGCTCGCGATATCGTAGGTTTCAACGCCAAGTTCATTTCCCTGGAGAGTTGGCACGGTGAGCTTGTTATCGTTCAGATTGAGCTTATCGTTCACGCGGCCTTTGGCGGTGCTGAATCCTTCAAATTTCCCGAGTAGCGTGGTCGTGGGGTTTCCGTTTTTGAACGACGTTTTGGTGAGAGCCTCGAGCCAAGTAGCACCTTTGGAATCTTCCCAGCGAAGGAGCAGATAAAGGTCGTTACCAATCTTCTCCCAACCTGAGATCGAGCTGACTTCCAGAGTTTTTGTGCCGTTGGCAACCGCGCGGTTGACATCATCTGCGGCGTCCTTTGACATGATGTCGGTGCTGGTCGCGATGGGGCTGAAAGTCGAATACGAAGCCTTATTATTCCGGCGAATTCCAAGTCCTTGGTGATCGAATGTGACCACGACCTTATCAATCGGGAGCCATAGTCGCCCGGTGGACATATTCATCGGTACAAGGCCAGGATCAACTTTGACGCGCTCTACACCCAGAGAGCTTGTCAGGGTAAACACACCATTGGCGTATGTGATGGTGTTCGCGTTGTTTTGGCCAATGACGGCTGTGGCCAGCATCGTTCCCAAGATCATCGTCCTATCAGTATGAACTGTCGAGACTGTCATCGTTTTGATCCGGAGAAAGAAACTTGCAAAGATGGCAAGCTGAACCCGCTGACTTATGAACAAGCCAGCGAAACTCTGATGATCTACGGGATTCGGGCGATCTGCATTTTCAATGACTACCGTGAGTCGCTGATTGAGCGGCGCACGGTTGCAATGAAAGAGTTCAAGCGTCAGTCTGAATGAGCCAGCGTGGGGTTTTGCGGCGGGAGCTCTTCCACCTTCACGCTGAGGATTCGTCGCCCATCGCTTTCCACGACGGAGAACATATATTCTCCATCGTCGATCTTCTCACCGGATTCCGGTTGGCGACCAAAGAGCCCGAAGACGTAGCCCCCAATGGTGTCGAACTCTTCCGACTCGAACCCGCTTCCGATAACTTCGTTCAGGTCATCTAGGTGGACTTTGCCGTTCACAACGTGGTGAGTGTCTTCGCTGACGACCTCGATGATATCGGTGTCGTATTCGTCCACGATTTCGCCAACGATTTCTTCAACAATGTCTTCGATCGTGACAATGCCTGCTGTCCCGCCGAACTCATCTTGAATGATCGCCATTTGTGTTTTGACGGTCTTCATTTCCGCAAGAAGGTCGTGGAGATTCTTGTTTTCTGTCACGAACATCGGCGGGCGGATGAGCTTGGCTAAGCTGTCGTCTTTCTGGCCACGTGCCAGTGCGCGGAGGATGTCCTTCGCGTGGACAATCCCAACGATCTGGTCGTCGGTTTCTTCGTAAACTGGGAATCGGCTGTGCCCAGTAGCCTCCACAAGGGACGCAACGCTCATCAGATCCGCGTCTTTCGGGATGCTTTCGACATCGACGCGCGGGGTCATGACCTCACGGGCAACGGTGTCGCCAAACTCGAAGACGCTACTGAGCATTTCGCGCTCGCCTTCTTCAAGCTCGCCCGATTCCTGCGTAGTTTCAAGAATTTCTTTGATGTCTTCTTCGGCTTTGGTTGTATCCGTGGTGAAGCTGGCATCAGTACCGAATCGTTGAGTGATGAGGTCAGCAACGCGGATGGTGATGATCGCAGGAATTCGGAAAATAAATTCGAAAAAGCTGAGGATGCCGCCGAGCCGCAACGCCGCCTTGTGGGGCCGCGAGACAGCGTAGCTTTTCGCCACCAATTCCGCCGCAATGACGTTGATGAACATCACCGGCAGGGTGAGGAGCACGGCAGTTCCAAAGATGTACAAGAACATCTGCGAAACTGGTGTGTCGGCATTGATCCAGCCGAGAGATTCTGCCAGCGTAGGTGCTGGCAAGAAACAGAGGAGGATCAGCCAAGACCGCATCGTTTGCGCACCGAGGACACAGGCCGCAACAAAAAGCTCTTTACGTTCAAGGAACTTGATGAGGCGTGCAGAATTCGGTGAATCCTCATCCTCGTTCTTGAGGTGTGATGCACGAAGAAGATCGATGGCGACTTCGCCAGCAATGAATGCTGCGTTCAGGGCAATGATTGCCAGCATGGCAAATGCCAATGCAACAATCTGCAGTACGCTCAATTCAGCCCCGATTTGGCCGGGTCGGATAGCAGCACTCAGACTTGTCCATAGAGCCCCGAACGGGATCACTGCGAGAGTGAGTCCCATCAGTCCGGGCGACCAAGTGGCCGCATTTCGGCTCCGTGTGCCTGAGCGCCGCCTACGTTCAATAGGGTCGCTTTTCATACGGTGCGATGTTTCATTTTACTATTTCGGCAGAACTCCGAAAAAAATCACTCCCACAATGACTCCGACGGCAGCGCCGAGCGTGAGTTCAAAGATCGAGTGAAACTTAGCTTCATAGCGGCTCTGTGCGATGATGGCGGCAAGAAGTAACGCTATACCACCCACCAACACATTGCCGGAAATAAAAAGTGCAGTGATTGCATAAAAGAACCCAAGAGCAGCATGTCCGCTGACTTTGCCTCCTTGCAAGAGCTGACCATGGCCACCGAGTCCTTTCCCAATAATTACTGCAAAAAGGGTCACGACCGTACCAGCAACGATTTTAGTGATAACGGGTAAGCCGATAGTCTCAGTGGTCAAACTGATGCGGATTCGCTCCCACTGGTCATCCCCCACTGCGATGAGTGAGCCAACAATAATCGCCATGATCGTGGCGATCAGAACTGCACCCGCCGCGATATCTTTGGCGAATTTCGCGAGCGGGTGATAGTTCGGCGAGACGAGATCAACCGTTGCCTCGATTGCGGAGTTGAACATCTCCGCCACCAAAACGAATGTGATCATAAACAGCAAAACTAGGATTTCGCGGATGTTGAGGCCAAAGAAGAACGCCGCAAGAATCACGACAATCGTCACATACAAGTGAATCCGCATGTGACGCTGAGTGCGGAAGGTATGAACGATTCCGTTGAATGCAACGCGGAATGGTTGGGCGATCTGACGACGTTGCGCCATTATCGAACTGCCTCCTCATTCGGATACGGCAGGGATGTCCAGTTTTCCTCGGTCGGGAGCCCGCACTTTGCCATCACTTCATTCATTCGAGACTGCATTCCTGCCCTATCTGATTCCGTTTCGTCATCATATCCGAGCAAGTGCAGAACTCCATGCACGGCGAGCATAGCAAGTTCATCAACCGGCCTGACTTTCCTGCGCTTCGCCTGAATCTCGGCGTGATCGTAGTTCACAGCTACATCCCCAATCTGACCAGGCGGAAACTCTGGGGCGGGGAACGAGAGCACATCTGTAGTCTTGTCAAGTCCACGGAATTCGCTGTTTAGGCTTTTGATTTCCTCTGACTCTGTGATCAAGATGTTGATTTGCCCCGGGGGAGGTTCTTCGAGTTCAAGAGCCGCTTCCACCGCATCACGCACCGGTTGGAGAACCATGCGCTTAGACCGTTGATTCAGGATCGTGATTCGGTATTTCAAAGGGCGGTTCCTCGAGCGGGGAGATGGCGGCTTGGGCGGGGTATTCAATGCGGTCGTGGCGAAGGGCTTTCAGTGATTTGACGAAAGCATTGCCAATGATTTGCAAATCTTTGAAGGTCAGATCGGACTCATCAAGCTGACCATCGGCGCGGCTTTTTTCAATGAGTTCGGAGACGAATTCTTCGACATCATCCCCCTTTTTGAGCGTGCGGCTAGCAGCTTCTACCATGTCAGCAAGGTGAAGAATGGCAGTTTCTCGGCTTTGTGGTTTTGGGCCAGGGTAGCGGAATTTTTCTTGCAGGATTTCCGGTGCTGTTTCGTCCATTTGCGCCATTGCGCGGTGATAAAAGTAAGTGATGAGGCTGGTGCCGTGGTGTTGCTCAATCCCATCAACAATCACCTGGGGCAGCCGGTGTTTTTTGGCCATCTTGACGCCATCTGTAACGTGAGCGGAGATCACCTGTGCGCTCAGGTTCGGGCTGAGTTCGTCGTGAACATTATCACCCGACTGGTTTTCGATAAAGAAATTCGGTCGCTCGGTTTTGCCAATGTCGTGGAAATACGCCATTGTCCGGACGAGGAGCGGATTAGCTCCGACTGCACGTGCGGCTTCTTCAGCGAGGTTAGCAACACCGACCGAGTGCGCGTATGTTCCGGGAGCGCGAAGAACGAGTTCGCGGATCAGGGGGTGATCTGGGCTACTGAGTTCGAGGAGTGACCAGTCGGATACGATCCCGAAAAGCTTTTCGAGAACAGCAACACCAAGCCAGAAAATACTGGTTGCAATAATCGCGGCAACAGCCGACCAGGCGGCAGCTTCCCAAGGAGAGGTGATTTGGGTGCCGATGACAAGGATCAAGATTGCGCCGATGACGGCTTGGGCGAGAGTTTGGAGCCCGGCGGCTCGCAAAAGATCGGAGCGTTGCTTGAGTGGATTAACAACATGGCAAGCCACAGCTCCTGAGAGCCATCCTGCCATCGCGATTTCTAGCGGAAGAATTCCTGCCGTTCCTACGAGCAGAACCGTCATCGAAAGAGCAACGAGGCCGATACTTGGTGAAATCAGTGCCGAAACCAGCATCGCTTGAGCAACGAGAGGAGCAAGGAAAAGGAAACTTACTCGGCTCATCTCTCCACTGGTCAGAGAGAGATTCGCAAGTTGAACACCGAGAACCGAAAGCAGCGCAGTGAACCAGATCAGACGCTCGAACTTGCGGCGTTCGTAGGCAGCTTTTGTGACGGTTTTGAGGTGGGCGCGGAGCATCAAACCCGCAATAATGCTGAGCACAGCCATCCCACTGCCAACGAGCCAATCAAAAGGCCATTGGGTGTTAAGCAAGAGCAAGGCCGCCATAACAATGGCGCCAACAATGCGTGTGGCTCCTCGGGTGGTGATCTCCCCGAGTTTTGCCCGGCCTCCGCTCAGTAACTGAGCCAAGGAGTCAAAAGAAAAATCTGGCATGATTTGACTCCGTCACGGAGTCAGGATATCAAGAAAACGTCCGATTGTAAAGAGATTTCTTTAATTGCGACCGGGACGGCGTCGCGCTTTGCGTCGTCGTTTTTCGCTGGGCTTTTCGTAGTGAGAGTGCTCTTTGAGTTCGCGGAGCAAGCCACTTTGCTGAAGCTTCAGGTTGAAGCGCTTCAAAGCTTGGTCAATTGTTTCGTTTGGTTGGACTTTTACGTAGATCACCGTACTGTTTCCTTAATAGAGATGCACATCGCCAATCGCAATGCGCCCGGCTATTATGACGCATCTCTATCCGATCATTTTAGGCAGAGGGACCGATTTCTCAAGGTTAGGGGCTTTGGTAGATGTAATTCCCGAGCCCACGAGAGACTGCTGTAGCTTCTCCGCCACGGATGCAGACGACAGATAGGCTATCTGCACCTGACATCTGTTTAATGCGGTAGTTGATCGCCTGACCGTACATGACATGCCCAATTCCTGCAAGGATGACAACTACGGTTTTGTCGCCGTAGCGTGCATTTTTCGCATCAATTGCACTTTTTGCCATTGCTGTGTCCCAAGTCACTTGAGCGGCGTAGATGTTTTCGCCTTGCGGGCCATTCATCGGGTGACCACCCATCAGAGCGGCGAAGACTTTGCGGTGATTTTCATTATCCGTGCGGATTTCTGGCACCCAAGCTCGCTCTTCCGGTTTGAGTGAGGACGCTCCTTCTCGACCGATCCGCCGTACCCAATCTCGGGGAGCATTGAGGGCGATGATCGGGGTTTTCAGTTCGCGGACAGCTTCCAAAACCGGACGATAAGCAGCGAAATCATGGCCCCACTGGGTTTTCCAGCCGGACGTTTCGAAAAATTCGTCCACAGTCTCCCGCTGAGCAGGAAGCATGAAAAGGTTTGACTGATTGTCGCGGGTGAACATCTCCATCCCAACCAAAACGCGGCGACCGCGCTTGTGGAGAGCGCGGATCAAATCGGCTTGCATCTGGTGGTGAGCGGGTGTCGCGTGTTGCTCACCCACAAGAACATAAGAAAAACTGTCCGCGGCTTCCGCGATCTGATCAACAGTCACTTCCTGACCAGTTTTAGAGGAGATCAGATTATTGTGGACGGCGACTTTGCCCGGCGCACCAATATCAAGCTGATAGGGATCAACCGTTTGGGTAGCGATAGCGAGGGCAAGCAGAACTGACATGCCCTGATTCTAACTGATTTGCGGCGATCTACCGACCGACTTTGACAAGATTCTTGCCATCGAATCGCACAAGGTATGGAGCGAAATCGGTTGCGCTTTGCTCTTTCACCATCAAGCTGAGCGAGATATTGTCTTGCGCCCACACCGGTGTGTGCGCCTGAGAACCGATTGGGCTCACGCGGACGCTTTCACCTTTCGTGGAATCGTAGATAAACACCGCCGAGAACGGTGGATTTGCAGGAATGTCTGCTGAGTACGCGGTGATCAAGCCGTTTGTTGGGCAAGGGGCGATGCGTGTGATTTTAGTGTTGCTCGGCAGGCCTCCCAGCCAAGTTTTCCAATCCAGAGTGGAGAATTTATTGGTTGAAAAATCAATTTCCTGCCATTGCCGATCGAGTTGGAAAATCACCGAGGTGCTGAGCTTTGCGTAAGTCGGAAACGCAACTGGCGCAGGGGAGTTACCCATTGTCATCACATTGATCGGCTGGCGATCTTGCATTAGGTCACCGCGAAGGATTTCGTTGCCGTCCTTCTTTTGCACTTCGAACATCACTTCTCGTCCAGTGCGATTGAAGCTAGGTGCTCCGAATGCCATCGCGCCATCAATAACGAAATTGCGGACAAGCTTTTGTGATTCTGTTTCTGTGACGGTGATGCGTTGGTCGGTCTTACCATCTGTGACAACGTAAGCCATGTATTTTCCGCCTGGACAGATGATGGGATCGTGCCCAAAACCGATACGGATGGGTGAGCTGTTTGGAGACTTGAGCAGAAAAACAGCCGACTGACCATCCTCTTGCTTTTGAGCATAAGTGAAAGGAAATGCGCTGATCGGCTGACTCACTGCCGTGGCGAAAACGACGGTTGCAACAAGACTCACAATGGTATAGACGTACTGGCTTGGCAGGGGATTCGTTTCGCATGGGGCCATTCGGGGGGCAGAGGTAAGTTATCCGCATGAAATCTGCGGTCGTTTTGCTGAGTGGAGGGTTGGATTCGGCGACCGTTTTGGCGGTTGCGAACGCCGAAGGTTATGATTGCCATGCACTGTCTTTCTCATATGGACAGAGGCACTCCATAGAGCTAGATTGTGCACGGGAGATTGCCGCACGGGTTGGTGTAAGTTCGCACCGAGTTCTTGATATTCCCTTGCGGGCGTTTGGTGGATCAGCACTCACTGATGACATTGATGTGCCGAAGGACGGCGCGGAAGGCGGCATTCCGATTACTTACGTCCCGGCTCGAAACACAATCATGCTTTCGCTGGCGCTGGGGCTTGCCGAAGTCACCGAATCAGAGCATATTTTCATTGGCGTGAATGCGGTGGATTACAGTGGCTATCCTGATTGCCGCCCGGAGTACATCGTTGCATTCCAAAACATGGCCGGCTTGGCAACGAAAGCAGGGGTGGAAGGTCGCCCCATCACAATCCACACGCCCCTCATTGAACTCAAAAAGACGGAGATCATCCAGATGGGCTTGGATTTGTGGTTTGACTATTCGCTGACGTCTTCGTGCTATGACCCGCTTGAAGACGGTAAGCCCTGCGGGAAGTGTGATTCCTGCCGAATTCGAAATCAGGCGTTTGCCGCTCTGGGGATGGTTGATCCTCTTTGGATGAAGCACTATGGACAAGCTCCGGATTTCTGAGATATTTGAGTCTGTCCAAGGAGAGGGGATATGGGCCGGTATTCCGAGTCTGTTTATCCGCGTTTCAGGGTGCAATTTGCGGTGTGTGTGGTGCGATACACCTTATGCAAGTTGGACACCCGAAGGTGACAACTATGACATTTCGGCACTTCTCGAAATATCAGGTAATTCAAGTCTGAATCATGTTGTTTTGACCGGCGGCGAGCCAATGCTTTTTGATGCAATTGAAGTGCTCGTCGCGGGATTGAAGCAGCAAGGCAAGACGATCACGATGGAAACAGCCGGGACGGTTTATCGGGAAATGGATGTTGATCTGATGTCCATCAGTCCAAAACTGACAAACTCAGACCCCCTCGGGAAGATTGATGAAGGTTGGGTGAAGCGGCATGTGGAGACCAGGAGCAATCTCAGGCCGCTTGTTAAGCTTGTCAGCCGCTACAATACTCAGCTCAAATTTGTTGTTGCGGAGCCAGAGCAGGACATACCTGAAATCGAAGCACTCTTAGCTGAGATCGGCGAAGTCGATCCAAACCGTGTGCTTCTCATGCCAGAAGGGCGAGACTCCGATCAACTCTGGAAATCCATGCGAGCGCTTGTCCCGATTGCCATGGAGCGCAACTGGCGCGTTTGCCCGCGATTACAGATTGACCTCTTTGGCGATACACGTGGCACTTGAAAATTCACAAGATTTCCTTTAAAGTAATGGTGGGCGAAAATAATGAGCGAGCCGCAGTGCACAGTTTCTCTCACCTATAATGGCGCAACTCTCAACCAAGCAGAGGTTGTGGTTCCGGCGTTGGATCGCTACGGATTCAAAGGAACTTTCTACGCTGATCCGATCCCTTTTTTAGAGAATCTGGGAGCATGGCAGTCCGCCCATGAGCAGGGACATGAGATTAGCGTTGGCTCCCTCCTTAGCTCTTGTTTGCCCGATGGCTCACTTCCCTGTTGGACTCCCGAGATGATCCTAGACGATCTCTGTGAGTGCGAGGAGCTTTTGGAGGAGTTTCTGCCGTTGCCATCAGGTCGAAGTCTGGGGTTACCCATCGGTGCATCGACTTGTGCTGGTGGCGAAAACTATCTCTCACATTTGACTCATTTTCGCGCAATCCGAACAGGCGTGAGTGGCATGAACTTGTGGTCAGAGGTGGATTTTCGGAGTTTGATGTGCCTACCGATGAATGACCTGAGCGGTGAACAGTTGATCGATGCAGTGCGAATGGGGATGAAACATCCGAGCTATCTCGTGCTTTCATTTGATGCGGTTGGCGAGGGAGAGAGTGGGGTTGATGCCTCTGACCACGCTGAGCTTTTGCAATTCCTGGATCAAAGCCGTGACCTCGTGCGTGTGCTTCCCGTTATGGAGTGTTATTACTTGCACCGCAAGGTGAGGATGGACTCACTTCAGCTCAGCTAACAAGGTTTTGGGGCAATCGGTTTCTTTGAACCGCTAGGTTGAGTCAAACTCAAGACCGTGACGCCAACCCGCGAAGAATTCCTGTTTATGGGCCACCCCGGATTCAAGGTGGCTTTTTATGGGCTGACTTTTTTGAGCATTGGCATCATGCTGTGGCAGATTTTTGGTCGCGCCCGGTTATGGAACAAAGGCCGGAAGATTGATTGGAAGATCAAACCGATTGAGGGGATTGGCAAATACATCTTGGGGCAAAGGAAGGTGGTGTCTTCGCGCCCTAAAACTGCCGCGCCGATGCACCTCTTTATCTTTTATGGGTTCTTGGGGCTGCTCCTAGCAACAACGCTCCTGGCGATCTCCACTTACGGGCCGAAAATCGGGCTTCCGCACTTCCACCAAGGTACCTACTATCTGATTTATGAATCGACGTTTGAGGTTGCCGGCTTGCTCTTTTTGGTGGGGATTGGTTGGGCGTTTTTACGTCGCTACCGGATGACACAAGAACTCGGAGAGCCGGTTTTGAACTCCGAGACCGGGAAATTAGAACGCTCGGTCAATCCAGCGACATCAGACTGGAAAGATTTCGCCGCTCTTGGTGTGCTGTGGATGCTTGGATTTACCGGGTTCCTTTTAGAGGCAGCGCGGATCTCGAGTGATCCCCAGACCTGGGATGGCGCGAGTTTTATTGCTTTCGGAATGGCGAAAGTTCTGCCCGGGCTATCTCCGACAGGATATGTCGCCGTGTGGTGGTTCCACATGATCTGGGTATGGGCATTCTTTATCACCTTGCCGCAAATGAGGTTGAAACATATCCTTGTGGCCACATTTACAGCAGCCGCAACCCCAGAAAGACCAATTGGTCAATTACCGAGTGCTAAGCTCGATGAGGATGGAATCGCGGCGGGAGCGGCCTTTGCGAAGGATTATTCCAAGTGGCACCTGATGAGCTTGGACGCGTGCATGTCTTGCGGGCGATGTACAGAGGTTTGCCCGGCTTATGGGAGCGGAAAAATCCTGAATCCTAAGCAAGTGGTGCAAGACATCCATCGGTCGCTCACAACTGGCGATGGCATAGCGGCAACTGTCAGCGAAGAGGCACTCTGGGCTTGCACAACATGCAACGCCTGCGTCGAAGCGTGTCCAGTTCTCATCCGCCATGTGGATTTGATTGTGGATGGTCGCCGGAATCTGGTTGCAGAAGGGAAGCTCTCTGGTACCCCAACCGTTGTTCTCCGCCAGATGGAATCAACAAACTCGGCGTGGGGACAAGCGGTTGCTCAGCGCGAAGATTGGATGAAAGGACTCGAAATCCCGCTCGCCAGGGAAAAGCAAGATTTTGAGTATCTCTACTGGGTGGGCTGTGCGGGAGCGACCGATCCCGGGGCAATCAAAACGACAAAAGCGTTTGCCCACCTCATGAAGAAAGGCGGCGTGAACTTTGCTTGTCTGGGGGCCGAAGAAGCCTGCACCGGCGACCCGGCTCGCCGGCTCGGTGATGAAAACACCTTCCAATCCAAAGCGGGAATCAATGCGGAGACTTTCCGGAAGTACGGAGTCAGTAAGGTTGTCACCACCTGCCCGCACTGCCTGAACACACTCAAAAACGAATATTCCGAGTTGGGGCTAGAGCTAGAAGTCTGGCACCACACTCAATTGTTAGAACACTTGGTCAAAAACGGAAAAATTCAGCCGGCACGCCCAGCAAATGGGGATGTCACTTATCACGACCCCTGCTATTTGGCTCGTGTTAATGATATCAGTGATGCTCCGCGTGCAATTGTAGGTCAGGCATCGGATGAAGATGCAAACACAAACTTGATGTGGCGCGAGTTGATGCGCGATCCGAACGAAGTCACCGTGTTTGCCGAGCCTCAACATCGCGGTCGCAAAACGCTTTGCTGTGGAGCCGGGGGCGGTCGTATGTGGATGGAAGAGGAGCCTGGTCAGCGTCCGAGCGAACGGCGCACCAAAGAGTTGCTAGCGACCGGAGCCAAAACCGTTGCCGTAAGTTGTCCGTTCTGCCGAATCATGCTGGATGCGAGCATCAAGCAAGAGACTGATGAGGAGATCAAGCTGGTTGATCTTGCCGAATTGCTCCAAGAGGCGAACCAGTGATTGTCCGTATCGGTACGGATTTAGTGGAAACCAGCCGCATCCAAACGGCAATGCGCCGACCTGGGTTCCTTGAGCGCATCTTGACCCCGAATGAAATCGCTATTTCAACCTCGCCGAATTTTGTTGCTGGGCGATGGGCAGCCAAGGAAGCGATCTACAAATGCTTACCTGGACTGACCTCGTGGCATGACGTGGAAATCCTACGGGCAGATGATGGGGCACCAGTAGTGTCCATCAATCACTCCAGTTTTCAAGAGGGCCAAACGATCCATTTATCCATCTCTCACGAGCGGGGAATGGCGGTTGCTTTTGCGGTTCTGGAAAAGCAACAGTCCTCTTGACGGGTTTCTTAACAATTCGTTAACTCCCAACCGAAAAACTCGGCTTGATCTTAACAATCGAGGTCAATCATGCAGATTTCAAAAATTCTGATTCCGAGCGCTATTGCCCTTCTGATGGGTACTGCCCTGATTGGTTGTGGACCAAAAGGTGGCGAATCAACTGAAGGCACAACTGGCTCTACCAGTGGCTCCTCCGAAAAAGTCTCCGGTGAACTAAACATCGAAGGTTCCGGTACGGTCTTCCCGATCGCTGCCGCTATGACTGAGCTATTCAACGGCGAAAACCCTGATGTCAAAGTAACGGTTGGCAAGAAGGGCACCGGTGCAGGCATGGAAGTATTCGCGAAAGGCGAATCCGATATTGCTGACGCTAGCCGCCCGATCAAAGACAAAGAGATCAAGGCTCTGGAAGACGCAGGCATCGAATTCATCGAAATGCCGATTGCTTACGATGGCCTTTGCATTGTTGTGAGCAAGGAAAACACCTGGCTCCAATCCATCACTATTGATCAGCTCCACAAGATGTGGGATGCAAACTCCACCGTCAAGAAGTGGAACGAAATTGATCCTTCTTGGCCGGATGCACCGTTGAATCTCTACGGTCCAACCGATGCACACGGAACGTTTGAATACTTCAACGAAACCGTGAACGGTGACGGCGAAAACACCCGCCAAGACTATTCCCAACAAGCCGAATACGATCCTCTGATCGCTGGTGTTGCTGGTGATGCAAACGCTCTTGGTTATGTTGGCTACGCATACGTCGAACAAAACCTGGACAAGGTTCGTGTGGTTGCCGTTGATGGCGGCAATGGCCCGGTGGAACCGAATGGCGACACCATCCTCAACGGATCTTACGCTCCGTTCAGCCGACCGCTGATGATGTACATCAACAAGAGCAAAATGGAATCGAATCCTGCGCTCAAAGCGTTTGTGAACTTCGCCCTCGGGCCGAATGCTCCGGAAGCGATCCGCGCATCTGGCTATATCCCAATGCCACAAGAAACTGTAGATATCGTGAAGGCATGGGTAGAAGGTGGAAACACTGGTTCCAAGTTGAGCGGTGCAAAAGGCGCAACTCTCAACGATCTTTTTGGTGCACACTAAGACTGAACAGCCATGGCGACGTTGGGATTTGAAAGCAAGATTGGCGAGAAAATCACCAACGCCGCTAGTAAGGCGATGGGACGTGCGATCCGCGAAAACGCGGTTCGCACGTTCTGCTTTTTTTGCGCGGCGGTTTCCATCATCGCTACGGTCGGAATTGTTTATGTTCTGGTTTCGGAAACTGTGCCGTTTTTTAAAGAAGCCAGCCTCATTGAGTTCCTAACCGGACGAACCTGGCAGCCCACTCACATCAACACTCCGCAATACGGTGTTTGGCCGCTCTTGATGGGCTCGTTGATGATCACTATTGGCTCAGGGCTTGTTTCGATCCCGCTTGGGCTCTTGGTGGGGATATATTTGGCGGAATACGCTCCGTCCGGTGTTAGGAAGGTTCTCAAGCCACTTCTCGAGTTGCTGGCTGGCATCCCATCAGTTGTCTTTGGATATTTTGCTCTCACCCTGATCACCCCCGCCCTCAAGAATGTCATTCCTGGGATTAGCCCACTCAATGCGGCTGCAGGCGCAATTGTTGTTGGATTTATGACTCTGCCTTTGGTTGCTTCGCTTTGCGAGGATGCAATTTCTGCCGTACCGAAGGCACTCAGCGAAGCGGCTTACGGTCTCGGTAGCACCAAGGCTGAGGTCATTATCAAGATTGTTCTCCCGAGCGCACTCAGCGGAATTGTCGCGAGCTTCATCCTTGCGCTATCTCGTGCGGTTGGCGAAACAATGGCCGTCACCATCGCGGCGGGTGCAACCCCGCGGTTCACGCTTGATCCAACGAAAGACATCATGACGATGACCGCGCAGATCGTCAACTTCAGCAAAGGGGATATTGATCGTGGTGACATTCGCTACCTCAGCATTTTCGCGATTGGGCTGCTTCTTTTCGTCATCACCTTCACGATGAACTTGGTCGCTCAGCGATTTGTCCGCAAAGTCGGGAGGCCAGCGAAATGAACGGAGCCCTCAGCGGAGCAAACCTTGCGCATATCCGCAAACGCCGACTCAAAAGCCAGATGTTCGGCGCACTTTGCGGTGCGGCAGCGTTCATTGCTGTTGCGATTTTGCTCACCTTGATCGGCAAACTGCTGGTTGATGGGTTGAACCGAGTGAGTTGGTCATTCCTCACCTCCATGCCATCTCAGATGTTCCCGGCAAAGGCAGGGATCAAGTCATCACTCGTGGGGAGCATGTGGGTCATGGCCCTGACGATTTTGTTCGTTGTTCCGCTTGGGGTGGGTGCGGCGATTTATCTGGAGGAACTCCAAACTCGCGAGAATTGGTTCACCCGATTTGTTCGCATCAATATCGCAAACTTGGCTGGCGTCCCTTCCATCGTTTTTGGGATGCTGGGCTTGACTCTCTTTGTTTATGTGTTTGGCTTTGGGAAATCCATCCTCACCGGTGCACTGACCATGGCGATCCTGGTATTGCCGATGGTGATTTTGGTTTCCCAGGAGGCTTTGAAAGCCGTACCCAAAAGCTTCCGAGAAGCTTCCCTGGCAATGGGCACAACCCAGTGGCAGACCGTGCGCCGTGTGGTTCTCCCGAATGCTCTGCCGGGAATCCTCACCGGGATCATTTTGGCGGCGGCGCGGGCAATTGGCGAAACTGCTCCGCTCATCGTTGTGGGTGCGGTTGGCTTGGTCACATTCCTTCCCGATAGCGTCGATGATCGCTATACGGTTCTTCCGCTTCAGATTCTGGATTGGGCGCAACACCCTCGCGCTGAATTCAAGACAGCGGCGGCGGCGGCGATCTTGGTTCTGATTGCTCTCCTTCTTGTGCTCAACTCCGCCGCAATCATAATCCGGGCCCGCGCTCAGAAGAAAGTGTAATCTCTGCCAAACATATGGCGAGCTTTGGCCCGATTGCGCCTCACTATGATCTTCTCATGTCGAATGTCCCCTATGACATGTGGGCGGGCTACTATCGGCTTTTGCTTGCCAGCCATCATTTGAACCCAGATACGCTACTTGATGTTTGCTGCGGAACGGGCTCGGTAGCGGAGTTTCTTGCCGATGACGGCTATATCGTCGAAGGATTCGATATCAGCGAGGCGATGATTGCCGAGGCGCGGCGAAAAGAAGAGAAAGCCCAACGCGGGATTAAATATCATGTTGCCGATGCAACCTGCCTTGACCTGGGTAAGAAATTCGACAGCGCGTATTCATTCTTTGATAGCTTGAACTACATCACGACCTTAGAGGGTGTGACTCAGGCGATTATCGGAGTGGGGCGGCATCTTGTTGAAAATGGGAGCTTTATCTTTGATGTCAACACTGCATACGCTTTTGAAGAACGGATGTTTGACCAAAAAGATATGCGTAAGCGGGCGGCAATCCAATACGATTGGAAAGGGGACTACGACCCGGCCAACCGCATCATCCGCGTGGATATGAAGTTTTGGCGGGATGACGAAGAGTTTGAAGAGGTGCATGTCCAACGTGCACATTCCGACGAAGAAATTCGAGAAGCGCTCCGGCTCGCTGGATTCGCACAAGTAAGAGCTTACGACTCTTACACAATGGATCCTCCGAACCGAAAAAGCGACCGCGTGCACTACGTGGTGAAAATGGCGGACTAGCCCAACCACCGCCTCGGATAAAATACTGGGATGACTGGCCTTGTTGCCGCTTCGTTTGCTCTGAACCCACTTGGGCAGATCACCTATTTTGACCAGATGGTCAAGCCGGGGCAACCGGTGGAGGATACGTATATTGAGCGGCTTGCTTCGGGAGAAAACTCAGGGCGCGACCCATCGCTGAAAATCGGGCCGGGTCAAGTCATACTCATTCGTTTCCCTGAGTTCGATTACACCAACAATGCTGGCAAACGAGTCAAATCGGCGAAGCTCGTTTTCTCAGTGAATCGCGCTCCGAACGCCATGGATTTCAAGGTTGGCGCACTCCGCAAATCTTGGGGCGAGGGGCCGGGCAAAGCATCACTTGGACGAGTGCTGGGTGACACCAACAACGAATGGGGCTCTAGCAACTGGAACTTCGCTCGGGCCGGGCGAGGCGGAACTCGGTGGGATATGCCGGGAGCAAGCGGGCCATCCGATGTTCAGGATTTAGGCTCACGAACGGCGTCTGTGTCACCAGAGTTTGTTGAAATCGCTGGCTTGGAGAGCGCGGTTCAAAAGTGGATGGATGAGCCGTGGACGAATTTTGGTCTTCGCTTGGAATCGGAGCAAACTGCTTCCTTTGGTAGCGCGGAAATTCCGCTTCTTTCGCCGAGACTTGAGATCGAGGTCGAAGGGGACGATATGGGCGCGGGCGTTGATCTTGCCTTTATGGTTTTGGAGCCGGTTTTGGATAGCGAAGCTTGGCCGAGCGACGGTGCGATGGTCACATGGCGGGCCATGGTCAAGAACATCGGTTCGGAGCCAACAAGTGGGGTGCTATTCCAATATTCAACTTCGGAAGGGCAAGAAGGCCAGCAGGAAGTTCCGGGCGAAGTGGCACCCGGCGCGGTGAAATCGGTTGAGTTTCAAGTTCCGTGGAAGAACGATCACGCCGATCACCGACGGCAAACGGTACAGGGCAATTTCGTTGTTCGCGATGACGCAAACAAGGCCAACAATCACCTTGCTGTCCCGATGAATGGTATTTCGATTAGTGTCGAAATGGATGCTGAAGTGAAGTCAAAACTCGCCAGTTTGTCCTTTTCTGGTGATGCAATGGTGTTCCTCCAATCTGCTTTTGCGGAAGTGAACTCGCGAGTTTTGCCATTTGCTCGTTTTGCCATGACGCCGGAAGGAAGCTACGAGCGGGTTCGCCTCGTTTTGAATCCCGCCGTGAGCCAAGCAGATGTGACGCTAAGTATTGGAGACTTTCCATCCGAAGCGGACGCCCGGCAGGTTGTTTTGCAAAAAATTACGCGGAGCCTAACACCGCTCAACCGTAACTTTATGCTCCCTCCAAGCCGTGAAGGTGTGTGGCCATACCGATTGCCAAGCCTTCTTGGATGGATGTGGGATACCCGCGACAATGTCCGGAGAGTGACCGCGCTCCCCATGCCGCCGATGAACTGGACGGAGCGATTCGCTGACCCGACGCTGGTATCAAACGGTTTGCTCAGTGGAGCGGAGGCAGGCTTGATTCAGGAAAATCTGGGCAAAGTAGGTGCGGCTCGATCGGCATCGCTCACTCAAATTCCAGAAGGTGTTCTCATTCGGGTATTTGATGGTGGAGGACAGACACTGACGTCAGGGAAGTATCAGGTCTTCCAATCTCGAGAAGGCGGCTACGATCCTGTCCCAGTCTTTGAAGGAGATATTCCGCGCGGTGGAGTGATCTACCTCGGCCCGCGCGATGCCGCGGATGGGATCAAAAAGAACCCGTTCGGTACTTTGAAGACCGATGGGTCAAATTCATGGCTGTTGATGAAAGTGACGGTTGGAGAAGTAACCGAATCCGCTTGGATTTCGGTGGCTCAGCTCTGGGATTGGCGCTTCCGTGGAAACGAAACGGCAGGTTCAATGGAGCTTCGGTTCATGGTTCCTTCGCTTCCGCTGATTGCTGGAGAAGAACTCGCGCAAGGAAAACTGGTTTCTGCTTCCGGTAATAAGTTCCCAGCAGAACTTGTCGCGGTGACAGATGGCAATCTTGAATCCACGACCAGGCTTGAAACGGGGCAGTGGGTTGAGGTTGATTTGGGTCGTGACCGCACATTTGGTGAAGTGACGATTGCTACGAAAGGCGCGTTCCTCAGCGATTTTGTGATCTCCACCCGTTCAACTGGGCAAGGAGCGACCGCTCAGCGGCCTTGGTTCGAGGAGATTTTTGGGCAAGTTCGAGCGGTGGAGCGTGGCGTCAAATCGGGTGATGCTGTGAGCGTGAGCTATCGCGGTCGCGGAACACAATCTCGCTATCTGCGAATCCAAAATCGCGGCCCAGCGGTTGATTTGGCTGAGATCAAAGTCACCCCATGCCGCGTGGATGGTTGATTTCAGATCAAACGATCTGCATTTCTAGCCAGTTCTGTCCTACTTTGGCGTCCACCTCAACGGGGACGCTGAGGGGAAGGGCGTCTTCCATCGCTTTTCGGATCGGCTCGATGAGCTGATCTTTGTCTTCAGCAAGTTCAAAAACGAGTTCGTCGTGGACTTGAAGAAGCATTCGGCTAGGCGAATCTTTTATGAGTTTGGCCACGTCCAGCATGGCAATTTTGATCATGTCGGCGGCGGTTCCTTGGATCGGGGCGTTGGTGGCCTGTCGCTCGGCGTAGGCACGCGCGACTCGGTTTCCGGCGTGGATATCAGGGAAGTAGCGTCGACGCCCTTTCATCGTCACCGTGAAGCCTTTCGATTTCGCTTCCTCAATCACGTCTAGGGTGAACTGCTTGACTTTGGGGAATCGCTCGTTGTACTGCTTGATCAAACGGCCGGCGTCTTCCACCCCAAATCCGGCACCAAGTTGGTTCGCGAGCCCGAATCCCGTCACGCCGTAGAGAACGGCATAGTTCAGCATTTTGGCGAGGCGTCGATGCTCCTTACTCACTGATTCCTGCGACTCATCGAACATGAGAGACGCGGTGACAGTGTGAACATCAATCCCTTCCGTAAATGCTTCGACCAGGTTCTCGTCGCCGCACATATGCGCGAGAATGCGGAGTTCAATTTGGCTGTAGTCGAAGCTCCCAAGTGTGTATCCTTGTCCCGCTTGGAATGATTTTCGGATTTGCCGACCCAGCTCTGTCCGAATAGGAATGTTTTGCAAGTTCGGGTCGATGCTGGAAAGGCGGCCAGTTGCCGCCACCGCCTGATTGAACGTTGTATGGATGCGACCGTCTCGCTTGTCAATCAGCTTAGGAAGGGCGTCGGCGTAGGTGGATTTGAGCTTAGTGAGTTCCCGGTAAGAAAGGATTTCCTTTGCGATTTCATGCTCCACTGCCATTTCGCCGAGGATCTCGACCCCTGTTGCCCAACCAGTTTTTGTTTTCTTCCCGCCGGGAAGCTGCATCTTGTCGAACAGCATTTCGCCGATCTGTTTGGGAGAGCCAATGTTGAATTCTTCTCCGGCAATCTCCCAAATCCTACTTTGAATTTTCGTGATCTCTTCTTGCAATTCAGCACTGAACTCGCCCAATTCGCTGCCGGAGACGACAATGCCGGTTCGCTCCATTTCGGAAAGGATGGGAATGAGCGCAAGCTCGACATCGCGATAAACGTCCATCTGATCTTCCATGACCAGTCGGTTTCCCATCTCCGATTTGAGGTGGAGGAGTGATGCGGCAAGTTCTGGCTCAGATTCCGGTGCAGCGAAATCAAGATATGCCTGTGCGATCTCCTTGAGATCGTAGCTTGACCGACCGCTTTGCAAAACATATGCCGCGAGCGTGACATCGAAATTTGGTGCCACTTCGGAAGCTTCGCCTTGATGGTATAGCGGCTTTGTGTCGTGCCCAATTGCCAGATGCGGCCGTGAATGGAACAGTCTCACAATATCTTCCCATGGAGCGGTTGCAACCTGCCCGTCAATCGCGACATGACCGAGGCCGGACGCTTGCTCATTCAGAAGGGAACCTTGCTCGGGTGGGGCTGGAGCCAATACGGCAAAGGCGTGTTCGCCCACCCACTTATCGAGATTCTCAAACTTCGTGATTTTTGGCTGAAGTTTGAACGGAATACGTTCCTCGGAGACTTTGACAACACTTGTCCCGCGGTCTGCTCCGGTCAGGTATTTGCCCAGCACTTGATCAAGCCGCTTTGCGTGCGATCTGAACTCAAAACGAGTCATCATATCCCGTGCTTGGGCCAAATGAGACTGATCGATCTCGTAGGGTTTGAAGTTGTACTCAATCGGCACATCGCGGAGAATCGTGGCCAGCCACTTCGACTTCTTCATCTGCTCTTCGTTGCCTACGATTTTCTTTCGGAACTTCTCCGGTACTTCGTCGATCCGCTCCATGATTTGTTCAATAGTGCCGAACTCTTGGATTAGGATCGTTGCCGATTTGTCGCCGATGCCTGGCACGCCGGGGATATTGTCACTCGTATCTCCGACGAGAGCTTTGTAATCAGTCACAAATTCCGGCCCGAAGCCGTATCGCTCGTGTACGCCTTCCGGACTGTAGAAAACGACATCCGTGACGCCGCGCTTGGTGGTCATGACCGTCACATGGTCATCCACAAGTTGTAGAGAATCCAGGTCGCCGGTCACGATGGTGGTTTCGTAGCCGTTTTCTTCCCCGAGGCGGCTGATGGTGCCAACGATGTCGTCCGCTTCGTAGCCAGTCAGTTCGATAACCGGGATTTCAAATGCTGAAATCATCTCTCTTGCCACTTCCAGCTGCGAGATCAGTTCTTGCGGAGTCTCACGGCGGGTGCCCTTGTACTCGGCGTACTCTGCGTGGCGGAATGTTTTGCCTGGGGAGTCCAGAGCAACCACGATGGCATCGGGATCGCGTGATTCGATGAGCTGATAGAGCATGCTCACGAAGCCGAAAAGAGCGTTGGTTGGACGTCCATCCGATGTACTGAGATAGCGTGTGCCGTAGAACGCGCGGAACAGCAGGCTAAACCCATCAATAATAACCAGGCTCTTTTTGCTCATGGAAGTGCGAGTGTACCGAGCGAGGTTGGGTCAGGCAAGAAAAACGCCAAGACTCTATTGAAAGCCTTGGCGCTTGGTATTTAAGATCAAACGATCAATAGTGCCAGTCGAGTTCTTGCGCTTCTTTCGCGTGCCGCATGATGAACTCGCGGCGCGGCTCAACTTTATCACCCATGAGTCGGCTGAACATCTGCTCGATTTCGGCATCGAACTCCTTGTCATAGTTCACTCGAACAAGTGATCTTGAATCAGGGTTCATGGTGGTTTCTTCAAGCTGTTCTGGGTTCATTTCACCCAGACCCTTGAAGCGGGTGACGGTTGGGTTCTTCTTGCGAACTTCACCCAGGATTTGATCGCGCTCTTCTTCGGTCATGGCGTAGTACCGCTCGTTGGCACCGGCTTTGATAACAAAGAGCGGCGGCTGAGCAAAATAAACGTGACCGTTTGTGATCAGCGGCTTGAGATAGCGATAGAAGAATGTCAGAAGCAGGGTGCGGATGTGCTCGCCATCCACGTCTGCGTCCGTCATGATGATGA
>JAGQUX010000049.1 GCA_020438215.1 Armatimonadota bacterium | reverse complement strand
AAACCGTCGCTGGATTGCTGAGCGAAGGTGTAGACCCGCATCGCCACTCGGTCGCGACGACCGTTCTTCTCTAAGTCGTTCACATGCTGGCGAAGGCTCGCAATGCTTGCCTTAGTGACGGCATCTTTTTCCTCGTCATAAATCTCAATGTAGTTGTTCTTCTCTACCGTGACAGGAACCTGGGTTTCGCGGAGAACTACTCGCTTCTGGTTGGTGAGGAGGCCAAGAACAAGAATTCCGAGCGTATGGAGGAGAATCGGCATCGTAAAGCCGTCGTTCTGGAAGTAGTTACTACTCACCATTACCGTCGCGGCAACGAGTGGAGCCATGGATGCGGCATCAGATCCAAATCGTCCGGTAGCCCAAAGCATGGGGGCAAGTACAAGGAAGCCGTATCGCTCTAACTGGCCCGCATTAGCAAGCACAGAGGCAATGAACATCGCATCAAAAACAGCAATGAACCCAGCAACCCCGGAGTTACGCTTTTCGTACTTTTCTAAGGCAAACGCAATGAGCGAGCCCACTGTGAAAATGCCTGCTGTCCCCGCAACGGAGTTAAAATCCAGTTCCGGCAAAAAGTACGCGGCAACCGCCGTCACCAGCGCAATGACAAGTCGTATACCCAGCTCAACCATAAGCCTTCACTTTAGGTTTCGGCACGAAAAACCTAAACCTCAGGGTGAGATTTCGGGACAATGAGCAAGAATGTGAGTCAATCTGGCATGATCACAGGCGCAATCGACGTCAAGAAAGCCCTTAAAGGATTTTTCAAAGAACTTTGGAGAATCATGTATGCGACTGGTGCAGGTGCCAGCCAAGATAACGTGCCACGCCTCGGCGCGGCCCTCTCGTTTTATTCGCTGTTCTCTATCGGGCCGTTCTTTCTTATCTTGATGACGATCCTGACGTTGCTGTATGGCAACGAATCGGGAAGCGCAGTTGCCCTTACGACGCTCAGCAATGTGATTGGAGAAGGGGGCGCAAAAGTGATTTCGCAGATGCTCCGCGCATCGGATTTGCAAGGGCAAACCAATACGGGTGCGTTCATTGGGATTGCCGCGTTCGCGCTGTCGGCAGGGGCTGCATTCCGAGCCCTTGAGGATGCTCTCAACTACGTTTTTGGTGTCCGACGGCGCATCGCTATTGTCATCGCGATCTCGCAAAAGTTCGTTTTTTCGACCTTGTACGCAATTTTGATCGGGTCGCTGTTCGCGCTCATGTTCTTTATGAGCACAATCATCTTCTCAGGGATTGAGCACATCGCACCCGAGGCGGCTCTCACCAGTACAGCCATCCGGCGTTTTCTCACCGTAGCAGGGCTATATGGGGTTCTAGTGTTCCTTTACCGCGCGGTCCCTGGCGTCCGTCCTCCTTGGAAGCCTGTGCTCATTAGTGCGGCGGTAACGATGTCTGTTGTCATGGCGGGTCAGTTCGCAATGAGCGCTTATCTTGGGAGCGGCGCAAATGCCGGCCTAATCGGTGCGGCAGGCTCAATTGTCGTTGTCATGTTGTGGGTGTATTTCTCTGCTCAACTTGTCTTGCTCGGTGCGGAGTTGGTGAAGGCTCTCAGCAATGGCAAGATCAAGATCCGAGAAGGATATTGCAGCCGCTGGAAAGATACTCCTGTCGCTGAGTTAGAGCATCACTAGGCGTTCGCCCATTCCCAGAGCCGACGCACGTTTTCGGCGTGCATCTCTTCTGCCTTGGGCGTCTCTACGACAATCGGTGTGTTCTCAAATCGCGGATCTTTGACCAAACACTGGAAAGCGATCGGCCCGATCTCTCCTTCGCCCAAATGCTCGTGGCGATCAACCCTCGAACCAAACGCTTTTTTCGAGTCGTTGGAGTGGATCACCTTGATACGGTCGCACCCAATCAAGCGATCAAATTCGGCAAAGGTGGCTTCGTAGGTTTCCTTCGTGCGGATGTCGTATCCCGCCGCAAAGATGTGACAAGTATCAAGGCAGATACACAGTCGCTCGGGTGATTTAGTCAGTTCGAGAATCTTGGCGAGATGCTCGAAGCGATAGTTGAGGCTACTCCCCTGGCCCGCCGTCGTCTCCATCAGAATTGTCACATCATCAGGTGTGTCGTCCAGAATCCACAAAGCCGCCTCAGCAACCTTAGCCAAGCCCTCATCCTCGCCCTGACTCATATGCGCTCCCATATGACTGACAACGAATGGAATCCCTAGCTGGGAACACCGCAAAAGCTCATTTTTCAACCCGTTGATCGACTGCTCACGCTTTTCTTCCACCGGTGCACAGAGATTGATCAAGTAGCTGTCGTGACTCACCGTCTTGCTAGGGTCAATTCCAGTTTCCTCAAGTGCAAGAGCGAGATTCTCTACCATCTCATCGGTGATCGGTTTAGCATGCCAAGTCTGTGGCGAACTCGTGAACACCTGCACCGCCGTACACCCGATCTCTTTACCGCGCCTGATGGCTTTGTGGAGACCTCCGGAGGTCGGCATATGGGCACCAATGAACTTTGCAGGCATAGGCGGGATGTTACTCGCGGAACATCCAAGAAAACTTGCTAGATCGGGCACGAATCATTCCGAATCTGAGCGTAGCACGGGTACCCTGACTGCCACACACCATGGGCCAACATCTTGCCTGCTTCAAAGCTTACGACGTCCGCGGAATTGTCCCCGACGAGCTCAATCCTGACATTGCCTACGCTATCGGACGTGCATTCGCGCAGAAAACTGGTGCGAAGTCGGTCTGTCTCGGGCACGATATCCGGCTGAGTGGGCCAGCGATCGCCGACGCTCTCATCAAAGGCCTGACGGAAGAAGGTGTGAACGTCGATCATCTTGGCTTGATCGGCACAGAAATGGTGTATTTCGCAACCGCTTTTTATGACTATGATGGCGGCATCATGATCACCGCCAGCCACAACCCTCCCCAATACAACGGGATGAAAATGGTGCGGGAAGAAAGCCGCCCGATCAGCGGCGACACAGGGCTTTTTGACATTGAAGAGGTCGCGGCAGAACTCCTCAAGAACCCCAAGCCCGCAACAGCGACAACTCCGGGCTCTCAAGGCACAAAGGACGTCTATGCAGACTTTGTTCAGCACCTCCTGAATGTTTGCCCTGCCAGCGAACTGCGTGATTTCAAGGTTCTTGCCAGCCCGGGTAACGGTGCTGCCGGCGTCGCAATGGAAGCTTTAGAGCCGCACCTCCCACTTAAAGTGACGCGGATGATGTACGAGCCAGACGGCAAGTTCCCGAATGGCGTCCCGAACCCAATTCTCCCTGAGAGCCGCGCGCCGGTGGAAGAACGAATGCGGGCAGAGAAATTTGACCTCGGCATTGCCTGGGATGGCGACTACGACCGGTGCTTCCTCCTCGACGAAAACGGCACCTTTATCGAGGGTTACTACATTGTTGGGCTGCTCGCGCAAGCGATTCTTCAAGACAACCCGGGCGCAACGATCATCTACGATCCTCGCCTGACTTGGAATACCCTTGAAATCGTTGAACAAGCCGGGGGACGCGCCGTTATGTGCAAGTCTGGGCACGCATTCATCAAAGAAAAGATGCGAGCTGAGAACGCGGTCTATGGCGGCGAGATGAGTGCTCACCACTATTTCCGCGACCACTGGTTCTGCGATAGCGGCATGATCCCGATGCTTCTGGTTCTCAAGTTGATGGCGAAAACGGGCAAATCACTCGGCGAGTTGGTCGGCGAGATGATGAAGCGATATCCCTGCTCCGGCGAAATCAATTCGACGGTTGATGATGTGAAAGCCACGCTCGCCGCAGTGGAAGCTCAGTATTCTGGCGGCGAAATTGATCGCACCGACGGCCTCAGCGTTGAGTTTCCTCAGTGGCGGTTCAACTTACGAGGGAGCAACACCGAGCCAGTCATCCGCCTGAACGTGGAATCGCGCGGCGATCATGCGTTGATGGAAGAAAAGACGGCAGAAATCCTCAAGATTGTTCGGGGAGAGTAGCCAAGTCTTCTTCGAGTTGTTCGTTGCTTACGAGCTTCACGACGCCATCTCCATAGAGAGCAATTGCTTCGGCTTGCAGGCGTTCTGGGTGCCAAAAAGCAATGACGACTTCGCTCAAATCGGCGTCCTTTTTGACCTTTATCCCAGCCAGATTTTTGTTGGGAAACGCATCACCAGAATCGCTGAAGATTGCCGGGCGTGGTGTCCCCGGACGAACGACTTTGGTCAGATCCTCATCGGTAGCAAACTGATCCGGAAACTTGCCGTTTTCAGCAAGATAGTTCCTAATACTTGAACCAAAACCGAGCGATTGGAGGGATTCCACCATCGTGAGCTTGTACTCCGCGAACTCCTTTTGGCGCATCGCGGGGATGATGATCGCGGTACCAAGAACCACCGGAGTGATGCACCCTGCTACCACCATCGCAATGATGATCAATGTGAGCTTGTTCTTGGTGCCGGGGGAGAAGCCGAGTTCAGGTTCAGGGTCAGTCGCCATTCGAGGCGTATAGTCTACGCGAGTCGGCAACCTGCTGATCCAACTTCTCCGCATCAACAATCCTAACTCGGGGGCCTAAGTAGCTCACAACATACTTACCTGGTTCCGAAAACTCAATCCAAAAGCGCGGAGTATTGTTGAGATCGAAAGGCGTCGTCCGCTTGAGACCGATGATCGCCTCGTTCTGGTGGATTTGCCTTGTTTTGTACAGCTCTCCAATCTTTTTTCCGTAGTTATCTACAAACTCTTGTCCGTGCGGGAGCTCATAAATGTCAATCAGGGCCTCAGCATTTGTGTCCTCTTCGTAGCTGGAAAGAGTAAGACCAAAGCTCATCAACGGATTGGATTGGTCGGCATACTTGCCCGGGCCGGAATACGTCTTTTGTGCAAAGACGGGATACAACACTGCTCCGACAATAGCTAACAAAAGAATACTTGCCATAACCCACAAGAACTTTTTCATAATTCAATTGTATAGCAATTTAGCGCGAACTGCCATCATACGGCATCAATTTGTAATCATCCAACTCGGCCTTTGTCATACTCCGAATCGTTCCATCGGCCATCCCTACTATGAAATCGCTACCCGTCGAGCTTCCATCGATCCAAAGAAGTGGCACTTCAAGTGGATTCTGGAACATAGTCAAATTTTCTCCCGCGAGTCGAGGATTTAGCTCGACAGAAGCGGAACCGACGCTCCAACTGGAACTATGATACGGTTGGAGAGCATCTTGCAAAGCAACCGTATCAGCAAAGTCAGGTGGCAAATTGTCGTCGTAATCTGAGGCGTAGATCACCATCGCCATTGACAAGTGTCGAACAGTATCTTCTTCCACAGACCCAGAACTCATGGGAGTTATCGGTGAACCACTGCCACCGGTCAGAGCAGCGAACTGAGAATCTCGCACCGCAGGTAGCTGAATCACCGCGAGCATCACGATCCCGATAACAATGAGCACCGCAGTCGCCAAGAACTCCGGACGGAACTTACGTTGATCACTGACCACTTTTCCCGCCTTCGATTTTGAATTCGCCTTCCATAATCTCCACGGGTGCGGCAAAGTCGACTTCAAATTTTTCGCGTGATAGGCGGCGCGCCGAAGAATCTGCATAAGAAATCAAGCCGTAGCTCGGCATCTTCTCAGATGTGAACTTGAGCATTGGAGTCTCGCTGGGGAATAGAAGCGCACCCATCGGCAAGGTGTTCAGTTGGTGGTTCCCAGACGCCCACTCGCCATCGCCAGGAAAAATCTCGAGCGTCGTGTCGGTTTGATAAGGTTTGAGTGCGGCTTCTAATACTTCCGGCTCTTGCATGACAGGCGGAAACCGCTCGTCATTAGCAGCAACGTAAACGAGCAAAGCGGTTGCATTCTCTTTGAGTTCTGCCATCGCCTCTCCCGAGACCGCCGCTTGCTTTGCTTGTGAAATCACAGGAAACAGAATCGCGCCAAGAATCACACAGAGGAATCCTCCACCCAGCACAATCGCCAATACAACAATGAGCGTTGTATTGCTCTTTTTGGGGACAGGGGCTTGTTGTGCGGGTTGTCCCATCACCGGTGGGAGGTTGGCGTTGCTCATTGCTTTGATTTTATCAGAGTGCGGCGGATTTGCCCATCTTTCGACTTCCTGACTACCTCGTAGTCACCACCTACGGTGATTCCACAACCTAAAGATGGCAAGATTTCTTTGCGGAATAGCCATGTTGCTGATTCGATTTTCACGACGCGCCTGTCCATGACATCTTCATTGAATTGCACTTCAAGTCGCTCTTTGAACCAATCGCTCGCATCATATTTCGTTTCTTGGAATAGGAATTCACTATAGGGTGAGTCGTAGGATAGATCGTCTGGCAATCGGCCAGCGTTTGTTTCGGCATACAGAAGAGTTGCTTGATAAACTCGCCTTAGATCTGATCTGCATGACAATTGCCTAGCTTTCATACTATGTTTCCCAACAATGAGTCCGAGTGGAATCATCAGGATTACAAAAATGACAATCGTCCAAATCAGACCTTTTCCGAAGAGAATCCAGTGTTCGATTCGCAGAAAATCTTTGTACGGATAGAGTTCTTCTTCGTCACGAAGATCATTCATTTTTTGTAATCGACACCAATCCTTTTTCCATTGGATCAAGAATCTGCTTCTTGCCTGATCTCATATTCAACTCTTCCATTCGCCCATCAGCGAAAAGCGTCACTTGGGCATTGCTCTCTGTCCCTTGCAGAATCCACTCTCTCGCGGAGAGCGAAGAAGTACTCTGTCCGCTGACTTTGGGATTGACCTTAAGTTCGTCGCCTTCGTTCGTCAAGAACTGCTCGTGTCCGAGGATATTCTTTAGCTCAGTAGCATCGCCTCCCACATCCGGAAACTTGCCATCTGAATCTTGGAGATAGATAGCCAGACTTTTCTCAAGCTGCCTGACTTGGCTAAACAAATGGGCACGATGACCACCTTCAGCCGCAGAGCGGACTATAAATGCAAGTCCGCCAAACATCAGTATCAGAGCAATCATGCACCCGGCAACTGCGCGCTTTGCTTTTCGCACAATCTCGGGGTTCTGCCACTGGGGATCAGGCTTTTCCGGTGCTGAAATCGTCTTGGTAACTCTCATGCCCTAACCCTCAAACGATATTGGCGAGATTCCCCGTTCCCGCAGGCCCAGAAATGCCAAAATCAGAGCCATCCCCATGCCGGAAACGGTGCGCGTTGTTGATGTCGGGCTTGATTCCCGATTAGCTGGCTCCGAAGCGATTTACTCCTATCTCGCCGCGCCAGATGCCGCCATTGGTCAGGCGGTTTTTGTCCCGCTCGGGCCACGCCGCACCCTCGGCTACATCCTGGATATCCGCGAGGTCACCGAAGAAGAACTCGGTTTCCCTCTCTCGCGCCTCCGACCGACCGGCGATGTGGTGCAGGGCATCTCCCTCCCTGAACAGACGGTTGCCCTCGTCAAGCAAGTTGCTCAGCAAACCCTGGCCCCGCTCCCCGTTTGCCTGAGCCTGGTGATGCCGCCGGGAATCCGTGATCGCCTCGTCACTCGCTACGAATTGACCGGGGATAAAAGCGACGGCGAACCGCTCACCACCCCAATGCAAGAGACGGTTTCAATTCTGGAATCTGGCCCGCTCATTGAAAGGAAAGGCAAACCGCTCCCCAAAGGCTCGAAATCAATCCTCCGCGCACTCATCAAGCGCGGGATAGTCAAATCCAGCTCTGCCGTTGCTCCACCATCGGAGCGGACACAGCTCGGGCAGATTTGGCGACTCAATCCAGACCGAGAGAAGGTCGAAAAGTTCCTTGCTGGCCCAGGCAAGAAAAAGCCCGCCCAGGCCATCACTTTGATGCGGCTCCAAGGTTCAGAGAATGCCAGTTTTAGCCTCGAAGAAATCAAACTGTTGGGGCAAGTAAGTGACCAAACCGTCAAGGCACTCATCACCGCCGGACTCCTTGAGGAGGTCGATCCCCACGGCCAAGAGCATGGCAAAGCCCCTACTCCCAACCCTCACCAGCAATCGGCGATTGACGCCATCATTGCATCTATTCAAGCGGGCACGCCGGAGTCATACCTTCTCTTCGGGATCACCGGCTCAGGCAAAACCGAGGTGTATCTCCGCTGTGCCGAAGAGGCTCTCCGGCTGGGTAAGCAAGTGCTGTACTTGGTTCCAGAAATCGCTTTGACCGCCCAAGTCATCGCTCAACTCCGGGCGCGCTTTGGGTCATCAGTTGCGGTGCTCCACTCCAACATGTCCCCGACGGAAAGAATGCAGTCATGGCTCCGCGTGCAAAGCGGCGAGGCCCCAATTGTTCTCGGGCCGCGATCCGCCTTGCTTGCACCCGTTTCACGCCTAGGAATGATCGTAATGGATGAAGAGCATGAAGCGAGTTATAAGCAAGAAAATGCTCCCAGATACCACACAAAACGCCTGGCTCGATGGCTTAGCCAGCAAGTGGAATGTCCTCTGGTGCTTGGCTCAGCAACCCCCAGCATTGAGTCGTATTTTGAAGCGCAGGATGGTGTTCATAAACTTCTTGAACTGCCGCAAAGAGCCAGGGCCGCACGCCTCCCCCAAGTCTTTATCGAAGATCTGACCGAAGTCTACAAAGATCAACGACCGAGCATTTTTGCCCCCAAGCTCAAAGAGTTTATGGATGACACGCTAGCTCGTGGTGAACAGGCCATTCTCTTCCTCAATCGCCGAGCTTATTCCCCGTTCCTGGTCTGCCGAGACTGTGGACACCGGTTCCAGTGCCCAAGCTGCGCGGTTTCTCTTGCTTATCACCGCCGAGACAACATGATTCGTTGCCACCACTGCGGATACCAGTCCAAATCACCGGAAACCTGCCCTGAGTGTCAAGGTGAGCGGGTGAACACGTTCGGTGTCGGTGCCGAAAAAGTAGAAGAGGCAGTCGAGATGACCTTCCCCGCCGCAAAAGTCGTGCGTCTGGACCGCGATATTGCCCGAAAGAAAGGCGCCTTAGAGGAAGTTCTAACCGCCTTCCGCTCTGGAGAGAAAAATGTGCTGGTCGGGACGCAGATGGTCGCGAAAGGGCTCGACTTCCCCAATGTCACGCTGGTCGGGGTAATTGCGGCGGATATTTCTCTCAACATTCCAGATTTCCGCGCCAGCGAACGAACCTTCCAACTTCTGACGCAGGTTGCGGGTCGCGCGGGACGGGGAGAAAAAGCTGGGCGGGTTGTCATCCAAACCATGAGCGCAGATAACGTTGCCGTGCAGACCTCGCAGCAACACGACTACATCCGGCTTTACGAGCATCTGATCGGAGAGCGGCGGCTCGCGCAATACCCCCCATTCATCCGCCTCATCAATGTGCTCATCATGGGGCCAGATCGGAGCGAAGTCTTTGAAGTCTCCACCGTGCTGGGGCAGAAGCTCCGCAACGAGGCGAGCGGTTTTTCCATTCTCGGGCCAGTGAACTGCTCGCTGGAAAAGCTCCAAAACAACTTCCGCCGGCACCTGCTCATCAAAGCACAGCACGACGCTGACGTCTCTATCATCGGGGAGATTTGTGCGCCTCTCGCAACCCGAAAAACACGCGTGATCGTTGACGTAGACGCTTACAATATCAACTAGCGGCCACTCGCTGAGGCGCGATTTTGATCACAAGCAAGGCTGCGACAACGCTCACAATCCCGGCGAAGTAGTACGGCGCTCCTGGCGCAAGATCAAAGAGGGTGTTGCCCAATATCGGACCGATGATGAACCCAACTGCCCGCGTACTTTGGAGCATTCCGAATAGCTCTCCCTGGCGATCTTCGGGCACAGCACCACTCGCCAGCGAGTTGATCGTTGGGCTGGCGGCACCTGTCCCCAGTGCGTAGATCGAACTCAGAAGCAAGATCACTGCAAACCCAGGTGCAAAGGGTGTCAAACCGAGTCCAATACCCTGCATCAGGTACCCAAAGAACAAAAGCCGCCGCTCAGAAAGAAACTTGAGAATCCAAGCAAGAAGCACCGCTTGAACCATGAATCCAATGAACGATTCAAAGCCAAAAATCACACCAAATTCCCGCTGTCCGTAATCCCAATTCGCGCGGAGCAAACGAGCAAATGTGCCTTCCAGACAAGCCAGCGCAAACCACGCTATGATCGAGAGAGTGACGAAGGGAGCCAGCTTGGGATACTCACGGAGGATCGAGTTGAACCGAATTCCTGATTGCGTTTTGACAGGTTGGCGTCCGCGTAACTCAGCAAACACCCAAACGAGCACTGCTCCGGTGATGGAGCAAGAAAACCCAACCAACCCGAGCACTTGCGAACCCATTTTCGAGGCTATAAAACCGCCTATCGCTGGCCCGGCAATCATCCCAACGCTCAATGCCGCGGATAGCCTGCCTAGCCAAATCGTGCGAGATTTGCCTTCACTCTCATCCGCCATCGAGGCTTGGGCAATTGCGACATTCGCTGAGCCTAATCCAGACATCATCCGGCTTAGAAGAAGGAGCCACAGCGTCCCCGAATACGCGTAGATCAACATGCTGATCGCGCTCATGGAAGTCGTAATGACAAACGTCGATTTGCGACCGAGTTGATCACTCTTTCGCCCCCACCACGGACTCACCAAAAGCTGAACGATGAAAGAGCTTGCGAGGATCGCCCCGATCTGCCAACCCGATCCACCCAAATCTTCGGCACGAAGCGGGATGTCCACAAAGATCATGGTGAAGCCCACCATGTCAAGCAGGACAGCAATCACCACAACAAAACGCCGGAAATCCATTGGGAAAACACAATTATGCCTGAGCGCAAATTACGCTCAGGCAATACCGTTGCAGTTGGTCGGATTAAGGTTCGAAGATTTCGGGGTGGCTATCCATGCCAGGTGAGTCAAACAGAACTTGGGGTGTTCCACCTGTAGCTGGAACCGTAAACAATCCATATCTTTGGTGTGTTGTCTGCCAGGCTGTGACAACAATCGAACCATCTTTCCTAAAAGCTCCTTGACTCTCATACACATCGCTCGATGTCAGCTTTTGAATGTTTGTTCCATCTGCGTCGATTGTATAGAGCTCCAGCTGATATGAGTACACGATTTTGGTAGCATCTCGATTCCAACGAGGATTCGGTTCTGTCTTATCTAATCCCGGGGCTACTTCGGTTCGTGATGTGCCATCAATGTCAATCGTCACCCACTGAATACCAGACGAGCCAGATTCCGTTAGCAGAATTTTGTCACCGAGGGGACTGACGTCGATTGAAATTATTTGATTGTTACCTGCAGGCTTATAAAACTGAGAGGTAATCATCGTGCCGTTTTGGCTAATCAAATCTATTTGCTTTGTAATGTCGCTATATGCCACCAAAACGTCTTGCTGAGGCATCCAGTCAGCCAAACGATAGTTCTGAAAGCTAGCAGCTTCCAGAGTTTCTGTATTGACGATTGTTAGACCCATTCCAATACAGGTGAGGTACGTACCTGCTTCATTGACTCGGATATGGCCCAGCCCGCTGTCCGCATAGATGATAGAGAGTTCTCGGTCATTAATATCAAGGCGGAAAACTTCACCATTGTGCAAAAAGTACAACAAAGCAACTTGCTCAGTACCGCCGCCACCTGCACCACCGCAAGAGATCATCGTCAGCGACATTGCTCCGACAGCTAGCCACTTGAATACTGCTCGAACCCCTTTCATGCCTGCAGTTTTACCTGGTCAGGAAGCAAATTGCCGGAGTGAGGCGATCACTCCGGCAATACCGCTAGATGATTGTGGAAATGATCACTCAAAAATCTCGGGCCACATTTCGTTATCCGCCATATCGTAAATCTGCTGACGATTATTTCCTGTAGAGTCAACAGAGTAAATCCCTGATCCACCGGAAATCGCCGTCACCAAAAGAATGTCGCCATTTGAACGGAAAATTGCCCCCGAATCCGGATTCGGGCCGTTCGTAATCTGAAGTAGGT
>JAGQUX010000048.1 GCA_020438215.1 Armatimonadota bacterium | reverse complement strand
AATATACTAGCCATGTGATCGTAACCTGCAAATGAGCAGGTTCAATTTGCAAAAGAGGACTCTACATGATTAGCCCAAATCGATGTGCTGTCATTGCGCTTGTCGCATGCTCAGCATTTGCTTCTGCCCAAGTAGTTGACGGAACCCGTGACGCAAACTACGGCTCCGCACTCGCAGTTCAAACCGTTGAAACCCAGTTCGGTGATGCTAACCCTCCAGGTAGCCTGGGCGGTAGCGAACTTGATGCAGCCTACGCACGAGTTTCTGGTGGACGACTTTACGTCATGCTCACCGGCAACCTTGAACCCAACTTCAATAAGCTCAACATCTTCATTGATTCTGTCGCTGGCGGCGAAAACACCCTATCCGCAACCCCGGACTACGACTTCAATGGTGGCGGCGGATGGATTTCCTCCAACATGGGCGGAATGACATTCGATGCTGGTTTCGAAGCCGATTATCACATCTTTGGTCGCTGGGGCGGCGCAACCGATCCTTTCAGTGTTGATTTCATCAATCGCAATGGCGGACTATCCTCAATGGTTGCTGGTTCTTCAGGAAGCAGCGCACCGGCAGCTGGCTTGATTGCCAATGGCGCAATCAATGCTGGTAACGTTGGCCCGAACGCTTCTGGTACCGCTCTTACCCAAGATCTGTTCTTTGCAATGGATAACAATAACGCGGCTGGCGTTCTGGGTGGTACCGGGGCAGCTGACCAAGTTGCTGCTGCTGCAGTGACCACAGGATTTGAATTCTCAGTGGATCTTGCTGACATCGGAAACCCTGGTATCGGCAGCACCATCAAGATTTCCGCAATGGTCGGCAATGGCGATCACAACTACATGTCCAACCAATTCCTGGGCGGACTTGCCGGCGGTACCGGAAACCTTGGTGGTGACGGTGCAGGCGGATTCACTGGAACACTTTCCGGCGTGGATCTGAACCAATTCGCTGGCAACCAATACTTCGAAGTGAACGTAGTTCCGGAACCGGCAACCATGGCAATCTTCGGAATTGCCGCTCTTGCCGCTCTCCGCAAGCGCAAGAAGTAAGAACCTCGCGGTTCAATTCAAATCGCCCGGCGCATAAAATGCCCGGGCGATTTTTTGTTTACTCAACTCCTAGAACCAACCGCATTATCATTTGCCCGAAGACCATCCCCAAACAAATAAAGAAAAAACCGAAAATTTGCTCATGAATTAAACCGGGCCAAAACATACCGACAATGATCGCAACAAGCCAGTTCACAAAGAATCCCAGTGAACCAAAAGCAAAAATCCTCTTGGCACGCAAACTCGATTCTCCGCCAAATTTGCCGTTGATCATCCCGCCACAAATGAAACCAAAAATGAACCCCCACATATAAGTTGAATACTCATCCCAGCCAAATGACGTTACCCCCCAGATACAATCAGCTTATGAGCCAGCCACCCAAGTATTCTCTCCCTGAGATCGAAAGACGCTGGCTCGTCGACAAATCCCAACTGCCCGATCTCACCGGGCTCCTAATCACCCACATCCTCGACCTGTATATCGACAACACTCGTATGCGCCTCCGCAAAATGACCGCCGAGGACGGCACGATCACTTACAAACTCTGCAAAAAGTACGGCAACACTGGCGTATATTCCGAGCCGATCACCAATATCTATCTCACAAAAGAAGAGTACGAAACCTTCCAACACCTCATTGGTCGCTGGGTTGAGAAAAATCGCTACAGACTCCCACAAGGCGGCTCACTCGACATCCCAGTTGATGAAAATCAGATCGTATTTGAAATTGAATTTGCCTCTGTCGAAGAGGCGATCCGGTACGAACCCGATTTCCCTGTCCTGAAAGAAATTCTATAGCTCTCAGTCTTTCAACCGGGCCTTCACCTGATCTCGGTTCCAAAGACACACATCCCACAAATCAGCCAGAGGATTACCATTTGCCGGATTCGTCCACATGTAGTTCGGTGGGCCGTACTCCGGATCGAAGGTCAGCACCTTTGCACCACGAGCCACATGCGCCGCTTTGATTCGATCCCACCAGCCTTCAAAAATCTTCACATGGCCTTCCCACTGCTTGACCCGAGGGTCAGGCACTTGCGGGCCTTCTTCATGCCCCACCCGAGTGTGGATATGCCGTGTGCGACTAATCGTGAGTTCCAGAGCCGGGGCAAACCCTTGGAGCATCGATTCCGTGACCACAGTCCAGTGGCTCAAATCAGCGCAAAGCCACAAATCAGGAAGCTCTTTGAGATACCGCGCTGTAGAAAGTGGCTCGAACAGTAGCCGACCGCGATGGGTTTCAAAGTTCACCGGGAAAGGCAGAGTCTTGGCGATCTCAACTAGCTTGCCGAGGTGGTCAAGACCCTCTTCGTAGCTCATATTCGCGCGTCCAACATGCACCGTACAACCGACGGCACCGGCATCCTGAGCTTCGTCCAAATCGCGGCGGAACTGCTCCGACTCGCCACCATTGACCATCGCCATGTACTCCAGACCATGCCGCGCCGCCAAAGCCCGCACCTCAAAGTGAGGCTTGATCCAATCTTCCCACCCTTCGTAGTCCGCCGACTTGATCTTGCCAAGCACCTCATCGGGTGTCCCCGGCATTCCCCAGGTTGTTTTGTAAGCCTTGATCTCCATTAATGAATCAATCCCTCAATCACTTTGCCGTGCACGTCGGTCAAGCGGAAGTCGCGCCCCTGAAACTGATAAGTCAGTTCAGTGTGATTCACCCCAAGCAAATGAAGAATCGTTGCGTGCAAATCGTGGACGTGAACCGGGTTCTCGACGACGTTGTAACCAAAGTCGTCGGTCATGCCATAAGCCGTTCCCGCCCTGATCCCGCCACCAGCTAACCACATGGTGAATGCTCGCGGGTGGTGATCCCGGCCTTGATACGGCGATCCTCCCCGCCCCTCGTTCATCGGAGTACGCCCGAATTCGCCGCCCCAAATCACCAGAGTCTCGTCAAGCAAGCCACGCCGTTTGAGATCCTTGACCAACGCCGCTGCTGGTTGATCGGTTTGCTTGCACATCCGACCCAGGCCATTCTTGAGGTCGTTGCCTTCGCTCTCGCCGTGGTTATCCCAACCCCGATGGTAAAGCTGAACAAATCGCACTCCTCGCTCAACCAGTCGCCGAGCCAGGAGGCAGTTATTCGCAAAGCTCCGCTTGCCTGGTTCAGTGCCGTACAAAGCATGGACTTCGTCAGGCTCGCTCTCGATATCGACGAGTTCTGGCACACTGGTTTGCATCCGGAACGCCAACTCGTACTGAGCAATGCGAGCTTCAATTTCGGGATCAAGCACTTCGCCGTGCCGCATTCTGTTCAGATCACCAAGGACATCGAGCGAATCGCGCCGTAGCTCCTCGGTAACGCCGTCAGGGTTGGTGATGAACAGAATCGGTTCACCATTCGAGCGAAACTCAACACCCTGATGCTGACTGGGAAGGAAACCGCTTCCCCAGCACGCCTTGCCCCCATCCGGATTGTTATCGCCGCTGACCAAGACAACAAACGCAGGCAGGTTTTCGTTTTCGGTTCCAAGCCCGTAGCTCATCCATGCACCAAAGCTCGGGCGACCGGGAATCTGGAAACCAGAGTTCATGAAAATTTGTGCCGGCGCATGGTTGAACTGATCGGTTTGCATCGACCGGATCATCACGACATCATCGGCGATATCACGGAAGTGAGGAAGCAAGTTGCTCACCCACAACCCCGATTCTCCCACCTGTTGGAACTGGTGCGGAGAGGCAAGCAGCTTTGGTCGCCCTTTGATGAAAGCAAATCGCTCACCCTGCGTCAATTCTTCCGGGCACTCCTCACCATTTCGTTTGTTCAACTCAGGTTTGTAGTCGAACATATCGAGTTGCGATGGAGCTCCCGCCATAAACAGGAACACCACCTGCTTGGCTTTCGGCGCAATCTTCTTGACGATTGGTGAACTCAGGATGGAATTCCCTAAAACGTGGCTCAGGGCGAGTGAGCCAATGCCATAGCTCACATCTCGGAGGAAGGTGCGGCGCGTGATTGCTTCGCTGTTCAGAAAATCGAAGTTCATTCTTTTGTCAAAGCCTCATCAAGGTTCAAAATCACGTTGGCAACCATCGTCCAAGCCAGCTCTTCCCCTTTGCTCGCCCTTGTTCGTTCCAAGAAACTCGCAAGCGATTTCAGTTCCGATGCGCCGGGCTTCCGCGATGTCACTGTTCGGAACATATAGGCAAGCTGTTCATCTTGAGTTCCTTTGTTTGCACGGGCTTTGTTACCGAGTGCTGTAGCGGCGGCAAACAATCCGGGATCATTCAGCGTTGTCAATGCCTGGAGCGGTGTATTGGTGATGCTCCGGCGAACGGTGCACTGCTCCCGAGATGTTGCATCAAACGCCATGAACATAGGATAGGAGGCGGTGCGCTTCCAGAACGTGTAGATTGACCGCCGGGCGGCATCGCCATCCTTGCTGGGCATCCATTGCTCACCGCTGTACGGGCTGTTCCAGACGCCATCCGGCTGATAAGGAAACACCGGCGGGCCACCGGATTTGGTGTCTAACAATCCCGATACTGCCAACGCCTGATCGCGAATGAATTCCGCCGCCAGCCGGAACCTTGGCCCGCGCGAAAGGAGTTCGTTCTTCGGATCTTTTGCAAGCCGATCTCTTGTCACCACCGAAGACTGCTGATAAGTCGCCGAACTGACTATGAGCTTGAGAAGTGCCTTTGTATCCCAGCCAGATTCCATGTAGGTGGCAGCCAGCCAATCCAGAAGCTCCGGATGGCTTGGTGGAGAACCTTGTGTGCCGAAGTTCTCGCTTGTTTCCACCAGCCCGCGCCCAAAAACCATCTCCCAAAGACGATTGACTTGAACTCGCGCAGTCAGTGGGTTCTTCTTGTCAACAATCCAATTCGCCAAGTCAAGGCGCGAACCGGAGCTCGGCGAACCGAACGCCGCAGGAGTTCCCGCAGAAACCACTTCTGTCGGCGACATAAACTCACCGCGATGCCGGATCGGAGCTTCCGTTTTGCCATCGGCTTCCTCCATGACGAGCGTCGTTGGGATAGTAGCGTCCAAATCGCGCAATTGCGCCTTGATCGAGGCAAGTGCTTCCCTCTCCTCTCTTCCCTTGATTGCGATGTTTGCGTAATGGGTGTCGAGGACTAAAACGTCTTCTATGTCGAGCCTGCGCTTATCCAATACAGCGCGAATTTTTTCGGGAATCGCGAATCGAGTTGCTCCTACAATCGAAGTCGCGTCAATCTGAAACTTACCGAGCGTATGGCGCACCCAGCGCGTCGATTCACAGTGCAGACCAAGCTCAATCTTGCCGGACAATGGCTTATCGAACTCAATAACGAAGTCGTGCGGGCGCCCCGCCGCCCCCGAGATCGCCCAACCAGTTTCTGGGTTGCTGTCCAAGACACCAGCCGTCGAATAACCTCCCTGAACAAAATCTGCAGCAACATACTTCGCTTTCGCTCCTTCCAATGAAATCCGGCTCAAGATGAAGTTGCCACTATCGGCTCTGCCCGGCCCATCATAGGCGCGACTCGAATCCGGCAAAACCCGGAGCCGCAAGGCCCGCGTTCCCTGAGGGACAGTCACCGAGAGGATGTAGCTCATCGTATCAGGGCTGGGGCCAGGAGTCGCCACTTGATTGCCCGAGATCACCATGCGAGCATCTTTGGTTGAGAGCATGACTGGCTGCCAAGTCTTTGGTTTCTTGTAAGCCGCAACCCACTCCTCCTTCTCCGCCGAGAGGTCACCTGGAACTGTCTTGATCTCCGCAGCCACCAGCTCCTTATTGAGCGTCGCCAGCTTCTTCGATTGCTCCAGTGAAGGAACCTTGACAAACGGCTCGTAATACTTTTGCTCGCTGATTTCCGCATTCCCGCGCTTTTCGAATTTGTTGTTCGCAAAATACGCATAGAACTGGAAATACTCCTTATGCGAAATCGGATCGTACTTATGGTCGTGGCAGCGGGCGCAAGCCATTGTCTGCCCTAACCAAACGGTTGAGGTTGTGTCCGTACGATCGGAGCGCACTTGGTACATCGCCTCATCCTGATCCACCCCTCCCTCAAGATTGTGCATCGTGTTGCGGTGGAATCCCGTAGCAATCAAATCTTCTACCGCCGCATCGGGAAGCAAATCTCCCGCCAACTGCTTGATCGTGAATTGATCGTATGGCATATTGGAATTGAACGCATCCACCACCCAATCGCGGTACTTCCAAATCGTCCGGATATTGTCCTTTTCGTAGCCATTAGAGTCGGCATATCGCGCCAAGTCGAGCCAGGGCACCGCCATCCGCTCTCCAAATCGGGGGCTCGCCAATAGACGATCAATCGCTTGCTCGGTCGTCTCTTGCCCCGAAGCAAACCGATCCAATTCTGCCAAAGTCGGGGGCAAACCGGTCAAATCTTGGGTGAGCCGCCGCAATAATTTCTCATTTGAAGCAGCTTCGCTCGGCTCCAACCCCTCACTTTCCAACTTTGCGAGGATGAATGCATCAATCGGATTCTTGATCCAGCTGGAATCAGAATTTGGAACCGCTGGCTTCGCAACTGGGCGGTACGCCCAATGGATTTGCGGAGCCTTCCCTTGAACTGCCCCCTGCTTGATCCAGTCTTCCACCCTCCGGATTTCCGCATTCTCCAGAGCTTTGAAGCCCATCGGCATCCGCTCAAGACCGTGGAGCCCTTTGAGGCGTTGGATGAGTGTGGAGTTCTCCGGATCGCCCGGTTTGACGACCTCCAAAACGTTGGAACAAGAGAGTAGATTCAGCCCCGCCGCCGGACTATCCCCTTGATGGCAAGTGCTGCACCGGCGAATGAAAAGCGGCTTGATATCCCGCTCAAAGGTGGGTTGATCGAAAAGTGCGCCCTGCTCAATCCAATCCTTGAAAAGCTTGATCTGGTCGGCGGGCAATGCCGGCATCCCTTGTGGCATTTTGAGAAACTCGTTCTCAGAGGTCAGGCGCTCAATGATATGCGACTTTTCTGGCTTAAACGGCTCGAGAAGTTCCCCCGAAACTCCACCCTTAATCCAGCCTTCCGGTGTGCTCAGATCAAGGCCACCACTGACCTCCGATCCCCCGTGGCAGCTGACGCACTTCGCCTTAACAATCGGCATGATGTCGTCGATGAAATCGACGGGAGGATTCTCTTGCGCCGGGCTGGAAAAGGCAATGAGAAGGTACGGGATCATGGCCAAAACCATCAATCCTGCTGACCGAACCAGACGAAGCCCCGGAACTCGCATACTGGCTCTAATTTACCTAGCAGTGAAGCTGAATCTTGCCTGGAAAAAAGATTTACTTCGCGCACAAAGCTATCTTGAGTACAGCGGATTTGAACTCGTGAGGAATCGCAACCTAAAAGCAAATTTGTTACCGTTCAAAGGTGCATCTCAAAATCCAAAACGGAATTATTCGTGAAAACAATTGATTTTGACGACTTTTCCGGTCTATATTGCACGCATGAAAATGGCAAAGCCATCTCTGTTTTTTTCGCTCTTCTTGGTAACACTCGGTCTTGCCGGCTGTGGTGGTTCCGGCGGCGCAGGATTGCCACAAATCATTGTGTTTCAGTCGAATCGTGATGGGCATGAAGAAATCTATTCAATGCTCTTAGATGGCTCCGTACAAACACGATTGACCATGGGCACACAGCCCAACATCGCACCAATTCTCACTCCTGACGGTGAGAAGATCGTGTTTGGCTCCTTACGCGACGGGAATACTGAAATTTACATCATGAACGTGGATGGAACCGGTCAAACGAATCTCACAAACAATGTCTCTTTTGATTTCAGTCATCAAATCAGTCCAGATGGCAAGAAGATCATTTTCATATCGGGTCGCACCGGAAACCTTCAAATCTTTTCTATGAATCTTGATGGGAGCGGCCTTACAAATCTGTCGAACAGCACGACAGACGAGGATGCGCCAGTTTTCAGCCCTGACGGTAGCAAAATCGTCTTTGTTTCAAACCGAGATGGGAACTTTGAGATATATGTAATGAATGCAGATGGTTCCAATCAAGTCAATGTCTCCAATAGCACCGCATTTGACCAAAATCCAAGAATCAGCGGAAATAAAGTGATTTTCGAATCCCATCGAGATGGTAATGGCGAGATCTATGCCGTCAATTTAGATGGCTCTGGCCTCACCAATTTGACCAATAATACGGCAGACGACACACGACCATCAATCTATGGAAACAGTGTTCTGTTTAACTCCACTCGTGATGGGAACAACGAAATCTATCTGATGAATACGAGCGGAACTGGCCTCGCCAATTTGACCAATAATGCTAGCAGTGACTCTCGTGCAGTGTTTTTCAACAATGGGAGCAAGGTGATGTTCACCTCTCAAAGGGATGGCAACCTCGAGATCTACACAATGAACATAGATGGCACTGCCCAAACAAATCTCACCAACAATGCCGCTGATGACTTTCACGCCGTCAACTAATTGGTTTTGAGATCATTCTTCCTTAGCCTGCAAGATTGCAGGCTAAGGAAACTCCGTTTTACTTTGACATCCGGCTCGCTTCTTCACGGAGCTTTTCAAGTCGAGCCCACATCCGGTCATTCTTGGTCCGTACTTTTTTCAGAACCCACTTTTGTAAGAAGGAGCCGTGATCCTGATGCTCTTTCCATTCATCGTGCTCAAGTTCCTCGTCCCTTAAATTCCACTCCAACCAGTCGCAAAGTGCTTCCGCTTGTGGGCGGGTAAGGAAATCAATGCTTCTACCTTTGTGGCTTAGGTATGCCCAAGCAAGGCTCTGGACCGCAACATCAGTCTCTGCACAATCAATCAAGGCACAAGACATAAATGCTGGAAGTAGATGACGAAAACCTTGGTCATCCGCTAGGCTGATGCACTTATAATAACGACATGCCAATTGAGGTGTGATTTCTGACCAACGGTGCCCCTTAACCGCCTCATTGCACTCTTGACATTCATAGCAATCGCAATCTGAGGTGACCTGACCTTTCGGCCAAGGCTCATCAGGAAAAACTGCTTTGATTCGCTCTAAGAGTTCTTCCTTTGTACTGAACGCCATGGATTCTCCGGTTGTTTACCGATTATTCCGAGTAATTAGCGGCAATGTGTCCGTCCGGAATGGCATCGCTGGCAACCCATCGGAGTTGATCAAATTGACGGGCGGGTTATCTTGCCAAGCGTAGCGAACCATAGTTTCGCCCTGTAACCGGTCGAGGACAACCGTGTTCCCCTTAACGACGCCAGTCGCCCAACGCCACTGTCTATCTGCCCCGGCGATAGCAAAGCAACGAGGTGCTTGACCGTCAGTAGTTTTCAGTCCTCCCGCATGGGTGAATGTAATCGTGATCTTGTCGCCCTTAGTGGAGATGGATTGGAATCTTGGTCCTTGCCACTCGATAGATTTCCCGTAATCTTTTTTGAGAGCGATTCGCGCCAGCCGGTCACCAACATCACGCTTGTTCCGCGGGTGGATATCGTTGGCTTCGCCGATATCAATAATGGTCGCTGTTCCGCCGCGCGGCTCTTGCCCGACAATATCCTGTGCATTGCGCAGTTCTGCCCAAGCAGAGTCAAATTGGTTCGCGTTCGGAGCCATAAAGTTCGCAAGTTGAACTGTATAGAACGAGAAATCTCCTTGCTCGAATACCTGGCGCCACCCTCGAATCATTTCTGAAAGCAGCGTGGTGTACTGGGCGGCTCTATTCGCGTTTGACTCACCCTGATACCAAATCGCTCCTTGGATTGTGTAAGGCACAAGTGGCGCAACCATCCCATTGTAAAGAGTGCATGGAAACGACGGATTATCGCGTCCTTCTGGCATTGCGGGTCGTGGCCCAGTTTGGCTTTCGGGGATAGGCACATAGCGATCCGCTTTCCGATACTTCCAGTGATCTCCAACAGCAACCGCCCCAAGTCGAAACGCTTTGCTCTGACTCGTCAAACCTCCTGGGCCGCCTGTGTCATAAGCAAGCACAGCAATCACATTGCGCCCGGCTTTCAAGAGCCCTTTTGGAATCTTGTAGGCGCGGATGGCGCTCGGGTGATTCGGGACAGTCATATCAGTCTGCCCAATCTGAGTTCCGTTGACGAAGGTTCGATCAAAGTCGTCTATTGCACCAAGCGAGAGATTCGTGGCGGCATCCACTTGCGCCTGTGTGAGAACAACCTCCTTTCGGAAATGGTACGCGCCATCAAAAGCGCCATCAAAAACGACAGGCATTGCAGGGGCCTCATTCCAGGAAGAATCATCAAAATCGGCTGAAGTCCAGCTCAAATCCACATCGCCGAAAATCTGGGGTAAGGCTTTGATCTGGAAGGCGGTTGCCAGTGGGCGGAATTTAGCGAGAGCGGCTTCATAGGTCAAGCCGTTCGCGGTCAGTCGAGACTGATAAGAGCTGAGCATATTCTTTCGCACGGAGTTCGCTGGTAAGCCATCCGATTCGCTAAAAATGAATCGAGGCGTCCATGCTTCGGCGGGCGTCCCTCCCCAAGATGTGTGGATCATCCCGATCGGAACGTTGAGTTCCTTGTGGAGTTTGTTGGCGAACGCCAACCCAACCGCGCTGAACCTGTCCACCGTGTTCGCCGACGAAGCAACCCAGCTCCCAACAACATCCTCCTGCGGGGTCTGCGCCACCTTCTTGGTGACGGTAAACATGCGCACATCCGGGTCTGCCTGTTGCTTCGTTTCGTTGCGGTAAAGGCTACTAGCCAAAGTCCATTCCATGTTCGACTGGCCGGAGCAGATCCACACTTCCCCCACCAAGACATCCTTCACGGTGGTCGTGCTCGATCCTTTGACCTGCAGAGTGTGCGGCCCTCCCGCGCTTAGCTTGGGCAATGACGCGGAGAACTTCCCTTGGGAATCGGTGGAAACGGTGACGGATTTCCCGCCTAACATGACCGTCACGCGTTGACCGGGCGCATCCCACCCCCAAACGTTGATCGGCTTCCCGCGCTGGACAACCATATGGTCAGTGAACAGTGCCGGCAGTCTCATCTGAGACTGGGGGAAACAGAGCAGGGAGAGACTAGCCGCAATCATCCCTGCAGTCTATCTGAGAGTATCGGTGCCGCGTCAACTTTCTTCAAATGGAGAGTATGTAGTGGAAATGTCTGAGGTGTAAACAGTACACTTCAAACTTGAACCCATCAAGCGCGATAGCGTCATACATCTGCCTACTCTAAAACTTAAAACTATCCACTACCCACAATCACAATACACTAGCGCTTGAAGTCCTTAGCACGAATCACATAAAAATATCTTCCGTTTATGATATAATTTATCCATGGACATACCAGCATTTTGGAAGCCTTTCGAAGTTCACATAAATTCATTTGAACAGATTCTGGAAAAGTTCAATGAGGTCATGGAAAAAGCCGAAAAAAAGGATATTCAATTCGCATGGAGAGGACAAGTTGATTATCGCTGGGCACTCCACAGTTCTCTATATAGACGGCTAATACTAACTAAGGGTCAAGCCTTGCGCGAACAAGAATTTTCCAAAGAAGAGCAAAAAATTCTAATTGAGTTGCATAGATGGGGTTTGCATTCCCCACCTGGCTATGGGCGACTTTCTGTCCTTAATCAGCTAGCAATGCTACAACATTACGGTGCTCCTACCAGGCTCATCGACATCAGTTTCAACGCATGAGTTGGACTTTGGTTTGCGGTGGAACAGAAATGGAGTAATGGTGTACCAACTTCCGATAACGTTGACGGTCGCTTGTTTGCGTTTGATGTAACGAACAGGCTCATAAACGAAAATGATGTTCTCAGAGGATGGGAAGATTACCTTCATCGACCTTGGGCAAAAAGTACATTGCGCGGTGTCGAATCGGGTGAGTGGACTTCTTCAGTATACGCATGGAAACCATCTAACTTAGACAACAGAATATTCGCACAAAACGGAGGCTTTCTCTTTGGCGGTATTCCTACTCCCAAAACACACAGACCCAGCAGACGATTTCAATTCCCAAAAGAACCAGATAATCGTAAAGGTTGGTGGACTATTGATGATGCTAGAAATGCGTGTTGCCTTGCCCTAAGACAACATGTTTTCAGTCCATCTGCAGGTACTGGAGTGAATTCGGGAGCACTA
>JAGQUX010000047.1 GCA_020438215.1 Armatimonadota bacterium | reverse complement strand
ACAATGATCGCGGTTGGTGCAGTTGCCGTTTTGGGAACTGTGTTCTTCCCTGTCTTTGCTCAATCAAAGATGGCGGAAGCTGGCGCTACCGCCGAGATGAAGTCGGTAACCGGGGCACCGGAAGAATCCATGGCTGACATGAGTGGCGCAGAGTCGGCAAAAGCCGCGCCAACCAACTCTCCTATGGCCGAGAGCCAGAACATAGATACCTTTGCAGATGAACGCGGCCGTGTCCTGGAAAAGGAATCTGCGGGTAGCTCGCCACCATTAGATGACGTGGCGCGTTCTACTGTTCTCCCCCCCTCATTCACCCAGCGCGACATCATCAAAAACGGCTCGATTGACCTGCTCGTGCAGGAACTCAACGGCTCCATCGCACTCGTCGAGAACATCGCGAAATCCAACAGCGGTTATGTGGAATCCAGCAATTCCAACCAGTACACCGATAGCAAGATCGCAAGCCTGACCATCCGCGTGGACTCGAAGCAGTTCGAAAACGTGATGGCCCGTCTCCGCGATCTCGGTGAAGTAGTCAGCGAATCTACCTCTGGCGAAGATGTCACCGCCGCCATCGCCGACTACGATGCCCGCGTCAAGGTGCTCCGCATTGAGGAAGAGCAGTACCGCATCCTGCTCAAAAACGCCAAGCGACTCCAAGACATCTTGGATCTCAAGCAACGCATCGGCAATGTGAGAATGGAGATCGAAAGCTATGAAGCTCAGCTCAAATCGCTGAAAGGCATGGCTTCCCTCTCCACCATCAACATCAGCCTGAAGGAAGCAAACCCTGATACCAAGGTCGTCCCGAGCGACTGGGCAGGCGGTGCCGTCAATAGCGCATCGAATGCCCTGAAAGCAATCGGACGTTTCATCGGACAAACGCTGATCTTCGTCGGCATCCTCGCCCCGATCTGGCTCCCGATCTTGGGCATCGGTTGGTGGCTCCGCAAGCGATCGATGAAGCCATAAGGGGAGGTCTTCGTCACGACCCAAAAAGTCCCTCGCCTTGTGCGGGGGGCTTTCCTTTTAAGTCATTTCGGGTACAAACGAGTTTCCGACTCATGTCGAACACCTTCCAATTCCGGCGATAATGACAAATCTGACCTTACGCATTAGGCCAGATAAGATCGGAAGTGTTTGCTACCCTTTCTCATTCGGCCCTTACTTAAACGTTCTTCCGCAACCAGTTTGCGAGGAAGGATCAGCAGTGGTTTGTCGTGTCCTCACCTCCCGCGAGCACTATGGTCACCTCGAACTCGAATCTGGGCGTGACTCCAAGCTCGTCCCCGGCGATGTGATTGTTGGCGTTCTCGGAAATCGGGCCGCACTGCGCGGATTCTCTGGTCGCGTTCCCGATTCATTAGAAGCAGGCAGCGAACTTCACCTGCTCAATAAAGGCGGCGTTCTCGGTGTGAGTGATGGGCTGGCAGTCGGGCTCGGGAAACCGCTTAAGCTAGAAGTTCTCGGCACTCCGATCCTGAATGAAAAGCCCGCGCACCTCAAAGATTTCGCCTTTCCCGTTCATCACCCGAATTCGAATCCTGCGCCGGTCATTGCCGTTATAGGCACCTGTATGCATAGCGGAAAATCCACTGCCGCAGCAGTCGCCATCCGCCATTTCCGTGCTCAGGGATTGCGCGTTCATGCGGGCAAAGCGACTGGAGTGGGTGCGATCAGCGACCCGCTCTCGTTCCGTGATAACGGCGCCGCTGTTTCGTTTAGCTTTGTTGATATGGGCGTGCCCAGCACCGCCTTCCGAACCGATGTTGTGGACATCTTTGAGAAGCTCATGGACGCCCTCCAAACCGACGGCCCAGACATTGTCGTTGTCGAGCTTGGTGACGGAGTTCTCGGTGCGTATGGTGTGGATGAAATCCTTGAGTCCAAGCCCAATTTCAAGACGTGCATCGTTGCCGCCAACGATGTGATTGGAGGCTATGCCGTTGTCAAAAGCCTCCGCGAGAAAGGCATCGCCGTCAGCTGTGTAGTCGGACCAGCAACCGACAATCTGACCGGCGTTGAGAAACTCGAGTCGCTCGGCATTCCTGCCGCGAACCTCATGCGGGAGTCACAGAAGTTCACCGAATTACTCGCAAAAGGAGTCGAGCTATGAACCGTGTCGGGATTGTGGGAGTCACTGGATTCATGGGAGCTGAACTGGCTCGCCTCATCATCCCGCACCCTCACTTTGAGCTCACCATGGCTTGCGCCGGCTCTTCAGCGGGTCAGAAGCTAGCCGATCTTCGCCCCGGATTTGGTGCGCTGGGGGATCTCCTTGTCGCGGAATCAGACCCCGCCAAACTCGCTGAGAACTGTGACCTTGTTTTCCTCGCTCTTCCCCATGGCAAAAGCGCAGAAATTGCGGCGGCTCTGCTCCAACTTGGCGTCAAGGTGATTGATCTCGGTTCGGATTTCCGCGTGAAAGATCGCACTGTGAGCGAAGCACTCTACAAGCGTCCTGCGCCGAGCCAAGAACTCCTCGATCAAGCAGAGTATTGTCTTCCGGAAATCACTGGTGCTCCCAGCAAAGACACAAAGCTCATCGCCGCCCCGGGTTGCTTTGCCACTGCCTTGACTTTCCTCCTTTCCGGCTGGCCCGATGAGCAAGCCACAGTATTCGGGGTGACTGGTTCTAGCGGAAGCGGCATCGAACCAAGCGCTGGCGTTCACCACTCTCTCCGCACCACCAACTTCACCGCCTATAAACCGCTTCAACATCAGCACATCGGCGAAGTGAGCCAAACCCTCTCAAACTTGGGCAAGGACATCGAAATTGATTTTGTTCCCCACTCGGCTCCGATGGTGCGCGGCATCCATCTCACCGCCGTATGCAACCGCCCCGTTGAAGAGCTAGAAACCAACTATGCTCCTCTGAAAAGGCACCCGCTCGTCACCATCCAGCGCGGTGTGATCCCCATGGGAGCCGTGATCGGAACCTGCCGTGTTCTGATTGGGCTCGCTCCCAACCCCGATAACACCAAGACCACCGTCTGCGTTGCGATTGATAACCTGCTCAAGGGCGGAAGTGGGCAAGCCCTCCAGATCGCCAACTTGCTCTACGACTTGCCTGAAACTGCCGGACTCCCTCTCATCGGGCAGTGGCCATAAGGATTCCCATGCGACACTTCCTCAAACCCAGCGACCTGAATGCCGAAGAGCGAATCTCCGTGCTCAATCGCGCGCGGGAGTTGAAAGCCCTGACCACGCCCCCTACCGAGCAAAACCTTCGTGTTGGTGGGCTATATTTCAATCCCAGTCTCCGCACTCGGATAAGCTGGGAGCAAGCCTGTTGGCGGCTCGGCGCAAGTTGCCAGACCATCAATGCGGGAGCCGATTCCTGGAAGATGGAAATGAATCCGCACGCCGTGATGGATCAGGATAAGCAAGAGAACATCGTGGAAGCGGCGGGAGTGCTGGGAAGATATTTCCATCTGCTCGGAGTGCGTTCCTTCCCCGGCACCGAAAGCTGGGATGTCGAACGCACCGAACCCACTCTCAGCGCAATGTGCCAGTACGCTGGCGTTCCCATCGTGAGTCTGGAAGGGGCAATGCACCACCCCTGCCAATCACTCGCCGATGAACTGACAATCCGCGAGCATTTTGGGAATCCAGAAGGGCTTCCCGTTGCGCTTGTCTGGGCTTGGCACCCCAATCCTCTCCCGATGGCGGTGCCGCAATCGTTCGCGCTCCAAACTGCTTTGGCGGGATGCGATCTTCGCATCGTTCGTCCCGACGGTTACGATCTTGACCCAGAAGTGATGGACGAAATCCGGGCTACTGGGAGCAAAGTCACTGTTACAAACGACCGCGCCGAAGGATTGAAAGGGGTCAAGGTGGCGTATGTCAAAAGCTGGGGTTCGATGCCGCTTTGGGGGCAAACCGATGCCGAGCGCGAGTTCCGCTCAGGCCTCCGCGATTGGCAATTCGATCGCAACACCTGGAACCTCACTGACGAAGCCAAGGTTATGCACTGCCTTCCCGTTCGCCGCAATGTTGTTCTCAGCGGAGAAATGCTGGAAAGCGAACACAGTTTGGTCTTCGATGAAGCGGAAAACCGGCTTTGGGCGCAAGCCGCCCTCATTGAGCATATCGCCAAACGGGAGGGATTGATTTGATCCGCGAACCCGGCCCATCTCTCGAACAAAGCGCAAAGTGGATCGCCGCATTTCACGGACAGAAAATCGTGGTGAAGCTTGGCGGCGAGTTGCTCGAAAACCCTGCCACCATCTCTCGCTTGGGTCGGCAGATTGCTGTCCTCCATCAATGTGGGCTTCACGTTGTCATCGTTCATGGCGCGGGCAAACAGGTGGATGCAGAGTGCCAAAAGCGCGGTCTCGAAATCAAGAAAGTGGACGGGCGACGGATCACCGATCCGGCAACTCGCGATGCCGTTGTCGATGTGATGGCGCATGTCAATGATGCAATCCGCTCTGCCCTTTCTGAACAAGGCTTGAGCGTAACCGGGATGAGCGACCTCAAAGATCATTGGCCAGTTATTGCTTCCCTGCGACCACCCCACAACGGCACAATTGATCTTGGGCTCGTGGGTGATGTTCAGAACTTCGATCAAAAACATCTTCCAACCGGATCAATCGCGGTGCTGCCCAGCCTTGGCTACCATCCTGAGCACGGCTTTCTCAATATCAACGCGGACACCCTCGCGAGGCAGATCAGTAGCCGGTTAGCCGTGCCTAAGCTCATCTTCATGACGGGAGTGAGCGGTGTGCTTTCGAGCCTCGATGCCCCTGGCCCTATCAGCCAAATGAGCGTATCTCAAGCCCAAACATTAATCGAGAATGGAACCGCATCGGGGGGAATGAAGGCCAAGCTCTCCGAAGCCATTGCCGCGCTCGAATCTGGAGTTGAGCAGGTACATATCATCAGCGGGAAGGAGCCGTACACCCTCCTCCGCGAAGTCTTCACCGACGAAGGGTGTGGCACACTGATCACGCGATGACCGATCAGCAACTTGTCGAGTTCCTTCAGGCCCTTGTCCGCACACCCTCGTTGAGCAAAGAGGAGGATCAAGCTGCCGATTTGGTCGAAGCGTTGCTTGCTGAGCATGGAGTCAAGACCGAGCGGATTGGGAACAACGTCATCGCGCGGCATGGTTCCGGTAAGCCCTCCATCTGGCTGAATTCCCACATCGATACCGTTGATGTCGCTCCCGGCTACACTTTTGATCCTCATTCCGGCGAAATTGTTGATGGGAAGATTCTCGGGCTGGGGAGCAACGATGCCAAAGGCTCTGTCGCGGCTTTGACCGCCGCTTTTCTCCGATTCCGGGCCGAACACCCGCACTTTGATCAAGGCGAAGTCATCCTGATTGCCAGTTGTGAAGAGGAGATCGGAGGTGAAGGAGTCAAACGGATGCGGCGCGAACTTCCCACCCCTAGCGCGGCAATCATCGGGGAGCCAAATCACATGAAGCCGGCCAACTGCTGTAAAGGGGTTGTCCTAGCGGAGTTCACCGTCACAGGAGAAAGCGCACATGTCTCCCGGCCCTGGCAAGGGCGGAACGCACTCCGGCTTGCGAGTCCGCTGATTACCGACATCGTGGCTGATCACCAACTGGCAGAAGACCCGACGCTCGGGCCAGCAGCACACGAACCCACCCTCATCCAAGGTGGACACCAGAAGAATGCTCTCCCCGCCGAAGTCAAAATCTTCCTCGATTGCCGCACCACTCCGACATTCGATAACGAGGCGATGAAAGCGCACCTGCAATCCATTGCCGCTCGACATCCGGAATGCACTCTGGAAATCCTGAAAGATCAGGTCACCCCAACCCGCACTAACCCCGATGGACGGCTCGTACAGGCGGCGTGCCGAGTCGCGGGTCTGGATGCACCCAACCCGTTTGTTGGGGTTTGCGACTTTGTCTATATGAGCGGGATTGATGCCGTCATCATGGGGCCAGGAGCTCCCGAGCGGAGCCACAAAGCCGATGAGTTTTTGATGGTTGATGAGCTAGTTGAAGGGGCGAAGTTGTATCAGGCGGTTCTGAACCGCTACTTCTTTTCCTAAGCAACGGGAATCTAAATCAAACGTAGGAAAGCTATCTTACGAAATTCTCGTCTCGGTCAGTTGATACAAGGAGCCCCACTTTATGTGAGGTTCATATTCCTGGCGGTCTTGCTAATCTTAGTGATACTGAGCTTCTTCGCTGGATTACTTCCCTTACCTTGGGCGATTGCAGTTTGGTTGCTAGCGCATTTGGGGCTCGCCTTTGCTGACCACTTCTGGCCTGATGACACTAGCCCTTCTTCTGACCAAAGTACATCGGCACATGGAACCGCTCCAAACGCTCCCACGGATAGTTGATCGGATCGTTCTTTCGACCTGCCGGCTCAGCGATGAATTCGTGGCTCACAATCTGCTTTATCGGAAACCTTTTGATGAGCGAGCCCACCAGATTTTCAACCGCTTCTAGCTGGTCTTCGGTGTAGGGGTCTTTTCCATCCCCCATGTTCACAATCTCAATCCCAATGGAGAAATCGTTCACGTTCGAGCGACCATAGGCGTCAGAACTGCGCCCGGCCTGCCAGGCGCGGTCATAGCAGCTCACCATTTGCACAATGCTCCCATCTTTCCCGATGGTGAAGTGGCAGCTCACCTGGCTCTCCTCCATCGTGAACCACTTGACCGTTCCACCAAGGTTGGGGCTGGCTGTGTGGTGGAGCACAATTGTGTCGATCACCGAATCTTCTGGTCGTTTGCCATAGTTCTTGGTGTCCACCCAAGCCAACTTGTTCTTCCCTGGCGCAGTGAACTGGAATTCCTGCTCCAACTTAGCCCAATCAATTGTCATTGTCTTTCCGATCGCAAAAGCGGCAATCGCCCACATGATCTCTATTGTAGACTGATCGCACTATGGCGAAGCCCAAGCAAATGCAGATCATTCTGTATGTCAAAGATATGGCGGCATCAGTAGACTTTTATCGCAACAAACTTGGGCTGGAAGTCACCTATCCGCACCACGACGGAAGCCTGGAATTGGAGCACTGGGTGACACTTGATGCGGGGGGAGCAAGCCTGGCTCTCCATGCTGGTGGCGATGCGGTAGATTCTCCCCATTGGCCTGCTGTCTCCCTCATCTTTGATGATCTGGAACAGGCTGTCCGAGATGCAATGGATCGCGGAGCCGATGTCGGCAACATTCAAGAGCCGCACCCGGGCGTCCTTTTTGCTACGACAAGTGATCCGAGCGGCACGGTCGTCTTCCTCAAGCAGGCGTACCGAGGCTGAGTAAACTCCCTCACTCATGATGACCTTCCAGGAAATGGTGCGCCGCCTCGACGACTATTGGGCGGAACAAGGATGCGCAATCCTGAAATCGTATGACGTCGAAGTGGGGGCAGGAACCATGCACCCAGCCACGACCCTGCGATCTCTTGGCCCCGATCCCTGGAATGTTGCTTATGTCCAAGCATCACGCCGCCCCGCGGATGGTCGCTACACGCGCAACCCTCAGCGGAGCCAGCGATACTTCCAATACCAAGTCATCATGAAGCCTTCTCCCGACAACATTGTCGATCTGTATATGGGTTCTTTAGACGCGCTCGGTTTTGACACGAAGAAGAACGACATCCGCCTGGTTGAAGACGACTGGGAATCTCAAGCCGCGGGTGCCGCGGGTGTGGGCTGGGAAGTCTGGCTAAACGGGACAGAAATCACCCAGTTCACGTTCTTCCAACAGATGGGCGGGATTGAATGTGATCCGGTCTGCGCGGAGATTACTTACGGCCCGGAACGCCTCTGTCTGATGCTCAATGGTCAAGACTCCTTCTGGGATGGTCTCATGTGGAATGACGAACTCACTTACCGTCAAGCGGAGTTCGATGCAGAAATGCAAAACAACGTCTACAACTTCGAAGTGGCTTCTACCGAGATGCTGTTCCAACTCTTCGATATGTACGAAGCCGAGTCCAAGCGCGTCATCGAAACACCGGTGACTTACGATGCCGAACTCGGAATCCTGACTTCCGGGGAGCCACAAAAACGACTTGGCGAAGGTGAGAAAGCTCCCTTCCATGAAACCCTTGTGTATCCCGCGCTCGACCTCGCTCTCAAATGTAGCCACATCTTTAACTTGTTGGATGCGCGTGGTGCTGTCTCCGTGACTGAACGCGCGGCCTATATCAATCGCATCCGGGGTCGGGTACGGGCTTGCTGCCTCAAGTACGTTGAACGCTGGAAATAGCCCTCAGTAAGATTGCTGGGTTCATAACCTCCGCCTAACAAGCATTGGTAAGATTGTTAGTATGAAGAGGACAGGTTTTGTGCTAGCTGCCCTTGCGGCTCTGAGCAGTAGTGGATTCGCTTACAGCTTTGCCGGAGACGACTGGGGATTTTCTTACAACGCGACTTTCAATGTTGTCACGACTTTGCTGAATACAACTCTCAACGAGTCAGCAAGTAATCAACCCACGACGGTCACTCAATCTGATCTCACCCACTTCCAGTTCGATGCGAACGTTGGCCCTCTGACCGGGCTTGGCGATTTCGTTGTCACCGGAAACACCGTTGAGGACATCAACTCAGGCAAGACAACTGATCCGTTCGATGTGAACACCGGTGCGGGCGTCGTGACGGTACGCCTCACCTATCCAACCTTCTCGCTCATCGGCGATATCACCGGCATCAATGCTGGCTCGGTCGATGGATTCGGTGAACGCGCTCACGAAATCACCGGGCAAACCACGACGATCAATAACATTACGGTGGAATTGCTCCTTGGTACCAACTGGGTAAATCTTGGTAACAGTTCCAATGCCACCGTCAATTCTTGGTCACTGGTTCGCCCCGCGGATCCTGTTCCCGAGCCAGCAACGCTTGGCTTACTGAGCCTTGGAGCACTTGCTCTGCTCAAACGGCGCAAGTCTTAAACCAAGAAATCTCCCCTCGGGCTCATAGCCGAGGGGAGATTTTTGTATCTCAAAGTCCGTAAATTTCGGAATACTTCTTGGTCATGCCGTTCAAGTACGGCTGAGCATCCAGCCCACCACCACAGAGCTTCTGAAGAAGCACTTGCGGTTGGAATCGCTGACCATGCTGATACATGTTGTCAATCAACCAATCCAGGATCGGCTTGAACTCACCTTTTTCCATCAGCGCGTTCGTATCACCCACCGATTTCTCGAGTTCTGACCAGATTTGATAGCTGAGGATATTGCCCATGCTGTACGTTGGGAAGTATCCCATCAGTGCCGCCGACCAGTGGACATCCTGCATACAGCCATCCTTATCGTTCGGAGGTGTGATGCCTAGATACTTCTCATACTTTTCATTCCAGGCAGCAGGCAAATCCTTCACCGCAAGAGTGCCTTCCAGCATCTCGCATTCCAGCTCAAACCGAATGAGAATGTGGAGATTGTAAGTCAATTCATCGGCTTCCACCCGGATCAGCGACGGCTCGACTTTGTTCACCGAGCGATAGAAGTCATCCATGCTAATGGATTGGAACTGCGTCAGAGTTTGTTGGAGTTGCGGATAGAAGAATTTCCAGAACGCCTTTGATCGCCCAACGATGTTCTCCCAGGTGCGGCTTTGGCTTTCATGGAAGCCAAGAGAAACTCCGCCCGCCACCGGCAAACGATCCCACTCCATCGGCGAGCCTTGTTCGTACATTCCGTGGCCAGCCTCGTGGAGAGTTCCAAAAATGCTGGTTGGCAAGAACTCTTGGAATCGAGTCGTCAATCGAACATCCCCCACTGAGAAATTGGTGCAGAACGGGTGAGCGGCAACATCAAGCCGACCGCGCTCCATATCAAAGCCAATCGCTTCCATCAGTTTGAGGCTGAATTCGCGCTGTTTGGCTTCATCCCAATTGCCGGTTAAAAAGGCATCGTTCGGTGCTGGCTTCTTGCCAATCTCCGCTACCAGATCGGTGAGCGGCTGGCGAATCTGATCGAACATCCCATCCCAGAACTTCTTGGTTGCGCCTTCTTCGTACTTGTCGGTCAGCGCATCGTAGATGTGGTCTTTGTAGCCGAGATACTCCGCTTCTTGGCGAGCAATCTCGACCATCTTCTCCATCGTGGGACGGAACGCTTCAAAATCATCAGCTGTGCGCGCCTTGACCCAAGTCTCGTGTGCTTGAGCAGAGGCTCGTGCTTTCTCGGCAACAAAATCGCCCGGGAGCTTTGTCTCCATATCCAACCCGCGACGGGTCAGGCGTACACATGCACCATCAACCGTGTTCGGATCGACTTCGCGTTCCGCCGCTTCCAGAGCACGCTGAGTCTCATCCGAAACAACCGATTCGTGAGCGAGTTTGCTGAGCACCCCAACATGCTCAGCCCGAGCGGCACCGCCGCCGTGCGGCATATTGCATTGCTGATCCCAATCCAGAACGGCAATCGCCATTCCGATTGCGTTCGCCTCAAACAAGCGAGCTTTCAAAGCATCCATTGCACTTGACATGCTCCGGATGCTACCGAAAGTCAGTCAGCGTTTGTCAGGATGCGGTCTGTTCTAGCCATTCCGCCAGAATCCGCACACCGAATCCGGTCGGGCCATCTGCAGGCATTGCTTTCCCTGCAATATCAATATGCACCCAAGGAGTGCCTTCCTCCACAAAGAAGCTAAGGAACGTGCCGCCTTGTACGGGATGCGCCTTCCCGCCTTTCACCGAGTTCACAATGTCCGCAATCGGAGACTTCATGTACTCCTTGTATTCATCATGAAGTGGGAGCCGCCACATCTTGTCACCGCTGGACTTCCCTGCCTGTTCGAGAGCGGAGTAGTGCCCATCATCGTTTCCAAAACCGCCGGCAAAAACATGACCGAGCGCGGTCACAACTCCACCAGTCAGAGTCGCCATATCCACGATCTTGGATGCCCGCTCGACTTCGCACGCCCAGATCAACCCATCGGCGAGAACAAGCCGTCCTTCCGCATCCGTATTGGTGACTTCAACGGTCACTCCGTTGCGGTAGGTGATGACATCATCCGGGCGGTAAGCATTCTCGGAGATGCAGTTCTCCGCCGCCACAAGGAGAGCGACAACGTGCGCTTTCGGCTTGATGACGGTCGCAATGGCGTGCATCGCAGCAAGAACAGCGCATCCGCCGCCCTTATCACACTTCATGCCCGGCATTCCATCCTTCCCTTTGATACTGAGTCCGCCCGTATCGTAGGTGATCGTCTTCCCAACCAGCACTACCGGCTGACCCACAACAATATCGCTCGGCTTGTATTCAATGCGAATCAAACACGGCTCATTAATCGAAGCGCGACCCACATTTTGCAAGCCGACGAGTTGATGTTCGTCCAACCCATCGCCGGAGATCATGCTGACTTCCAGCCCGGCTTCTTTGCCCACCTGCATTGCGTAATCTGCCATCCATTTCGGGGTGGCGATGTTGGGCGGAGTGTTCACCAGATCACGGCACATGTTCACGCTGGTACCGAGCCCAAGACCAGCGATCAAGCCCTTGTCGAAGTTCTCTTCCAACGCAGAAGTCTCGACCTTGCGATCATCATCCTTCTTGCTAACCATGCTCCGGCCATCCCATCCCGCTTTGGCAAGTGCGACCCCAAATTCGCGTCCGAACTCAGATGCAAGCGGCACATCGCGGAGATCAAACTGCACTGAGCCGGCTTTTGTCGCGATGATGACGGGAGCAATCGCTTCTGCGACTTTCCGAGCCGTCTCGTGACTCCACTTGTCCTTTTCGCCGAGTCCGATCAGGAGCGCTCGCGGGGCGTTCGCCGGGAAAACGCTGGCGCTGGTTCCTGCTGAGGCATCAAAGTCTGAGCGTTTGCTTGCGGCAGTCATTTCAGGAGTGGCATCCACCGGCAAGTCTCCCCCCTGGAACTGCGCGTAAATCATCAGTTCGGGGCGAGAAACAGGAGTGTGAACAAAGCGAGTCGTCATGGGTTCAGGTTACCCAGCGCCCGAGTTAGATATGCTCACGATGAGAATGAAAACGCACACCGAATATCTGTGGTTCGAGACCCGCAAGCGCGAAGAATTTGTGCGCATCACCGATGAGGTGGAACAGATCGTCATCGAATCGGGGATCACCGAAGGCATGGTGCTGGTTTCTGCCATGCACATCACCGCCGCAGTGTATGTGAATGATTGGGAAGGCGGCCTCATTGCCGATATCCACGAATGGCTGGATCATCTTGCTCCCAAGAAGAATTACCGCCACCACCAAACCGGAGAGGATAACGGTGAGGCACATCTCAAGAACCTGATCATGCACCACCAGGTGATTCTCCCGATTACAAACGGAAGCCTCGATCTTGGCCCGTGGCAACAGGTGTTCTATGCCGAATTCGATGGGCAGCGGCGCAAGCGCGTAGTCGTCAAAGTAATGGGGATGTAAAAAGAGGCATCTGCATGAGCAGACACCTCTCTGAATAACTCGTAAAAAGCTACTTATTTTTTGCGTCGTCGCAGAGCCGCAAGCGCGCCCAGACCAAGAATAGCCATAGTCGCTGGTTCTGGAACAGGATTAGCTTGGAAGGCAAGCCCACCAGATGCATCGGCAAGACCAGTATCGCCAACTAAGCTTACAACGAAGGTTGAACCATTCATTGCATAGAGGTTGTTGTCAAAGTCGGACGTAATGTAGAAGGTATCCCCAACTGCATCATATGCCAAGCCAGCATTATCGCTACCGAACCCTACATTTGCGAGGAATGTCCAAGTATCGGTAGCGATTTCATAGCGAGAAAAGTCACCGCCATCCGCGATACCGTAGACAAAGCCGTTGTGATAGGTCAGCCCTTCATAGTCAGCACCGGGTGCAGCAAGTGTGGTCGTTCGGTTCCCCGTAGCGGGGTCAGCGGAGCCAAAGCTGCCGTTGATTGACCAGTACAGAGTGTCAGTGGACACGTCATATGCGAGACCTTCTGCCGCAATGTTTCCGCCAATCACAGTGTGACCACTGTTTGGAGTGATGCGAGACAGGTTTTGGAATGTCGTTCCGTAAAGATCGCCAAGAGTTCCTTTAGAAAGGCCAACTGTTGAGCTGGTCACACCTGTTGTTCCTGCAAGCGTTGCTACACCAGTGGATGTATCCAAGGAGAACAGATCGCCAGTGCTATCTTGACTGTAATAGAGCACACCATTTTGTGCACTTGCAAAAGTTGCAAGCCCCGCCAAAACCGCAATCGAAAGAATTGATTTCATGTTCATTAGGTTTAGTAACCTCGTTTACACTATATGAATAATTCGTGATAAGAATCAACTCGTCCCGGGATATTGAGGGGGATAACCAGTGAAATTACCTGGACTAACTCACTATATTTTGCGAGGAAACCGCCGCTAATCGAGCTATCCCTTCACCATCTACCCGCATCGGAATCCACTCATTCAACGAAGCGGCTCCCAGCGAGCGGTATAGCTCAATGGACGGTTGATTCCAATCCAGAACTGCCCATTCAACTCGCTGATACCCGCGCTCAACCGCGATCTTCCCCATCGCGCTGATGAGTGCCAAACCAATGCCATGACCGCGATATTCAGGCTTTACAAAGAGGTCTTCGAGGTGTAATCCAGGCATACCCAAGAATGTGGAAAACGTGGGGAAAAACAACGCGTATCCAACTGCACCACCATCCATTTCTGCGATCAAAGCTTCTGCCCCGCATGGAGTTTCCCACAGATTTTCCACAAGGTTTTCCACACTCAAAACACACTGGTCAAGGAGCTTTTCGTACTCTGCCAGATCACGAATCAGGGTGTGGAGGATTGGGGCATCTTCGCGGGTTGCGATTTTTTTTTTTTTTTTTTTTTTTCCTCCGACAGCTACACCCTATCTCTATACTCTCCGCTCTCGATCTGCCCCGAATGCCGAGTATTGGGTTTATGGGATTAGCCAAGCCGCGAATACGCAGGCACTTTTTGATGCGGCGGAAC
>JAGQUX010000046.1 GCA_020438215.1 Armatimonadota bacterium | reverse complement strand
GTAGTCCAGGCAGGCGTTTTTGATCCCGGTTGGGAAGGAACAGGCAACTGGTCTTTTAACATGGCTTATGCGGCGAGCAAACCTGGCATGACCGCATTCGTGAGTCGATTCCGTGACATCCGGGACTTAGAAGACTGGATTGAAGCAGGCGTGCCGATTGCTACATCGGTCGCTTATGACTATTTGAAGGGCAAGCCGGAACGTTCCGGCAATGATGGCCATCTTGTTGTGTTAGTTGGTTTTGATGAGGCTGGGAACCCAGTTTTCAATGATCCCGGTAGGAATGTTGTCCGTATGACGTACGACCGTGCGGCGTTTGATCGGGCCTGGGCGTCCTCAGGACGGGCAGTTTATGTGGTTTATCCTGATAGTTGGCCTATTCCAGCAACCTCTGGGCCGTGGCCACGTAACGGGAGATAACCAAATCTGGGTTTTGGGTTCGCGAATATGAAACGCATTTGGATAGGATTATTTGTTCTTGTCGTTATTCTGGGTGGGATTGGCATGGTCGCCATGAACGTGATGAACGCTCAGAAGCAGATGGCGGCACAGCTGAACAAGACGAAGGATCGAACGACCGAGACAGTCAAGAAGGGCGATCTCACGGTCACTGTCATCGAAACCGGTTCGCTCGAAGCGGAAAAGTCTGTTGAAGTCAAAAGCCGGGTCGGCGGTCGTGTGGCGAAGCTTCTGGTTGATGAAGGGGACTTTGTCGAAAAGGGCGAATTGATTGCCGTCATCGACCCGCAAGAAACCGAACTTCAAGTGGCGCAGAATCGCGCTCAGCTCAAAGGGGCACAAAGTGATGTCCGCCGACTTGCAATTGAAATCCAGCAACGACGGGTGACCGCACAAACCAACCTCTCACGCGCGAAGTCGCGGTTGGCTCAAATTCAAAAGGAACTCAAGGCCCAGCCCGCGCAGACATCGGCATCGATTGTTTCGGCGGAATCAAATCTTTCCAGTGCAAAGAAAGGATATGACCTGCTGGTCAACATCAACCAGCCGAATGCCCGCACCAACGCTGAAGTTGCGGTGAAGGATGCGGCGAACAATTTAGAAAAAGCAAAGATCGCAGAGAATCGTGCGAAAGAACTCTACGCAAAAGGATATGCGGCGGGCCGAGAGGTGGAAAGTGCAGAACTCAGCCGCCAGCTCGCCGAAACACGACTGGCATCTGTCCAAGATTCATTAAGCCGGTTAGATCGTGAGCAAAGGCTAGAACGAGAGCGATCTCAAGAGCAGATCAAGCAGGCGGAAGCCGATCTTTCCCGGGCAAAGCTCGGTCGAGTCAGCGATGAAACCAAGCAACTCGAATATGAACGTGCCAAAGCTGATGTTCGTGATGCAGAAGCGGCACTCAAAGATATTCAGGTTCTGGAAGAAAGCAAAATCCGAACTCAAAGCTCGGTTGAGCAAATCAATTCCAGCTATCAAGACACACTTCGGCAACTCGGAGAAACCGAAATTCGCGCTCCAATTAGCGGGGTTGTGACTCGACGCTTGGTGCAAGAGGGTGAGCTTGTTGCCGCGCTTAGTGCGTTTAGCTCCGGTTCGACAATTGTCGCTCTGGAAAATCGGGACGCGATGCTCGTCAAGCTGGAAATCAACGAAATTGATGTGGCTAAGCTTCGACTTGGATTGAATTCCGAAGTCAGCGTTGATGCATTGCCTAACGAGAAGTTTGATGGGCAAATTACAAAGATTGCTCCTGCTCAAGTGATCGGTGCGCAGGGTGTTGCTGCAAGTGGGGTTGTCAAGTACGAAGTCGAAGTTCTGCTTGAAAACGTCAGCAACCAACTCAAATCGGGAATGAGCGCGAAATGCACCATGAAGCCGATTGATAAGAGCAATGTGATGGTCGTTCCGATCAGCTTTGTCGGTAAGGACAAGCAAGGGCATTACGTTCTTTTCACCACCGAGAAGGAAGCCAAGGAAGCCGCGGCAGAAAAGCAAAAGCAAAAGATGCCGGGTCAAAAAGGCAAGTCATTTGGTGAGAAGAAATACGTGGAAGTTGGTGACAAGAACCAAGTCAACTTTGAAATTCTCTCGGGTGTGAAGGAAGGCCAGTTGATTCTCAAACCGGAATTTAGCGGCCCACCGCGCCAAGGCATGATGTCCTTCGGTGGTGACGGTGATGGCGGTGGTGACGGCGAGAATTCTGAGGGTGAATCCGGCGGTGAAGGCGACTCCGGTTCTGGAGAGTAATCCATGAGCGTTTTTGAACTCATTCGTGTCGCATGGAACATGCTGAAGCTACATAAGCTTCGGGCGTTCTTGACGATGCTCGGCGTCATCATCGGCGTTATGAGCGTGACCATGATCGTTATGGTCTCGAATGGGTTCAAATCGTTCCTCACTGGTGAATTTGAGCGGCTCGGCTCGGACACGATCTTTGTGATGTGGCAGGGCGCGTTTGAATCTCGCGCTGATCAATCCTCAGAGATTGAGGGGTTGAAGTTAGAAGATCAGCAAATGATCCTTGATCGATGCCCATCGGTGGACTTGGCCTCTTCGTTTGTGATGCAGGGCACCCAAAAAGCCACTTACCTCGATAACTCAATTTCTGACGCTGATATCACCGGCGTTGATCAGTATGCTGCCGTCCTGAATAAGATTGAAGTGACCAGTGGTCGCCATGTAGATGACACCGATGTACTCAATCGCTCAAACGTTTGTGTGATCGGGAAGGAGATTGGCGAGAAGCTATTTGATGGTGCAGATCCGCTCGGGAAGCTCATCACTATTCCAGGCGCAACCCTAGAAGTCGTTGGGGTCATGGAGGAGTTTGAGATGATGGGGCAATCGAACAAGCGCGATGTTTGGATTCCCATCACAACCGTCCAAGATAAGATCACCGGCAGTGACATGGTCTCCATGATCACAATGCGCCCGAATGAAGGCTATAAGGTCAACGAGACCATGGATGAAGTCTGGGAAGTGTTGATGGAAAAATCTAACAATAAGAAGGTTTATCGTATCGACTCGCGCGAATCAATCCTAGGAGTCTTCAATGCCATTCTTGGTGGTGCTGGTGCAGTCCTCGCTGGCATTGCCGCTTTGAGCTTGCTCGTTGGTGGCATCGGCATCATGAACATTATGCTGGTGAGTGTTACGGAGCGAACGCGGGAAATCGGCTTGCGGAAAGCAGTCGGTGCCCGGCGAGGTGCGGTTCTGTTCCAGTTTCTTGTCGAAGCGGCCTTGCTCTCCATGATTGGTGGCCTGATCGGGATGTCGATTGCTTATGGTTTCGGTCAGCTTGTGACCTTGATTACAAAGCAACTCAAGTTTATGGGTGATTCTGGGATGCCGATGGTTTTCCCAATTACAGCTGCGATCTATTCATGCATGTTCAGCGCATTGATTGGAATCGTCTTTGGGATGTATCCGGCAATGCGCGCATCTGCTCTCAGCCCAATCGAAGCACTCCGAACTGAATAACACTCTTCAAGTTTCAGACCAAAAAAGACCCCGAGTCATTGCGACCCGGGGTTGATGATTTATGGATTATCGAGATGTTTTTGGGTTATAGAGGAACGATGGTAGCGACGCGCGGACTTGAACCGCGGACCTAACGGGTATGAACCGTTCGCTCTAACCAACTGAGCTACGTCGCCGTTCGCCTCTCTGACTATTATGACGATTTTCGCTCGTCATCGCAACATGTCCCGGTTCAAAAACGCGTAGAATTGGCGAATGATCCAATGGGTTCTTGCCCTATCTCTCCTGGCTACTTCTCCGATTGAAGGGCTCAACGACCTCGCCAAAGCGCGGAATATTGATGGCATTGAGGCACTCGCGAGTCCGGAACTCAAGGGGAGTTTTGCTTTCCTCCGCCGTCAGGGTGCGTTTGGGGTGGGACGATTTGGTTGGTCAGCAATTGACCTTCCTGACCCATTTGGTGATCGCGAGTTTGTTGTTTTTAGTACCCCGCTCACCACTCAAGATTATGGCGAGATGATCTACCGAGTCGAAAACGGCAAGATTGTAGAGCATATCCCCGAGACGGAGTACCGTGGAGCCGTGATTGATCATCTGGATATGGAGATCAGCTTTGATGTGCCTGCAAAGGTTGCAAAGTTCTCGACATGGGCAAATCTCCGCAAAAAAGGGGACATAGATGATAGCTACTTTGTTCGGCTTGGCCCCAATTTCAAAGTGAGCTCGGTGACAGATGATCAAGGTAAAGCAGTTGAGTATCAGCAAGCGGGGGGCACGATTCTCCTTCCGAACCCGGGTAAGGATAAGTGGAAGCTCAAGTTCAATTATGAAGGTGTGGTGGATACTCCTCGGTTTTCCGGAGCAATTGTTGATGATGAGGTGATGCTCACCAACGATCTTTGGTGGCCCGCAATCGCCCGGCACCCGGTGACCTTCACGACCAAGACCACTGTTCCCAAGAATTGGCTCGTAGTCGCTCAAGGCGAAAAGACTGCAGAGTCAACGGGCGAATCAAAAACCGTGAGCTACAAGATGGATTTGCCGATCTGCTGGCTTTCATTGAGTGCAGGGGCTTTCAAACACAAATCTCGGATGGTGGGAGGGAAGGAGTACCACGTCTGGACAAAGGAAATGACCGATGAGGAAATGGAGACTCAGCTTGAGCTTCTGCCTCCTGTGATTCAATTCTTCAGCAAGCTCAAGCCCTTACCGTTTTCCAGCTACGGTCAAGTTGTGACCAAGCTCTATGGCGGCGGTGCGCTTGAGGCCTATTCCTACGCAACATACGGCACTGGTTGGCTCCCAGACGAAGATCCTCACGAGCCGAGCCACACATGGTTCGGTGGCATCAAAGCCAACACATACATGACCACGTTTTGGAATGAGAGCTGGGCGTCTTTTAGTGAGAATTGGTATCGCCGCGAAGGTGCAATCGGTGATGTAAACGCCAAACGAAAAGTGTTTGTTGATGCGATTCGCACTCAGCCTGGTTGGTCGGCGATGCCTATGCGGAATGCGGGTGCATTTGTTGGGCCGCCCGCTAGCATCATGGGATATGGAAAGGGCTCTTACGTTCTCCAGCAGTTGGAGTACGAAATGGGACGCGAGCAGTTCGTTGCTGCAACAAAGAAATGGCTGGAAACCCCGGCACCTGATCGAGGTATCGAGTGGGAAGACTTCGCTGAGGTTTGCGGGCCGGAGTGGCAGTGGTTCTTTGATCAGTGGCTAGATAACTCAGCTTGGCCAACGTTTGATGTCAAGAATGTACGATATGAAGATGGCGCTCTTAAGGGCACAGTTGAGCAAGCTGATGTTCCTTACCGTGCAAAGGTGGAAATTCTCGTGCGAACAGGGAAAGAGTCTCAGTCGTACTCGGCTCAAATCGAGAAAACGCTCGGAGGGGTTTCGACGTTCTCAATCCCGATGAGTGTGAAACCGGATGCAGTGAATATTGATCCCTTTGGGCGGTTGATCTCCATGCCACGCCGCATTGCGAATTCCTGGCGATCAGAGTCAAGGCGATTCAAACTGTATGTTGGGCCGAACGCCAAGGATTGGATTGAAGCTAAGAACGCCAGCACAGAATGGCCGAAGGAACTGGATAACCAGCTGATCGTAGCTGACCCACGCACCGAGCCTCGGATGAAGGTTCTGCTTAACAAGGTTGGCGTGACTTGGGATTCAGAAAGCTTCTCCTATCGGGGCAAGCAATATCCGTTTGTTTCCAGCACATTCGTTGCATTGGTTCCATTGCAAAGCGGCGGATGGTGTGGGGTGCGAATGGGTGCCTCAATCCGTGACCCTGAAGTTGGTAATGCTCAGGTTGCTGTAACCGACAAATTCGGGCGGTTTTTGGATGGACAAGAGTCCATCCGTCCCGATTGGATTGAGGTCAAATAATTCACAAGAAAAGTATTTGGACTTACCACCACACAAAGCCTTTTGAAAAGTTGAATACTTGATATTTGGGAGTCGAGCTCTTGGTTGAGTTCGGCAAAAATGTCCACCTATCAACGCATCAAGCAATTCCTGATTGGTCGTCCAATTGCGACCAAGTATGCACACGGCGAGCGTCTCAACGTTCCATTCGGATTAGCGGTTTTTGCCAGCGACGCGATGTCCAGCGTCGCCTATGCCACCGAGGAAGTCCTGCTCGTTCTGATTTTGGCGGGGAGTATTGCGGCATATGGAAAGCTTCTGCCGATTTCGCTTGCCCTCATTCTATTGATGGTTATCATTGCCTTTTCCTATCGGCAGACCATCTACGCATATCCAAACAATGGGGGCACCTATGTTGTTAGCAAGGACAACCTCGGGCCGGTTGCGGGACAGGTGGCGGGCGCAGCCCTTCTGATTGACTACGTTCTGACGGTTGCGGTCTCAATTGCGGCAGGCGTTCAGGCGATTGTTTCGATCAATAACGATGTTCAACCATACGCCGTGCCGATCGCCTGTGCAGCGATTCTCTTCCTTGGCATCATGAACATGCGTGGGGCAAAGGAGAGCGGTCTGGTCTTCGCGATACCGACATACGGTTTCGTTCTCTTTGTCTTCATCTTGATCATCAAGGCGATTTTGATGGGCTGGCATGAACACATCACTCCGAACCTGCCGCCGGCAGACATGAGCCATTCACTGGGTGCATTCCTGATCTTGCGTGGTTTTGCCGCTTCCTGTACGGCTTTGACGGGGACAGAGGCAATTGCTAACGGTGTAAGTGCTTTCAAGGAACCCGAGGCTCGCAATGCTTCTCGTGCTCTCATCGGGATGGTGACACTGCTTGGCATCATGTTTTTCGGACTGAGCTGGGCGGCGTGGCACAACGGTATTGTCCCAATGAATTCAGAAGCTGAAGGCTATCGAACCGTACTTGCTCAGATAGCGGCAATGGAATTCGGCGCAGATTCGATTTTCTACAAAGCAACTCTGATGATGACCGCAGGAATTCTCTTCCTTGCCGCGAATACTGCCTTCGCTGACTTCCCGCGGCTTGCCAGTTTCATTGCGAAGGATGGTTATCTCCCGCGCCAGCTGAGTTCACTCGGCGACAGGCTCGTTTTCCAGAACGGGATTCTCCTGCTTGCGTTCGTCTCGATGGGCATCATCATTACCTTCAAAGCGGATACCCACCTTTTGATTCCTCTCTATGCACTGGGGGTCTTCGTCGGATTCACGCTGAGCCAGTTTGGGATGGCGGTGCATTTTGGCAAGATCAAGTTCATCAACAACACGCGGTTTGCCAAGGATAAGGTAGAGGGTGAGCCTGTGAACGTCGCCGCGCATAGCAAAGCCATCCGGAAGTTGAATCTTCAGCAGATTGTGTCTATCTTTGGGGGACTATGTACGACCGTCGTAGCGGGAATTCTGCTCGTGACAAAGTGGTCAGAAAAGGCGTACTTGGTCGTCTTCGCAATGATCGGTTTGATTGGGATATTCCAGCTAATCAACAGCTACTACAAGCGTCTCGGCAAAGCTCTGACTGTGACTCCAACTGATGTCATCACTACGGATGCGCACATGACGACGATTCTGCTGATCCCGCGATTGCATAGAGGTGTTTTGCAGGCGATTAGCTACGCCCAGAAGGCAACTCCTGACTGTCAAGCTGTCCATGTGAGTCTTGATCCAGAGCACGCCAAGAACCTCAAATCTGAGTGGGTGCGGCTTGGGATCGCGATGCCGCTTGTGGTTCTGGATTCCCCTTATCGCTCCGTAATTGAGCCCATAGGACGATATGTGGATGAGCTTCTCCAGACCAAGAAGAATATGATGGTCACGGTGATTGTCCCGCAGGCCGTGACAAAGAAATGGTGGCTTCAATGGCTGCACGGGAATGCGGCGATCGGTTTGAAAGCGATGCTCGGTTCGCGGCGCAACGTGATCATCACGAATATCCGCTATCTGACAGATGCGGAGAGCCAGCCACAAATGGCTGACTCCCCGAAAGCAGAATCTACTTCACCGCTTGAAGAAACTGATTGATATCTTCTTCAACAACCGCCAGCGAACCAGCCCAAAAAGCTTTGTCGCGGATATTGATACCAAAGCGATCAGTCAGATCAGCAGCCATGTGCATACCGGTGCTAGAAAGCAGATCATCGTAGCGGGCGTGGAAGCCATTTGGCTCGGCTTCGTAGATGCGATACAGCCCCAAGGCGAACAAAAGACCGAACATGTAGGGGAAGTTATAAAACGCCATGTAGCCGTAGTAGTGCGGCTTCACTGCCCACATGTAAGGATGGAGCAAATCTTGGTCGAGGCCGTCACCATAGGTATCGCGCTGAGCCTGAGCCATGATCTCACACATTTCCGCGGCAGAAAGTTCGCGCTCTTTGCGCTTGGCAATGCCGTTTGATTCAAAAAGGTATCGGCTTGTAATGTCCACGACCACTTGGCACTCGCCCTGAATGGAGGCTTCTAGGATGGCAAGTCGCTCGTCGCCGCTCGTTTCCTTGAGGGCGCGCCGCTTGATAATCGTTTCGCAGAAGATGCTTGCCGTCTCTGCCAAAGTCATTGGCGTGCTCTTTTGCATCGGAGTGCGATCCTTTAGGCAGACGTTGTGGTAAGCGTGCCCCAGCTCGTGAGCAAGAGTCGATACGGACTTGAACGACTCCTTATAGTTGTGAAGCATGCGGCTTTCATCGTTTCGGATGCCAGAGCAGAATGCGCCGTCTCGTTTGCCTTTACGCGGCGGGACATCGTGCCAGTTTTCATTGAAAGAGCGGCGAGCGAAGTCGCCAAGTTTGTCGGAGTAGCTACGGAATCCGTCCTCTACGAAGTCTGCGGCTTGATCCCAACTCCAATCGCGGTCGGCACCCATCGGAGCAAAGATGTCGTAGAAGGGCAGACCGTTTGTATGACCGAGAGCCTTACCTTTCGCTTGCAGGTACTTCCGGAATGCGGGGAAGGAGTCACGTGCCGCATCAAGCATGGCTTCTAGGCTTTCTCGATCCATGTTGCAGTTGAACAGGGTGATGTCGAGTTGTTCACCCCAACCGCGCTTTTCCGCCAGCAGATTGTTGGCACCTTTGATCGAGTTCAAACAAGCGGCAATAGGAAGCTCATTGGCTTTCCAGGCATCGAGTTCGGCGTGGTACGCGCTGCGACGAGTTTCTGCATCAGCATGGAATGCCATCGCGCGGGCGGCGGACATCGGTACGGTTTCTTCACCAACAGTGACTTCGATGTTTGATGAGAAATCAAAGTAGAGCTTGCTCCAAGCCGAGTCGCCGGATTCAGAGAGATCAGCGGCAAGCTTTTCCTCTGCGCCCGACATGAGGTGGGTTGCCTTTGTCTTTGTTTTGCGGAGCGGGAAGGCGTGGTCTCCACAAACGGGATTGGAGCTGATTGCTGCCTCCACATCTGACTGACCGATCCATGCGGTCACTGCGGTGCTGAACTTGGAAATGCGAGTTTGAAGCGGTTTCAATTCGCTCATTTTCGCTTGGGCAACGGAATCGCTGGCATCAGCGGCAATCTTGAGGCTAACGTATCCGAAAATGATTCGGCTATCAGTGCCAATTTCGTTACTCAGACTGATCGCGTCAGCGAGTTGGTCGGGAGTGGCTTGTGAGGAGACGTCTTCCATCGCAAAGTCAGCAACCATCGACTCTGCTTTTGCAACTAGATTTTTGAGATTTGCAACGGCAGTTTCGAACTCACTGGACTCAATAGAAGGGAAGAAAGGGGTCAAATCCCAGACGGGAGCTTGAACGGCTTGACTCATATTGCCCTGATCATACGCCTTATCCTCCTCCGTCGTAAAAATACTTGGGTCAATCCCCAGGGCTACAGTTCAATTCCGAATAATATTAGGCAACGCAAATGAAAGAGAGGCTGGACAAAGTCGATTTAGAAGTCTTGAGGATTCTGCAGGATTCCGGGCGCATTACCAACGCAGAGTTAGCGAAGCGAGTCGGCCTCAGCCCACCGTCGATGCTTCAGCGCGTTCGCCGATTAGAGGATTCTGGATTTATCACCGGATATGTGGCGACAGTGAATCATGAGCGGCTTGGCTTTCCTCTGGTTGTTATGGCGATGGTGAGCCTAGCAATGCACCAAGATGAGCCGATTGAGAAGTTTATTGACTCAATCAAGAAGATTCCTGAAGTTTTGGAATGCCACCACGTGAGCGGTGATTACGACTTTATGATGAAAGTCGTTGCTCGTGATATGCACGATTACGAGCGTATTGTCCGTGAGAAGCTGAGCAAGGTGAAATCTGTTGGGAAGATTCATTCCTGCTTTGTTCTGAATACAAATAAGGACATCCACGCCCTCCCCCTCTAGATCTATGAGCGAATTTATTCTGCGAGAAGCAACAGAAGCTGACTACCCAGATTTGCTGCATGTTTGGGAGCATGTTTATGGCAATGGTCATATTGATGAGCCTTTGACTCCACCTGAATCAACGCAGGCGTTCTTTCTCGGTCGAGTAGACGGCAAGCCAGCATTTGGAGCTAAGATCCACGATTTTCCTACGGTTCTGCGCGGTGAAATCTTGGGCTGCGCGGGGATCGGTGCCGTCGGAACGCTCGGTGAGTATCGCGGTCAGGGTGTTGGTCAACTGGGGATGGAGGCAATGCTTAGTGAGGCTTTCAATCGTGGATATGCTCTCACGAACCTCTACGCGGTGCGGGAGTGGTTTTATCGTAAGTCTGGATATGCCACTTGCGGCTGGCGATGGAACATTACGGTTCCCGTACACCTGATGCCCAAACTGAAGGCAGAACTCCCAATCCGGCAAATCAAGTCAACTGAACTTGATCAATTGCATGACTGCTTTGAAGCCTTTATCCAAGACAAGGCTGGTGCGGTCAAACGCAACGACACGCACTGGAAGAATCGCATGGGGATGGTTGCGCCCGTGATCTACGCAGTAGGAGATCCAGTAGAGGGGTATTTCTGGTGTAACCCGGAAGGGTTCTATAACACTCTTGAACTCGGTGAATTTGTTTGGAGCACTCAGCGCGGATATCGGAGTTTGCTGGCTCATGCAAAAGCGATGGCGATCAATAAATCCGATGTGAGTTGGCAGGAGCCCGACGGATCGCCGCTTATAAATTTTTACTTCGACAAAGACATGAAGCTAGAACTCAAGCGCAACACGATGTACCGTATCGTGAACGTCGAATCAACCCTTGCCAAGCTCGGGCTATTGGCTTGTGGACTGAAATTTGATGTAAGCGACCCCATCATCACCGATAACAATGGCGTCTTCGGGCGAGGTGATTTAGTGATCAAATGCGATGTCTCCGATCTGACACTCGCAGTGATGGGGCAGCCTGATATTAAGACACTGGTAGATGCCGGACGGATCATCGGTTCAGATCAAGCAATTGCATCCTTTGAAATGCTCCTCCCCAAACAGGTGGTTTATTGCACGGAATCGTTCTGATTCCTAAGTAGCACAGTCAATGAAAAAACAAACAAAGCTCGTTTATCTCGGTTCGCGGCCCGAGCCGCAATACGGTTCGGTGAACCCTCCGATCTTCCAAACTTCAACGTTCGCACAAGTTGCTCCTGGCGAATACAAGGGGTTCGACTACACCCGTACGGACAACCCCACCCGGACAGTTCTGCAAGATATGTTGGCGACGGCAGAAAACGCTGAGTACGCCCTTGCGCTGGCAAGCGGTATGGCGGCGGTGGATTGCGTGTTTGCGAAACTTAAGACGGGTGATCACATCGTCACTGGAGATGATATCTACGGTGGAACCTATCGTTATCTGCTAGACATTGCTTCAGCACGGGGGATTGATACGAGCTTTGTTAGCTTCAAAGATTTAGAGAATGTTCGCGCGGCAATCAAGTCCAACACGAAGATGATCTGGTTCGAGAGCCCAACGAATCCACTCTTGAACTTGAATGATATTGCCGCAATTGTTGCCATAGGGAAAGAGAACGGCGTTCTGACGGCGATCGACAATACCTTTATGAGTCCGATTTTCCAGAATCCGCTCGATCTTGGAGTGGATATCGTCATGCACTCCATGACGAAGTATTTGAACGGGCACAGCGACGTGATCATGGGGGCAGTGATGACGAATCGCGAGGATCTCTATCTCGTGATGAAGAATCACCAGAACGCCGTGGGCGCAACCTGTTCGCCGTTTGATTGCTATCTTGCTATCCGAGGAATGAAAACCCTCAGCATTCGGATGAGGGCTCACGAGGAAAATGCTCTCAAGGTCGCGGAGGCATTGAATGGTCACCCGAAGATTGAGGAAGTTCTGTACCCGGGGTTGCCTTCGCACCCAGATCACGAGCTAGCGAAGAAGCAGCAATCAGGTTTTGGCGGGATGGTCTCCTTCCGGCTCAAGTCTGATCTTGAGGGCACGCGTAAGTTCCTGACATCAACAAAACTGTTTGTTCTTGCGGTTTCACTGGGTGGCGTAGAGAGCTTGATTGAGCAACCAGCAACAATGACCCACTTCGAGATGCCAAAAGAAGCACGAGAAGCCGTTGGGATCACCGATAACTTGGTACGAGCGAGCATAGGGATTGAAGATGCCGACGATTTGATCGCCGATCTCTTCCAAGCTCTCGATCAAATCTAAGCACAATGCAGAAAGCGGTGGTCTGGACACGGAATCGGCGGAGCGATGCGATTCCTATTGATCCAGACCGCCCAGCTTGGCTCCCGGAGTGGGTGGATTTGGTGGAGTCTGGGTTCCTGCCCGGACAAACCCCTGAGCATGAAACCGGGGAAATCTATGTTCTTGACCCGAGCTCGGCATTCGAGGCGGCGGCATTCTGCCAACTAGAGGGCGTGGGTTCCGTACTGGATCTATGCGCCGCGCCAGGAGGGAAGTCTGCTCTCGCTTGGGCGCACCTCCACCCCGAGCACTTTGTTGTCAATGAGGTGATTGGTAAGCGGCAAGGGATGCTCAGGGCGAACATGGAGCGATGTGGGATTGATGCTGAGATCACTTGCCACGATCCCAGTTGGTTTAGCGAGAACCACCCCAAAGAGTTCGATCTTGTGATTGTGGATGCCCCGTGTAGCGGTCAAGCTCTGCTGGCAAAAGGGAAGAAGAATCCCGGTTGCTTCCACCCGCGTGTGATTGAGAAGAATGCCATGCGTCAGCGGCGGATTTTGGCTCATGCGGCGCAATGCGTGGCCCCCGGCGGGTACCTGGCTTATATGACTTGCACGTTCAGTGAGATGGAAAACGAGCGAAATGTGGATTGGCTGGTGAAGAAATTCCCTGAGTTTGCGGGTTGCCCGGTGGAGTCACTGGTTGGGTATGAAAGTGACTCCACAGTGGGCGCGACCTACCGCCTGGAGACGGATGAAAACCGCTGGGCGGGTGGGTTTACTGGTTTGCTACATTTTTGATATTTGCATTCGCAAGTTAGCTATGCCAGGCTCCAGCCTCTTTGCTGATTCAAAATCAACTTGTCTGAGCGCAGTATAGTACTTTTCAATTAATGGTAGCGATTTCTTGAGATAATCCTTATTATTTCGCTTACCACCCATAACATAGTAGATTGTAAACGCAGCATAGATACGAGTAGCTGAACCCTTACTTGTCGAACTTAGCAAAGTCTCAGCAACTTCCTTAGCGTGACTGTCACCATAATCATCTAGCTTGAACGCAACTTGATTTGCATATGCCTCCAAAAAGTATTGGTCAGCTTTAGACTTGCTGTATGCCCTTTTCCAGACAGATAAGGGTGCGCGTGTACCTCTAATAGATTGAAATTGAGAATAAATCAAAACAGTGCGCATATAAAAGTAAGAATCTACTTTCCCGAAATTAGGAATAGCTTCCTTTAGAAAAGCAACTGCGCTCTTGAATTTAGGTTCATTCTCTATCCCGGGAGCATTTCTAGCAATGTGAACTGCTGCGATAAATCTTGAAAAAGCCACGGCACTTTTTCCATTTTTGGAATAATTACCTCTTTCTCTATCAATAAGACTAAGCATCTTAGATTTATCCTCAAGCCCCGATAGAGATCTGGAGTTTTCAATAGCAAGAATATTTTCCTTAATAGAAGAAATTTCTTTATTCCAATTTCCTTCAGCCCATGTTTGACAATTTGCTGTGCTGTAAAAAATGGAAAAGACGGTCAGTAAAAAAAATCTCACTCATCCTCCCACGAAGTTGGAGGGGCTACTAAATAGCCATCGTACCAAAGTAGGGATCTGTTGAAGCCCGACATTTTGGGCCCCTCAACAAC
>JAGQUX010000045.1 GCA_020438215.1 Armatimonadota bacterium | reverse complement strand
AAAGACATCCTTCTATAAAAATTGCCCGATCTCGAAAGAGATCGGGCATCTTTTTTTATTCGCCTTCTGTCGGCGGGGTTCCGCCAACGCGAGGTCGATTGGGTTGTCCCCGCACAGTGCTCACAGGTTTAGGGGGAGCGTCTCCTTCTGCAGGAGGAGCCGCCGCCTTCTTTGCACCAGGAGAGATCTTCTTCGTACCTACATTCATGATACGTTTGAACTCTTCAGGATCTTTCGCGCGGTGAAGAGCCGTTTCAAAGTCGACAAGTCCACCTTCAACCAGCTTTGCCATGGATTGATCCAAGGTCTGCATCTTCTGCTTCGAACCAGTTTGGATGATCGAACCGATTTGGTACGACTTGTTTTCGCGAATCAGGTTGCGAACCGCACCCGTTGCATAAAGGACTTCAAATGCGGCAATGCGACCCCGACCATCCATACGTTTGACCAGCGTTTGGCTAACAACCCCCAGCAAGTTGACGGAAAGTTGCATACGAATTTGCTGTTGTTGGTGCGTCGGGAAGACGTCTACGATCCTGTCAACGGTTTGGAGTGCGTCCACCGTGTGCAAAGTTGCAAAGACAAGGTGTCCAGTTTCTGCCGCCGTAATCGCGAGATGGATGGTTTCCAGATCGCGCATTTCTCCTACGAGGATCACGTCCGGGTCTTGACGCAAAACGTACTTGAGCGCATTCGCAAAACTGTTCGTATCCGACATCAGTTCGCGCTGGTTGATGAGCGCGACGTGGTCGTCGTGAACAAACTCAATCGGGTCTTCAACCGTCACAATGTGGAGCGGCTGAGTCTTATTGATCCGATCAATCATCGCCGCAAGCGAGGTTGATTTCCCTGAACCAGCTGGCCCAGTAACCAGAACCAAACCACGAGGTCGCTCGATAAAGTCGTAGCAAGCTTGCGGAAGATTGAGGTCTTCCATGGAACTGATTTCGAACGGAATCACCCGGAAAACAGCCTGAGCGTGCTCGCGCTGCTGGAAGAGGTTTCCACGGAATCGCGCTACATCGTCGATTTGAAGCGCAAAGTCGAGTTCCATGTCGTCATCGAACTTAGCGATCTGATCGGGGCGCAAAAGCTCTTTGATCGCCGTGCGGAACTGCTCATCGGAGAAGTGCGGAACATTATCCAGTTCATGCAACTCGCCGTAGATACGGACATAAACCTTGCCCGTGTCGGTCTTGATATGCAAGTCCGAGCCATTCATTGCGACACAACGTCGCAAAAGATCCTCAATGTGCAAGGGTCGTCTCCGTGGCTAAGCCTTCTTTGGTCGCGCGCATATGGAATTCGCTCACGTTCGAGCTCTTTGTCAGCGCATGTTCGTAGTCGATCTTCTTCTCACGCAGGAGCTGGAGCAAACTACCATCGAGCGTCTGCATCCCTTGATCTGCCCCGGTTTGGATGTGAGGCATCATCTGGTGCGTCTTCCCATCTCGGATGAGAGTACGGATTGCTGAGTTCGCAATCATGACCTCGTGTGCTGCGATTCGGCCCTTACCGTCCGTAGTTGGCAAAAGCGTTTGCGAAACAACAGCTTGGAGCGTAACGCTCAACTGAGTTCGGATTTGTGCTTGCTGATCGCTATCAAAAACGTCAACAATCCGGTCGATCGTTTGCGCCGCGTCCACGGTGTGGAGCGTACTGAAGACAAGGTGTCCGGTTTCCGCCGCGGTAATCGCAAGTTGGATTGTCTCCAGGTCGCGCATTTCCCCAACGAGGATGACATCCGGGTTCTGCCGCATGACGTGCTTGAGCGCATCCGCAAATGAGTGCGTATCGGTGCCCAACTCGCGCTGGTTGACAATACAACTCTTGTCCGGGTGGACGTACTCAATCGGATCCTCAATCGTGATGATGTGCCGCTTGGTGTTTTGATTGATGTGGTCAATCATTGCGGCAAGCGAAGTCGATTTACCAGAACCTGTCGGTCCGGTCACGAGAATTAAACCGCGCGGTAGCAACGCAAGTTGCTTGGTGATTTGCGGTAAACGCAACTCATCAATTGAGCGAATGGTAAACGGAATCAAACGAAAGACTCCGCCTATTTTTCCGCGTTGCCAATACATATTCACGCGGAAGCGTGCCGCGCCAGGCAAAGCCACAGAGAGATCCAATTCCCGATAAGATTTCAGCTTTTCGAGCCGCTCTTCATTCAAAACTGACATCAGCATGGCTTGTGTCTGCTCTTCAGAAAGCTTGGGCCAGTCGGGAATACGTGCGAGATCGCCATGAACTCGCATCAGCGGTGCGTTACCGGCCTTGATGTGGAGGTCGCTAGCCTCGACCTCCACAACTTGCCGCAATAGTTTTTCTAGTTCAGGATGCAAAACAAATCCTCCCTCAACAATCAGAGGAACCCAACAACAATATCTCTTTTTAGTGTCGAAGCATCTGCTTCAACTCAGAAAGCAGACCGGCATACTGGAACGCCACATCTTCCGAGACAATCCCGGCTTTTACGTAGCGCGCAATTGCCTGGTTCATGGTTTGCATGCCCCAGAATCCGCCCTCATTCATCATATGATAAAGGTCACCAAAGTGGCCATCTTCAATCGCCTTACTGACAGTAGGCGTACAAATCAAAATTTCTGCACAGACAACCCGTCCGTTTCCATCTGCACGCGGAACCAACTTCTGCGAAACAACCGCACGAAGCGAGTTACTGAGCCGCTGGCAAAGGTGAATCTTTTCGTGCGGCGGGAACATGTTGATGATCCGGTCGAGAGTTTCGTATGCGCTTGAAGTGTGAACGGTGGAGAAAACCAAGTGTCCAGTTTCACCGGCCTGCAGGGCAACGTTCATAGTTGTGGTGTCCCGCATTTCACCGATCAGAATGACGTCCGGAGCTTCCCGGACAACCGCGCGCATCGCAGGATAGAAGTCTTCGGTGTCAATTCCAACTTCGCGCTGACTGACATAGGAATTCTTGTCATGGTGCTCGATTTCCAGCGGGTCTTCGATGGTAACGATGTGGCAGCGTCGCTGTTCATTGATAATGTCAATCAGAGCCGCAAGGGTCGTTGTCTTTCCACTACCCGTCGGTCCAGTGAGAAGAACCAGACCCTGTCGGTTCTTGGTGACTTCGGAAAGTGATGGCGGAAGACCAAGCTCTTCCAAATTCTTGATGCGTGTCGGAACAATCCGGCAGACCGCAGCCATCGATCCTCGTTGGGAATAGATGTTTGTCCGCACCCGGCACTTCCCATCAACAACAAACGCCAAGTCCATTTCGTTGGAATCTTCGTAGCGTTTGCGTTGCTTTTCGCTCATGACCTCATAAAGCATTCGCTGAACGTCTTCCGGGCTGAGGGCTGGCCATTCACCTGGAATGTCTCGCACAAAGCTGTACTGCTTCATACGCGGCTTGCTATGTGCTTTGATGAAAATGTCCGACGCGGTTTCTTCATAACCGATGTCGATGAGTTCCCTGAGGGTAATTGTTGAAGAGTCTCGCATAATCCAAATTTCCCCGCAAAAAATCAGCGCCGAGCCGCTGAGCGGAGTGCGAAGTATACCAAGGCGAATAGCGAAACGACACTCAAACCAATCAAGACAAACACGATTTTTGGCAAACCTGGCGAAGTTGGTTTGCTAGGCGCAGTGGTCGTTGTTTGCTGAACTTCACTCAACCGGGGTATATCCAGTGTCGCAAGATCAGATGTTAACACCATGATGCGGTATTCCAATGCCGCTGGATTCTCTATTGCAGAACCCCGCACCATCACTGAATCGAGGGTTACCGATTTGACCGTATTGAACTCAGGGGCCATACCATCGATGATCACGGAGAACGATTTGAACCTCGGCTCGACAGTCATGATCGGCTTGATGAGGGCGTTGAAGTCGATCCCTTTATCTTCCCTGCTGATGACGTGGTAGACGGCAAAGCTCGCTTGTGGGAAGTAAAGATTCGCGCTTGTACCGGTTCCCGGGCCATACACGCTCAGTCCTCTAACTTCACTGTTCAGATATGCCCCAATCCCGTTGCACATCGCTTCAAGGTTCGCGACATCAAAATCTTGAAATGGAATTGTGATCTTGATTGTGTCCGGGCCACCTTCTACTGGCGTTACCTGAATAAACACATCCGGCTTCCCGATGATCTTGCTTTCCGGGTCATCAACTGTCCCATCCTGCGCCCATGCAAGTGAACAAAAAGTCAGGATCGCAAGGAAAATGGGAACCAACCGGCTATAAGTAGACGTCAAGAATCGCATATCTTTCGTAACCCGTCTGACCAGTTTTCCTGATTCTGCTCAAGATTTTTCTCCAGAATCCCGAAAATCACGCCGACGTACTCGCTATAATAGCCGTCTTACGAGAGATTGCAGGCCAGACGATGGAAGAGTTAGAATTACAACCTTCAGCCCCTGTCCTATTGACACCAGAGGGGCATGAGAAGATTAAAGCAGAGCTTCACCGGCTAACCACCGAGAAGCGGAAAGAGATTGCTGATCGTATTCGCGACAGCAAAGATCATGGCGAATTCAGTGAAGACAATAACGAACTGGATGAAGTCAAGATGGAGCAGGCAATGATTGAAAGCCGCATTGCTGACCTCAAAAATATCCTTTCTGGCGCAACGATCCTTACAGAAGAAGATATCCCTACGGATGAAGTCGGTATCGGAAGCATTGTCACTGTGCAGAACAAGGACATGGATTTGGAATTCGATGTTCGCATCGTTGCTAGTATCGAAGCGAATCCAGATGAAGACCTCATCTCGGAAGAGTCTCCGTTCGGTGATGCCCTGTATGGATTGAAAGTTGGTGAAGTAGCGGAAGTCGAAGCTCCCGATGGAGTCATCCCCTACACCATCAAGAAAATCCGCGCGAAGTAGTTTTTGAGGCTTGAAGATTTAGGGCCATCGGCATTCTGTGCCGGTGGCTCTCTTCATTTGCCTGGTATAGTCTTGACATTCCCCTACCAACATTAGGGCATACCTGATGGTCTGAGAGAGAAAATCAAGTGGCAAAACAACAAAACATGCCCGAACCAAAGGCGAGTTCTTCGATTCCTGTGCCAAAGATGAAGCGCGGGATTGGCCCCTTCTTTAAAGATGTTCAGCGCGAAGCCAAGCACATCTCTTGGCCAACACGGCAAGAATCACTGCGGCTGACCAACACAGTCCTCGGCGTTAGCCTGCTGATCGTTTTCATCCTCTTCGGCCTCTCCTGGTTTATCGAAGTCATCTTCAAGATGCTGAAGGTGCTTTAAGAAATGGCACGATCTTGGTACGCCGTTCACACAATTTCTGGTCATGAGAACAAAGTTAAAGAACTCCTGACCCGCCGCGCCATTGCCGAGCGACTTTGGGATTACGACATCCTAGAAATCCTGATCCCGATGGAAAAGGAAATGACCACCCGCAACGGTAAGCGCGTGGAAGTCAATAAGAAAGTCTTCCCGGGCTACATCCTGGTCAAGATGGATTTGACCGATGAAGTTTTCAAGCTGGTCAAAGGCACTTCCGGTGTCACTGGATTCGTGAGTTCTGGCTCTAAGCCTGTTCCGCTGGAACAGTATGAAGTCGACCGCATCATGTCGAACATCGAATCCAGCCAAGAAGCCCCGAAAGTGGCCTTCAACAAAGGCGATATTGTTCGCGTGATCGAAGGGCCGTTTGTGGATTACACCGGTCGTATTGAGGAAGTCAATGCAGACCGCGAAAAGCTCAAGGCAATGATCTCGATCTTCGGTCGTGACACGGCGGTCGAACTCGACTTCGCCCACGTCGAGAAAGAATAGTTTCCCGTCGCTAGTCGCGATAGTATAAGACCATGCGGTGATCAGAGTTTTCTGTTCGCCGCACTTTTATTTGGTTTGTGCGGATACTGTCCGGCTTTGCGTCTAGCCTCCAGATGCGATCAATCCGTACAAATGGAAACTCATTCACTGCGGTACCGCCCCACCCAAGCGAGTGTGCATCACCGATGTCCCAAGCATTTGCGATCCTCCGCGATGAAGTTTGCGTAGGGGCGGCGTTGAAATCACCAGCAATAAAGGTAGGAACACCTTTGCTTCGTGCAACCTCAATGATTTCGGCAAACCTGGCTCGGCGAGCAATCAGTCGATCCCGTTGAACTCGCCAGTTTTCCGGATTCCAAACATCCAGCCGAAAAATCGGGGGTTCAAGCCTTATGGATGTCAGAGCAATCTGATCGGACTTGATGCTGGTGTAGTCCATCTCTTTTTGAAGTCTCACATTGCTCAGAGATTGTTTACTCAAGATGGAGCCATCCACACCCCAATAGACCGCATACCCCTGAGGTTTACCGATTTTGATAAGTTCTGCCTCAGAAGGAGACTCTTGCAGGAAAATGAACTCCGCCTTTGTATCAACAGCCTCCTGCGCGGCAGCAACTGAGCCTCCCGCACAGTTCAGGCTCACCATATAGGGTGCTTCTGAAGCCTTGCTCCCTAGAGCCATCACCCACCGAACAGGTGCATAGATTTCCTCGGATGTGAAAAGAAGCACGACCAAACTCAAAAGGAAAGCGAGCTTCAAGTTTTTGCCCCAGCTCTTGAGCGGAATACTTATCGTAAAAAGCCATCCCAGAATGCACCAGCTCCAGCTTGGAAACACGGTGATGACAGCGAAGTGCGGCAGATAAGAAGCGTAGGCGATCAGCAGGAACGCATAGTAAGCGAATAACAACACAAGCCGAAATCGGCTGACCTTGATTACTTCTTGCCCTGAATCGCTTCCTTGATTTCGCAACTGCAGGTATCGCCGCATGATCGACAACTTCCCTTCTCTCCCTTCGCTGATTTCCAGAATCGCCGCAAGACAAACACCGCACAGACCGTCACCACTATCGTCACGATCATCATGTCCTGTGTCATTTGCTCACCGCCAAACCAATCTGGTTTATCACTACAGAGAAAATGTACGCCAAAGTCGTCATATAGCCAAAACTGAACGCGGCCCATTTCCAAGAATTCGTCTCTCGCTTGACCGCCGCCAGCGTCGCCATGCACTGACAGCACAGAGCAAAGAACACCATCAGGCTGATCGATGACCACACCGTCATCAGAGGGCGACCATCGGGCCAAGTTGCCTTTTGCATGCTTTGCACCATCTTGGGGGAACCTTCATCCACATCTGCGCCGGTGCCGAAAAGGATCCCCATTGCGGGCACCACAACTTCACGCGCTGGGAATGCGGCGAGGATTGCGGTAGTGATCCGCCAGTCAAATCCTGCCGGCGCAAAGACTGGTTCAATCGTTCGTCCAAACCGGCCGAGAGCAGAGTCCTCGCGTTGCCGGAGTTCGGCAAATTCGTCTTCCGAGATTTGAGATTGCCTTTCCACTGAAAGGGCTTCGTATTCCTTCTGATAAGTGCCTGGTTTTGCTTGCGGGAAGGTGAGTAACGCCCAGATCAACACGCTCATCGCAAAGATGATCGTGCCGGCTGTTTGCAGGAAGACCTTTGATCGACTCGTGAGAGTCAGGAAGACATCCCGCCACTTCGGCCATTGATATTTAGGAAGCTCCAACATAAACGGAAGCCGTCGTCCCTTGCTGATCTTGCGATTGAGGATGAAAACGATTGGGATAGCAACAATCAAGCCGACAAAGTGCATCGCGAAAAGCGCAAATCCTGCCCATGCTGGTCCGTATTTCGGCTCAATAATCGCGCCGATGAGGAGCAGATAAACTGGCAGACGCGCCGAGCAAGACATCAGCGGCGCAACAAGAACGGTGAGTAATCGGCTTCGCTGATCGGGCATGACCCGCGCCGCCATAACGCCCGGGATTGCACAGGCAAAGCTAGATAGCAAAGGGATAAACGCACGCCCATTGAGCCCGCACCAACCGAGCAATTTATCCATCAAGAATGCTGCACGAGCCAGATATCCCGTTCCCTCCAGTACAGCAATGAAGAAGAACAAGATCACGATTTGGGGCAAGAAGACGAATACCGATCCCACCCCTTCGATCACCCCATCAACGACAAGGCTTTGCACCATTGGCGTGCTTTCTAGCATCGGACTTACCCAGTTCGCCAGCGCAGTTTTGCCTGCCTCGATCAAATCCATGAGCGGAGCGGCAAACGTGTAGATGCTCTGGAAAACCAAGTACATCAAACCCAAGAAGAACAGCAGTCCAAAAACCCGGTGAGTCAAGAACGCATCGGCAATCTCAGATTTCGAACGTTTCTTATTCTGGGGTGGCAAGATGGATTCTTTCCGGACGCGCTCGGCCCAGGCGTAGCGCGCCTGAGCATCCAAGGTTCGACCCTGACCGCTGGCCCCCAAAACCGCTTTTCTTTCTTCTTCAATAGCAGCGATGTGCTCGGGCAGATCGCGAAAACGGTCAGCCGTTGTGCAGTGCTCATCAAGAAGAACGCAACGAGCTTCACGCAGACCAAGAGCGATACCGCGGCGATTCATGTGGTCAGCCAGGCGATCGGCGGCATCCATGACCACTTTGGGGAAACCGACATCGAGTTCTAACGTGTGCGGATCTTCGATCGCACGCTCCATAGCCTCTTTTAGCTCAGGGATCCCGATTCCCTTGTGTGGAATGACCGGAACAACCTCAACGCCCAGAAGAGTTGAGAGTCGAGCAATATCAAAGTCGCCTCCAGAACGCATAAGGATGTCGGTCATCGTGAGGGCGACAACGACATTCAAATCGTGATCAGCGAGTTGAGAGAAAAGAAAGAGATTCCGCTCGATATTCGAGCCGTCGAGGACATAGACAACAAGGTCTGCGCCCTCGTCAAGTAAAACCGAAGTGGCGACTTCTTCATCAGTGGAAACCGGGGTGAGAGAATAAAGCCCGGGCACATCAACGACGTCCACCTTTTGAAAAGTGAGCTGGCACTCCCCTTCGGATTTCTCAACGGTGACGCCTGGGTAGTTTCCTGTCTTTTGATGAAGGCCGGTTAGTGCATTGAAGAGGCTGGTTTTTCCAGCATTGGGGTTCCCAACGAGAGCAACGCGCTTTTTCGCAGAGGTTTCCACCATTGCCTCAGCCGGCAATTTCCTCTTGATCTTCAAGCGAAACGAGCTTGAGGCACCCAGTCTCAGATTTACGGAGGCAGAGTCGGTATCCGCGGACATCAATCTCAACGGGGCAACCGAGAGGGGCGACCTTTGTTACTCGGAATTCCGTCCCTGGGAGCAACCCCAGTTCGAGAAGGCGCGGGCAGAGTTCCTGACCTTCTTCCACCCCGGCAACACGAGCGCGCATACCGGTGCGAAGGTCTTTCGAAGTCAGAACTTTTTCTTGGGAACTCATAAGTCGGCTCGTGTAAATCTTGTCCCTAGAATACACTCAATTTTTGGCGATTCGCCCCGAGATTCCCATGCAGATATTGCTTGTTGTGCGGAAAAGCACTCGAACTAACGAACTCGGAAGAGTTTGTCGTTCACAGCTTCTTTCTTACCAACAGTGACATCAACATCCCAAGCGTAGCCTGCTTTGATTTGGCGATTTTCGATTTGCATCATCTCAACGCGCTCGAATCGAAGCATATCGCCAGATTTTCCAACGTACATTTTGAATGAACCAACGATCGGGCCGCCGGGGTGGGATTTCAAGTTTCCAGACACCATATCAACGTCCTTTCCACGGAGTACTGCTTCCCCTTCGTATTTTAAATTTGTGACCAATTTGGAGAATAGTTCAAGGTCAACGGTTCGATTCATCACGAATTCCAGCGGAACAGAACGGTCGAGAAGGAACTGTGAGGCAACGCCGTACATGTCGTCCACTTCAAGAAGCTTGTCATCACGTTGCTTGACTGCTTCAAACACCGGTCGATCTGCAAATTGCGGCTTCGGGTTGGGATAACGAAGAACGGTGCCATCCGATACGATCAATGCTGATTTGTTTTTCCCAACAACGGCTTGATGAATATAGATTTTGTTGGGTCGCACGAACTGCATCGTCGTCTTGAACTGGACTTTTTCATTGCCAACTGCGGCGGTGAGAAGGATGTCACCAGCCGCATAAACTTCACCGTGATAGCGAGCCATACAAGTGGAAATCACGTCACCCGCCTTGTTTTGTGCAGGAACTGAACTAGTGAGGAGGACTGTTGCAAGTGCGATTGATGTCATTTCTTTTCCCAAATGTTCTCGATTGCGCCGTGTATGTGATTGAAATACCGGCTTGCCATAAACAACCAGTCGGATAGACGGTTGATGTATTGCAAAATTTCAGGTCGAACCGGATGGCTCTGCTTCAATTTTACTAGAATTCGTTCTGTGCGGCGACAAATGGTGCGGCAGATGTGCCCACGAGCAGCAGATTCGCATCCGCCCGGCAGAATGAAATTGCGGAGCGGTGGCACCTGACCATCCATGCGGTCGATGCTGGATTCGAGGCGAAAAACGTGTGTATCCAAACCAACAGCAACGAAACGGTTGTCGCCTGGGGCAGCCACCAGCTCTGATCCGATTTCAAAAATTGTGTTTTGAATCGCGACCAGTTCATCCTCCATGATGAATTCGTGATCCTCCCAGCTCACGCGCCACCAGCCGAGATGACTATTGAGCTCATCGAGAGTGCCAACTGCTTCCATCAGAACTTCTGATTTGAGAGTTCTATCACCACCCAGCGTGCCGGTGGAACCATCATCGCCGGAGCGAGAATAGATTTTCATTTCTTCTTCTCGGTCAGGAGCATCCACGCAAATCGCGGAAGCATCATTGTCTTCGTTAGCTTTTTAGGGTTGAGAATCACACGCCAGAGCCACTCCATCCTCATCTTTTGAATCAACTTAGGAGCACGCTTTGCCCGACCAGAATAGACATCGAGTGTGCCGCCCACACCAATCCCTACTTTGGCTTTGATAATCGGCATGGTGTGAGTAATGAACTTCTCTTGACGTGGTATTCCCATCGCGACGATCAAAATATCCGGTTTGTGGGGTGCCACCTCTTGGGCAACGAACTCATCGTCTGTAGCGGGGAAATAGCCGTGGTGTGTCCCAACAATATTGATTCCCGGATGCAAAAGCCGAATGCGTTCGGCGGCGGCATCAGCAATTCCAGGCTCTGCACCCAGAAGAAAAACTCTATATCCCTTCTCTGCACTGAGTTTGAAGAGACGATCTACTAAATCAACCCCCGTGACACGGTCGGCCCGGATTCCTGCCTTCTTGAGTCCCCAGACAACGCCATAAGAATCAGGAGTGACCAGCGATGCCTCTTTGTAAATCGTCGTGAGTTCAGGATCGCTTTTGGCGATGACGATACCGCTGGAATCTGCAGTCGTGACAATATGCGAATCTCCAGATTGAACAAGTTGATCAATCAAGTCAACCGCCCGATCCATATTCACATTCGATACGGGGATACCAAGCACAGAAATGCGTTCCCCATCGATTTGGTGTCGTTCCGTCACCATGCCCCAAAAACCTTTTTCTAGTATAGAAGACGAAGAACTTGGGCAAAGAGCATTTTCAACCGATAGAAATCGCGTAGAATCATGAGCGAACGCATGGCAACGTCAACGGCAGTCACGAAAGTCCGATTTATCGTCAAACGTCAGCAGTACGAAGGTGCCCCTGTCCGCTGGGACACTTTTGAAGTTCCTTACACCGACAACATGAACGTGATTTCCACGCTTATGGAAATCCGTAAGAACCCTAAGACAACTAAAGGCGAAGATGTTGAACCGGTGGCTTGGGAAGCAGCTTGTTTGGAAGAAGTCTGTGGAACTTGCACCATGTATATCAATGGCGTGATCCGCCAGGCGTGTACTGCCCTCATCGAAGATGTTGCCGAGCGCGAAGGCGATGCCTACGTTGTCAAGCTGGAACCGATGAAGAAGTTCCCGCTTGTTCGTGATCTGATTGTTGATCGCTCCAAGATGTTCGACAACCTGATCAAGGTGAAAGGATGGGTGCCGATTGATGGCTCCTACGACCTTGGTATGGCTCAGCCACAAGACGACCACGTGCGCAAGCTGCGATACGACCTCTCCAAATGCATGACCTGCGGATGCTGTATGGAAGCTTGCCCCCAAATTAGCGAGAAATCGAATTTTGTTGGCCCAGCCGCGATTGGCCAAGCTCTGCTGTTCAACCTACACCCGGTTGGTCAGACATTATCTCCAGATCGGCTGGAATACCTGACCACTGAAGAAGGCATTACGAACTGTGGCAACGCGCAAAACTGTGTTAAGGTCTGTCCGCGCGGCGTGCCGCTCACACTTGCGATTGCTCAGCTCAACCGAGATACAACGGTCTACAAAATCAAAAAGTGGCTCGGGCTGGACGCAACTAGCTAGGCACTCTCTTAGACTCCGCTTGCTGTTGAGTAGGCGGAGTTTTTTTGTGTCTGAAAGGCTCATAAAACGTCCAAATCATTGGGCCATGTGACGGAATGCGACTCACCTGTTGGAACAGAGTTGCGGTTTGCACCATTACGCCCCGGTATAACTTGAATTCAAGTTCGCGACGATGATTACACTCACTTCCCTCCTCGCCGCCACCGTGCTGAACACCGCACAGGCAGATGCCCCAACGGTGAGCCTCACGCTGAATAGCCCTGAGGCAGAAGCCGGACAACTCGTACCGGGCACGGTCACGGTGACTTTCGCGCCTGGTCTGCACGGTTACCAAAACCCGCCTAGTGAAGACTATATGATTCCAGTTGCCGTTTCAGCCGGATCAGAAGCAAGCAAGGTTCTTCTCATTTCCTATCCCGATGGCGTTCCTGCCACCGTTGGTGGTGAAACCAAGCCTGCGATGACCTACGAAGGCACAGTTGAGATACCCGTGCTCGTTCGCATTCCGAGCGAAGGCGGCGAGCAGATGGTCTCCGTCAGCGTTCGGTATCAGCAATGTAATGAGAGCGCCTGCTTCCCTCCTGGACGCGCCAAAGCGGAAGCCAAAGTGATGGTCAAGGCAAAGTCATCTATGGGTGCTATTGCAAAAGGACGTGATCTCACCGCGATTTCTCAGTTTCGCTTCCCGACTAAAGTCGATGGGAGCAACTAACGCATGAAGAAGTTTTCTTTTCTGCTTGTTGTTCTGTTTCTGAGCGTCTTTGCATTCGCTCAGGATTCTGAACCGAAGACTAGTACAGACTACGTTTCCATGACGGCTCGCCTTGAGCCAGCAGACATCCGCCCGGGTGAGTACGGGCAAATCATCATAGAAGCAAAAATCCAGCCAGGCTGGCACATCTTTGGTTCTCGCCTCGAAGGGGACTGGGTCAATGTTGGGATCAGCGTTCCAGATGAGCAAATGATCTTGACCTCTGCTGGAGAACAGATTGATCCGGCTGGGCTCGTCAAGAACGTCCCCGGGTTTGATAAACCAGGCGTTTGGTATGAGGAAGCAGTCGCTTTTGCGTATCCAGTGCAAGCCTCTGCCGATGGCCCAGGCGAAGTACGGCTTCTCGTACCCGTTCGCGTTCAAGCTTGTGACGATACATCCTGCGACCGGCCTTGGAATCTTGAACTACCCCTCGAATTCACAGTCGGTTCTGGCGATGTTCGCCCCGAGTATGCTGAGCCTAACCTCAGTGTCCCCGAACAGCCTGAAGGATACGTTGCTCCTCCTGCTGATCAATCCAGCGACAACCTGGACAAGCCACGTGGTGACTTGCCTCCAAAAGACGGTGAAGAATCCCCTGGCGGCATTGATGAAGAGATTAACAAAGCCAAGGAGAAAGGCTGGCTTTCTTTTGTTCTGTTGAGCTTTGGTGCTGGGCTTCTTGCACTGCTCACCCCATGCGTTTGGCCGATGATCCCGATCACGGTGAGCTACTTTAGCAAAACGGCAGAGGAAGGCAAATCACCGCTTCCCTATGCTCTCGCTTATGCGCTGGGCATGGTCATCACCTTCGTTGGTCTTGGCTTGATCCTGACGCTTGCCCTCGGAGCGAGTGGGGCACAAAGCCTCGCCGCCAATGTCTGGGTGAACCTTGGGCTTGCGATCCTCTTTATCGTTCTTGCGGCAAACCTCTTCGGCGTTTTCGAGATTTTTGTCCCTCAAGGCGTGATCAACAATCTGCAAACCAAGTCTCGTAGCAAAGCGGGCTTCATTGCCCCGATCTTGCTCGGGCTCGTTTTCAGCTTAACGACATTCACCTGCACAGTGCCGTTCATTGGGACGATCTTGGTTTCGGCAACAAGCGGCGAATTCTTCTATCCGATCCTTGGGATGCTCTCGTTTAGCCTTGCGTTTGCGCTTCCGTTCTTCGGGCTGGCAATGGCACCAAGTGCGCTGAACAAGCTCCCCAAATCGGGCAACTGGTTGAATGCGGTCAAGGCTTACCTTGGTTTTATTGAGCTGGCGGCTGCACTCAAATTCCTCTCCAACGTGGATTTGACGTTTGCATGGCGATTCCTGACCATGCCGGTCTATCTGGCCCTGTGGGTAGCGATCTTCCTGACTGCGGCCCTCTATCTCCTCGGTGTGGTCAAACTGCCGCACGATGACGGTTCACAGATTGGGATTGGGCGGAAGATCTTTGGCTTCGTGAATATTGGGATTGCTGGGTTCCTGCTCATGGCGATCAATAATAGTGGGTTGCTGGGTAGTGCGGTGGCGTTTGCACCGCCTGATCCTTACCCAGGCACAGCCAGCCATGCGGTTGAGCTTCCTTGGATTCTTGACTACGAAGAAGGAATGGCAAAGGCCAAAGAAGAAGGCAAACCAGT
>JAGQUX010000044.1 GCA_020438215.1 Armatimonadota bacterium | reverse complement strand
TGCGCGCCCAGCAAAGAAACCGTACTGCTCGTCAATAGGGCCTTCGAGTCCTGAAATACCGCCAAGTTTCGCCTCGCCCGGAGCATAGATAGATATATACGTTCCATTCAAATTGCCTTCTTCACCCGCGGGAAGCGTAGCAAGCGGGAGAAATAATTCGTCGCTCGGAAATGAGATTCGAAAGTGTGTCGAATCAATATCTTCACCACTGCTACTCCCCCGATCCACGCTTGTTATCAATAAAAATGCGTTTTGAGACCACTGATCAGTAATCCAAGCTCGAGCCTCATTCCCAACAAACACCTCCAGGTGATCGAGCCACTCAAAAATCATGTTTTCATCTTTTGAATCAAATACTTTTGATGTTGTCGTGCCCGTTGGCTGATAGTTGCTGCTATCAAAAAACGGCGGAGCAAGGTCAATCTCCGTTGTCCCATGGACTGCCATAAATTGATCGTCAAGTGCCCGCCCCGCAATATCAATATGAGTCTTCATAAACCGCGGTACATCAATCTCCTGCACCGTCGGCGGACTCGGCAGAGGAGTCAATATCACAACGCGATCTGCATCGGTCTTGAAGCTAAAAAACTGAATCAAGTGCTCTCGCCGGCTACCTTGATCAAAAATCGCAACCAATTGCTCAAGATTTAGCGAAGCCTCTTTCCCCTCCGCGACCAAATACGCACTCCCCCAACTCGTTACCGCCCCCAGCAAAGCCAGAGCCACCCCTAATCCGCGCAAAACCACGCCCTCATTGTACAAAAAAAGAGGAAGTCTTCCAACTTCCTCTTCTCAATCTACAAAACCAGAAATCACTCAGCCGGAGTATCGTCCGTAGCCTTCGCCTTCGGCTTTACAAACAGCTTCAACAGAATCGCCAAGATCAAGAGCCCACCCCCAACCATATACATCGGGTTCATGGTCGCTTTGATCTTTTCCATGATCGGTTTCGGCTTTTCAATCTTTTCTTGTTCAAAGTACATTTCTGAATTCGTCCGATCGCCACCTTTGAACGTGCCGTGGAATGCCGTCAAATAATATTTGGCTTCCGGCAACGTTATGCCTGCCTTGTCGGTGAGATTCTTCAAGTCTGCCGGCTCAACCCAACCTTCTGCGTATTGGCTCAAACCGCTTTTAGAAAGGATCAGGGACTGCTTCTGATCAGCAATCAAAACCGTTGCAAACTCATACGCACCACTTTCCGTCATGCCCAGCGGCTCGCGATAAGGATAAAAGATGCGGATATTTTCCGATGAAATCCGGATCGCTTCAGTAATCAACCCATCGCTCGCTTCCGGCGATTTATTGAGCTTCAGCGCAACAAAGTGGAAGCGACCTCGCATATACGGGCGCATCCATTCTGTTACTGCCTCGTCGGCTTTGAAACCGTTCTCAGTCAACCACGCGGTAAACGCTTCTTCTTCACGCGGCATCAAAATTGTGGCTTTGAAACTCCCAACCTGTTTCTCACTGATGACTCCTGCACCAGGTTGAGCAGAAACGGTATCCCCGGCAGTTTTCGACCTGGATGTTTTCCCAAATTTCTTCGCCAACTCCAAGGCACCATCAACCACAGCTGGGTCAGCTTCTTCCACCGTTGGCTCGTTTTGCACCGGAATCAAGTAGCCCAAATTATCACTGGTGGAATCAAAAGTGATCTTGCGAACAAAGTGCATTTGACTTTCAGCACTACTAAAGAAAATCACTGACTTCTCATCTTTAACTGAGTAAGTCGCTCCATCGGGGAGGAGGACAGCACACGGCTTCGCCATCACCGCTGTCAGCGCCACCGCTGTAAAAATGCACGTTTTCAAAAATCGCATGATGCCCCATTCTGCCAGACTCTTACGCGAAAATGCTGGCGTCAATGAACGTCAGATGATAAAATGAACTCAGAAATGCGCAAGTTCGCCCTTCCACTCCTTCTCCTGATCGCCGCCTCATCCCAGGCTCAAGAGAACTACCTCCTCCCGGGAGATACAGCCCCATCATTCAAAGTCGGCGGTTGGGCAAAAGGCGAACCGGTCACCGAAATCAAAAAGGGGCGCATCACCGTTATCGAATTCTGGGCAACCTGGTGCGGGCCGTGTATCGAAGCTATGCCCCACCTCAGCGAGCAAGCCCTCCGCTACCAAGACCAAGTCGATGTCATCGGAATCTCAATCCGAGAAGAAGGCGAAAATACTCCCGGACAAGTCCAGAAGTTCGTCAAAGAACACACCAACGAAATGCGCTACCGCGTCGCCTGGGATGGCGACAACCACATGTTCGAGAAGTGGTACAAGCCCTCCGGCGTGCTCGGAATCCCCGCCGCGTACATCGTCAACGAAAAAGGCATCATCACCTGGATCGGTCACACAATGGAGATCGATGATCCTCTCGCCGCCACCGCGATGGGAACCATCAACATCCCCCAAAACCGAGCCCAATACCTCCAACAAGTCAAAGAATACGAGATCACCCGGAAGTGGTCTGCGGATCTCACGGCGGCCAAAAAACTGTTCGCCGATGGTGATGAAGCCTCCGCCGACGAAATCTTCGCCGATCTCATCAAGCGCAAACCAGAGCAGCGATACAACATCGAAGTTGAAAAGCTCATCCTCATCTCCCAAAAGAGCGAAGGGCGTGCCCTTGTCCAAATCTCTGCCCGCCACAATCGCGCATCACAAGACGATGCCGAAATTCTCGCCCTCCTCTCCGAGGTAATCCTCTATAAAAACGGCTCGAAAATCGTCGCCCTCGATGCCGCAGAAAAGGCACTCACTATCGTCACCAACGAAAGTTTCTATCAACTCGAAAGCATTGCTAACGCCTTCTTCCTCCTCGAAAAATGGGGCAAAGCCATCCCCGTCATTGAGCGAGCGCTCAAAGCCTCGGAACACATCAGTGAAGAGCAAAACCCCCAAATCGAGATGCGCCGCCAAATGCTCCGCGACAATTTGAAAGTCGCAAAAGAGAAATCAGGGCGGTATCGGCCGAATCTGGTCGGGTAGCCTCCACTCCCGATGCGCATTGGCCTTTTCACCCCGCTGTTTTCCGATAAATCGCTCGATCAAGTCATGGATATTGCTCAGGATTTGGGCATCACCGCCTTGGAACTCGGGGCCGGTGCTTATCCTGGTTCACCGCACCTCCCAGTAGAAAAACTGCTGGAAAGCAAAAAGGAGCGCGATGCTCTCCTTAAGAAATTTAGCGATCGCGGCATGATCCTTAGCGGAATCAGCGTCCACGGAAACCCACTCCACCCAAACACCGAAATCGCCAACGACCATCACAACGCATTCGTCAATGCCGTCAAACTCGCCGATGCCCTCGATATCCGCATCGTCAATGGATTCAGCGGATGCCCCGGCGATGGCCCGCGCGCCAAAAACCCGAACTGGGTGACCTGCGCCTGGCCCGATGAATATCGTGAAATCCTTGATTGGCAATGGTCAAAGCGCGTCATTCCTTACTGGCGAAAGCAAGCCCAGCTCCTCAAAGATCACAACGTCAAATTCGCCATCGAACTCCACCCGGGGTTCGTCGCTTATTCCAATGAGCACCTATTCCAGCTTCGTGATGCCATCGGCAAAAACGGTTCCTATATCGGCACCAACTTCGACCCTTCCCACCTGTTCTGGCAGGGAATCGACCCGCTCAAAGCCGTCCGCGAACTGCTTGATCACGATGCCGTTTTTCATGTTCACGCCAAAGATGTCCGGATCGACCCGGTGAACTCCGAGCTCAACGGCAACCTCGACGCAAAATCCTACGGTGACATCTCCAAACGAAGTTGGGTGTTCCGATCCGTTGGCTACGGTCACGGAGTGGAATGGTGGCGAGACTTTGTCTCCGTGCTCCGCGCCAACGGATACGATCACGTCCTCAGCATCGAGCACGAAGATGGCCTCATGTCCCCGATGGAAGGGCTTTCTAAAGCTGTGGAAACTCTCAAATCAGCCGTGATCGTAGAATCGGCGGGCGAAATGTTCTGGGCCAAAGATTGATTTCTAAAAAAAGTGCCCAAAACCACCACTCGTCAAGCGGGTTGGTGCGTCTGATACGATACGAGGAAATCGCGAGTCCATGATTGTTGCCGCATTGGTCATTGCCCAAACTGCACCCCTGACATTTGATCAGATCGAGCAGAAGAAGTTCGAAGCGTTTACAAAGCTCACTTCATTTTCCGGGCGTTACGATGTCATCAGCGTCCCCGGAGAGGGCGCAGGTCAGCGTCAAGCGATCGAACTCGCGATCACCCAAGCTTCACGCCGAGTAAAGGTGACCGTTAACGGAAACCCCCTAGTCGAATCCGCTTGGTCAAAAGATCAAAAGTGGATCGCCAACCACAACACCCGCGCCTACTTCCTCCAAGATGACCCCGGCAAAGTCGAACTCTTTGGCGAATACAAAGCCCTCCCTGTTGAAAAAGGACGGATGAACTTCATCGTCAACGATCTCGGCCCGCGATTCAATACCGATCCCGCTCCGGTCATCAAATCCAACGGCGAAGTCACTGAGGAAGGCAAAACCTACACTCGCATCGAATCCCTGACCACTAACGCCGAAACTCAAGGCACGGTCAAAATCATCCAGTTCTTCCCGAAAGGAACCTGGATTCCCGAGCGATTCACCGTCGAAGTCGACGCTAAAGGGAAGAAGATGCTCGAGGTTGTCGGTTTCCTCCGCGACTACTCAATGACCAAACCAGTTGATTCTTCGGTCTTTGTTCTGCCCGCCGCGGTGAAACAGAACTACACAAGAGTCTCAGGTTAGACCCGGATTCGACCCTGAGGACCACATCCCTCTAGGTATAATCCGCCGTTGCCGTAAGGCCTCGGAGGCAATTCCTTGCAGTCCAAAAACCCGCTATTTTTAGTTATCGTTGTCGTTCTGACCGCCCTCTCTATCTGGGGCTATCAGGCGCGAGACTACCAATACGGCCTCGATGTCGTTGGTGGTGCTCGCTTTATTTTTGAACTCGATAAGTCCGATCTGACTCCCGAGCAACTCGAAAACACAACGAACCTCCAAGCCCGCGTGCAAAAGATTCTTGAATCACGCGTCAGCTCCTCCATCGGGGTTGTAGAAGGCAACGTCCAAGCCAAGGGGACCGACCAGTTCATCGTCGAACTCCCGAACTTCAAGGACATCGAAAAAGCGCGGCAAGTCCTCCAAACCAGCGCGAAAATCACGGTTTATCACGCCAAAACGGTTTCTACGGCAAAACGCTCCAACAAGCAATACAGCCAAGCCGGCGAAAACAAAGAAGGCGGCAGTCCTTACGTCACCTTCGCTACCCGCACTGACTCCAGCAAAGAACTGACTCCTGGAATGCCGGAATACAAAAAGATGATCGATTCTTGGGATCCGATCCTCGCTGGTGACGAAGTTGCTGATGCATCCGTTCAGGTTGTCAACGGGCAATACCAACCCAACTTCCGCTTCAATGCAGAAGGGGCTAAAAAGCTCGAAGCATGGTCACGACGCTATTCTCAAGAAGAGGAAAACATCGCCTTCGTTCTGGATGACGTCGTCCTCTCCATCGCCCCCCTCAAGAAAGGCGCAATCCTTTCTGATCAAGCGTTCATTGATGGCGATTTCGAAGCTGGCTATGTCACCCAACTCACCACCTTGATCAAGAGCGGTTCGCTCCCGGTCAAGCTGAACGAGTTGGCTAGCCAAAACGTCGACCCAACCATCGGGAAGTTCGCTCTCAACGAGATCATCACTGGTGGCGCGATTGCCATGGCAATCGTCTGTGTCTTCCTCATCATCTACTACGCTGTTCCTGGTGTCCTGGCAACCATCGCGATGGCCCTCTACACGCTGTTCACCCTGACCGTCCTCAAGATGATCGGGGCAACATTCTCCCTTGCGGCGATTGCCGCGTTCATCCTCTCGGTCGGGATGGCGGTGGACGCCAACATCCTTGTCTTTGAGCGGATGAAGGAGGAAATCAAAGCGGGTAGGAAACTACTCACCGCGATTGACCTCGGCTTCAAACGAGCCCTCACCGCGATTGTCGACTCCAACGTCTGTACGATCATCACATCGGCGGTCTTGTGGTTCTTCGGAACCGGCCCGGTCAAAGGCTTTGCCACGACACTCATCATCGGTGTTGCGATTTCGTTCTTCACCGCGATCACCGTCACCCGTAGCCTCTTGCTCGGTGTGGTCAGCCTTGGTTTCTTCACCGACACCAAGTGGTACGCCGTCAACCGAAACTGGTTCGGCGAGCGACTGGCGGAAGGCGGCGAGGGAAGCAAACCTTGGAAGATCATCGGTCAAGCCAAGAAGTACTTCCTGATTTCCGCGGTTCTCATCGTTGCTGGTTGGATTTTCATTCCAATGGGCGGTATCAAAAAGAACGTTGAATTCCAAGGTGGTTTCGAAGCGGAATACGCAATGACCGACGCTAACCTGTCGGCGGAAGCAATCCGCGATAACCTGGAGAAAGCGGGCTACAAAGGTGCCAACCTCAAGTTCGCCGAAACCGGCGCCGGTGCCAAGCGCGTTTACATCACCCTCCCCGAAACTGCTGATCTCAAAGCCGGCGACGAAGATGCAAAGCAACGCATCGCCGAAGCTGCTGGACTCAGCGCAGAAGATGGAAGTCTGAACGCTATCGGCCCCACCATCCGCGATGAAGTGGTTCGCAATGCGGTTCTCGGTCTCGTGCTGTCCTCAGCCTTGATCGTTCTCTACCTTGCCGCACGATTCGGTGTTGCTCTCGGTGGTCTCAAGAACGGTCTCAAGTTCGGGCTCTCCGCCGTGTCTGCTCTCCTCCACGACGTCATCTTCATCATTGGGATGTCGGCGCTGGTGGGATACTTCCTCGGCTGGGAAATTTCCGCCTTGTTCATCACGGCAATGCTGACCGTCATCGGGTTCTCCGTTCACGATACGATCATCATCTTCGACCGGATTCGGGAAAACCTCCGCCGGGCGAAAGGTGGCGACAACATGGAATCTCTGATGGATCGCTCGATCAATCAGACGATCGCCCGTTCGATCAACACCTCGTTCACGGCGGTTCTGCCGCTCGCGGTTCTCCTCTTCAAAGGAACCCCGACACCAGAACTCAAGTTCATGATTCTCACCATGCTCCTCGGGATCGCGGTCGGGACATACTCTTCCATCTTCAACGCCTCCCCGGTTCTGTACCTGTGGGATAAAGCGATCATGAAGAAGAAGGGCGAAGGCGAAGGTCTGCTGGCTCAAGCACTCAAAGAGCAAAAGATGCGCATCGCAATGACCGTGGGTGGCACCGCCGCTGGCGAACCTGGCGTCGATACCGGAGCCTACGGCACCATCAAGCGCAAAACCTCGGTGGTTGAGCAAGCTGGTCAAATCCTCGACGACGATTACCCAGAAGACGAGTAATCAACGAAAGCAAAAAAGACTACAAGCCCCTTTGCGCCGCTTCAATTGCTCGCAAGGGGGCTTTCGCTTTGTTCACGCACTCGTCGTACTCTTTCGCCGGGTCAGAATCAAAAACAATCCCCGCCCCCGCCTGAACATACGCCGTGCCTTCCTTGAGAACAATGGATCGAATCGCAATGGCAAGCTCACAATCGCCACCCGCCCCAAGAATTCCAACCGCACCGCCGTACAGCCCGCGCCGAGAAGTCTCTACTTCATCAATGATCTCCATCGCACGGATTTTTGGTGCCCCGCTCAGAGTTCCTGCTGGGAAAGTCGCGCGGATCAAATCAATCGCGTCCAAACCCTCGCGTAACTGACCAGAAACATTGCTTACGATATGCATCACGTGGCTATACCGCTCAATCACCATCATCGCGTCCACGTTCACCGTGCCGATCTCGCTGATCCGCCCAATATCGTTCCTACCCAAATCAATGAGCATGGTGTGTTCAGCCCTCTCCTTCTCATCGGCAAGCAGTTCCTCACCCAGAGCAATATCTTCGGCTTCATTTGTGCCGCGTGGCCTTGTCCCCGCAATTGGGCGAACCTTTGCCGTTCGATCTTCCAGCGAAACCAGTAGCTCCGGCGATGCACCGATCACGTCCCAGCCATCCAGCCGCAAAAGGAACATATAAGGCGATGGATTGAGGCTCCGAAGTGAGCGATACAAATTCAGCGGGTGAACACCGCATTCCGTCTGGAATCGCAAGCTAGGAACAACCTGAAACGCATCCCCCTGCCGGATGTACTCCTTCACTTTCCGAACGGAATTCTCGAAATCCTCCCTAGAAACATTGGCGGAGACAGTTCCAGGTTGTTCGGTTTCCGAAGGGAGGGCGGGCAACGGCCCGCGCAACCGCTCTTCAATCTGATCAATCTCATCCAGAGCCGCGTGATAGCCCGCTTCTGAACCATCGGTCAGAACAATGATCAACACCCGATTCTTCGCGTGATCAAACACCACGCTCACATCGGTGATCAAGAAGCAAACATCCGGGATGTCAAGCTCATCTGGGTTTGCGTCAGGAAGTCTTTCAACCGTGCGAACATAGTCGTAGCTAATCACCCCTACTGCGCTCCCAACCACGGGCGGGATCAGATGCTTTGCCGCAGGATTAATCTGCTTAACCTCGCCTTGAACCTTCCGCATCGGGTCGTCTTCGCGCGATCCCGATTGCACCGTCACAATCTTTCGCGGGCGCACACCCAGCACCGAGTAGCGTGCAACCTGTTCGCCACCCGTCACACTCTCCAATAAAAAGCTGTGTGGTTCGTCATGAGCCAGCTTCCAGTACGCACTCATCGGAGTATCAAAGTCGGCAAGAATCTCCCCAACTACCGGGATTGCCCCTTCATCTTTGGCAAACGCAAGATATTCCGCAAGGCTTGGCTGGATCATGAACCCATTCATTGTGACTCATGCCGCCCGGGGTTAGGGAAGTGCCCGCCATTATCAGGTACAAGTGAGGTCAGCCCCCATGAACGACTGGTCGCACATCGCCAAAAACCTTGCCGAAATCCAAGAGCGGATCAAAATGGCATGTGATTTGGTCCAACGCGATCCGGGCACCGTCACGCTTATTGCTGTCAGCAAGACATTTCCCGAAGAGGCGGTTCAAGTCGCTTACGATCTCGGTCATCGGCACTTTGGCGAAAGCCGTCTGCAGGAAGGGCAGACAAAGGTCCACGCTTTGCCGCGAGATATCATTTGGCATTTCATTGGGCACCTTCAGTCTAATAAGGCCAAGAAAACTGCGGACCTTTTCGATGTTATCCATACCATCGAAAACGCAAAACAAATGGACCAGATCGCAAAATCGGTCCGGACCATTGACGGTTTCTTACAGGTCAATTTAGGCCGAGAACAACAAAAATCAGGAATTTTTACCGAAACCCTTGACGAAACCATTGATCTTGTTCTAAAGTGTCAGAAGATTCGGTTACAAGGGTTGATGACCATCGGCCCGATCGTTCCCGATCCGGAAGAGAGCCGACCAATCTTCCGCGAACTCGCCAGGATGGCGAATGAGCGAAAGTTGAAATCTCTCAGCATGGGCATGAGCCAGGATTTCGAGATCGCAATCCAAGAAGGCGCAACCCATATCCGAGTGGGAACATCAATCTTTGGTCGTCGCTAAAACCGGGCATCCCAGGGATGGGGACATAAGCAATCATGGAAGAGACAATCGAAAAAACAGGCTTACTTGGCAAACTTGCCAACTTCTTCAACCGCGAAGATGAAGAGTTCGAAGAAATGGACGATGCTCCAGTCCGATCTCAACTTCGCGTCCACACAGTTCACCGTTACTCCGTAACCATCCGACGCCAAATCGTGTCGTTCAACGATGCTGTTGCCGCCGCTGATGGATTGAAGCGCGGAGAACAACAGATCATGAACCTTTCGATGTGCGCACCAGAACTGCGCGAAAAAATCAAAGACTTCATGAGCGGGGTCAACTACACAGCAGAAGGCACATGGGAAGAACTTGGGGAACACGTCTTCTTGCTGGCACCCGCATCCGCTCTCGTTGAGGTGGCACCGGCTTCGCAACGAATGGTTGCAGCCAAAAACTAACATCTGATTTTAGTCCTCTCCACACACAAAAGAAACACACACAAAAGAGCGAAAGCACTTGGGAACACCGATACCCCCGGCAAAAGCCGGGGGATTTTTTGTGTACCGCCTCAATGCGCGACATAATATAAGGCATCTATGTCAGGTTTCACGGTCTACACAGGGAAGTCCGCCGTTTACGATCAGGATCACGTCGATACTGATCGCATCATCCCCGCGCGATTCTTAAGCCAAGTCAGCCGCTCAGGATACGGTGAGCTTCTGTTCTGCGATGTCCGCAAACAAGAAGAAGGCTTTTTCCTCGATCAGCCCGATGCCGCCGGTGCCTCCATCATGGTCGTCGGCACAAACTTTGGATGCGGCTCTAGCCGTGAACACGCCGTTTGGGCAATCCAACAAGCCGGATTCAATGCGGTGATTGCCCGCCAAGACCCCGATTCCCCCGGGTACAGCGACATCTTCCGCCAAAACTCCGCGAATTGCGGCTTACTCCTCATCGAACTCCCCCCGGATCAACACAGCAAACTGATCGGTGCCGGTTCTGGCGCAGAAACCACCATCGACCTCCCCAACCAAAACATCACCTTCCAAGGAGAGCAAATCCCGTTCGAGATCAATGCCGCAACAAAAGATCAGCTCGTCAAAGGTCTTGATCTTGTCGGCACAACTCTGGTCTATGAAGACCAAATTGGCGAATTTGAAAAGAAATGGAGCAGTTTTGCTCCCGAAACTCAAACCGTAGGAGGATGTTGAGCGTCCAAAGCTTAGGAACATCTCAACAACATGGTCATGCTTCAATCTTTACTGCTCGCAATGGCGATTCATTCGCCCGCCGCTCAAGACCCCGTTGATCAGCAATACAACGCATATCGGCAATTCCAACTCAAGGATTTGCAGCGCGTCAAGATCAAGATCAACGACAAGCACGAACTCAACGCCTGGGTGATGGACACCAACGCCAAGCGCCAAGAAGGCATGATGTTCTTAAAAGAAAAGGACTTCACCGAAGCGGATGCAATGGTCTTCGTATTCAAAGAAGAGCAATATCTTCGGTTCTGGATGCGGAACACCTACGTACCTCTCGATATCGCTTACGTCACCAAAACGGGCAAGGCGAACTCCATCTACACAATGAAGGCTTTCGACGAAACCACCGACTTCAGCTCCGCCGAAGAATCGATGTATGCCGTCGAAGTCAAAGCAGGTCTCTGGAAAAAGCTCAAAGTGATTCCTGGTTCAAAAATCGAAATCCCGGACACAGTCAAAGCCAAAGACTAAAGCTCACCTTCCAATCTCCAAAAGCCAGGCAATTCATATGCGAAAATGCCTGGCTTTTTCATGGCCCATTCACATTCTCAAGAAACTTGGGTTCAATTGAATCTGAAAGTACCCAGACCTGTCCCGGTGGGACCTTGACGCTGGGAACCCCCTGGCCCCATAATTCACCTTCGGCGTAGGAAACTACGTCCGGCGATCTGCTCACGAACAACGTGAAGGCTGTATCGACAATCTCATAAAACTAACCGAATGAGAAAACGAGTCGACCCACATGCCCCCGCGTCAGTGAGACCGGAGGCTTTTTTTGTGTTCCGACTCAAACAGACTCGCCAGAAACAAGAGGATTGAATGCCGACCGTAAACCAGTTAGTGCGTAAAGGCCGAACTTCGAAGATTGTAAAGTCGAAGTCACCGGCGCTGAAAAAGAACCCGTTCAAGCGGGGCGTCTGCACGGTAGTCCGTGCCATTACCCCGAAGAAGCCAAACTCGGCTCTTCGTAAAGTGGCTCGTGTCCGCCTGACTAACGGTATCGAAGTAACGGCTTATATCCCTGGCGAAGGCCACAATTTGCAAGAACACTCTGTCGTACTGGTTCGCGGAGGCCGGGTGAAGGATCTCCCGGGTGTTCGATATCATATCGTGCGTGGCGCACAGCAAACCGCTGGCGTCAACAACCGCAAGAAAGGCCGCAGTAAATACGGTAGCAAGCGACCGAAGGCCGCAGCGAACTAATAGGTAGAGCTAAAGAGAAATGCCACGAAAAGGTCCAGCCCCCGCCCGCATCGTTCTTCCGGATCCTGTATACGGAAGCGAACTTCTGCAACGATTTATCAACCGACTCATGCTCGACGGCAAAAAGTCGAAGTCCGAGCGCATCGTCTACACCGCACTTCAGCAAGCCGCTGAAAAGCTGGAAGTCGAACCGATCGAAGTCTTCGATCAAGCCCTCGCGAACATCATGCCTAACATGGAAGTTCGACCCCGACGCGTGGGTGGTCAAACCTACCAAGTCCCCATGGATGTGCGCCCGTCACGACGACGCACCCTCGCTCTGCGATGGTTGGTGCAAAACACTCGCAAGCGCGCTGGCAAGACCACAACCGACAAACTCATGAACGAACTTGTCGATGCCTACAACAACACAGGCATGTCGGTCAAGAAGAAAGAAGATACGCACCGCATGGCTGATGCTAACCGAGCGTTTAGCCACTATCGATTCTAATTTTTTGAGGAGCACATAAGGAATGTCTAGATCCCACCCTATCGAACTCGTAAGGAACATCGGAATTGCCGCGCACATCGACGCGGGTAAGACCACCACAACTGAGCGAATCCTGTACTACACCGGAAAAACGCACAAGATTGGGGAAGTCCACGATGGCGCCGCCACCATGGACTGGATGGAGCAAGAGCAAGAACGCGGGATCACCATCACCTCGGCGGCTACCTCTGCATTCTGGCGCGGTTCCAAACTCGATAAGCCGGAACACAAAATCAACATCATCGACACCCCGGGCCACGTTGACTTCACCGTTGAAGTTGAGCGTTCTCTCCGGGTTCTCGATGGATTGGTTGCGGTTTACTGCGCGGTTGGTGGCGTTCAGCCCCAATCCGAAACCGTCTGGCGCCAAGCCAACAAATACCAAGTCCCTCGCATCGCTTATGTCAATAAGATGGATCGCCTGGGTGCGGACTACTTCCAGGTCGTCACCGCCCTCCGCGAGCGACTGGGTGCAAACGCAACTCCGATCAATATTCCGATCGGCGCAGAAGCAGATTTCAAAGGATACGTTGACCTTCTCACCATGAAGGCAACGATCTACACCAGCGACGATGGAAAAGACTTCGAAGAAACCGACATTCCGGAAGAAATGAAGGCATCCGCGGCAGAATGGCGCGAAAAGCTCATCGAAGCTGTTTCCGACTACGACGAATCCATCATGGAGCGATTCCTGGAAGGCGAAGAAATCTCCCTGGAAGACCTCAAGAAGTCGATTCGACACGGTGTTGTCACCAACCAGCTCATCCCAACCTTGTGCGGTTCATCGTTCAAGAACAAGGGTGTGCAGTACATGTGCGACTCGGTTGTTGACTTCCTCCCGTCCCCGCTCGATGTGGACGCGATCAAAGGTATCGACGCTTACACCGAAGAGCCGAAAGTGCGAAAGCCTTCCGATGAAGAGCCGTTCAGCGCGCTGGCGTTCAAGATCATGTCCGACAAATTCGTCGGTCGCTTGACCTACATCCGCGTCTACTCTGGCGTTCTCAAGAAAGGCTCGTCCGTCACCATCGCATTCCGCGATCCGGTGAGCAACGACCTCCGCACCAAATCGGAGCGCGTCGGACGCATCATGGAAATGCACGCGAACAACCGACTGGACATCGAAAATGTCTATGCCGGCGAAATCGTGGGTGTTATCGGTCTTGGCGATGCTAAGACGGGCTACACCGTTTGCGATCCTAACAACGAAATCGTTTTGGAATCGATCAAATTCCCCGAGCCGGTTATCCAGGTTGCAATCGAACCTAAGAGCCGCGCTGACCAAGAAAAGCTGGGCACCAGCCTCGCTCGATTGGCGGAAGAAGATCCGACCTTCCGAGTGTTCACCGATCCGGAATCTGGACAAACCATCATCTCCGGAATGGGCGAACTCCACTTGGAAATCATTGTTGACCGATTGAACCGAGAGTTTGGCGTTCAAGCGAACCAAGGGAAACCGATGGTTGCTTACCGCGAAACTGTCACCTCGAGCGCCAAGGCGGACGGAAAATTCGTCCGACAAACTGGTGGTTCGGGACAATATGGTCACTGCGTCCTCGAAATCGAACCGCTGGAAGTCGGGAAAGGTTTCGAGTTCGAAAACAAAACTGTGGGTGGCTCAATTCCTAAGGAATACATCCCCGCAGTTGAAAAAGGTGTGCGGGAAGCCCTCCTGGCCGGTACGGTCGCGGGCTACCCGGTTGTTGACGTGAAAATCTCCGTCGTTGACGGTTCTTACCACGATGTCGACTCTAATGAAAATGCGTTCAAGCAGGCTGCTGTCCTTGGCTTCCGAGAAGCCATGAAGAAAGCATCGCCAATCATTAAAGAGCCGATCATGCACGTGGAAGTCACGACTCCGGAAAACAATACCGGTGACGTGATTGGCGACATCAATGGTCGCCGGGGAAGAATCGAAAAGATGGATGCTGGACTCGGTGGTGTGTCTATTGTCACCGCGTTCGTACCACTCTCCGAAATGTTCGGGTATGTTACGACGCTACGATCTTTGACACAAGGCCGCGCGACTCCTAACGTCACGCCATCGCACTACGAACAAGTTCCGGCGAGTATCGCCACTGAGATCGTTTCCAAGGCGCAAGTCGGTAGCTAAGGAAGATTTAGGAAAGAAGAAAAAATGGCACGAGCAAAATTCGAACGAACAAAGCCGCACGTCAATATTGGGACGATCGGCCACGTTGACCACGGTAAGACTACTCTCACTGCAGCTATCACGGGCACACTCGCTCTGAAAGGTCTGTCAAAGAAAGTCAACTACGACGAAATCGATAACGCGCCGGAAGAAAAAGCC
>JAGQUX010000043.1 GCA_020438215.1 Armatimonadota bacterium | reverse complement strand
GCTCAACAGAGAAGTTAGATGTCATTCAGAGCGATGTAGACAACCTCAAAAAGAATGTCTTACTCAGGTTGAGGAATATGAATGCTTTGGATGCTACTGGGGTCAATGCGTTGGAGGAGCTCAGCGACTTTCTGCAGCAACATGGAAAAACGATGTTTGTGTGCGGTGCGCAATCCCAACCAGGATTGTTATTGCAGAATCACAACTTTGCGCAGCACATCAAAGAAGGGCTGATTTTCACGAATTTTGGCGAAGCATCAAAATATTTCCGAAGCCTTGCTGACAAGGGCTAGGACATTCGCCGCAGAATCATCCAGCGGGCCTACTTTTGAACTCAGCCCGAAGGTATTCTCACCAATCGCGCCCAAGGTGTATCTCAATATGCCAAGTGCGCAAATTTCAAAGGATAAGACGGCTTCGAGTTTCTAAAAGGTGCGCCCCGCTTCTGAGTAACGGGCAACGCAATAAACCTTAACGAAACAGAGAAGCTGTATGGAAACTCAGAATGCTTCCAGGAACACTAGGAACGAAGATTGGTATGACCCACATCTTCACGGAGGACGGACGAATGCAGCCCGTCACCGTGATTGCGGCCGGGCCGGTCTACGTCACTCAAATCAAAACCCAAGAAAAGGATGGCTACTCGGCAATCCAAGTGGGTTATGGTGAAGTGAGTGACAAGCACCTGTCTTGGCCAAAGTATGGTCACCTCAAAAACGCTGGCGTGAAGAGCAATCTCCGCCACCTGCGCGAATTTCGCGTAGACGACACATCTGGCTTTGAACTCGGCCAAGAAATCACCCTCGATATGTTCGCTGACGGCGATCAAATCGAAGTTACCGGCATCAGCAAGGGACGTGGTTTCGCAGGCGTAGTCAAACGCTACGGTTTCAAGGGTCAGCAAATGACCCACGGTTACATGACCCACCGACGCCCGCTTTCAAACGGTGCGACTGGTCCGGCTCGCGTCTTCAAAGGCAAACGAGGTCCGGGTCACATGGGGGTTGACCGAGTGACGCAAATCGGACTGAAGGTCGTAAAGGTCGATACCGAACGCAACCTGCTCCTCGTGAGCGGCAGCGTTCCTGGCCCGAACGGTAGCTTCGTCACGGTGAAGAAGGGAAATAGGTAAGAGCGATGGCAGATATCGAAATCAAAGACTCAAAAGGCAAAGCATCCGGCAAACACTCGCTGGCTGCACCGCTGGCTGATCTCACCGTCGACTCCGCAGTCCTTCACCGCGCAGTTGTCTCGGAAGAAGCGAATAAGCGACAAGGCACCCACTCCGCCAAAACTCGAAGCGAAGCTCGAGGTGGTGGCCGCAAGCCGTACAAGCAAAAGAAGACCGGTAACGCCCGACAAGGGACGATCCGCGCTCCTCACTATGCCCACGGTGGAATGGCCCTGGCAATCAAGCCGCGCGATTATTCAAAGAAGATGAACAAGAAGGAACGACGCCTCGCGACCATCGCGGCATTCGCCGAACGAGTTCGCAGCGGTGACATCCAACTTGTCAAAGATTTGACCTTGAAGGCACCGAAGACCAAGGATGCAGTTGCTATCCTGAACTCTCTCGGTCTCGGCGAAACAAAGCGCGTTCTGGTGGTTACCGCCGAACACGATATGAACCTCGTCAAGAGCCTTCGCAACGTCCCTGGCGTTGTCGTTCGCACCGCACCGTCCCGCGATGGAAAAGCCGAAAGCTTCTCAACCCGAGATCTCTTGGTTGCTCACAAAATCGTGATGACCGCGGATGCGATGAAGAAAACCGAAGACGCTTTCCTGGCTAAGAAGGAGGCGAAATCCTGATGAAAGATCCGCATAGCATCATCCTTCGACCCCACATTACGGAAAAGACTGTAGCTCTCAGCTACGGTAACCCGATGCTGGAAGACGAAAAGGATATCGTCCGCACGTACACCTTCGTGGTGGCAAAGGATTCCAATAAGATCGAAATTAAAAACGCTCTGGAATCTATCTACAACGCGGGCAAGAAAAAAGACGAAGTGATTGAAGTCGCTCGCGTTCGAACCGTCATCATGAAGGGCAAAACCCGACGTGTTGGTCAGCGCGGAAAGGGCAAACGCCCAGACTTCAAGAAGGCCGTCGTGACCCTGGCCCCAGGCCAAATGATTGAGGATTACGGAGTCTAAGGGATGCCTACCAAGAAAATGAAGCCAACCTCGCCCGGTCGACGCCACATGGTGGCCCCGACCTACGAGGAAATCACAAAAAGAAAACCAGAAAAGAGCCTGTTGGCACCCCTAAAGAAGAAGGGCGGTCGCAACCACACTGGTCGCATCACGATGAAGAATCGTGGCGGCGGTCACAAGCGACGCTACCGAATCATCGACTTCAAGCGATTGAAGGATGGGGTACCGGCTGAGGTCATCGCGATCGAATACGATCCGAACCGCACCTGCCGCATCGCTCTTCTTCAATACGAAGACGGAACGAAAGCCTACATCTTGGCTCCTCGCAATCTGGCTGTCGGGACAACAATTTTGAGCGGTGAAGGGGCGGACATCCTCCCTGGTAACTGCTTGGCTCTGCGCAACATCCCGCTCGGTACGCTGGTTCACAACATTGAACTGCAACCGGGTCGCGGTGGCCAAATGGTGCGATCAGCTGGTGCTGGCGCCCAGGTCATGGCGAAAGAAGGGAACTACTGCACCCTTCGCCTCCCATCTGGCGAAATGCGAATGGTGCACATGGATTGCCGCGCCACCATCGGTGAAGTCGGTAATGCAGAACACGAAAACGAGCGACTCGGTAAGGCCGGTAAAAAACGCGGCCTTGGTCGAAAGCCGCACGTTCGTGGTGTTGTCATGAGCCCGCGCGATCACCCCCACGGTGGTGGTGAAGCGAAGTCTCCGGTCGGACGCAAAAAAGGTCCGGTCGACCGATGGGGCAACAAAGCGATTGGTCAACCCACTCGCAAGAACAAGCGCACGGATAAATTCATCGTGCGACGGAGGAAGTCTGGCAAGTAATGCCGCTTAGAAACTAATGGCACGAAGCGTAAAGAAAGGCTTTTTCGTCGACGATCACCTAATGAAAAAGGTGCACGCGATGAATGAAGCTCCTAAAAAATCAGTTATCAAAACTTGGTCTCGCCGATCCACCATTACTCCGGACATGATCGGGCTCACGATCGCCGTTCACGACGGTCGCAAGCACGTTCCGGTCTTCGTTACGGAAAACATGGTCGGTCACAAGCTGGGTGAATTCGCTCCTACGCGAACTTACCGAGGCCACGACGGTTCACTTCCAGATCGGGGGACTCGCCTTCGCTAAGGCAGGGTAACAACTATGGAAGTCCGAGCTGTAGCTAAGTACGTTCGCGTTCAACCGCGAAAAGTACGACAAGTTGCAAACGAAGTACGAGGCAAGTCCGCTGTGCAAATGGCGAACGTCCTCCGCTTCCACCCGAGCAAGGGTGCTTTCGCTCTGCGAAAGGTTCTCATTAGCGCAATTGCAAACGCTGAGGAAAATCACAACCTCAACCCAGGCAACCTGCGCATCAGCGAAATTCGCATCGATGAGGGCCCGAAAATGAAGCGAATGCAAGCCCGAGCAATGGGCCGCGGTAACCGCATCGTCAAGCGCACCAGCCACATCACTGTTGTTGTGGAAGAAGGCAATGGCGAAGAAGCAGTAAAGCCGCACGGCACCAAAGCAAAGGGGCGACCAACTCTGGCGGGCAAGAAAGCCAAAGGCAAGAAAGCCGAAGCCAAGAAGGAAGTCGTTGAAGAAGTGAAAGAAGAGGTTGTAGAAGAAGTCGCAACCACCGAGGAAGCTCCGGTCGAAGAAGTGACCGAAGAAACCACGGCGGAAGCAACCGCAGAAGCAACTTCCGAAGAGTCGTCTGAAGAAGACAAGGCGGATAAAGAGTAACAATGGGTCAGAAAATTCATCCCGTAGGATTCCGAATTGGTGTGATCCGTGGCCACGATAGCCACTGGATCTACCCCAAGCGGCAATATCGTGACGCCTTGGTTTCGGATAAGAAGATTCGCGACTTTCTGCGCGAAAAAATTGGCAAGGGTCTCGTCTCTCGAATCGAAATCGAGCGAGCGGCGAACCGAATCAAGGTGACCATCTTCACCTCCCGACCGGGCGCAGTCATCGGTCGTGGCGGTAAAGGCATCGATGCGATCAGCGAAGAGCTGAACAAAATGATGCGCGCAGAAGATGACACCGCGCAAGTTCAAGTGAACGTCAGCGAAGTCCGACAACCCGAGCTTGATGCTCAACTGGTTGCCGAAAACATCGCCGTTCAACTCGAACGACGGATTAGCCACCGACGCGCCATGCGACAATCCATGACCCGTGCACAACGCATGAATGGTCGTGGTATGAAGATCATGGTCTCGGGTCGATTGAACGGTGCGGAAATTGCACGGATCGAAGTCGATAAGTTCGGCAAGATTCCTCTGCACACCCTCCGCGCAGATATCGACTATGGCTTTGCCACCGCGCAAACGATCTACGGCATCGTTGGCGTCAAAGTGTGGGTGTATCGAGGCGAGGTTCTGCCAGAAAAGCAGCTCCAAGCTCTCAACGATGCAGCCAACGAGCGACGCCCACGCAAGCGCCGTGAAAAGAAATCGGAAGATGCTGCTCCCGTAGCAGAAGCCACAACCACAGAAGCAAAACAAGAGGTGACCGAAAATGTTGATGCCTAAGCGAACAAAGTTCCGAAAGCAATTCCGTGGCCGAATGCGCGGCAAAGCCGTGCGCGGTAACGTCGTTTCATTCGGCGACTTCGGGCTCATGGCTCTCGAACCGTGCTGGATCACCAGCCGACAAATCGAAGCCGCTCGTATTGCTATGACCCGCCACATCAAGCGGGGTGGGAAAGTGTGGATTCGCATCTTCCCCGATAAACCGTTCACTAAGAAACCTCTCGAGCAGAGAATGGGTAAAGGTAAGGCAAGCGTCGAAGGCTGGGTAGCCGTCGTCAAGCCGGGCCGAATCATGTTCGAAATGAACGGTGTTTCAGAAGAATTGGCAAAGGAAGCTATGCGACTCGCACAGCACAAACTGCCGATGAAAACGAGATTCGTAACGAAGGAGGAATTCCAAGAAGCCAACGGCCTCTAAGGTCTCTTTCTTCGGAATAAATAAACGAAATGAAAGCACTCAAAGCAAAAGACTTGCACGATAAATCGGTGCCGGATCTGGAAAAGATGGTTGCCGAAGAACGCCAAGCTCTTTACAAGGCGCGACGGGATTTGGTTTTTCGCCAAATGACCGATATTGCCTCACTCAAAGTGCACCGACACAACATTGCGCGACTTCTCACGATTATCAACGAGAAGAAGCGAGGTGAAAAATGAGCGAAGCAGTAACACGGGGCCGACGTAAGGTTCGACGCGGAGTTGTATCTTCTAACAAGATGCAAAAGACCGTAGTCGTCACCCTTACCGACAGCTTCCAACACCCGCTGTACGGCAAAACCGTCAAGAAGTCTTCCAAGCTGAAGGCACACGATGAGCTGAGCTGCGACATCGGGGATACCGTGGAAGTCATGGAAACTCGTCCGATTAGCAAAGACAAGCGTTGGCGAGTCACACGAATCATCGAAAAGGTTAAGTAAACCTTTTTCGATCCCACTCGCCGATTCCAGCGGCAAGTGGACAAAGCGTTGGCATGGCGTGCCCAGGAATTATCTTGGTCACGCCCTCTGCACGATAAAAAAGACACAAAAAAGACAGGAGCGAATCAATGATTCAACAATTCTCAAGGCTCAAAGTGGCCGATAACTCAGGCGCACGCGAAGTGATGTGCATCCGAGTCCTCAAGGGGTCTCAACCCCGGTACGGAGGAATCGGAGACGTCATCGTCTGCGCAGTGAAATCCGCTACGCCAAATATGCCAATCAAAAAGGGTGATGTCGTCAAAGCCGTCATCGTCCGCACCAAAAAGGCCGTCCGACGCGCCGATGGTTCCACCCTTCGCTTTGATGACAACGCATGCGTCGTTATCAACCCGAACCGCGAACCACGAGGCACCCGGATCTTCGGCCCCGTCGCACGCGAACTCCGAGACAGCAACTTCATGAAGATTGTCTCCCTCGCTCCGGAGGTGCTATAAACCATGCCAACTAAAGCAGAATTCAAAATGGGCAAGCGATCACCGAAGCTCAAAATCCGAACCGGTGACCGCGTGATGATCATTTCGGGCAAAGACAAGGGCCAACGAGGTTTCGTTGCCGCTGTCGCTCCGAAAGAATACAAAGCGATCGTGCTGCAAGATAACCCGGAAAATCCGGAACAACCGTTGCCGCTGAACGCTGTCATCAAGCACCGCAAAGCAAAGTATCAAGGCGAACGATCTGCACGCATCAAACTTCCGGCTCCGATCCACATCAGCAACCTGATGGTGATCGATCCTGATAAGGATGTCCCGACTCGAATCGGACGACGCAAGGAAGACGGAAAGATTGTGCGCTATGCCAAGAAGAGCGGCAAAACGCTCAAAGACACTCCTAACATCGAGAAGAAGGAGGACTAATCGAAAATGGCACGAAAGAAAACAGAAGCACCGACCGGCCCGCAAGGCGCTCTCCCAACCCCGCGACTGAAAAAAGTCTACGCGGAAAAGGTGAAGCCCGCACTGATGGAGCAGTTCAAGTACTCCTCCGTCATGCAAGTGCCTAAGATCACCAAAGTTGTGGTCAATATGGGTACCGGCGCGGACGAAAAAGAATTGGAAGGCGCAATCCGCGACATGACCACCATCACAGGCCAAAAGCCAGTGGTCAGCGCGGCCCGCAAATCCATCGCTCAGTTCAAACTGCGCGAAGGGATGAAAGTCGGTTGCCGAGTCACCCTGCGTGGTGACCGAGCCCTGCACTTCTTCGATAAGCTGTGCACCGTCGCTCTCCCACGGATTCGTGACTTCCAAGGTCTGTCCCCGAAATCGTTCGATGGACGCGGAAACTACTCGCTCGGTCTGAAAGAGCAGCTGGTTTTCCCGGAAATTGACTACGATTCATTCGACAAAATCCGAGGCATGGACATCACCGTCTGCACAACCGCAACCACCGATGAAGAAGGTCGAGCGTTCTTGAAGTTGATGGGTATGCCCCTCCGAGAAAAATAAGAAAGCACCTGTCTTTGATAGCTCAGAGCCCAGTTCAATCCGAACTGGGCTCTGTTGTTTTGCCAGCACTAGAAAACCGGAACATCAAATTAGTCAAGGGCTGAAATAGACCCTTCGGTTCATAGTCGTGCCCTCCGTCAGGAGAGACAACTTTCATCCAGGCAAACATACAGGCCCGGTTCTCCCAAACCAAAGAATGAGCTTGTATGCAAAAACGCGCATTCACCTTGATCGAGCTCCTCGTTGTCATCGCCATCATTGCTATCCTGGCGGCGATCCTCTTCCCGGTCTTTGCCCAAGCCAAGCAAGCGGCGAAGAAAACCATGTCTCTCAGTAATGTCCGGCAGATCGGCACCGCCGCGAACCTCTATATGGGTGACTACGACGATTTCACTCCCTCAGTTTTCTGGTTTGATCCCAATGCAACCAACCACCCAACGGCGCAAGGGTTCTACTACTATCCGCTGCTGATGCTGCCGTACACCAAGAACCGGCAAATCTTCCTCTGCCCCAACGATCGAGCAACCGATCCCGCCCTCACCGATCCAACCGGTCGTGGACGTTTTGATCCCAACTCTATCTTTGCTGATTACTTCTATGGCGCAAACCCCAGCTACGGCTACAACTACCGCTACCTCAATCGCTTCCTCGGAACGCAGATCATCGGCGGGATGCCAGCCCGGCAGTTTAGTGGAGTGCCTTCAACAGCACTCGGTAGCACCTCGCAAACCGTGATGTTTGCCGAAGCAACCATGAAAGACCTCCGCGGAATCACATCACCAGTGGGCTACGCCCTCATCGAGCCGCCATTTGCCGTCGCCGGAACAACTTACGCTGGCTGGACAGGAACATTCCCCGACGCGCGTTCACAAGGCCAGCTCTGGGGCCGTTTCGATACCAAACGAGTCCTTGTAACCTGGCTCGACAGCCACGCCAAAATCACAACCATCCAATCCCTCAAAGCCGAAGGCACAACCGAAGAAGAAGTCAATCGCTTCTGGAACGGTAACGGTCAGTAAATCAAGTACACCGAGCGTAGAAAATAAAGTCGGAGTCAGGGAAGTCATCCCTGCCTTCGGCTTCCGCCAATCCTCGCAGATGCCCCCGGTGGTAAGACCCATGATTCAAAACGTGAGTCAGGATCTCCCCAAGCTCAGACTTGTAAGAATTCCCCTGACGATCTTGGTACTCAATCTCAACCGCTAACCCATGCCGGACAATCAGATCCTTCCAAAGCCGCGCATACCGCTCCAATTCAATCTGATGGTGGCCTTGTGGAGCATCGGTACACTCGGGATCACCCAAAAAGGAAGCAACCCGGTTGTACCAAGCATACTGCGCTCCGGTAATGTGCTGAATCACCTCTGACGCCCGCTCGTGGTTCTTGAGCGAGGGAGCGTAAGCAATCCATAGCTTGGTCGCCCAAAGCTCGTAATCCCAATCCAACTGTTTGTTCACAGGAAATACGTTACCCGTCCCACCAATCGGCAAACTGCAGGAAGCAAAATTCCGTAGAATCAGGTCATGGCCCAAGAGGAGTTTCTGTCCTGCATTCGTCACGATGTTGTCGCCCTGGAAAAGCGGTTACTCGCCATCACCGAAGGACGAACCAACGAGGAAATGACCACTCGCGACAAGCATGGACACTGGAGCATGTGCGAAACCATCCACCACATGATCCAAGCATCAGACGGCTATCCCGCCGCAATCGAAAGGGCCATAGAAAAAACGAAGCACCAACGCCCTCATATTGGTGCCGTCGAACTCTCCACTCTGGGCAAGCTCATTATCAAGCACGGTGGCCCGGGCGGAAACGCTCCCGCTCCCCCGCACATCGTTCCCAAAAACGATATGACTCGTGATGAAGTCGTAGGGAAGTGGGTGGAGGTTCACCACCGACTGAGTGAAGTCACCAAACTCGCTGAATCCATCAACATCGTCAAAACCGAGACACGCTCCCCGGTTTTCAAAATGGCGAAACTCAGGCTCGCCGATGCCTTTGAAATCCTGGTCATGCACTCCGAGCGCCACATCCAGCAAATCGAAGAGCGTTATCCACGCTAAGAATCACTTCTCCGCCAGTACACCAAACGCTTCCGGCTGCCGGGTCACTTTCTTGAACCCCGCCGCCTTCAGCCGCTTCATGACCCCTTCCGTCATGCGGCTTCCCAGCCCCGACTTCGGATCACCGATGTAATGGAAGAACTTGCCTGTCCGGCTCAGAACCCGGTACACACTCCGATAGAACCCTTCGGAATACATCTCTCCTGCAAACTGCACCGTCGGAGGGTCGTGGATGACCAGCGAGAACTCTCCTGCCGCAAACTCCTCGACAAGATCCACCACATCCCCAATCTGTTGCTCAATCTTTGCGTTGTCAAACAGCTCTTGAGACCATGGATTCTGCCGTGCGATCTCAATACCCGCCGGGTCGATATCAATCGTCACAACCGAATCTGCCTTCCGAGCCGCGAGAATCGCCGTATAACCCAGCCCAGTCGCGGTGTCGAGAACACGTCCGTGAATCTTGCCGCAAGCCTTGATCTTCGCTTCCGTATCCCGCCAAGGATCGGTATCCTTAATCCGGTGCATAGGGAAGCCACTGACGAGCATCGTGGGCGCGCTGGGGGTTGGAGCCAAACTCCGCACCCACGCGGTTTCCTCGCTCAAAATCCGGATTTCATGGAGCCCATCCTCCTCCCATCGGAAGCACTTCCGCTCCGATTTCTTAATCTTCTCTAACTGCTTCCAAGTCAAATTCCGGTCATCAAAGGAAACACCATCAGAATCCAATGCCACAACATCGCGAGTCAAGCCGAGATCTAGCGAAACCTCGGCTTGCGTTTGCCCACGAGCGTTCAAAAGCTCCGCGGCTTGATAATGAGAAAGGACAATCAGTCGCCCCAATGGTTTTTATCGTCCCCAGCAATGGCCTGCACCAAGTTCAGTTGCCCGCAGTGGTAGAACGCGTGGACGTTCACCAAACTCGCCATATCGTAGATACTGGTTTTCCCATTAGGGAGCTCGATTTCATCAACAAGCTTGCTGCTATCAGAACCCTTCAATCCTTCCAAAACATACTGGATCGACTTCTCGAATTCTGCGATGCAGTGATCCTTGTTTTTGAATTCATCCGGAGCAATAATCCACCCTTCAAAAGGATATGGGCCAGGGTCTTTCCCCGACAGCCGATCACCCACCCGGTTATTGATCACCACAACCTCATAAGTGTAATCGTATGGCGAGCGGCCCGCGCCACCAGGTGAATCCAAAAGAAGTTCGTGACTCAATGCCTTCAAATCGCTCGCATAGAATTTTCCTGTGTCCTCAATCGCCTTGATCAGCTTTTCTTTGATTGCTTCCATGACACAACTTTACCTGCCGCTCTCCTTCAAAAATTCCTCGAAAATTTAGGCTAGACTAACGCGGTCTGCGCCCAATGAATCGCACCGTAAACCTGTGCGTCTGAAAGGGCATAATGCCGAGAATTGAAATGATGAACTGGAAACCTGCGCTCCGAATGACTGCCCTGGGTTTGGTCGCCTTTGCCGCTATGGGTATGGCGAATCTCGCCCAAACCATGAAGACCCTCACTGGCAAGAGCGGCACATTCTCCATCGAGGTCGCAAAAGACTGGATCAATATCGATACGAACGATCCGATATTCAAAGAGTCCTTCGAAATGATGAAGCAAGAGAACCCCAAGCTTGCTCAAATCATGAATCAATCGCAAAAAGGCGAATACGAAATCTACGCGATGGATTCCGCCGATGACCCTAGCGATGGATACGTGAGTACCCTCAACCTCATCATTCGGGAGTCCGGGGGATTGACCCCAGCCATGCTTCCGGCAGTCAAGGATCAAGTCTTGCAATCCATTCCTTTCAAATCAGGCACGGCCAAGGCTGAGATTTCGAAAACCCAATTCGGAGAAACACTTACCTTCTTCGGCATCATGGAAGTGCAAACGATGTTCGGAAAAATCGACATCATGGCCCACGGATATCTCTTTGTCAAGGAAGATCAACTCTATGTCCTCACGTTCGGCAGCAAATCTGACGAGTACAAAAAGAACAAGCCGATCTTCGAAAAAATCTTCAAATCCGCTAAGATCAAAGCGTGATTGTCACCGCCGCGCAGATTTCCCCGACCGTTCTGGATCGTGATGCCACGATCCAGAAAATCACCGCCTCCATTGCTGAGGCAGCAAGAGAAGGCTCTCAACTCATCGCATTCGGCGAGACATTCCTCCCCGGATACCCCTTCTGGGTGGATCAAATCCCCAACCCCACATTCGAAAACTCCCACCAAAAAGCTGTCCACGCCCGCTACTTAACCGAGTCAGTAGACATCGCCGCTGGCCATCTGAACCCCATATGCGAAGCGGCAAAGATCAATAAGATTTTCGTTGTCATTGGCATCGCCGAGCGCGTCGGACACACCCTCTTCGCCAGTTGCGTCACCATCAACAATGAGGGCACGATCCTCAATGTCCACCGCAAACTTTGCGCAACATTTGAAGAGCGTCTCTGCTGGGGTAATGGCGACGCCCAGGGTCTCCGCGTCTTCCAATGCCACGACTTTCACCTCGGCTCACTCAATTGCTGGGAAAACTGGATGCCTCTCGCCCGCACCGCCCTCTACGAACAAGGCGAAAACCTCCACGTCGCGATCTGGCCCGGCAGCGACAAGCTCACCCGCGACATCACCCGGTTTGTCGCCAAAGAAAGCCGCTCCTTCGTCCTCAGCGCAGGAGGAATCCTCAACTGGTCGGATGTCCCCACCGACCTCTCTGGCATAGAACCCCAGACCGGTTGGATTCAAAACGGGGGCTCCTGCCTAGCTGGCCCCGATGGAGAATGGATCGGCGAACCGATCACCGAGCGCGAAGGACTCTTCCACTGGGATATTGAAATCGAACGTGTCCTCGAAGAACGCCAAAACTTCGATCCCGTCGGTCATTACGCTCGCCCCGAACTCTTGAAACTCGAGATCGATCACAAGCGAATCCACTCCCTGCGTACCACCAGCGATTCTGAAAACGTCTAGTTCTTTGAAAGCCGAGCACTTTCGCTCGGGCGGAGAAAATGATGTTTGTTTCGACAGTTGTTTCGTCGCTAGTTATGGGGCAGATCAAAGGGAGCCCCAGCCTCACCGTCTATAACGGCGGATTTGCCATCGTCCGCGAAGAACGTGAATTTGATCTCACCCGCGGAGAACAAGAGGTCGCCGTCACCGATGTCGCCGCGATGATCGAGGCGAATTCCGTCTCCATCCGCAGCCTGAGTCACCCCAATTCCATCGCTGTATTGGAGCAGAACTACCAGTTCGATCTCATCAACCCTATCGCCATCCTGAACAAAGCGGTCGGGCAACAGATCACCTTCAACCGTGTGCACCCCGATGGCTCTCGCGAGAAAGTCGTGGGCACCCTCCTCAGCTCACCCACCCAGATGGTCAGCGGAATGAACGGCGGCGGAGGAATGACTTACAACGGCATGGTCATCAAGACCGCAGATGGGCGCATCATCCTCAATCCCAGCGGAGAAATTGAAGTCTCATCCCTCCCTGATGGCTTGATCTCCAAGCCCACCCTAATGTGGCTTCTTGACTCAAACCGAGCTGGTCGTAACACCGTCGAACTCGCTTACATTTCCAACGGCTTCTCTTGGAATGCTGACTATGTCCTTGCGATGGATCGTGAAGGCAAAACCGCCGACCTCAAAGGCTGGGTGACCATGAACAACACGTCCGGTGCCACCTTCGCGGATGCGAACCTCAAACTATTGGCTGGCGATGTCTTCCGTGCTCCCAAGAATATGGCTCCACGCGGAGTTGGCGGAGGAGGATTTGGTGGCGCTGCATTTGATTCCGCCGAAAGGAACATGGTCGAAGAGACATTCTCTGAATACCATCTCTACACCCTCCCGCGAAAAACCACCATCCGAGATAAGGAGATCAAGCAACTCAACCTGCTCCAAGCCAGCGGCGTGAAGACTTCCAAACGACTTGTCTTCGATCCCCTCCAGCAATACATCGGCGGCTACCGCCCCAGCGATGGAGAAATCGGCACTGGTGATCAAAAGCCGTTTGTCTTTATCGACCTTGTCAATGAAGAAGAAAACAACATGGGAATGCCGCTCCCTGCTGGCAACTTCAAAGTCTATCAACCCGACAGTTCCGGCACTCTCCAGCTTGTTGGCGAAGACCAGATCAAACACACCCCGCGCAAGGAGAAAATCTCCCTCAAAGTCGGTAAATCCTTCGACGTTGTCGGCACTCGTACCCGCAAAAGCTTCGAGTGGCTGGCAAATCGCTTAGGAATGCGCCAAGAGTTCGAAATCGAAATCCGTAACCGCCGCAAAGACGACATCTATATCGAGCTCATTGAGCGGCATTACTGGGAGTCCAAGTTCATCAAATCCTCGGATACCTTCACTCATCCAGAAGCAAACACTTGGGTTTATCCGTTGAACATCAAAGCAGATTCAACCAAGACCGTAACGTTTGTCGTTGAAACCTACTGGTCTCGCTAAACCCACCTCAAATTCGGCCCATGCCATACTGATAATAGTCGCATGGGCCGAATCATTGCTTGCGCCGATATCGGCAGTAACACCGCTCACCTCCTGATCGCCCATGCCACCGAGTCGGGCCTTAAACGACTCGTCAATGAATCCATCTGGCTTTCCCTCGGCGAAGTCGTTACCAGGGAAGGGGAAATCCCCAAACAAAACGCGAAAGAACTTCTCTCCGCGATGAAGCACTTCGATGCCCTTATCAAAGAGTACGGCGCGAAGGACACCTACATCTTTGCTACCGAGGCTATGCGCAAAGCCTCCAACCATGAAGAACTTCTTAACATTGTTAAAACAAAGGTTGGGTTTAACATTGACATCATCAGCCCACGCATGGAAGCCGAACTGAGTTACAAAGCCAGCCAAATCGACACAAGCGGCCCCGAGCCGATGCTCCTCCTCGAAGCGGGAGGCGGTTCCGTTCAGGTCGCGCACTGCCGCAAAGGCAAAATCCGCGAGGAGTTCAGTCTCCCCATCGGAACCGGAGCCCTTACCGCCCATGCCGGGCTCAGCTATCCCGCCACCCAAGATATGATCGCCGCCGTCCGTGAGAAAATCACTGAAGAAGCGTCGGCGATCTCAGATCTCCCCCGAGTCAAGCGCGTGGTGGCCTGTGGTGGCGTCGCACGTGGGCTATGGCGTGCCCTCCACCCCGATGGCGACCAAACCCTCACCGCCGAAGAACTCAAGTTCCTTGCCTGGGATTGTCAGCGGCTCATCCCCTCTACCATCGTCGCCCGCTACGACGTCAAGCTCAAACGCGCGGAGACTCTTCTTCTAGGCGCATTGATCTATTTAGAGTTCCTCGGCCTGTTCGCTCACGATGAACTCACCGTAAGCAAATATGGAGTGCGCGAAGGAGCGATTTTGGAATTGGCAAAGGGCAAAGAAAAAGGGTGGCTCACCTCGTGAAGGCACGAGAAAAATACAACTGCCACGAGCGTTACGTCAATCGCGAATTCAGCTGGCTCCAATTCAATTCTCGCGTCCTTTTCGAAGCGGAAAATCCCGATAACCCGCTCCTCGAACGGTGCAAGTTCCTCTCCATCTTTGAATCCAACCTCGATGAGTTCTATATGGTGCGGGTTTCTGGATTAATCGAGCAAGTTGAACAGAAAATCACCGCTCTCACTCCGGATGGCCTCACCCCCGATGAGCAGCTGGAACTCATCGCCGACGAAGTCCGCGATCTTCGGCAACGTGCCGCCCATATCTGGAGCAACGATCTCAGCCCTGCCTTGGCCGGCAACGGCATTGTCATCCGCAAGTTCACCGAACTCACCAAAGCCGAACAATCCGCACTCACCGAGCACTTCCAGAACCGGGTCTTCAACGTCTGCACCCCGCTGATGCTCGACCCCAACCCCACGTTCCCGTTCATCAGTAACCTCAGTCTCAACCTCGCTGTGGAACTCAAAG
>JAGQUX010000042.1 GCA_020438215.1 Armatimonadota bacterium | reverse complement strand
TAGAATTTGGACGCTCGCCTTGAGCGTTCTTTTTCTATGATTCGGCGTTGGATTCTGGCGGTGTTGTGCCTGGCGATGGCACTCCCCACCCTGGCACAAGAGCAAAAAGAGACCGTCATCACCGTTTGGGGGATGGCGATCACCCCTGATGAAAAGGGTGCTGATGTGCTGGTGCGCCAGTTCGAGCGCGAGAACCCTGGCATCAAGGTGCGGCTCCTCGGCATGGGCGCGGGTGCAATGAGCCCGCAGAAACTCATGACCGCCATTGTAGGAGGGTCGCCACCGGATTTGGTGCGGCAAGACCGGTTTACCATGAGCGATTGGGCGAGTCGGGGGGCATTCCGATCTCTTGACGATCTGATGGCACGTGATCAGGGCACCGATCCTCGCACTCCGCGTCAGGACCAATACTATCCCGCGACCTGGCAAGAAACGGTTTACGATGGCAAGGTCTATGGCATCCCGATTGGTGCGGATGATCGGGTTTTGTACTGGAATTACAAGCTGTTTGAAGCGAATGCCGACAAGCTCAGAGCCGCTGGACTCGACCCGACTCGTCCGCCTCGCACTTGGAGCGAGACGCTGGAATACAGCAAAGTCTTGACTGAGTTCAACCCAGATGGCACGATCAAGCGCGCTGGGTTTATTCCGAATTACGGGAATAGCTGGCTCTACATGTACGCGTTTCAGAACAACGCGAACTTCATGAGCGCGGATGGACGCACCTGTACGCTCAGCAGTCCTGAGGTGCAGGAATCGCTCCAGTTCATGGTGGATGGATACGCACTTCTCGGTGGGCTCGATAATGCGAACAAGTTCCAGAGCGGATTCCAGAGCGGCGAGAACGATCCATTTGCAACGGGAAAGGTTGCGATGCTCATCAATGGGGACTGGGAGATCGCCCGATATTCTCGCACTGCTCCGAACGCCAAATTCAAAACTGCGCCTGCCCCTGTGCCGGATGATCGCTACAACAAACGGGGCCGATTTGCTAGCGAAGAGGACACGTTTGTCACTTGGTCGGGTGGGTTTGGTTGGTCCATGCCGAAAGGGGCAAAGAATGTTGAGGCGGCTTGGAAATTCCTCAAGTGGATTACCTGCCTTGAGGGGCGCCAGGTCAATATCAATGCTCAGGCGGATATGGATCGCGCTCGCGGGCGGCGTTACATCCCGAGGATGGAAGCGCATATCGAAGCCAACGACTGGATTATTGATCGCTTTGCCTCGGGGGACAGCCAGTACGAGCAAGCTCTAGCCATGCATGCGGAGATGATGCCGTTTGCAGAGATGCGCCCGGCAACGTTTGTCGCCCAGAAGCTATGGGATGAGCATGTTCGCGCTGCGGAAGAAGCAAGCCGTGGCTCCGCGACTCCGGCGGCGGCACTCAAAGAAAGCGAGAAGCGGGTTCAAGTTCTACTCGATGAGTTTTATGAAAAAGAAAAGCACCCGGCGGTCAATGTCGGGCTCATCCTCTCCATCGCGATTGGCTTGACGGTGGTAGGGCTGGCGTTATGGGTGCGCTGGATGATTCGGCAGGGTACGGGGCGGGTTTCTAAACAAGAAACCAAAGCGGGCTACCTCTTTATTAGCCCGTGGGTGATTGGTTTCTTGATCTTTACTCTTGGTCCGATGATCGCCTCGATGGTGTATTCGTTCTTGTACTACGATGTCTTGAACGAAGCACGTTGGGCGGGGCTCTCTAATTACCATGACGTTTTTGTTACTGATCGCCCGTTTGTGCTCAAGACATTTGCGAATGTGGCGTACCTCGCTGGCATCGGAATCCCGCTGGGGTTGATGACAGGGCTGGGCATTGCCCTCATGCTCAACGTTGCCGCGAAGGGGATTCGGTTCTATCGCACGGCCTACTATCTCCCGGCGGTAACGCCAATTGTAGCGAGCACCTTCGTTTGGATGTGGCTCCTTACGCCAGATAATCAGCGCGGCTTGATCAATAACATTTGGTCGAACACGATCCAGAAGTGGTTTGAGATTGCCCCGCCGGGCTGGTTTGGTGTCGAGGCATGGGCAAAGCCGAGCTTGATCATGATGGGGCTCTGGGGGGCGGGCTCGGGGATGATTCTTTGGCTAGCCGGACTTAAAGGAGTCCCGAAAACGCTCTATGAAGCGGCTGGCATTGATGGGGCATCGCCAACTCAGCAGTTCTTCAAGATCACTCTGCCGCAACTCACGCCGCTGATCTTCTTCAATTCGGTGATGGCGTTTATCGGAGTGTTGCAGACGTTCGATAACGTGTTCATTGTTACGCAAGGGACAAGCACGGGACCGAGCGATTCGCTCGCATTTCCGGTGTACCACCTGTTCACCAATGGGTTTGCCTACTTCAGGATGGGTTACGCCTCTGCATTAGCTTGGGTGATCTTTGCGATTGTTGTGATCATCACCTTTGTCCAGTTCAAGCTCGCACCGAAGTGGGTGCACACGGAGGTGGACCGATGATGACCGCCGAGCTGATGTACGCCATCGCGACCTTGATGACTTGGGTCGGGATTGGATTGCTTGTGCGCGGGGTTTTTCTGCTGTTCAAGCGATTTTTTGGCACTCCCGGGTTCGATCCCGATGCAGTTCAGAAAAAGGCGGCGATCAGTACGGGAGTTGGAGCGGCTTTGCTTCTTCTTTCGACTGTATTCCCGAAACAACTAGGGCATGAAGTCGGGCCGGGGATCAAAGTGCCGATCTTTTGGCCATACGCGACTTTGCCCGGTTGGATGATCCTGTTTGGGCTGTTCTTCATTGTTGCGAACGGCATTCAGTACCGAACTGCACTTACCAAGGAAGAGGCCAAGCTCAAGCTCCGCAATATGGCGATCTGGGCGGGGGTCGGAGTTGTTGGGTTCATTTGGATGAAACGCGCCGAACAGTCAATCCACTTTCTGCGTGGCGCGATCCCGATGCAACTCACGACGATCCTAGCGATTGTGGCTTTGCTTGTTGTGACCTTGTTCGTCATGGTGCGAACTGAAAAGGCAACCCGCACCAAAGGGATTGCCAAGACGGTTTCGGTTCAGTTGGCACTCCTCGCGGGGACGATTGTGTTCGGAATCCCCTTCGCGTGGATGCTCTCAACCAGCTTCAAAGAGGAGATCGACTTTGCGAATACAGATGGCCTCGTTTGGATTCCCAAAGTCCAGCTCACTCATGAGTACATGGATGAGGAGAAACCGCTAGTGTCTGTCCGTTTTGAAGGTCGGAAGGTGCAGGCGGGCATTGACTCGAATCTCGGGGATGGGAAATACCTCTTAGAGATTGAGCGTCCCTACGGATTACGCGGACGCCGGTTTGAAGCAAACGAAAGCGACTTCCAGCGCATCGCTCGTCAGCAATTGATTTACTCGACGGAAGAGCAAGGTCAGCAGGTGACTGCGTTTGTGGTTCAAGAGCAGGAAGGTGGCTCTCGACTTCTTGAAGTGCTGACTCCCGCTGCATTGAAAGGCGATCGGATTGAGCGAACCCCTGAGGAAGTCAAGCCGGTACGGGAAACCGGGTTGCGGTGGCAGAACTATTCGGAAGCGATCGAATGGATGCCATTCGAAACTTACTACGGTTTGCGCTACCTGACCAACACGCTGTGGCTGGTTGTCATGTCGGTGCTGGGGACTGTGCTGAGTTGCTCGGTGGTGGCTTACGGTTTCTCGAGGTTGCGATTCCCGGGGCGCGATCAACTCTTCAATGTGATGCTGGCGACAATGGCTCTGCCTGCCGCGGTGACCATTTTGCCGCAGTTCTTGATCTTCCGCTCGCTCGGGTGGATTGATACGCTTTTGCCGCTCTGGGTTCCGACTTTCTTTGCGGGAGCGTTCAACGTGTTCCTGCTTAGGCAGTTCTTCTCGACTGTTCCGCTTGAACTCGAGGAAGCGGCCCGGATTGATGGTTGTGGGTATTGGAAGACGTTTTGGGCGGTGATGCTCCCGATGGTCAAGCCGGCTCTGGCCGCGATTGCGATTTGGACATTCATGGGAGCTTGGAATAACTTCATGGGGCCGCTGATTTATGTCAACACCCCTGAGAAGATGCCGGTAGCCTACGCCCTACAGATTTTCTCAGGAGATAAGGGGCTTGAGGCGGGCTTAATGATGGCGTTCTCCACGATGACGATTGCTCCCGTGGTTCTGCTGTTCTTCTTCGCACAGCGATACTTTATCGAAGGGGTTCAGCTGAGTGGCTTGGGTGGACGATAGTTACGATCTTGTGAAAGTCGCACATATTATCAGGCAGGTTTTTTGGAAATGAGATTTACTCATCCACAGCAATGAGACGTGCGACGGAAGAACAATATCATCGAACGATTCAGCGATTTGTATCGGCAGTGTTTCAACATCTCGATGAGCAGATCACAGTGAACGGGTTGGCCGACTATGTTGGCTATAGCCGGTTCCACTTTGGTCGATTGTTTTATCGATTCATGAATGAGTCAGTCAGTGAATTTGTGATCAGAATTCGCTTGGAAAGGGCCGCTTGGTCCATCCGAAACACCGACGATGCACTTGGCCGAATCGCTCTTGATGCGGGCTATGGTTCACCGGAAGCCTTCGCTCGCGCATTCCGTAGCCGATTTGAGATTCTCCCCTCTCAGTTTCGAGATCAAGAAGAAGCTCAAGTTTGGCTAGAGACTCCTAATGGAGTGCATTGGAATGTTGATGGAGTTTGGAAGTCGTCACTTCTCGTTGCTTTAGGAAACAAACTCATGGAAATTAATGTAGTGACAAAACCGAAGACCCGGTACATCGGGCTCGCTCATAAAGGTGCATACAACGAAATTGGCAACACGTTCGAAAAGCTGATGATGATGGTCGGCACGCAAGGTATCCCGATGAACGGACCATCCGCTGCGTTCTATTACGACGACCCGAATGAGACTCCAGCGGCTGAGCTCCGTAGTCATGCCGCGATTCCCGTTCCTGCTGATTACAAGTACGACGCATCGGTGTTCGATGAGATCTTAGTGCCGGAAACGAAGTTTGCCTCTCATGTTTATAAGGGGCCGTACACAGGAATCGAGGGTGCATGGCAACAAGTGATGGTGCACGGAATCCCGGATGCGGGCTTGGAATCAAACGGTGAGTTCTGTATGGAGCAGTATCTGAACGATCCGAGAAAAGAAGATCCGGAAAATTATCTGACCGAACTCTTGATTAGCATTCGCTAAGTCAAAAAGAGAAAACACCCCCGACCGACAAGTCCGGGGGTGCTTTTTTGAGAGCTTTTTTGTTATGAAACTGAAGTTGTTTACTTCTTGAATTTCTTTCGGAGAGCCGCCACGCCACCCAGGGCCAGGAGTGCCATTGTTGATGGTTCCGGAACCGGATCACAGTTGTCGCCACCACCGTGATGGCCACCGCCGCCGGTGCTTCCACCACCGCCAGTCCATCCACCGCCGCCGGTCCAGCCGCCACCATTGTGGTCACCGCCGCCTTTGTTACCACCTTTATTTCCGCCGAACCATGAACCTGTTCCGCACCAATCTTTGGGAGCTGTGAAGCAGAATTTGGAGTTATCTTTGTAAGAAACGGTCGTAGTTTTTGGTGCGCACCAGTTGCCTGCATCGAAGCCGGAGCAATCAAAATTGCGAGAAAAATCTTTTGTAGACGGGGTGCAGTTGTTCCAAGACCAGTCTTGTTTGCACGAGTTGAAATCAGTGAATGTTGCTTGCGCGCCAGTTGCAATCATCGCAACAGAGAGGACAGCCAAGCCAGTGATGAATCCCTTCATGCTGATGGGCTATTGCAAAGGGAGTGCCAGAGGATTAGTGTTGCTGAGAAAACTGCAAGAAATACGGTTGACAAAAAATCCCCCACACCTCAAAAATGCGGGGGATTTGAACCTGAGAGGTCTTAGACAGTCCCTTCGGGGAACCAGAGGCCGAGTTCGCGAGCGGCGGCTTCCGGATCGCTGGAAGAGTGAACCAGGTTGTCTTCAATGGTCAGAGCCATGTCGCCGCGGACGGTGCCGGGTTCTGCTTCGACCGGGTTGGTTGCACCCATCATCATGCGGATGGCTTTGGTCGCGTTTTCTCCGCTGATCGCCATTGCGACGATGGGGCCGGAGCAAAGGTAATCCACAACATCACCGAAGAACGGTCGCTCGCGGTGTTCGGCGTAGTGCTCTTCCACCGTGCTGCGGGGAGCGTTCATCAGCTTCATGCCTGTGACTTTCAGGCCACGCAGTTCGATTCGTCGGGTGATTTCGCCAATCAGGTTGCGGGCCACTCCACCCGGCTTGATGAGTACCAGCGTTGTTTCGCTCATGAAAATGAGGATACCAATGGTCCGGGTGGTGCAACCCGGACTGCTGTACCGTCGGAACTATTGCATTAGCTCAGTTGAGGAAGGAAGTTTTGTCGGTAGCAGAAATTAGAGGCTTGACGGTGAAGTACGGTCAGTTCACGGCAGTGGACAATTTTGACCTGACTTTGCCCGAGGGGTGCGTGGGATTGCTTGGCCCGAACGGGGCGGGGAAAACCACGTTTTTGAAAACACTTTTGGGGTTCATCACTCCGGCGGCGGGTGGGGGAACCGTGCTGGGGATGGACATTGCCACGCAAGGGGCGGCGATTCGCCAGCAGATCGGATACATGCCGGAGCAGGATTGCCACATCCCAGGGAACACGGCGGTGCAGTTTGTCTCCTATGCCGGAGAGTTGGCCGGTTTGCCCCACAACCGCGCTTTACAAAGGGCTCACGAAGTATTGGAATATTGCGGCTTGGGAGAAGCACGTTACCGGAATGTCGAAACGTACAGCACCGGAATGAAACAGCGAATCAAACTGGCTCAGGCGCTGGTACATGGCCCGAAACTTCTTTTGCTCGATGAACCCACAAACGGGTTAGACCCTCGCGGTCGGGAAGAGATGCTTTCGCTCGTGCGGGACATCTCAACCAAGAAGGGCTTGAGTGTTTTGGTTTGCTCACACCTCTTGCCCGACATTGAACGCACCTGTGAGGAAGTGATTGTTTTGCTCGGTGGAAAGTTACAAGCGCAAGGCCCGATCCGAGATTTGAAATCCATGACTGGTGAGCCGCTGGATGTTGAACTCCGGGAGACAAGCGGGGAGTTTCTGATGCGGGCCGACCAACTCGGGTTGAGATTGCTTCATACCAAAGGGAGCGTTTATCGTTTACAAGGTGAAGGCACACGTTTGGAAAACTGCCGGTCGGTTTACGAAGCGGCGAAGCGATCACAATCTCAAGTCCGTGCGGTGAGATTGGCGGAACGCTCGCTGGAAGAAGCATTTTTGGAGGTTGTCGGTGGCTGAGACTCCTCTGGCTGATCTGACTTATCGTGGCTATGATGGCGAACTGAGTTCGCCTCATTCGCGGTGGATGGTCATCATGCTCCACACCCTTCGCGGAGTTGCGAAAAAGAAGAGCTACTGGGTGCTGACGGTCATCAGCAGCCTGTATTACTTCCTCTTTATGGCGATTGCTTACTTCGTTCAGAACACGCTGAACACGATGGAAGCAAACGGGATGCCGCAGGGTGGTCGCAGAGGAGGTGGAAACGACTTCATTTCCAGCTTCTTTGATCGCGTGGTTTGGGCAGATCAGTTTTTGACGGGGTTCTCATTCGGGCACTTGATGTTGATGGCGATTGTCTTGCTCGTTGGTGCCGGGGTAATTGCGAACGATAATCGCACCAATGCGTTGCTGGTTTATCTGAGTAAGCCGTGCCGGAAGATTGACTACGTTTTTGGCAAGTGGATGGGGGTTTTTATCCCGATTTGCGCGGCCATGTTGATTCCCGCGATTGTTTTCTACATGTACGGGGTGATGAATTACCGCGAGCATGGTTTCCTCGCTGATGATCCGTGGCTTGGGCCGAAGTTGTTAATCGTGATCTCGCTCGCGGCGGCATTCCAGACATCTCTGATTGTTGGGATTAGCTCGATGTTCAACCAAGGGCGGATTGCGGGTGCGGTCTACGCCGGATTCTATGTTCTATCGGGAGTCTTTGCCGGGATTGCTGGCATTGTCCAGGAGGGTGGAGATGTTCCCAAGTCGGTGATGACAATGCTCGACCGAGTGCACTACATGTCCATCTACGGCGGGATCGAAGGGCTTTACAAAGTGATCTTGCAGACAGACGGAAGCGGAGTACCACTTGCTGACAGTGACCAGACGATCTTTGATCGACCGCCACTAGTGATGCTGATTGGGCTGGTTGTGATTCCGGCATTGATCTGCATGTTCGTTGCCTGGCGCAGAGTTCGCGCGGTGGAGGTGGTGAGTTGATCCAGTTTTCACGCGCTTCGCGGTGGTACGGCGAAGTCATTGGCTTGAACGATATTTCGTGCGAAATCGGGCCGGGTGTGACCGCTTTGCTTGGTCAAAACGGTGCGGGCAAAAGCACGATGATGAAGCTCATCACCGGGCAGATGCGACCAACAACCGGCGAAGTTAGGGTTTTTGGTGAGACACCGTTCGCTAATCCGAATGTGTACGCACGGATGGGTTATTGCCCCGATGTGGACTCCTTCCCTGAGCATCTTTCTGGCCGAGAGTTTGTGCGCCGGATGGGCTTGCTTTCGGGAGTTTCGAAGCAGGCAATCAAGGATCGAACCGAAGAAGTCTTGACCTTGGTCGGGATGGTGGATCGGGCGGATAAGCCGGTCAAGGGCTATTCCAAAGGGATGCGCCAGCGCATCAAGTTGGCGCAGGCGATGATCCACGATCCGGATTTCATCCTGCTGGATGAGCCGCTGAATGGGCTTGACCCGATTGGTCGGCGCGAGTTCATGGGTGTGCTTCAACAACTGGCCGACCGTGGGAAAGGCGTGCTAGTCAGTAGCCATATTCTGTTTGAAGTGGAACAGATGACTCGTTCGATTTTGCTTCTTCACCGTGGGCGACTGCTTGCGGCGGGTGATCTCAGCAACATCCGCGCTCTGATTGATAGTCATCCGCACCGGATTCGGATGGAATCGCGTGACCCGCGGGCTTTGGCGGCAAAGTGCGCTGGGTTCGGTCACGTTTTGAGCGTGAAGGTGGATGAAGCATTGGACGAAGTGGAAATCACAACCCGAAAACCGGACGAATTTTATGACGCGGTGATGGGAATGGTGCTCGATGATGGTCTGACGATCACAGCGATGGACAGCCCTGACAACAACTTGGAGTCGGTTTATGGCTACCTGACGGAGGGACGATAATGATTGGAACGGTTTACAAATCGGCATTGCGCGACTTCATTCGTCCGGGCCGGATTGTGGTTTGGGTGATGATCTCGCTGATTATCGGCTTGATTGCGATGGTGTGGATGCGCCTCTCCAGTAAACAACCGCCGCTTGTTGTTTATGGTCAAGTCATTGAGGTGTTTGTTTTCCGCGTTCTGGCTTTGGTATCAGCGATCTTCAGCACGATGGTTATTAGCCAAGAACTCGATCAGAAAACGATTGTGTATCTGACCACGCGCCCAATACCGCGCCCAGTGATGATTGGAGCGAGGATGCTGGCGAGCATGACGATCTCTGCTTTGATCGCTATGATCAGCGTTCTTTTCGCGGGGTTGTTCACGGTTGGTCCAGGGATTCTTGGTCATGCCGGTTTCTGGAACGACCTGGTTTTGATGGCGCTCGGGGCATCCGCGTACGGAGCACTGTTTGTCTTTATCGGTTTGCTCCTGAACAAGGCGATGATCTATTGCCTCTTGTTCGCATTCGGTTGGGAGACGTTCGTGCCGAATATGCCAGGTGATCTCTTTTATGTTTCGATCTATCCGTATCTGAAGGGGCTGTCGGTCAATCCAGAGCCGGAGAAGGTGCAAGGCTTCTTCCGAGTGATGAGTGGGTCGTTACAGGAGCACACGGTTGGGAAACCGCTTTCGGTGATTATCTTGGTAGCGATTGCGGTGGCGTTTAGTTTGCTCTCGCTGTACTGGTTCAACAAGCACGAATATGTGGCGCGAGATGATGCCGATTAGAGGTTCTTAGGGTCTTCGGAATCGGATTTTTTCATCCAGACGTGGTCATCCTTGCCCTCTTTGAAGAGCCAGGTTTTGTTGAAGGCGATCTTTTCGGTCGCCTCATCTTTTGATCGGTGGATGCTGGCGAGATAGATTGTGTTTTTGCCGTACTTCTGATTGATTGTATCGACGGCGGGGCCGATGTGGGCAGTGTCACGCGGCACTTCAAACAGGCTGGGAGTGACAGTGCCCGATTTCTTAAGGTGCGGAAAATTGACTCCGACTTTAATCGGTTTTGTGAATGTGCGGCTCGGCCAAGCTTCAAAGAATTTCTCCATGATTGCATGTGTGTCTTGGGTGGGATCGAGGGGGAAACCCGCGCTCCAATTCTCTCCTTGACCAGAAACAAAGAAATCGACGCGGAGAGCCCAGAATCCGCTTGCGCGTAATCGGGCGCAGGCTTTGTGAATCAGCCGGAGCAGGATGGCACGGCATCCCTCATCGTTGCGGAATTCGGGAGCGAGAACGTTCGAGTGTCCGAGGCTCTTTCCGGTGTTGTGATCGAATTCCAGATCGTAGCCTTGCAGGAGATACCACCAACGTTCACCTATCACCGATCCGAACGCCCGTCCGACGTCTTGGCGAGGCATTTTGACGAGGTCGGTTGAATCGAAGCACCCGGCGGCCTGGAGTCTTGCTTTGGTGCGGACATTGATGCCAGGAAAGAAGGTCAGATCCTTCCCGAAGAGCTTGTCGGGGAGATCCTTCGCTTCAATCACCACCAACCCGTTTGGTTTCTCGAACTCTGTCCCGACTTTTGCGAGGAAGGAATTCGGGGCGATCCCAACACTGCAGGTCAGGTTGGGAGCAACGTGATCGTAGATCGCCTGCTTGAGCTGGTGTGCGAGTTTAATGGCGTTCTCGCGTTCCATCTCTTCTCCCAAGAGCCGGAACTTCATTTCATCAATGCTACAAACTTTGTGAACAGGAAGCACGTTCTCGACCGCTTCTAGAATCTGTTCATGGTAGTGAACGTAAAGCCCGGGTGTGGCTTTCTTGAGGACGATGTCGGGGCACATCTTGAGGGCATCGCCGACTTTGGTTCCCGTTTTGACCCCGAACGCTTTTGCCTCGTAGCTAGCGGCGATGATCGTCCCTGTCATGGAGCTGACGGCGCCGACGGCTACGGGCTTTCCGCGCAAAGTGGGATCGTTCGCCTGCTCGGCGGCGGCGAAGTACGAGTTCAAATCCAGAAATATCCACCTGAGTGGGCGATCCTCAGATACAGGTAGCATTTTGTCTACGTAACACTATTATTCCCGAGTTTTGCGGAAGAATGGAGAGGTCTTTCGGATTCCGGGCATATTTTTTGACCTTTGGTTCGTAAGGACTTGTGTTCTCTATGGAAAATCAGCCGCCAATGCCTCCCCCGATGCAATCGGAGAATCTGGAGAGCCCACCGACGCCTCCGGTCATGCCGGATGACAACACTGGCTCGATTGTCGGCTGGGCAATTGCGATCATTGCGAATCTGCTGTTTATCCTGATTGCGCTAGCGGGATATTTTGGCTGGAATCCTGATCCGGAAGCGAAAAAAGAAGCACCGAAGGTTTCCTTTACGCAGGAAAATATTGTTCTTCGACAAACGCTGATCGGGCTCGCCGTGCAAGATAGTTTGTCTGGTCAGGCGGATGGCTCGGGTAAGCGACTAGAGGAACTGTCGAAGAGTGAGTTCGGGAAATTCCTGAGCAATTTGGAACCTGATGCGGCAAAACATGATGACGGGGCGAAGATGGTTCTTGTCAGTGAGAAATTAGCCGGGCGCGAACTCAACAAAACCGCCATAACCACGCTGAGCAAGTCGAAGTTCGATGAAAGCAAAGCTGTCCTTGCTGCGGTTCAAGGGGAAAAGCCGAAGGATGGGGTGCTGGAGCAGTACTCCCGGAATATGGCAGAGCGAATTGCCTACGCTATGAGCAAATCCGAAGAAGGCAAGACTTTGCGATATTCCCAGATGGTGACTGATCAGGAGAAGTACAAGTCGGCTGGGATGATCTTGGTATTCATTGTCATTGCCGGCTCTTCGCTCATTGTTTGGCTGACTGTTTTGCTCAACCGCGCATTTAATGACAATGTGACTTTTGATTTCCAGGAGAGCTTGCCGCGGATGCATTCCGGGGTTCTGGCGGGGAGATTTGGGGTCACCCTGGGAGCATTCTTTGTGGGGATGTCGGTTGTTGGCGGTGGATTTTATGCACTCGGAGGCGATCAAGTGGTTGCGATGCCGATTGGGCAATCGGTGGGGATTCCACTGATCGTGCTCGTTTGTATGATTCCTCTCAAAGACAAGATCAAGAGCATCCGTGACATTTGGGGCAGAGTCAAACCGACGTGGAAGGATGTCGGCACCGGGTTGGCGGGATATCTTGCAGCTGCTCCGATCTTCGCGATCTTGGCAGTGGTAATGAACCTTCTTCCGCTAAATTTGCCGGAGCCATCCCACGCCGCGGCGGAGGAGATCATGAACCATCCGGCCCCCTTCCAACTAATTGCGTTGTTCATTTCGGCGGTGGTTTTCGCTCCGTTGATTGAAGAGCCAATTTTCCGGGGGATGCTGTTCCCCGCGCTCAAAAAAGCGACGGGTAAACCGTTTTTGGCGATGCTGATTTCCGGGTTTGCGTTTGCGGCAATCCACCCGCAGGGTCCGCTGCTCTGGCCATCGCTTGCGGTGATCGGAATGGCGGCAAGCTATGTGGCGTATCGGAGCGGATCGCTTTGGCCGGCGATCATCCTCCACGCGATCAATAATTTTGTAACGCTTTCGCTCGGCCTAATGATGTCATGAAGCGGATCTATCTCGACCACGCGGCAACGACTCCGCTTTTTCCCGAAGCGCGGGATGCGATGTTGCCGTGGTTGGGGGAGGGCTTTGGCAATCCCAGTAGCCTGCACGCGGAAGGGCGCGCGGCGAAAGCCGCGATTGATGCCTCGCGGGAGAAATTTGCTGATGCGTTCGGATGCCTGTTCGGTGAGGTGATTTTCACCGGGAGCGGAACCGAGGCGGCAAACCTCGCTGTGATTGGCGGAGCTTTGAAATCAGATCGGCGACGGGTTTTGCTCGGCGCGGCAGAGCACCATTGCGTGCTTCATACCAAAGGATTGTTGGAGCATCTGGGTTATCAGGTGGAGCTGATCCCGGTGGATCGAGAGGCCGTGGTTCACCCCGATGCAGTCCAGGGTTTGCTGGCTGATGATGTGGCTCTGGTGAGCGTGATGCACGCGAACAACGAGTTTGGGTCAATCAACCCCGTTGCGGAGATTGCCGAGCAAGCTCATCGGGTGGGGGCGGTGTTCCATGTGGATGCGGTGCAGACTTTTCCTGGTGATTGGCAGGTCGCTGATCTGGGCGCGGATATGGTATCTGTTTCCGCCCACAAGTTCTATGGCCCGAAGTCGGTAGGAGCACTCTATTGCCGGGCGGGGGTTGAACTTCAACCGCTGGTTCTCGGTGGGGGGCAAGAGCGTGAGATGCGTGCAGGAACCGAGAACATTGCCGGGATTGTTGGAGCAGGGGTTGCTTTGGATTGGGTTCGTGCTCATCCCTCGAGTAGAAGAGAGGCAAGGGACGCCTTTGAATCGGCATTAACAATCGAGCGAGAGATGAGCGCTGTCTCAGCAGAGCGACTAGACGGACATTGCCATTTCCGGATTTCAGGTCTTGATGCGGAGACATTCTTGATCCGCCTCGACCGCGAGGGGATCAGCGCAAGTAGTGGGGCGGCATGCAGTAGCGGGAGCCTAGAACCCAGCCATGTGATGATAGCGGCGGGACGAACAGAAGCGGAAGCGCGCGAAGGGCTCCGGTTTACCTTTGGCAAGGATTCCACGGTTGCGGAGGCAGAACGCGCCGCGCAGATTGTCAATACCGTTGGGCAAGAGTTATTGGACAAACTCCGAAAATAGGCCCCTAGCGCAACGCTTCGGCGGGCCTTGCGTCAAACTCTGTGTCAGTTATGAGTCTCCCCATTGAGGATTTAACCCCGCGTCAGATTGTTGCCGCTCTGGATCTGTACATTGTTGGTCAGGATGATGCAAAGCGGGCGGTAGCCGTTGCTTTGCGGAATCGGTTCCGTCGGCAGCAACTCCCGGCGGAAGATCGGCGGGACATCATGCCGAAAAACATCCTCATGATGGGGCCGACCGGGGTTGGGAAGACCGAAATTGCTCGGCGATTGGCGCAGCTCGCACGGGCACCCTTTGTTAAGGTCGAAGCCACAAAGTTCACCGAGGTCGGTTATGTCGGGCGCGACGTGGAATCAATGGTGCGCGACCTGGTTGCCAACGCGGTTCGATTGGTTGAGCAAGAAAAGATTGATGAGGTTCGCCCTATCGCGCACGAAGCCGCGATCGAACAGCTTGTGAACCTACTTGATGAAGAAGTCAGCCCACCACCAAATGCTTTTGGCTCTCGCGCGATGCCGAATCCGTGGGTGAATTTTCCACCAGAAGGTGAAGTGATTGAAGAGCCGCAAGAAGAGTTCGATTGGGAGGCGTATGAGAAAGAGAAGCTTGCTCGTCAGGCTACATTGAAAGAAGAAATCTTGCGCGGCGACCACGACGGCAAGGAAGTTGAAGTCGAGATCGAAGAGCCACAAGGAAGTCAGTTTTTGCAGGTGTTCACTCCACAGGGGATGGAGGAAATGGGCATTGATATGAACCAGATGATGGGCCGAAGCGGCACTCGGGTTGGGTATCGGAAGATGAGCGTCCGCGAAGCCAAGATGGTTCTTGAAGAGAATGAAGCCAAAAAACGCATTGACCAAGCGACGATTCATAAGGAGGCTCTTGAGCGGGCCGAGCAGACCGGAATCATCTTTATTGATGAGATTGATAAGGTCGCGATGGCGAGCGGCGGCGATGGTCCAGCGGTGAGCCGAGAAGGTGTTCAGCGGGATCTGCTTCCGATTGTCGAAGGGTCATCGGTGGCGAGCAAGTTCGGAACAATCCGCACCGATCACATTCTGTTTGTGACGGCGGGGGCTTTTCACGAAAGCAAGCCGAGTGATCTGATTCCTGAGTTGCAGGGTCGCCTCCCGATTCGGGTTCAACTTCAGCCGTTGGAAGCAAAAGATTTTGTTCGTATCTTGCGGGAGCCAAAGAACAGCTTGACGACTCAGTACGCAAAGCTTTTGAAGGTCGAAGGTATTGATCTCTCCTTTAGTGATGATGCTCTGGTGGAGATTGCCCGATTTGCAAACGAGATGAATGATAAAGTTGGGAATATCGGGGCGCGACGCCTTCACACGATGATGGAAAGGTTGCTTGAAGACTTTATGTTCGATGCACCGGAAGTTTCTGATCCGAAGATTGTGATTGATGCGGATTTTGTGCGGGAAGAATTGGGGGCGTTGCTCCGCGATTCCGAAGCACAGAAGTTAGTCTAACCTTTTGGTGAGTAAGTCATGGCTCCCTCAGTTTTTTGGGGAGCCATGACTATTGATGTTTACCGTTTCACAACTGAGATATCGCCGTTAGAATCCGAGCCGCCATCCGAGCGGATGCTCGCCCGAATGGTGACCTTTGCATCTGCAGGCACCATCAGTCCATCGAAGCGATAGGTGTTGCCAAATGTTTCCAGACCCGTCTGACCGGGATGCTCATCACGCCCTGCGACCTGGCCATTGATCAAAATCTCAACCCATTCAATATCCAGCCGGTGACCACCGTGGGTGTATTGGAAGGAGACATCGTAGTTACCATTACTTCCAACATGAGCAGAGATATCCCACTCTTTCACTTGGTAGTCGGTAGAAGTCTCACCGGATTTCCACTGACCAGCCGGCTTTTCGGCTGGCCCAAGTGGGCGGAAATTGACATCCAGTGCTTCCAGCCGAGGCAAGTGGATTGCTAGGCGTTTGAGGAAGTCGTTGTAGTTCTTGCGGCTTTCCAAGCTCCATCCGATTTCAGCGACGGCGCAAGCGCGGGGGAAGGCCATGTATTCCATGTGGCTGTACGTTTTCATGTACTCCGCCCAGAGATTGCCTTGAACGCCCAGAACATGGTGCCGCCGATCAGCAGGGATTTCCGGCACGATCGGTTCAAACGAATACACCTTAGAGAGAGGTACATAACCACCAATTGCCAGCGGTTCGGAATCTGGTTTGCCTTGATAGTAATCCAGATACAGATGGCTGGTGGGCGACATGACCACATCGTGGCCCTGCTTCGCAGCGGTGACACCACCGGAAGTTCCGCGCCAACTCATGACAGTTGCGTTTTCAGCGAGTCCGCCTTCCAGGATTTCATCCCACCCGATCAAGCGGCGACCTTTGGAAACAAGGTGAGCATCCATCTGGCGAATGAGCCAGCTTTGGAGTTCGTGCTCGTCTTTCAACCCCAGTTCTTTGATATGGGCTTGCTCCCA
>JAGQUX010000041.1 GCA_020438215.1 Armatimonadota bacterium | reverse complement strand
ATGAACCTGAATGGGGTGGCAGGAATAAAGACCTGATTTTGATTTCTCCCACAAAATTCCCACAACAGCAAAAACTGAGACGCCAAATATCGCGAAAAACGGCCGATTTTGAACCTAAAAACATGGTGGGCCGTGAGGGATTCGAACCCGCGACCCGCTGATTAAGAGTCAGCTGCTCTACCAACTGAGCTAACGGCCCCGACAGACAAGTAAGATACCAGACCCGAGGCTCAGTCCCATCATAATTATCCTATGCCGATCATCCGCGTGGCCACCGAAGCCGATGCCCCTGCTATCCGTGAGGTTGTCAGTAACGCCTATGATGAATTCGGCTTCATCTGGGATCCAGATGGATACCATACCGACCTCTTCCATATTGAGTCTCACTATGCTTCGCCTAGTAGTTTTTGGGTGGCAGAGCAAGATGGTCGAATCCTGGGATGTGTTGGCTTAGAAGTCTTTGAAAGGCTGCCGGGAGACCCCGGCGAAACCACGCTCGTGAATGGTCAAATCCGCGTCGCTGGGGCAGATTGCGAAATCATGCGCCTCTACCTTCGGCCCGAGGCTCGGGGCATGAAGCTGGGATACCGCCTCACCCAAACAACAATTGATCATGCGCTCAATCACAAATGTGAGAACATGGAAATCTGGACGGACAAGGTGCTCCACAAAGCCCACGAACTATATCAGAGTATGGGTGCAAAGATTGTTGGGGAACGCCTCTGCCCACCACCCGAAGAATCACCCGAGTGGGGCATGATTCTCCCGCTAAAACAGGCTCAGACATAAACAAAGAAGCCAGGCATTTGCCTGGCTCTCTGTATTGATCTCGCTGTTGTGTTTTAGGATTATGAGGTAAGTCGTCTTAGCCTTTTCCGCCGCCAGCTTTTGGAGCACCGGCCCCACCGCCACCGCGTCGGTTACCCATTTCTTTGCGGAGCTTTTCCATTTCCGCTTTCATGAGCTTTTGATACTCGGCATACTTTGCATCGCCCATGGACTTCTTCAATGCATCTTGGTAAGTCTTTTGCATTTTTTCCATTTCAGCGCGCATCTTTTCGCGATCCGGCTTTGCGCCATTCTTCATTTGCGCTTGCATCTTCTCGCCATATGCCTTCATTGCTTTCTCGTTAGCCGCATCAGCTTTCTTGACGTTAGCGGTTTGAGTAGCCGTCAACTTCAGTTGCTTGAGAATCTTCTCGTGGATTTCTTTGCGCTTGCCAGCCATCTGTCGCATGCCTTGACCGGCTTGTCCACCACGTTGGCCCTGCTGACCGTTTTGCCCGGGCTTCGGACCAGCGGATTGAGCGAAAGCAGTGCTTGTCATAGCGATTGCTGCAACCGCCAAAATCGTTGTCATCCAAATTCGTTTCATAAGATCTGTGTATCTCCAGATAATTGCCCGAACCAAGCGAGCGTAAAGGATCAGACGCCTCGTTACATAAGGAGTTCAGTGAGGGTTGAGAAAGTCCCGAATTACTCGGCAGGAGCCAGGGTTTCGGAGCGCGATTTCCAAACAAGCTCTTGCAATTGCTCTTGTGTGGAGCCACGGAAATCATCCGGTGTGCCGAGGAAAATCATCTCTCCCTCATGCAGAAAGGCAACTCGATCAGCCACCCGCAGAACCGAGCTGACATCATGGCTCACAACGAGGCAGGTCACCCCAATACGGTCACGCGTTTCGACAATCAATTGGTCAATGGAAAACGCGGTGACGGGATCAAGGCCGCTCGTCGGTTCATCGAAAAGCAAAACCTTAGGTTCCATGCAGAGCGCCCTCGCCATACCGACACGTTTTCGCATCCCACCGCTGAGTTCGTTAGGAAGTAGATTTTCTGTCCCAGCTAACCCAAGGCGTTCCAGTAACTCTTCCAAGATTTTCTTCTGATCGCGCTTGCGAAGTTCTTTGCTCCTTCGCAACCCAAAAAGCACATTATCAGCGACATTCAGGGAATCAAACAAAGCTGCGTATTGAAAGACGAAGCCCATCTCTTCCCTGGCCTTCTCCGATTCTTTGAGGACATCAATACCAGCGACTTCAATCTCGCCTTGCTGCGGCGTGAGTAGCCCAGCAATACACTTTATGAATGTCGTCTTCCCTCCCCCGCTAGAACCCATAATCACAATGATTTCGCCTGCATCCGCCTCAAGCGAGATTCCCCGCAGAACCTCCTTAGTTCCAAACGAGAGATGGATGTCTTTGGCCGAAACCATGACGCGCTAAACCTTCACCACTTGCTTCCGCGCTTCGCGAACTCGGGCAATGGATTCTTCATTCACGGCTTTCTCAAACGAACGGAATCCGCTGATATGAAAGCCGAGCCTCTCCGCCATGCGATTTGTTTCATCGACTTGCTCGACGGTGACATCCTTACCGAGGGTAAAGCTTTCCGCTCGATCCTCCAAGGCTAACATCATCGTCTCACACATGCAAGCGTAAGCCGTTTTCGGCGGGAATCCAAAGCTCACTCCAAACTCCACATCACCCGGAACGGAGACGACTCCCCCTTCGATCACAAGGACATCGGGGCGCTCTTTGGAAACACGCACACTGACATCACGCGGTCGAGCCACATCGCACACCACAGAACCCGGCTTGAGATGCTCCGGCTCAATGAGTGCAGCGTCACTAGAGGTCACCGTGACGATCAAATCAGCTTCTTTGATGGCAAGGAGATCGGTAGTTGCAACAGCGCCAGGGATTGTTGCGGCGGCAGCTTCTGTGCGCTCCATATCACGGCCAATCATGATCGTTTTACCAAAATCCCGCCCGAGAACGGTGGCGCAGGTTTTGCCAATTGATCCGGTCGCGCCCACAACGGCAAGCACAGATTCCTTCGGGTCAATCCCAACCATTTCGCAGGCTTTCAGACTCCCTTCAATCGCGGTCGCGACTGTATAACTGTTCCCTGTTGTCACTGCGATGTTAGAGCGGCCCGCAACGGTAACGCCTCCATCCCCAACGACACTGGTGAACGCACCCAGACCAAGGATCTCGCACCCTTCCTTCCGGGCTAACTCAGCGGCATAAACTAACCGGTCATACACCTCTTCGACTGGTCGCTCTTGGAACATCTTGGGCGTCAAGGGGATGCCAATAAAGATGCCTTCGGTCGTCTTCCCGCTCGGAGTCTTGATGCCAGTCACTCGGCTGATGAGTTTCGGGGACATCCGCCACATAATCCACTCAATCCAGCTATTCGGCAGATACTTCGCCACGGGATACTTCTTGGCGGTGTCTTTGGCTTTGAGCGGGTGGATGAGGAAGGCGAATTTGGTCAAACGTTGACTCCGGAGGTGCGGGTGATTTTACCTGCCATCATTTCCTACGCTCACTGACTCGAATTGAGTTCAATCACATTCGGTGACCAATCCAAGCGCGCCAGGACTTCCAAGTAATCCTCAGTCGTGGCTTCTTCCGGGCGTTTCCCGAGGATTGAGATCAAAACCCCTTCCATGACATTCGTTGCGAACGTCTCGCCCCCCATGACCGGAGTTGTGGTGATGACCCGCCGGCAACCCGTGGTCTTCAACCATTCTAAATCTGCCGAGCGCACGGTCTGAGTCAAGATCGTTGCCCCGGGAATCTGATCTGGAATGTATCGCCGGATGTAGTGCCAATCCCCACAGATGAAGGTTCGCGTGGCGAAAATCTTGGGGTACTTGGGCGAGCGAGTCTCCTGCTTTGCCCCGGTTGGATAGAACCAACTTTGCGGGCACTGAGTCACGATGGGGAGGAGAATCCCCGCTAGGAAACTCACGGCAGAATAGGATCGAATCGGGATCGGTAAACCCACCCCGAACATCAGGTCACCGTAGATGACATCAGGGCACACCTGGTCAAGAGCCTGCGCCATCCCGTACCGATCGACCGCGGAAACCATCAATGCTCGCTCCTGAGCAAAGTCCACAATCCCATCTTTTTGCAAGCGATTGATGGACTCTCTCTCAAGGGTGTGTTTCAGCCCGCTCCCATCCACAACCGGAGTCTGCTTGACATGCTGAATGAGCGATTTGATTTCGCGGAAGGAATACTTCTTCTTGGCCGTAGCAACATAGATGTCAGCACCGCCCACGCCAAGCGCATCCACTTGACCATCCAATTCACCCATCAGATCAATGAACTTCTGCTTATCGCCATCCGTGCCGCGACGTTCAATCAGAAACTTCTCGCCGAGAATCTCTGTTTCAAGCGCCTTGTCGCGCTTGCTTGTCCCGAGGGATACAGAAACGACCCGCTTCATATCGGTTTAGCGCATTGCAATGACTTCGATTTCAACGTCCACATTCTTAGGGAGTCCGGCAACTGCCACAGTGCTCCGAGCCGGCGGATCGCTGGGGAACGCCTTTCCATAGATCTCGTTGACAGTTGCAAAGTGATCCATTGAGCTGAGGAAGATCGTTGTCTTCACCACGTTGCCAAAGCTCAAACCCATCCCGGTCAGAACTGCGTCGATGTTCTTCATCACCTGCTCTGTCTGCTCGGCAACCGAACCGGACAAAAGCGTGCCATCAGGGAGCAGTGGAATCTGACCAGAGCAGAAAACCATCGTGCCAGAGGCCTCAATTGCTTGACTGTACGGGCCAATTGCGGCGGGAGCGTTATCGGTGTGATGAACCTTGCGCGTCATGCGATCAGATTACCGCTAATCGGGGGGCTATTCCAGATATTCGAGTTCTTTGAGCCAGCGCGGGCTTTGTCGCCAATCTTCGCGGACTTTCACGAACAGTTCCAGAAACACCTTTCGATCCAGCATCTCTTCAATTTCTGTGCGAGCTTCCGTACCGATCGCTTTGAGCATCGCGCCTTTCTTGCCGATAACAATCGCTTTCTGTCCGTCGCGTTCAACAAGGATATCCACCGCGATATGGATCAACTTCCCTTCATCTTCCCAAGCGTCAACGTAAGTGGCAATGGCATGGGGAACTTCATGCTTGAGCTTGTGGAGAACCTTCTCTCGCACAATCTCGGAAACCAAAAACCGAGAGGATTGATCGGTGTATTCATCTTCGCTGAAGAACGGCGGGTTTTCCGGCAATGCACCTACCACCAATCCAACAAGGATGTCCATGTTCTGCCCCTTGGTGAAGCTCGTCATCACCGTCGTTTCGGTTTCAAACAACTTCTTGTAGGTGTTCCAATGGATTTCCACCCGATCGGCATCGAGCTTGTCCATCTTGTTCATGCAGATGATCACCGGAGTTGTGTGCTTCGATCCTGGCCCGATGATGCCCGCGCTTTTCAGCATTTGAGCAACACGCTCATCTTCTGCCGACGGCATCTTGCTAACATCAACAACAACAAGGGCGACGTCAATATCGTGCAAAGAGCCCCGCGCGGATTCGTTCAACGCCGAACCCAACTTGTGCTTCGGCTTGTGGACACCCGGGGTATCAACAAAGACGATTTGATACTCTTCGTGAGTGTCAATACCCAGCACCCGCCGACGAGTAGTTTGCACCTTATCACTGACAATGCTGACCTTTTGACCAACGACTGCATTGACCAGTGTTGATTTGCCGACATTCGGTTTTCCGATAACCGCTACGAGTCCCGCTTTATGCAAAACCTACTCCCGATTCCGGAACATAAAGCTGAGGCCGGTCTCTTCATCCATCGGGCCATCGGATCGCTGACCACCACGTCGTCCACCACGTCCCCCGCGGCGTTTTCGATCTCGGCGGCGACCACCACCACTTCGCAATGGAGCGTCTTCTTCCGGAAGATCTTCGCTGAGAGCTTCGGTATCAATGTCCAGCATCGAAGGCTTGATGAGCAGGTCATCAGCCATTTCTTCTGTCCACGATTCCTCCATGAACTCATCCAGCTTCATGATCTCCACCTCAAACTTCATCGCTTCCCAGTGAAGCGTATTGTCTTGATGCTGGATCGGCTGAGTGAACTCCTTCATCGTGCTGATGTCAGCGTTCAGATAAGACTGCACATCACCCAGAGTTCCCACAACAAAAGCATGAGTCGAGCCGTCTATCGCCGTGAAGCGACAAGCGTTGTTCTCGACCGGCATCATTTCGCTCGTGGTGAGGTTATACGCCGTCCAGTTGTCCGGCAAAGTCAAAATGCGCGGGCCAGTGCCAGAACAGTGAACAGTCACATACGGCGCGGCGGCATGAACCAAGTCATTCTCAAAACTCCAGACATGGCAACCAGCCATTTGCCCAAGAGCACGAATCAGATTTGGAGTGACGACCGGCTCACCCAGGAACACAGAAGTCCATTTGCCTTCTTCGTTGTATTCCCGAACCACCATGCTCGGCAATCCGGTTTGGGTGTATTCCCCAAGAACCGTTGATTCTTCAGGAATTGCGAAGTAGCTCGGTGAGAGCCCGCTTCCCTTCTTGAGTTCTTCGAGAGGCATGGCTTGGCAAAGCGCATCCTTCGTATTGAGAACCGTGGTTCCGCTAGATGAATTGAACGGTTGTGGCTTAAGCGCAATCCCCGTGGCTTCGCGAGTGCGTTCCAGGTTTTCACGACCGGATTCAAACATCCCTGCCGCATACAGCCAGAACAGAACCTTGTTGTCCTTTTGCAGCTTCGTCTTGATTGCGCTACGCACTTCGCGGCGGATATCCCAAGCATTCAAGAAGAGATAAAGTTTGGAATCTGGGAAGTTTTCGCGGTGACCGAGGTCGCTGAGCAGATAGAACCCAACGCTCAGGCCAGATCGCAAAACCGATTCACGAACATCCTGCACCAGCACTTGGAAAGCGTGCTGGTCAACCAGATACGCCAAAGATCGTTCGTCTACAAAGACGGCGACTTCGGGATTGGTTGCGGGCAAAGCTTGGCGTCGGACATAGCTGTCGTAAACCTTCTCAGCGCGATTCCAAATCCCGCGTGAACTCAGCCAGCCCTCGCCCTGAGTATCCATCCAGATTGTGCCGCCCTTATGAGCCAGTGCCGCGCCGACTCCGCGCCAATGTGCGCTTTCCAGAGCTTGCGGGGTCTTCATGACCGGATTATCAGCATCGGATGCACTAGTTCCGCTAATCGGAGTTCTATAATCCTCTTCACTCAAGAAGAGTTTGCCGTTCAGACTCACGGAATCCACCGGGAATGGGAATCCTGCGGTATCACCTGGGAGCCGCGAGCGATAGCTCGGCGGGCCAGCAATGAAATCAAGATCAGGACACCGCAGAAGCTTGCCAAGGCTGAGGTGACCGCTCGCTGGGTGCGACCATTCAAACGTAAATCCGTAGGTGACTCCAACAAGGAAGTCGGCTTCGCTCGCCTTCTTCACCGTGTAGCAGAGATCAGCAATCCGCTCAACAATGCCATCACTCAAGAAGAGATGATAGTCAATCCAAGGCCGAGCTTTGCGATCCAAACGAACAAACTCTTGTTCGTTTGCCATGATGCCGAACTGTGGCACCTCGGCATTTTCAAAAGTGACTTTTCCATCAAACCAGCTTGCCCGAAGAGGCACAACATCTTTACGATATCGCTCTTCCAGCCACTTTCGGAACGCCTTGACACCCGCCGGGCTTTGATCATAGAATTGATCTCCCGGGAATGTCCACTGGTTGGCGTCCAAGTGGAATCCGACGATGCGTTTGGCCACCGAACTGGACTTAATGCAGGTCACGGTCGCGGCGAGAGTTTCCTCTACCGCCGACCAATAAGCATCATCATAGAAACTCGGCTGTTCCCAACCAGTGACGACTGCATCAGGGAAGGTTTCTTGCCACTTATCCGGTGCGGTCACCTGGAATCGCACCAAGATTTCGACTTGATCATCAACATCCTGATAAGCGGATGCAAGCTTTTCTACTTGCTCACAGATCGCCTTGGACTGCGATGGATCGGCGTACAGTTTCACTGCAAAGGAAACGAGGTGGACACCGTTTTCGGCCGCCATCTTCGCTTCTTCCAGAACTTGAGCATTCACTTGCTCACCAGAGTTCGCAAAGAACACAAGTGGCGGAATAATCTTTCTGTCTCGAATCAGGATCGGCAAACCATCTTGGATGACTACCTGTGCCGAGCGGTCAGTTCGTGCAACTGGCTCTCGCTTCGGAAGTTCTGGTTCAGGTTCTGGCTCCGGCTTAGTTGGTACTTCTGATCGTTCGCGGAAGGTCACGCGCTCTTCGCTGAGGGCATCGGCAGCAGAGACAGGCTTGTCGTCTTCGCGCTTGCCGCGTCGAGGCTTGCGCTTGCGAGCTTCAAATCGTGATGTTTTACGCTCTTTCGGTTCACGGAAGGCAACGATCTTAACGCGCCCTTCTTCATCACCAAATTCGACCGGTTCAGCGAGAAACTCGTACTGAATCTCTTCGACTTCTTGCTCTTGAACTGGTTCCGGATCAGGTTTCCGGGATTCAGCTCTCTTTGGTTCCGGCTTTGTCGGCTTTTCTGCCTTGGGCTTACCGTTCGCTCTCGCCTTGGTTGGTGCCTCGGCGGTGCGCCAATTCAATTCGATCGCGCGACCAAATTCGCTGTCTTCGCCGAAGGTTTGCTTCTCTTCTGGCTTTGCAACAACCGGCTCTTCGGCGACTGGCTCAGGTGCTTTCTTGGCTCGCGGAGTTCGCTTCTTCGGCTGAGACTCTTCTTCTGCCATCTGCTCGGCAAGAGTCTTTGGCTTCACGGATTCGCCTTTCTTCTCAGGAGCCTTCTCTGGTTCTTGAGCGGTCAGTTTGCGCTCAACCTTGGCAGGCTCAGCTTTCTTGCGTGTGGTTCGCTTAGCAGCTGGCTTTCCTTCCGTAGAATCTGCGGCTGCTTTACGAGTTGTGCGCTTCTTCGGAGCCTCTTCCGAAACTTCTGCCGTGGCTTTTGTAGGGGCCTTCTTTGCAGGAGCTTTTTTAGCGGCTGGTTTCTTAGCGGGAGTTTCCGACTCATCAGATTGAGCGAGAATTTCATCCGCAGTGCGTCGACGTCGTTTTGGTTGGGTGGATTCTTCCGCACCCGGGGCTGTGTCTTCAGTTTTTTTACGTGGCATATCAGGCCGTCTCGATAAGAAAATCGTTCTTTGCGGGGATGGGTGTTCTGGGGGCGACCAACAGGATTCGCCGACTATCAGATATCCGTATCCTCAGGCAAGTTCATTCGCAGGCTCAAATTGAGTTGCGCTTCCCTGCTCGCAAATGTGACTCTATTATGCCGGACGGTTCAGGCCCCAGCTTAGGCTCAAGTGAGTCGAAAATCACGACAAATTCCTATTACCCTGTAAAAAACACCTGGAGAAAACTCCATTCCGCGCCAAAACAAATAAGGAAGCCTTCCACAGGAGGCATTTTATGGATATCAATCTGTTCAACGTCATATCGACGGTGGCAGGAGTGAATCCAGGGGCTCCCCCGGGAGTTGCATCGAGTGAAGAATCCGGCTTGTTCGGTTCAGAATTTGAGGCAAAGTTCCAGGAATTAGGAGTCGATGAGACAGGTGAAGTAGACGCGGAATGGCCGACTGCCACTGCGGAAATGCTGGACATCCTGGCTCAGAGCCTGGTTCCCACCCTGCAACCAACGCAGGAGGTGCCGACTAACGGCGAACCTCTTGCCCTTCGTATCGCATCTCCCAAGCAGATTGAGGCGAATTTACGCGCGATTGGAGAGGTCATTCTGAGCCCCGCTCGTCAGGAACTACAATCCTGGCTCTTTGGTACTCAAGAAACACAGGCCACTCCGAAAGTCGAAATTGGCCCATTCTCTTTGGATCTCCCCGCTCTGAGCCAGAAGATCGCCGGCAACCTGTTCAGCGAAAAACCGGTTCTCACTACTGAATCTGTCCAGGAGTTCGCTCCCGATCCGGTTGCCTACTTCTCCCCGGATCCTGAGATCAAGGAAACTGATCCGTTCACAACCATCTACCTCCCTGATTATTCGGGTGAAGGCACGATTGTGGAAACAACCGGTGAAGTCACTCCTGACTACTTTGCTGACTATTCTGGTGAGCAAGATGGGGATGGCAAGGAGTTCGCTCCCGTTGGTGCTCCTGCACCTGCCCCCGTGAAGGGATCGGAAGCAACCGTCAAGGAAATTTTGACCGAAGCTCTGACCTTCACAGGTGAGCCGGCTGAATTTGCACAGAAATGGGAAACCAAGCTGGATGAACTAGAGCTGCCTGTTATCACTGAAAAGCCCGAGCTGGAACCAGTTCCGCATTTCAAAGGAAAACCGGAAGTTCAGGTTCAACCGCTGACAGCGAACCCCACCATCGTTCCGAACCAATTCGGATTTGAAGGTGAACCAACGCCTCCCAAGGGCGTCAAATTTGATCCGCAAGTCGTTGGATTCCAGGTGACTAATACGGAAAAGCGTCCTGTTCATTTGAAAGAGGCGACTCCAGTCAAGATCGACCTTCCGCAGACGCTGAAGGCTGTCCTGACGCAGGTTGTCAATGAGGCACCGCAAGCAGAACCCAAAGCAGTCGTTCAAGAAAAAGTCATGGCAACAGCCAATGATCAACTTCTTGCACGTGGCCCAGAGGCGGCAACTACCGCCAAGGTCATCGCTGCAGTAGAGGAGTTCTCCAAAGGAACTCCGAAATCAAGCACGCTTGAACTGGGTTCAGTTGATGCTCCGGAGTCCGCAGAGGAAACAGTTGGCATAAAGCCACAAACCAAGGCGGAAGCCGAGCTCAGCGACAAACCCGCTAAAGAGCGCACGATGGACTTCGATTCCGAAGACTCCAATGTGCTCCTCAAGCGAGGCGAAACGACGGTCGTCCAACCAAAATCAGTGGAAGCGACTGATGCCGAAGTGAATTCTGAAGCAAAAGTTGAGTCCTCCGTTCGCACTGGTCTAACCGAAGCTGCCGAACGAGTCACGGACTTCATCCGTGCGCGCCGACCCGGTTCGGTGACGGTTTCACTCAATCCAGAAGATCTCGGCTCCATCACCGTCAAGGTGGCAATCCAAGGTCAAAAGATTGATCTGGATGTCAATGCGACCGATGATCGAGTGCGACATGCGATGACCGCCCAACGCGGCGAGTTCATTCAACAACTCGATACCAAAGGCATGTCCTTGGGTGAGTTCCGAATGGGTTCGGATGCACAGCCACAAACGACAGATCAAGGTCAACAGCAAAACCAACCGGAAGCTCAACGCGAGGACTTCCAACGCGCCGTCAACCTTCGCCTCTCCCAAGAGGCCGCGACTAATCGCCCGATGGCAACGTCTTCCTATGGGGGTCGTTCTGTGGGCATCGACACAAAGGCATAAGGAGATCAATCATGGAAGTTTCATTGACAAACGATAATGGTTACTACACTTACGCACATAAACCGAACGAACCACGAAAATCAACATACGATACGGATATGTTTATGAAGTTGCTCACCACGCAGCTTTCTTATCAAGATCCTTTCAAGCCAATGGATAACGCACAAATGCAAGAGCAAATTGCACAAATTGCTAACATCCAAAACATGGGTGATCTGACCGACACAATGAAAGGTCTGGAAGACTCCATGGCGACAACAAACGCCGTCACATTTGTCGGTAAGAAAGTCACCGGCGTCGATGCCGACACGGGTGCCTTCGTCTCCGGACAAGTGACCAAACTGACCATTTCTAACGACCAACAGTATCTGTCGGTAATCGACACAAACGGCCAGTCGCACTTGGTTACAGTCGCCGGAATCCGGGAAGTCATCAACTAACTTTCAGAACAATGAGCCAACCCATTCAAAACAACAAAGTTGCCGATCTGATCCAGACGAGGACGAGCCCAGTTCGCCCGAGTCAGGTTGAAAAACCGGTAGCTGGGGCACCAAACTTCCAGGACATCCTGTCGGATCGCCTGAAGGTTTCTGCACACGCAAAAACTCGCTTGGAAAGCCGGGATATTCAGCTCGATGCAGAAAAGTGGGAGCGAGTCATGAGTGGTGTGGATCGCGCAGCACAAAAGGGAGCGAAAGAGTCCCTTGTGATGATTGACGATGTGGCCCTGGTGGTCTCCGTCAAGAACCGCACGGTTATCACGGCTGTGGATCAGAGCCATCTGAAAGAAAATGTTTTTACAAATATCGATTCAGCGGTAATTGTTTGAACATCAACGACCAATAATATCATTATCAGAGGATGAAAGAGAACGTGGTGGACTTGATCAGATTTTCTCACAAGAGCCTGGAACGATTCCCGATTGGAGTCTTTCTCACTTTCCTCCTCTCCTGACACTGATAGAGATCAGAATCATAAGTTAAAGGATAAACAGAGGATAATATGCTTCAGGCTATGCTCGCTGGCGTCGCCAGTATCAAAGCGCAACAAACGCGCATGAACGTCATTGGTAACAACCTGGCCAACGTCAATACGACAGCGTACAAGGGTTCACGAATCACGTTCCAAGACATGCTTGCTCAAACGATTCGTGGGGCAACACGACCAACCACCAATTTGGGTGGTACGAACGCGATTCAGTTCGGACTGGGTGTTCTCGTTGCTGGTACTGATACCAACAGCGAGCAAGGTTCGCTCAACGCAACTAACCGACCAACCGACTTTGCGATCCAAGGCAACGGCCTCTTCGTTGTTGGGAACGGCGCACGACTTGCCTACACCCGAGATGGTGCGTTTGACCTTGACGCGAATGGTGACATCGTCCACCGTGCAACTGGTGAGCGAATGCTTGGTTGGACCGCGGATAAAGCGACTGGCAACATCGACATCAGCCAGCCAATCAGTCCGAACTCAGCAATCAACATCCCGATTGGTGCGCGAACTGCTGTTCAGGCAACCACCAACATCACTTGGGCAGGAAACCTAGACGCTCGTGAGTTCAACAATGCCGGTACCGCCGTCAGCAATGCGATTGTTAAAGTATTTGATGACCTGGGTGGCGAACACGACCTTCAACTCACCATCACCGAATCGGCAACGCCGAATGAGTGGACTTGGACAGTAACCGGCTTGACGGGTGAAACGGTCACTGGCTCGGGGACATTGGTTTATGACCCGACTAGCGGTCAGCTCCTTTCTGGTGCCTTGGGAAGTATCACCATCACCCCCCCGGTTGGTTCTGGTGTCCCGGCATTCACCTCAGACGTAGACTTTACTGGCGTTAGTCAGTTGGCGACCGATGCACAAATTCAAGCATCTAGCCAAAACGGTGTTGCTCCTGGTTCGCTCAGTGCGTTCTCGGTGAACACAGATGGGATCATCACCGGCCTGTTTACCAACGGTCTGACTAAGAACATCGGGCAGATTGCTCTGGCGATCTTTGCGAACCCGAACGGTCTGGAACGAACTGGTTCTAACCTTTGGCGCAACACGGATAACTCCGGTCTTCCGGTTCTTGGTCAAGCGCGAACGGGTGGTCGGGGTCTGATCAATGCAGGCTTCTTGGAGCAATCCAACGTCGATATTGGGAACGAGTTTACTGATCTCATCGTGACCCAGCGTGGCTTCCAGGCAAACACCAAGGTCGTCACCACCGTCGATGAGATGCTGCAAGACCTGATCAACATGAAGCGATAATAATCGCCTACGCTCGAACGATAACTACCAAACATAGAAGAGCCTGACCAGAATCTGGTCAGGCTCGCTTGTTTGGTCTGCGAATGCCTTAGTTTTTTGTGTAGTGATGTGTGACAGCAGGGATCTTCTGTTCCCCCATCACGAGTGAAACCACGAGATCAACCTTTTTGTCGCTGATCTTTTTGTAAACGATATTGAATTTGGTTTTGCCCATCTCCGGCATATCCACTTCTTCTGACATCATGTCGAGGACACCATCTTTCAAGGTGCCGTAGGCGCGCATGCTGTATGGACTCATGGAATCAAACCAGACGCCTTCCCACTTGCTAATCATCGTGTTATAGGTCAGCTTGAATTCACCTTGCATCTTGCCAAAGCCATCCATTTCGTCATCGGTGACCCATTCGAGGTATCGACCACCTACGGCCATCTTAGCTACTGCTGATCCCTTGATCTTGGATTCTTGACCGTCCATGCCCATGCCAGAGCCTTCGCTTTTCCAATTTCCCACCATGAACTCCACCTGCTTCATTTCTGCTGGTGGTGCGTACATGCTCGCGTCCTGCCGCGGAGCAGCCAGGATAGCGGTTGATAAAATCATTGCTGTCAAACTCATTTTATTGACCTCGCCTCATACAATACCTTTTCGTCCATGAAAGTTCAGTTTCAAGAACCCGCCTCCAACTCACTGCATGAGACAATCCTGAATAATCAGAGACAATTCGCGACCAGGACTTGACTGGAAGAACAGAATCAGGATATAAGTAGACACATATTCACTATACGTGGGTAGGGAAACTTTATGAGTAATCAAGGTACAGGTTGGTTTGAGTGCGCCTCACCGAATCCGGAAGGCACGCTGGCGTTCTACGGTGCAGTGTTTGGGACTGGCTCCGAGGGCATGGATATGGGCGAAATGGGCACATATCATATGTTCACCTCGGAAGGGCAACCTTTCGGCGGTATCCAGCACATGGTCGGTGAGCAATGGGAAGGCGTTCCGCCGCACTGGAATCTCTACTTCCATGTTGCCGACATTGAAAAGGCTATGGAATATGTCACAGCAAACGGCGGCGAAATCATGTTCGGCCCAATGGACATTCCTGGAGGCGGCAAGATTGCAATGGCCAAGGATAATCAAGGAACGGTATTCGCAATGCTCTGGTCACCTGGCGAGGATTCGATTCCTCCTGTCATTAGCTGGGTTGAGCACATGTCGCCCGACAATGAAAAAAGCAAAGCTTTTTATTGCGGACTCCTGGGTTGTGATGCCCATGATCAGCCGATGCCCGAGATCGGCAACTATGTGATGTTCCACTACGGCGACAAGTTCTTTGCCGGTTCAATGAACTTCAACGAAGAAGGGATTCCACCGCACTGGCTCATCTATTGGGAGACTAAGGATCTCAATGGTTGTGTCGAGAAAGTAAAAGGCAACGGCGGGAACCTCATTCACGGGCCAATGGATATTGGCGAGTTTGGACACATTGCCGTCTGTAGCGATAATAATGGCGCCGTCTTTGGCGTCCACATGGCCCCAGCTCAGTCATAAACTGACAAGCAGAAATATCCTCCTCAGTATCAGCCGAGGAGGATATTTTTTGGTTTCGATTACTTCACTTTTTTCAGCGACATTTCGAACCACTGGGTTCGCTCATCGCCTTTTACTTCATAGCCTTTTTCAACCCACGTATTCGTCGTAAACTTGGCTTCATACTCGTTGGTTGCGCCGTTAGAACCGGGTGTGGACCATGTATATCCAGAATCGACGGCCTGAATCTCAAACTTCCCTGTTGCTCCTGTTGCAAGATGCGAATTGATCTCAAATTTCTTGGAGTTCTGATCAAATGAGATCATGCCAAACGCGTCGTGAATGATCAATGGATCACGGCCAGGAATCTCGACCCAATGCTTTCCGCGAACAGCGAAAATGGTTCCGCCTGCCTCCTTGGTGACAACTTCGGTAGATTTGAATTCAGATTTACGCCCACCGACAGAAGCCCATCCCGAGCCTTCCCATTCACCAAGACAGAAACTCATTTTTTCCATTGCGGCGATCTGGGCTTTCCCACCCATATCAGGCATGCCTTGTCCAGCAACCGCAAGCAACAACAATCCAGCAACTGTGCTCATAGAATTAGCTTAGCTCACTTACGCTTCATATTCAACTCAAACATTTGGCGTTTTTTGCCATCCTGAGTCATGTAACCTGCTTCCTTCCAGGTGTCGCCATCGAATTCCACTGACATAGCGTAACTGTTATCTCTCAATGGGATGTTCCAAACAAAACCGTTGTCTTTCATTGTGAGTTCGTAGACTGGCACTGTTCCGTTCGGATAGTACATAGAAAGGAGATGTTTCTTCTGTTCGCGATCAAAAGTAAAGGTACCAAACACATCGAAGAACACGTTGTTGGGCTTCCCTGCTTCATCGAACCAGTGCTTTGCCTCGATGATATAAACCGCACCACCAGACTGCTTCCTAATGGTTTCGATGGACTTGAACTCTTGCTTGGTCTCGCCCGCCATCTGCCAGCCGGAGCCTTCCCAAGTGCCAACCCATTTCTCAAATTGAATCATGTTCTGAGCGAACGGCTGTTGCTGAGAAACCAGCGAAGCGCACAAAACAGATGCGATCAATGACATGCGTCTATTCTATCGCGAAGCCCAGCACCATGCCAAGTAGGTCAGCAAAGCAAAAAACCCTCCGACTAAACCAATCCCGAAGCCTAAGCTGCCTCCAATCATGGCAAATCCGAGGACAGAGATCCCTCCAAAAATAACTATGAAGAGGGGGTATCCCCACCTGCGCCAATCGAGGTCAACCCAAAAGACGGGATCCGAAAATTCAAAGTCTACGTCAGGCCAATCCCAAGGCATATCAACTCCTATTACAGATCAGACTTCTTGCGGGTTTGGAATTGCGGCATTGGCACTAGTGGTGCGTCTATGCGGATAGGGGCTTTGCTGTTCGCAAAGTAGCTCTGCAAACGAGCTTCGATATCCCGCGCGTAGTCTTCCATTTCTCGCTCAAGATCGCTGCGCATCTCTTCCATTTCATCCAGAAGGCGCAGGATGATTTCGACTCCTGCCAGGTTCACACCCATCTCTTGGGTCAGCCGCTTGATGCGCCGCACACGAT
>JAGQUX010000040.1 GCA_020438215.1 Armatimonadota bacterium | reverse complement strand
CACAATATATGCGTTCCGGAGAAATCCGTGGACAAAGGAGCAATAACCATATGGAGAAACTCTCCGGCCGGTTGGAGCTCACGGAGGACGAAGCCTTTGCTCTTCTCTCGCTCGCAATGTTGAGCAATGAAGACCTGGATTCGACCGCCCAAAACGCAGTCGCTAAACTCGCTGAATACTGTAAATCGAAACCAGTCAGCAATCATAAGCCCAGCGAGCCGACTGTCGAGCTCTGTGGGGCGGGTTAATACCCGCCTCCGGCCTTTTCTCCCTTTTCCTTCACCAATTCACTTTGCGTGCGCGATATGCTATCGCCATGCATAAAGTTCGTGACATTGTCGCCGCAGTTGAGAAGCTAGCTCCGATGAGCATGATGTTCAGTTGGGATCGCGCGGGGCTGCAGATTGGGGGGATGGATGACCCGGTCACGAAGATAGTTGTGAGCCTTGATGCTTCGATGGCGGCGGCGGAGTACGCGATTGATCAGCGCGCGCAGATGCTATTGAGCCATCATCCGCTGGTTTGGGAACCGCTCAAAACGCTGACGCCGGGCAAACCGAATGTTGATGTTGCTTTGCGGCTGATCAAGCATGGGATTGCTTTTCTGGGAGCGCATACGAACTGGGATGCGGCACCAGGGGGAATCAACTGCACTCTTGCTGAGAAACTTGGTTTACGCAATGTGCGCACCTTTGGGGAGACAGCAAATACCAAGGAGTTCAAGATTGTTGTGTTTGCGCCGGGGGCAGCTTTGCAATCGCTGATTGATGCGATGAGCCAGGCGGGAGCAGGGGTGATTGGCAATTACGAGCGTTGTGCGTTTTTCAGCACTGGGCACGGCACTTTCCGGGGGAATGAGAACTCGAATCCCACCGTTGGTCGGCGTGAAGTTGAGGAGACGGTTGAAGAAACCCGGATTGAGATGCGAGTCGCTTCTGCCTGCCTGGATCGAGTCCTCGCGGCGATGAAGTCGGCGCACCCCTACGAAGAGCCAGCTTTTGATGTCATGCCGCTCGAAATCGGAGCGGGGTACCCCATTGGTCGGGTCGGTGAACTCGATTCTCCGATGATCTGGCGCGATTTGCAGAACCATATAGATTTGAAGCTGGATGTTCGGAGCCAGATTTGGCTTCCACAAGATGCGAGCGAAATCAAAACAATTGCTCTCGTTGGGGGCGGTGCTTCGGGATATTGGCGACAAGCGAAGCCCACGGGTGCGGACGCTTATCTCACGGGGGAAATCAAGCAGGACGACGCTCTTGCGGGGACAGAATCCGGTCTCGTGATGATCCAGGCGGGGCACTATGCTACCGAGCAACCGGGCATGGCGGAAATGGCTAAGCGTCTCCGAGCAATGACGGGAGTGGACACGGTTTTGTTTGAGCCAGAGCCAGGAACATCTGGGCGACCCGCATAGTATCCTTGTGGGTATGGCATCCAAGTACGCATCCGTCCAAGATTATCTCGACAGTTTGCCTGAGGATCGGCGGGTAGCAATCGAAGCAGTACGGGAGGTCATTCTTAGGAACCTTCCGAAGGGGTTTGAAGAAGGGATTCAGTACAACATGATCGGATACTACGTCCCTCATTCGATTTATCCGGATGGCTATCACTGCGACCCGAAAGAGCCCGTCCCTTTCATCAGTCTTGCTAGCCAGAAAAGCCATATGGCGGTCTATATGTTCTGCATCTATGCAAGCGAAGAATTGACGAACTGGTTTATTGAGGAATACAAGAAGTCGGGCAAAAAGATGGACATGGGCAAAAGCTGTGTCCGCTTCAAGAAACTAGAGAACTTGCCGCTTGAGCTTGTAGGCGAAGCGGTTGGGAAGATTTCCCTGGAAGAGTTTGTTGCGATGTATGAGGAGCAAATCCCGCCGAGCAAGCGTAAGAAGAAGTAATGGTTGCCAGTGAACCGAAGGCTAATGATATTGCTACACCAAAGCAAAAGATGCTTTGGCGGCTATCGGTGATGATCTTGTTCGTTGTTCCGCTGATGGATTGGTATGTCTCCGCAACTCAGGGCCGAAGAATGATGGGATATGTCACGGTGCAAGTGGCTTGGTTTTTCTTCGGCATGGTGGTGCTTGGTCACATACTGCTTTCACTTGGGAAATTAGGTGCGGGGAGACACGGAAAACTCTTATTGATCCAGACTGTTGTTTTTTTGACTTGGGCAAGCTGGCCAATTTATTAAGTGATTGAACTTTAGCTCAGGAACCGACTACCGAGTATAAACCGCTTCGACTGCCCAAACTTCCTCGCCGGTGTGTGTGATATTGAACATCTTCATCGTGAGTTTGTCTGCCGTTGGGTAAAGCTCAATCCGCCAACCCCAATCAGGAGAATCACCCACCGCATACGAGCCAGTGAGCTTGACAACACCCTCTTCTTGGTAACCGCTGAGTTTCATGATGGCGGAGTTCATATGCCATGTGTCCGCCCATGAGCCGGTGTGCTTATCACCTTTGCTTGCCCCCATCAGCATCAGCGCCCCTTCTTCCGGCTTGCCATCATATGCCCAGCGATAAGTGATCAGGGCGTAATCGTTCTTTTCCGAGAGGTCAATGTGGAACTCAGAATCGCATTCTTGGATCTTTTGATCGCCTTCGAGCCAGGATTGATGGAGCTTTGATTTGCCGTGCCAAGAGCCAACCGCTTTGATGATGCTTTCTGTGAGGGCCATGCCGAAAACATACCTTTTCTGAAACAAAAGCTTCGATTAAGTTGTTTTACAATTCAACCATGAAGCGGAAGTTGGTGGATATGGAATGGCGAGACGGAATCCGCACGGCAATCCTGCTCGTATTGGGTGGACTCTTTGGCGGGGGCTTGCTGGGGTTGCTGTTTACAATCGCCGTTCCTGAATTGCCGGAACTGATGTTCGGGCCGCCGATTACTAACGTTTTGGGTGTTGGGTTCTTGCTCGGGGCGATGAACGGCTCGATGTTTGGGCTAGTACTAGCGGTTGCGTTGCTGGTTGGAGCAGGAATCGCGCAAAAGGGGGCTTCCTCATCCGCGCCTCCGGCTTGGAATCCTGATTCCAACTATCCGCGCGACTAGCTTCGCTAACCCTTCAAGCTCGCGACGCCATCCCCGATCTTGACAACGGTTTGGGTTGCATCATCCTGGACTTGAGCGGCGGCTTTCGGCGGCACTTTGAATGGCACAAGTGTGGAGACGCCTGGCTCTTGCATAGTCACTCCAAACCAAACATCCGCCGATTCAATCGTGGTCGGGTTGTGGGTGATGAGGATGAATTGAGTGTTGTCGCTGAACTGGCGCATCATGTTGATGAACCGCTCGACGTTGCGGCCATCGAGAGGAGCATCGACTTCATCAAGGATGACGAGAGGTGTCGGCTTGACCTTCAGCAGCGCGAAGAGGAACGCGAGGGCACTCATTGCTCTTTCGCCACCGCTGAGGAGTTCAAGGCGTTGGCGTTTCTTGCCGGGGATCGTGACGGCAATCTCAACACCGGAATCGAGGATGTTCTCTGATTCCGTGAGCATGATGAGCCCTTCCCCGCCACCAAAGAGTTGCTGGAAGGTTTCTCCGAACGCAACAACGAGTTTTTCAAAAGTATCCACGAAGCGTTCGCGGGTGAGGCGGTCGAGTTCCTTGATGCTCTTCTCGATTTCCTCCATGCCTTCTTCGATATCGACTTTCTGGTTGTGAAGTTCGTCGTATCGCTCGGTAAGGCGTTCGTAGGCTTCGATGGCACCAAGATTGACATATCCCATCGCTTTGAGTTCGCGACGGAGCTTGCTGACCAAGTTCGCGGCATCCTCGGGGAGCTCGACTTGGGGAGTCATTGCTAAAGCTTCGTCTTCGCTGACGCCGTATTCTTCGAGAAGGCGTTCGACCGCTGTTGTGCGACGAGAGTCAGCGCGCGCGCGTTTGAGTTCTGATCGGTGGAGGATGTCGCTACTCGCCGCAGCGGATTTGGAGGCTTTGCTGGCCTGCTCGCGAAGCTCTTGGCTTTCTTGCAAAGCTTGGCGTCGCTTCTCCATCGTGTCCATGACGTCGGCACGGGCGACTCCGACTTCGGTGTGGGCGGCCTCGAGGGCAACTTTGAATTCTTGTAGTTGGGCGGAAAGACGCTCGCGTTCCGGCCCCATGTTCTCGAATCTTCGTTGCCGCACTTCCTCGCTTTCTTTCATGCTGGCGAGGCGCCGGTCGGCATCTTGGAAACGCTCGCGGGCTTGGCGCACCCGGTCGTCGGACTCCATCATGCGCTCGGAAGCTGAGTTGGCATCGGACGATTTGGCCGCGAGTTGCTTCATCAACTCATCGCGCTTGGTTTCGAGTTCGTCGATATTGATCTCTGCGTTCGCGATTGCGATACCCGGATTGAGAGTCTCCTCTTCTTTGACCAGCCGCTGATAGGAGTTTTCGGTGCTTGTGAGCTCGTGTCGAAGCGAACTCAGCCACGCTTTTGCTTCATCCCATTCGTGAGAGAGATCGTTCAAGCTTGATTGGGCGTCGTTGCGCTTATCTTGAACTTGGGCGACAATTTCTTCGCGATTGTCGTTTTGCTTTTGCACCTGCTCCAAATTGGCTTGGAGTTCGGTGAGTTCTTCCTCGAGTTCAGCGAGTTCGGCTTTGCGCTGAACCATCCCGGCGGCGCGCTTCATGGATTCCCCACCACTGACCGCACCGGAACTAAATACCACTTCCCCATCCAGAGTGACGAGGTTGCGCCAACCACGAGTCTTTGCGAGCTTGAGGGCGGTGTCAAGTTCTTCGACTATCACCGTGCGTCCAAGCAAGCTATCAATCACGGGGCGAACATCGGTTTCGCAGTGAACCAGCTCGCTGGCTAATCCGACAACACCCTTCTCAACCAAAACGCGGCGGAGGTCGGTGGTTTTATCGACTGGGCGCATGAGCGTGATGGGTTGGAAGGTGGCCCGGCCCAGTCGATGCTCTTTGAGCAATCGGATTGCTTCTTTTGCAGATTGATCGTTCGGGACAATGAGATCGTTGGCGGCACCGCCCAAGGCGGTGTCAATCGCAAGGGCGAGGTCGGAATCGACTTCGATGCACTCTCCGACAGGGCGGTATTGGTCAGGGAGTTTGCCTTGAGACACCGCCGCCATGACGGCTCGTGCACCGTGAGCCAAGCCATCGTGGGCTTGGATGGTGGCTTCCAGACCCTGGCGTTTGCCGTCTGCCGCCGCGATCATCGCGAGGATTTGACGGACGCGCTGACCATGCGTATCTTCTGACTTGCGGATTTCGGCGAGCTGGGCTTCGGCTTCTTGGACAACAGCGCGGGCTTTAGCAACCTTATCTTCCGCTTCATCGGCTTGAACTTGGGCAGCATCAACCGCTTCTTTCAGATCAGGGATTGTGGCTTCGATGCCTTCCTTTTCTTTGGCGATTTGTTGGAGTCGCTTTTCTGCGTGGGCGGCTTCGAGTTCGTATTTGTGTTGTTCGGAGACGATTTCTCTCGCCTTCTTGAGTTCTGCTTCGGCGGCATTGAGTGCTTCGGTGAGTTGCTTGGCTTCTTCGCTGACACCGCTCAGAGATTCACGGAGGGTTTCCCGCGCCGATTCTTCGGCCTCAATATCGGCTTTTGCTTTCGCAAATTCGGTTTCTGCGGCTTCGAGACGATCTCCCGAGCGACCGGCTTCGTCGCTGAGATCCTTCTCGAGGTCATCAAGGGATTGGAGTTTGTGCTCGGTGACTTTGAGGGCGGCGCTGGATTGCTCCCAGTTGGCTTGAGCGGCAGTGAGTTTTTCTCGGAACTCTTCGATTTTTGTTTCGAGTTCGAGAGCCGCTTCGCTGAGTTCGTAAGCTTTGAGTTCGAGTTCATCTGCCCGCTCGCCTTCTTCTTGGGCGAGCTTCATGGTTTGCTCGATTTGTTCTTCGAGTTCGGCGATTTCTTGAACAGCTTGCGCCAGTTCTTGACTAAGAAGGCCGCACTCCACTTCGCGGAGAGAGTTCAAAGCCGTTTTGTATCGCTTGGCGTTTTCGGCTTCTTCGGCGAGGGGTTCGCGCTGAGTGTCAATCTCGGCGATGATGTCTTGTACGCGAGCAAGGTGATCTCGCGCGGATTCCATGCGGCGGATCGCTTCCGATCGGCGAGCGCGGTACCGCTGGACTCCGGCGGCTTCGTCAATCCAGGCGCGTCGTTGCTGAGCGGATGCGGCGAGGGCGGAGTCGATTTCCGACTGAGTGACAATCGCATAGCCTGCACGGCCCAAACCAGAGTCTGCCAGGAGGTCGTTGACATCTCGGAGGCGGCAGTTGCGCTTGTTGATTTGGTAGCTGGAATCTCCCGCTTTGGTCAATCGGCGAGAGACGGAAACTTCAGGAACATCAAGGGGTAGGACGCCACTTTCGTTGTCGAACAGCAGATTGACTTCGGCATAGCCCAGACCTTTTCGGGCACCGGAACCGCTGAAGATGACTTCTTTTGAAGTTTGGGCGCGGAGGTTTCGGGCGTTGGTTTCACCGAGTCCCCACAGAATTCCATCGACAATGTTCGACTTTCCGCACCCGTTCGGGCCGACAACGGCGATGATATCGCCATCAACATCGAACTCTGTTTTATCGGCAAAGGTTTTAAAACCGTAAAGCTTGACTCGCTTTAATCTCATTTTGGTCCAGATCGGAGGGGTGGCCCGAACCAGCTTGAACCACCCTAAATCGGCTCCGAATCAACTGACAGACGGGAGGCTCCGGTTTTTCGCTGGAAGATGATGAAGTTCTTTTCCACAGTGCTGGCAATCTGGCTGTATCTTGCGAGTTCCGGCAAAATTCCCGGTGCGTCATGTCTTGTCAAGAACCGATTCCGTCATAATTGGGGCACAAATTTAGGGTTCTTGCCCTGAGTAGTTTCAACGAAGAAACGGTGTTTTCACATGTCGGTGATTTCGGAAAATAAATCGTTCGTCAAACTCGACTTCCTGCGCCTTATGATGATGAGTCGCGAGGGGGATCGACGGGAAGGAATTCTTCTCCGCCAAAGCAAAGGCTGGTTCCACGTGGGTGGCATGGGGCACGAGTGTCTCGGTGCAATTTCGTATCTGCTCCGCGAGGATGACTGGCTTTTCCCTTACTATCGCGATCGCGGCTTGATGCTCGCGCGCGGCATGACCAACTATGAGCTCGCGCTGGCGTATTTTGCTAAGCGCGAATCGAGTTCGGGTGGTCGGCAGATGCCGGGTCACTATTCCAGCGACAAGCTGAATGTGATGAGCGTTTGCACTCCGACCGGTGGGGGTTTGATTCCTGCTGCCGGTACTGCGTGGGGGATGCAACTGGATGGAAACGATGGCGTTGTCATCGCGACCATCGGTGATGCGGCTATGCGCCAAGGCGAATTCTTCGAAGCTTGGGCGTTTGCAGTGCAAGAAAAGCTCCCGTTGATCATCTTGATTGAGGACAACAAGTTCGGGATTTCAACGCCCACCGAGAAGTTCATGGCGCTCAACACGCCGGGGATCGTTGCGGAAGACTTTGTTGTCAAGTTCGATGGTCGCCGAGTTGAGACAGTTTTGAAGGCGGGTGGCGATGCCATCCAGAAGGCGCGATCAGGTGGGGGCCCGACTCTGCTCTGGGCAGATCTGGATCGACTTTCTAGCCATACATCTAGCGACGACCACCGCGTCTATCGCCCGCAAGAGGAGATTGATGAGATGTTCAAGCGCGACCCGATTGTGCTTCTCCGCGACGAGTTGATTGCCGAAGGTCAGCTGACCATGGCGCAATTCGAGCAGATGCAAGAAGAGGTTGTCGCTCAGGTAGATGCGGATTATCAAAAGGCAGAAAAAGCCGAAGATCCGAAAGCCGAAGAAGTTTACGATCACTGCTGGGGCGCACCCGATAAGGTGGAAGCTCCTCCGATTGAAGCCAAGAACCAGACAATGGTCGAAGCGATCAACACGGTCTTCAAGAAAGCTCTGGCGAGCGACCCAAACATTATCTTCTTTGGTGAAGATATTGAAGACCCGAAAGGCGGCGTTTTCAAGCTAACCGAAGGTTGTTCGGAGCAATTTCCGAAGCAGGTTTTCAATAGTCCGCTAGCAGAAGCAACCGTCATTGGTGTTGGGGTTGGCTTGGCATCTTATGGCAAGAAGCCGGTCTTTGAACTTCAGTTCATTGACTTCATTGCTCCGGCTTGGAACCAGATTACGACGAATCTTTCGACAACTCGATGGCGCACGTTCGGCAAATGGGCTACCCCTATGGTGGTTTATGCTCCTTATGGTGCGTACCTCCCGGGTGGGTCGCTGTGGCACAGCCAAGCGAATGAAGGATTCCTGGCTCACGTTCCTGGGCTCAAGCTGGCGATTCCGAGCACACCGGAAGATGCAGCTGGTCTTTTCTGGACGGCAATTCACAGCGATGATCCGTGCTTCATCTTGATTCCTAAGCACATCTTCCGAAAACGCGTTGATGTTCATGCTTGCCCACCGGTTCCGTTTGGTAAGGCGCGAATCCAACGCGAGGGCTCCGATCTGACAATCGTGACCTACGGCAACACGCTGGAGTTGGCTCATGAAGCGGCGGATAAGCTGGCTGGTGAGTGCAGTATTGAGGTCATTGACCTTCGTTCGCTGGTGCCGCTCGATATGGAAACCATCGCTAAGTCGCTCGAAAAAACCGGTCGGCTGGTTGTGATTCAAGAAGACACCCGCACAGGTGGCTTTGGTCAGACAGTTGTTGGTGAAGTCACGAGCAATCCGGATACGTTCAGCTTGTTGCTGAGCAGTCCGCAGTTGGTCGCTCGGAACGATGTTCATATCGGCTACAACCCGATTTATGAATACGCGGCTCTGCCAAGTATTGATGATGTCGTTGCGGCTTGCCGCACCGCGATGAGCTAAGGGTTTTTCCTTTGGCTTGATAGGCTCCCTTGCTGGGTTTCCGGCGAGGGAGCTTTTTTGTTGAGGGTTATGAGACAATTTTGAACTCAAACACATGAAAAATTCGTGAAATTGTTCAAGTTTTTCAAACTGCACTTGACAAAAACGGGGGGGGGGGTGATAATGCTTAACATGGAATCAAAAGGCTCTAAAAAGAATCCTAAACTCACGCTGACAATTGCTTTCTGCGCACTCTTGGTCGCTTGTGGCTCGGGAAATCAACAAACCGAAGCACAGACTTACTGCAATTGGGTAGCTCAACAAGGTTCAATAACCTATAACCAGTGCATGCAAGATTATGCTCTTTGTGATGCTGGATATAATACGGAGGAAGAAATCATCGAATGTATGCGGGACTTCAACTATCCGATGCCTGACCCAAGTGAAATTCCGGGTTCTGGGAACTAAAAGCTAAGCGCAGAAGTGAAGCAAAATTCTTGTGCTGGGTTTACGATTGTTGAATTAGTTGTTGTAATTCTGCTAATTTCAGTGCTGGCTGGCCTCGTTACCTTAGGTGCTATCTGGGGGAAGAATAAGGCTCAGGCGAGTAGTTGTCTAAGTAGCATTAAGCAACTCGGACTAGCTGGGGAACTCTATATTCAGGATTATGATGGCGTGTTTCCTTTACTAATTCAAGAGCCTCTTAGCGCAAACAACCCCATACTTAGTTCAGACCTTACATGGCGCGATGGTCAACTGCCGTATCTCAAAAGTGAAGTACGATGTCCAAAGCACGCGTTTGCAAATGGTTCGCCAGTGCAATATCATTGGGGATTCGGAATCAACCACGAAATCAATTATCGAGAGCGCATAGATGTAATGGGAGGATTTGAGGTGATCTTTACACCAAAATCCTTTAACGAGGTATCTCAGCCAAGTACAACTATTTTCTTTGGCGACTGCAGTCACTCTTACATCACGATCAATTCTAGTATTGAAAGAGAGGGGCAGGTAATCCCTTCATCCTCTGTGCTTACTGCCTCTGACTTAGTGACCGTAACTGATAACGCCAATCATACATCACGACACTCATCCGGTGCAAACTATGCTATGATAGATGGTTCATCTACTTGGATAAATGAAAAAAACATCGTTGAGAAAGCGGGTTCGAAATATAGGTTCAATTTCCCGTAAGTATCTCGAAAGACGTTGCATCTTGCCCAAAACAAATCAACAAACCAACTCAGCAAAGCGAGCGACGTCCACATTCCCGCCGGAAACGATCACGCCGATGCGCTTCCCTTTTCCATCCAACTTCCCTGCAAGCAACGGAGCCAGCGAGAGGCATCCGGTCGGCTCAACAACAATCTTCAACATGGAGAAATAGAGCTTCATCGCTTCCACCAACTCCGCATCTGATGCGGTCAAGACACCGGTGCAGTGCTGCTTGATAATCCCGAAAGTGAGGTCGCTGGCGCTGGGAGTGAGAGCACCATCGGCGATGGATTGAGGGTTCTTGACTGATTCCAGAACTCCGGACCGGAAAGAACGGGCCACGTCGTCTCCCGCTTCGGGCTCCACACCATATAACTCACAATCGGTGGCGAGCGCTTTGGTCGCGAGGCACGTCCCGCTCATCAAACCGCCGCCGCCGATGGGAGCAAGCACCATTTCCAAACCGGGAATTCCTTGGTGGAGTTCAAGAGCGGCTGTTCCCTGTCCGGCCACGATGTGCGGGTGGTCGTAAGGGGGGATGAGGGTCAAACCTTCGCGCTCGGCAATCTCGCGCCCAAGGGCTTCGCGGTTTTCCTCATCGCGGTCGTAGAGCACGACTTTTCCGCCGTACCCCTCGGTTGCTTTGCGCTTGATTTCGGGGGCATCGTGCGGCATCACGACGGTGATCGGCACACCTGCCAACTGACCAGCGCGCGCCAAAGCTTGAGCATGGTTTCCGCTACTAAATGTTAAGACTCCGCACTTTTTTTGCTCATCAGTGAGCTGGGAGATTGCGTAAGTCGCGCCCCGAAATTTGAATGCGCCGGTTTTCTGGAAGTTCTCGGCCTTGATGAAAACCTCTGCTCCGAGCAGTTCATTCAGCCGGCGCGAGGTGAGAACCGGAGTTCGATGCACCTTTCCTTCTAAGACTGAAGCTGCGCGTTCGATATCCGCAAAAGAAACCATGATCCAAAAAGTCTATCGCCGCAACGCTCATGCCACCCGGGCCGAATTGTATACTAGAGCTACGCAAATTGCGGAGACGATATCAGAATGGGCATCTTTGATAAGCTGAAAGGCGAATTTGTTGACATTATTGAGTGGACGGACTCGACCACCGACACAATGGTCTACCGCTTCGAGCGGCACCAAAACGAAATCAAGTACGGAGCCAAGCTCACAGTTCGTGAAAGCCAATGCGCGGTTTTTGTGGATGAGGGTCAGTTTGCGGACGTTTTTGATCCAGGAATGTACACCCTGGAGACCAGCAACCTCCCACTCTTGAGCACGCTCAAGGGTTGGAAGCACGGGTTCAATTCTCCGTTCAAATCGGAAGTGTATTTCGTCAATACGAAGCGCTTCAACGATCAGAAATGGGGCACCAAAAACCCGATCATGATGCGCGACCAAGACTTTGGCATGGTGCGCGTCCGGGCGTTTGGTTCCTACGCGATGCGGGTTCTGGATGCAAAAGTTTTCTTGAAGGAAGTTGTCGGTACGAACTGGATGTTTGGAACCGAGCAGATTGCTGACCAACTTCGCAACTACCTGGTTTCTGGATTTGCGGAAGCGGTTGCTGAAGCGAAGATGCCGGTACTCGACCTGTATTCGCACTACGACGATATGGGCGACATGCTGACCAAGATGATGCAACCGAAGTTTGCATCACTTGGGATTGAGCTTCTTGATTTGATGGTTGAGAACGTTTCTGTTCCGCCGGAAGTTGAGCAAGCAATCGACACGCGATCGAAGATGGGTGCGGTCGGCAATTTGGATAACTACATGAAGTTCCAAGCGGCAGATGCGATGGTCAAGGGAGCGGAAAACCCTGGTGGCATGGGTGGCGCTGGCGCGCAAATGGCGGCCGGCCTGATGATGGGCCAACAAATGGCGCAAAGCATGACTCCTCCAGCTCAAGCACCAGCGGCTCCTGCTGCACCGGCGGCTCCGGCTTCCCCTCCACCACTTCCGACTAAGGAGTTCTTTGTTGGTGTGAATGGTCAACAGACAGGCCCTTACGCTGAGAATGTTCTTGGTCAGATGATCGCGAGTGGACAAGTTCAGAAGGACACGCTGGTTTGGAGCGCGGGAATGGACGCTTGGAAAGCGGCTGGCGAAGTCGCGGAATTGAGCGGATTCTTCGGTCAAACACCACCGCCAATGCCCCAATAATGATCAGAAGCGGCTCAATCACGGAAGATGTCAGTTTCTAAATACCCTTGTGAACAATGTGGTGCCCAGCTTGATTTTGAGCCGGGCACCACTGACCTCAAATGCCAATATTGCGGTTTTCAGCAGCAGATCAATCCAACGACTGAGATCATTCAGGAGCTGGATTTCCATGCATTTATCAGTGAGAATCCGCCGCAAACGGATATCGAAACAGCGAAGGCTTTGCACTGTAATAGTTGCGGAGCGGAGTATTCGATGGGGCCGTATCAAGTGGCGGGAGCTTGCCCGTTTTGTGGCAGTAATGCGGTTGTTTCCACTGAAGCAGAAGCGAGAATTTCTCCGAAATCGCTTCTTCCCTTTCGGATAAAGGCAAATCAAGCGAAGGATCTGTTTGGGAAGTGGGTTGGTGGTCGGTTTTGGGCACCGAACAACCTCAAAAAGCTTGCCCTGCTTGAGCACGGTTTGCATGGAATCTATATCCCGTATTGGACTTACGATTCCAACACGGTAACGCAATATTCGGGGATGCGGGGGATATGGCATTACCGAACCGAGACATATCGCGATTCCAATGGCAACACGCAGACCCGGCAGGTTCGATACACCGAGTGGTATCCGGCGGCGGGGACAGTTTTTGTTCCGTTTGATGATGTTTTGGTGTTGGGGTCAACGCATCTCCCGCCTAAGTATGCCCAGGCTCTTAGTAGCTGGCAACTCGGCGAACTTACACCTTATCAGAGTGAGTTTTTGAGTGGTTTTCAAGCAATGCGCTACGACGTTGATTTGGAGGATGGGTTCGAGACGGCGCAGAAGATTATGGATCCCACAATCCGGCAGGCGATCCACCGCGATATTGGCGGTAATGAGCAAAGGATTACATCCATGAGTGTGCAATACAACGATTTGACCTTCAAGCACATCCTTTTACCGATTTGGTCGGGGGCGTATCGGTATAAGGGCAAGTCGTGGAGTTACTTGGTGAACGGCCAAACCGGTGAAATCCGTGGCGAAGCTCCGGTCAGTGCTTGGAAAGTGGCGATTGCTGTCATCCTTGGTTTGCTTGTGATCGGCACCATCATCTACTTCACTTCGCAAAGTAAGTGATTCAGACAAAGAGAATCGGCCCGGAGCGTTGCTCCAGGCCGATTTCCAGTTAAGAACTAACCAGTCTTAGCTTTTGCGTCGCTTGCGTGCTGCGAGAGCAGCTGCACCGAGACCGAAGATAGCCATGGTGGTTGGTTCCGGCACTGCGCCAGCGATAACGTCGCCTTGACCGTTACCGATAGCAGCGTTGAACTCACCAAAGCTTGCATTGTCAAACGCGGTTACAATCGCGTAGTAGTTGACGCCAGCAGTCATAGCAACACCGGTGTCACCGTATTGACCTTCGCCGCCACCCATTTTGGATGAGTTGAAGCCGCCACCAATACCACCGTTATCGGTGAGCATGGTGAAGGTGCCGTCGAAGTCATCGTCGCCGCCCATCAAGCCAACGAATTGGTTGTTAGGATCGAAGCCACCTTCGTAAAGGAAGATGTAGGTATCGGGGTGGGTTGTACCAAAGACTTCAAATTCATAGTTACCAGTAACAGTAACGTGGAATTCTTGGACATGGTAGTTGACAGCTGAGCCAGTACCGGAAAGACCAGTCATGCTCAGAGGGCGTTGCCAAGTCGGGGCACCAGTAGTGTCACCACTATAGAAGAGATTTACAGCTTGTGCGCCAGCAGCCAAAGTAGCGACTGCAGCAAGAAGAGCTAATCGTTTCATAATATTAAATCCTCTCCCGCCTGAGCATTCTCAGGCAAAGGAATCAATGGAATCTTATACGAAAAGCCTATTGTCATGTAACTAATTCATGACAATCAGGTATTTCAACGGGGGGATAGGATTCGAGCCTCTTCCGGCATAGGTATTTAGGCCCAATACTGAACGAAACCCTCTAGATTTGTCCTTCTCTTACCCGTTTTTGGCACGATGCCGAATTTGAGGGTCGCCCTATGCCCAGTGCGCGCTCAGTTAAGTATTCTCTTGGCATACCATGCCGTCGATTTCTCAACGCGCTCAATCCATGCCGCCGAGCCCGATTCGCAAGCTCGCTCCTTATGCTGATGCTGCCAAGGCGAAAGGCGTCCATATCTTCCACTTGAACATAGGGCAGCCGGATGTTTTGCCACCTGATCAGTTTTGGGATGCGATCAAAGCACATAGCCAGGGAGTGCTGGCTTATAGTAATAGCGCGGGAATCGCAGAGCTCCGCAACAAGGCGGCAGAGAAGTACACCGAGATGGGCATCCCGGTTTCGCCGGAAGAAGTTTTGGTTACAACGGCGGGCTCCGAATCGCTTTCCATCGCAATGTCGGTGCTCTGCGATCCAGGCGATGAAGTCATCGTCCCGGAACCGATGTATGCGAACTACATTGGTTTCTCGAATGCGATTGGGGTGAAGATTGTTCCGCTTCCTACACACATCGAAGATAACTTTGCTCTTCCCCCGATTAGTGAATTTGAAAAGGTTGTGACGGATCGAACAAAGGCGATCCTCATCTGTAATCCGAATAACCCCACTGGCACGATCTATTCAGAAGAGCAACTTGAGTCGCTGCGAGAGCTTGCCTTGAGTAAAAACATCACGCTGATTGCGGATGAGGTTTACCGCGAGTTTGTTTACTCTGGATCGCGGCCCAAGAGCGTCCTGGAACTCCAAGGGCTTGAAAACCACTCGATCATGATTGACTCGGTGAGCAAGCGGTTTTCACTCTGTGGAGCGCGGGTTGGGTTCTTGGTTTCGCGGAATGCTGAATTCAACGCTTGCGCGGTTCGGTTTGCCCAGGCGCGGCTGAGCAGTCCAACTCTTGAGATGCACGGAGTTCTAGGAGCAATGGACACTCCGCAGAGCTACTTTGAAGAAGTACGAGATGAGTATCGCCGCCGCCGTGATCTATTGGTCAAGCGCCTTCGGGCAATTCCTGGGGTGATCTGCCCGGATATTGATGGAGCTTTTTATGCCACGGTACGACTTCCGATTGATGATGGTGATCGGTTTGCACAGTGGCTGCTGGAAGAATTCCGCCATAACAACAAGACTGTTATGGTGGCGCCAGCGAGCGGCTTCTATTCCACACCTGGGCACGGAAAGAATGAAGTTCGGATCGCCTACGTTCTTAATGAATCCGATCTGAACGAAGCGATGGACTGTATTGAAGAAGCCCTTCGCGTTTACCCAGGCAGAGTCTGAACGGCATTCAATAGGATTCCGCAGAACAAAGCTTGGAGTGTCCAGGCGACGGCCCGCGGTGTATTTGTCCAGATGAGAAGGTTGATGGCTTTCTCATCTTGGTCAGCCATCTTTTGGTGAAGCGGACCACTAATCAGGAAAGTCCAGCCGACGCTGAAGATCATCAGAACGACAAGGACGGCCTTTGCTGGAAATGGGAGAGAGGTCTGTTGAGCAACCAAGAAGGTCAATGCGACTTGCGCGAGCATCGGTATAAGGACAAGCACCCCTGTAAAAGTCGAGTGCATGGAATGGAAGGTGCGCCAGTGTTCGCGGCTGATCAAACGGAACGCGGGATAGTGAACGAGCCCGACATACCATCCGATGGCTGCCATCCACGTGCAGCAGATTAATAGGAGTAAGAGTAGGAGCGGCGTGCTCACAACTGCTAAGACATTTTTGGAGTTTCAAATGGAGCAAGAAAAAACTCCCGAGTCCAGTGAGGAATCGGGAGTTTGATGTTTGGGTCAGTTTTTGGAATTAGATACCGAAGCCAGGCTTTACCAGCCACTCTTTCGGGATCGGCTTGAGACCGCATTGAACCTTTGCAAACTCTTCGCTCTTCATCACGGATGTTGCGACGAGGAGTCGAACTTTGCCGTTCGGAGTTTGGATGGTTACGCGTTGCAGGTTAGCCTTTTGCCAGCGATTCTTGTGCGGGGCTCGGAACTTCCACGCAGAGTGGCGGTGCCGCACGTGCTTCGCTTTGTTTGCTTTCTTTCCACTAACTTGACAAATGTTGGCCATTTTTCTGACTCCAATTAAGCTGAAAAGTCGCCCCTTTCAGCAATCCTGAATCCTACATCATGATTGGGTGCAGAATCAAATTTCCGGCGAGAATCGCGCCCTCGGACCCATTGAATTGGGCCCAAAACGGGGTTCACGCCAGGATTCGATAGCACTTTCGGTTCTCCCGGACTTGGAGTCGGGTGGATTCATCGTGATCCAAAAGAACTGCTCCCGCACCGCGTGTGACCCAAGTTTCCCCTGGTTTGACGGATCGGTGGTAGTTCCTGACCCATTTAGAAAGTGGCTCGTTGCGGTCCATGATTTGCATGGCAATAAGAATCCTGGCTTCTGGGTGGTTGCGGAGAATCTGCTTGGAAAGCTTTTGGGTGATGACCGGGTTTGCGGCGATTGCGAAATCTCCGGTTTTGCCAAGTTCGAGCCCATATTCCCGGGCGTAGCTAGCCAGATGAGGGGCGGTGCTGGAATCGACAACGCACGCGGCTAATGTTGGCGAGTCGGTTTGCGTCATCGCGCCGGGGGGAAGAACAGACTCCATGATCGGAAGCAAATCTGGGTGTTGAATTTCGAGGGCCGTGCACCAGATTCGTCGCAGTGCAAATGCCGCTTGACGAGCGAGATCGGTTTCCCCGGCGGTGCTTCCCCACCGGAGGAGCAGAGCGAGGATCTGATCGGATTCCGGCTCGAGGTCGATGGCACGTTTGAGGATGGCAAAAGCTCTTTCAAAATTGCCTTCATGAACTGCCTCAGTTGCCAGATGGCGGGCGATTTTCTGGAAGGCGAGGCTGTGCATGTTGCGGTATGCCTCTATCCAGAGATCGGTGCATCCAGCTAAAAGGCTGCCGAAATACAAGTCGAATGCCTTGTGCCAATGTTCAGATTTCTTTTTGGAGTCCTCGTTACCTTTTTGATAAAGGCGAAGAAATTCCTCGGCATCGACCGGTGTCTTGCCTTTGTCGATCCAGATGAGGTCGCGCTCGGAGCAGACCATTTCTCCTCCGAGTCCGCAATTTTCTAAGTACTGCCGGAGCATATAGGCGGTGACAGAAAGCCGGTTGCGTTCATTGGCGGATTCATCGTTGGGCCAGAGATCGCGGATGACCTGATCACGTGGTACCGGCTCTGCTTGGTG
>JAGQUX010000003.1 GCA_020438215.1 Armatimonadota bacterium | reverse complement strand
CGTTTGTAGTTCAGTAGCCAGAGCGGAACCCATTTGCCGCTGCCATCTTTGGCTTGGCCTTCCCACATCCAGTCGAACGAATCCTTGGTGATGTTGTGGAAACGCATCCGGGATTTGCCGTTCAGCGTGGTCAGGATGAAGTCTTTGCCAATCTTCCCCCCGGTGAGCGGGATGTATCCGCCGGAATCATCCACCCAGGTTTGTTGCCATTGACCCGTTTGCTTGTTGTACACCGACCACGATTCGCCATTGAAGTTCATGGTTTTGCCATCAAACCTTTCGTGGATCACCTGATCCTTCATAGAGCGGGTGATGGTGTTGGCCACATAGTTCTTATTGAACGTCGGCTTCTGATCCGGCTGGCCGGGTGTGTATTGGGTGGAATCGGCTGTCCACGTTCCCAGCCAGAAATCGAGGTCGTGGCTCCCATCCACTGCAGGTTTGGTTTGGGGCGTTAAATTCTGAGTCATCTCGGTTGTCCCCGTCAGCAAAAGCAAAGTGAGTGCCAGCATCATGATCACGATACCGACACTCACTTAGGATCAGTTCCCGGGCGGGGATGACACTTCCTCTCAAATGAGAGAGACAATTGTCTTAGGAATAGATGGAATACGGATCGAAGTCGCCGCCAATCATCAGGCGCAGGGTCACCATCTGACCAACGTGATACGCCTCGTGGATGGAGAGAAAATCTCCTGCCAGCTTCATGATGCCTGGGTCTTCGCTTTCCCCGACCTTGGCAATGCACTTGTCACGCAGATCAACATACACTTTCATCAGGTTGTCGGAGGAAGTATCTTCGACGCTCCAGCTACCCCAGTCGTGCTCACCGCCTTCTGCGCTGGTGAGGAACGCCTGGCAACACTCCGCGAGGTGGTGCAGGGTGTCGCGTGAAGACATGGATTGCGGGGTGGCCTGCTCATCCCACTTATCGGCGGGCATATTGCGGAACACAGCCTGAACCTGTTTCCCGACGATGGCGACTTGCTCTTGAACGAATTCTTGGGTTGTCATATTATGTGACCTTCTGTCTACTATATTGGCTGGATCGGAGTTGGGAATGCAAGGGGAGTCTGCATTTTTTGTGGGACAATTTGGACGGTGTATATCGAATACGTTCTTAATTTTGAAAGGGATGGGCGCGGCATGATTTGCGCGATGCGCTACTATGCCGATTTGCTGGCTGAATTGCTCCCCAGGACAGGGCGCTGGTTTGATCAAGATACTTCGATTAGTTTTGGCTATGCACCACCGATTGTGCTTGAGACGGTGAATGATGTTAAAGACTTTGTGCAGATTTTTTACAGTTCACAGGAACTCACAATGTCAGTGAGTGCATGGTTAGATCGGCAGCATTTGGTCAATCTTTATGTTGAAGATCGTGTACTTTCGAGCCTGAGAGTTCCGCTGGAAGCAGAGAGTTCTGTCCGGCAAGTCATTGATCGGCATGTGGGGAATGCCAAGAGGTTCAAGCGACAATACTGCGAACCGCTGGAACCGACTGAATTTGATTTGAAGGCTCGTGCTGGAGAAAAACTCGTTCAGTTTGATCTCCCGACACTGGCAAAGAGTGTTGGTCACTGCTATCCGATGGCGAACGAGTTTGGCACCGTTTCCTTTTACTATTCTTACATGCGGGCATTGGTTCCGATCAAGGGAATCACCGTTAGTAAGAGTCTCAAGAAGACGATTCGGAAGGCGAAATACACTGTCACTTATGATCAAGCATTTGAGCAGGTCATCCGGGGTTGTGCAGATCGCTATTTGACCTGGATCAATGAGGACATCATTCAGGTTTATTGCGAGGCTCACGCCGATGGTTGGGGGCATTCCTGCGAAGTCTGGGTGGATGGCGAACTCGCTGGGGGAGTTTACGGACTAGCGGTGGGGCAGGTCTTCAGCGGGGAGAGTATGTTCACTCGTGTGACGGATATGGGGAAGGTGGCACTGTATCACCTGGTGAATCATTGCCGCGAGCTCGGGTTCCAGATGTTTGATGCGCAGATCATCAACGACCACACTCATTCGCTTGGTGCGTATGAGATTGATATGCACGAATATCATCGGATGCTTGCTCATTTGAAAGACAATCCGACGATGTGGAGCGTTTCTCGGTCGGGGTTGTTCTAGTGCTGGGTGGCACTGGTGCGACCAGTGTTCCTGAGTTTCACAGAGATTGCTTTAAGACGCTAAAGAGAATCAACCCTCACCCCACCCTCTCCCGATCTTCGGGAGAGGAATTTGGGGCGACATTTCAGAAGATGTCGCCCACATTATCAACCTAATTCACTGGATGCACCAGTGCCACACAAACACTCATTCGATCAGTTGAACTGATCGAACACGGCATCGAACTCCGCTTTCTGCGCATCGGTTAGCGGGATGATCGGCAGACGAACCGTTTCGCCACAAACTCCCCGCCGCGAGAGTCCGTACTTCACCGGAGCCGGCGACGGCGTCATGAACACCTTGCGAATCATCGGGAGGATGCGATTTGCCGTAGCCGCGGCTTTGGCCGGATTCGTAGGGAAGTCTTCAATCTTGCTCTTGAGATCAGCGCCTATCAAATGTGCAGAAACAGAAACTAATCCGTGCGCCCCGAGCGACATCATTGGCAAAGTGAGCGGGTCATCACCGGAGTAGACGCGGAACCCTTCCGGCATTGCCGCGCAAACATCGGCGACTTGGTTCAGGCTCCCGCTGGCTTCTTTGACCGCGACGATGTTCGGCACGGTTTCCGCGAGGTGAATCACAGTTGGAGTTTCGAGGTTCACCGCACTTCGGGGCGCGATGTTGTAGAGCATCACGGGGAGGCTGGTGGCTTCGGCAATCGCAGTGAAGTGGGCGATCATTCCGTCTTGGCTCGGGCGATTGTAGTACGGGTTCACCGCCATCACACCGTGGGCACCCAGCTTTTCGGCCTTTTGAGTGTATTTGATGCTCTCTGCGGTGTTGTATGTTCCCGTCCCCATCACGACGGATGCGCGGTCGCCGACAGTATTCAGAACGACCTTCAGGAGTTCAAATTTCTCATCTTCGGTGAGCGTGGGGGATTCGCCTGTCGTGCCATTGACGACAAGGCCATCGTTTTTCTGCACGGTGACAAGGTGATCCGCAACGATCTCGGCCTGTTTCAAGTCGAGTTCGCCATTGGCATTGAACGGACTGACCATTGCGGTCAGTAGCCGACCCCATTCTCGCGGTGCAAAAAATGCTCCCATAGTTGCCTCAGGCTACCTCTGAAATTTTTGAGCGTAGGCATTAGAGGTGAGATAGTTCTTTGAATGGTAGTCTGAACTCTATATGAAAATCGCGATTGTCATCCCCGCGCGGATGGGGAGCACCCGCTTTCCTGGCAAGCCACTCTGCGATCTTGCAGGGAAGCCGATGATCCAATGGGTGGTGGAAGCTGCCCGGAGAACTAATCTCACCGAGACAATTGTGGTTGCCACCCCCGATGAAGAGATCATTGATGCTTGCGCCGCGTTCGGTACCGAAGCGCGCTTCACCTCCCCCGATCACCCTAGCGGAACGGATCGTATCGCCGAACTTGCTCACGATCTGCAGTGCGATATCTATGTGAATGTCCAGGGGGATGAGCCGCTGGTCGAGCCAGGCGACATCATTGCCTGCGCCCAACCCCTGATCAATGACCCAAGCGTAATGATGGGCTCCATCATGTCGGACTGCCCTATGGATGAGGAGGATGTTCCAGCCGTTGTGAAGGTCGTGACCGATCTTGCTGGGAATGCGCTTTATTTCTCTCGCCATGCCATTCCGTTCCCAAGAAACGAGCGTGTGCGCCCGCTCAAGAAACACGTTGGGCTCTATGCCTATCGTCACGAGGCACTGATGCAGTTTCAAACCTGGCAGCAGACTCCGCTTGAGCAAACCGAGAGCCTGGAACAACTTCGCTTTCTTGAAAATGGAATCAAAATCCGGATGAGCCAAGGGCAAGGCTCTGTGTTGGCTGTGGATACTCCCGAGCAAGCAGAAGCGGTTCGCAAGATTCTTGAAGCAAGCAAATAGAAAAACTCCCTTTAGCAAGTATGCCAAAGGGAGTTGAGATCACTAGTTCACGAATACTACGGAACGAGTGTGAAATTCACCGTCTTGACAACGCCGCGGTGGCGTACGGTCACGGTAACGGGAGTTGGTGCAGAAACGCTCAGCGAGAAGATGTGGAATCGAGCTGAACTTTGTCCTTCTGCAATCACCTGCGGAAAGCCAAACGAAATGACTTCAGGGTGGTTACTGAAGACTTCCAGCGTTTCGCCGCCTGGGCGTGCCGGCTGAGTCAGAGTGACGCGAAGCTCACCGCGCTTTCGCGCTTTGAGCGTTGAGTTTCGCAGGAACAGGTTGTTCAATCGCGGGCCGGTTGCGGGAACCACGCTCCAACTGAAGATAGAGGTTCGCCATCCATTGTTGGCCGCGATTCCCATTCCAATTCCCCAGAAGGTCGTATCGTCAATGGGATCAACGTCGATACCGAAGTAGTCGCCCCAGCGACCAGAAGAGTAGTTGTTTCCTGCACTGGATTCCAGAGTGGTTGCCCCACCCATCACTCCATCCGGGTCATCAGATGCACGACCCGTCACAACAATATCAGCCGGAACCGTTGTGCTAGAAGCTGCGAATAGCGCAGTGCTAGAACCCCACTTGTTCATGCCCACGGCGGGAGTAAAGTAGTCGCGATTGGTTGTCGCATCGAAGATGGTACCGCTTTGCACAAAACTTGGAGTACCAGAGTTTGGCCAATCTCCGAGAGCGAACTCTGCCCAACGTGCTCCGAGTTGAGCGCTATCGTTTGTGGTGTGAGCAACAGTAACGCGTCCATTGCGGAAAGCAACATTGAAGATGCGACTATCAATAGAATCTAATGTTCGTCCGTTAGTGCTGTTAGCATCTCGGTTTGGGCCAGGTGCCGAAGGAACAGCAACTGAAGACGTCGTAATAGATGGCGATCCAGAAGTCAAGTCGCCCAGTGCAGCGATTCGGAATGCAGTATTGCTTTGTCGATCCACGCAGTAAACATAGTCGATGCTGGAATCCGGATATTCGCCCACTTGGTAGGAAGAACTCGTCAGGTTCACCGAAGACTGCGTCGCCGTGCTCCCACTCAAAAGCGGAGCGGAGGGAATGACAATGAACTGTGTCCCAGAGAATCCGGAGCTGAACCCAAACATGTTGCCTGTAACAACGTACGCATCTTTGTTATAGCCAAAACCAGGGTAGTCGAGCCAGAAGTTCTGTCCGGAGCCGTTGGTTTGCATTGCTTCCAATCGATAGCGGTGCCAGGTACCGTTCGGATCGCCATCATCGGAGATTGCTAGAAGAAGTTTGCTTTCTTGCGGGGAAGTGTTGCGCTCCAAGAACAGAAGTACGTAACGATCGTGAACTTTATCGTAAAACGCCTTCGGGTCGAATTGGAACGATGTTGCCCCCATGCCGGAGAAGAATGTTCCGGAAGTTTGCTGGAACTGCTTAGTTCCATCTTTCAAAAAGAAAGCGATCGAGGAGTTCACTACCGCAACAATGTGATCGAGCCCCACTGCGATGTCTGGATCGGGTGGCACCCATCCAGTTGCACCAATTGCCGGGAAGAGACCTTGCGGTTCAATCGACTTGCTAAAAATGTTGTGGCCCATCGGCAACCGGTTGGGAGCACCAAAGATCTCTTCGAACTCTGGATCCGGGTTTTCCGGTCGATCGGGCTGGAATCGGTAGCGGTCGTCGATCTGAACAGGGAAGCTGTATGTACTGATCGGGTACGCCTTTGATTCGTAAGACTTTGCGATGAGGGCCGACTTATCTTGTCCCTCAACTTTCTGTGCAGAACTGACGGCCGCGAGCGCGGTCAGCAAAAGCACGCTGGATAAACACTTGTTGATAATCCTCATAACCAACACCAAAAAGGCACCAGCAAGGCTGGTTGATACTATTGTGCCGGAAATAGGAGACGAAAGGGAATGAGTTCAAAGCCAACTTTGCCCGATCTGGTGGAAATACGGGTTTTGTAACGCTGGATTAACGAAAAAAAGCACCAACCTCATTGGTTGATGCTTCTTGCTCAAATTAAAGGAAGAGTTAGTCCCCAAAGAAGTTTGAAAGAACCGTGACAGTGACCGGTATGGTCAGTGGCTCACAGCCTTCCTGCTGCACATAGAGTTCTACTGTATAAACACCAGGAGCCAATTCTTCTGTACCATCATCTCGGTAGTTGATACCGAAGCTCAGCGGGGTGGTGTCGGTGACAACGCCGTAGTATTCGCCGTTGTATGCACTCCCTGCACTACTGGTCGAGAAGAACTCAACAATTAGGCCTGCAGGCAAAGTGCCGTGGCTGACTTCCACATTGAAAGAGCCGGTGCGGCTGTCATTCCATGTGATCGTCATGGTCTCATCAACATTTCGAGAACTTGGTGCCAAGGCATCACCAGCAGATGGGCCAGCCGCCGGAGGATCCAGATAGAACGAAACGTTGGTGTTTGTAAAAGCTACATAACCAAAGCAGTCATCCGTGGAAGTCTGGACATACGGAACGAAGCCCGCACAACCAGCTACAAAGAGAGCTGAAATCAGCCCAACCAGAATCGCAAGTTTTGCTTTCATTAGAATCGCACCTCAGCACCGAATTGAAGGCCAGAGCCACCGCCCAGTCGTGGGGTCAGGCTAAAGCCGGTTGTATCACCGAGTTTGTTACCCAAGCCAATGAAGAAAGCGTTGCCATCACCGAGTTCATATCGAGCACCGATGTTGAACACCAAAACTCGATCAATTGCGCCGGTGCTTGGGTCAACGGTGTTGCCACCACGAACCATTGCCGTAGCAGAACCATCAATCCAGATGTCGCCGGAAAGAGGAATGCGAACGCCAGCGGCAACGCCCATCAAGGAGACATCCTTGCTGGTGACACCAACAAGGCTTAGCGCGGCAGAGCCGTTATCGTTGATAGATCGAACGCCTACTTGGAAGGTGCCGGCAGCTTTGGTTTGAGCCGGTGTGTTAGGCAGAGATGCGCCAACAGCCGCATACCAGTTGCCTTTGTACCAAATCCCTTTGACTTCCACATCGGTGCCACCTGTTTCGGTTGCAACGAGTCCGCGGACAGTTGTGGAACGGCTGGCAAATGCACCGCCGACTTTGATCACCAGGTCAGACGAAAGAGGGTGATAGTAGCCGAACGAGCCATAGAAGCTCGATTCGCCACCAGAAAATGAATTGCCAGAGAATGTGACTGTTCGGCCGTTATCGGCTATGAACAGCGCATCTCCAACAATGTTTGACTGCGCAGAACTGACCGCAGAAACACCGCCAATCAGCAAAGCGCTCGCCAAAAATTTGATAGAGCGCATATCAAGCCGATATTTACCCGTTAGTTGCGGTGATTAGCGCAAATGATGCGTAAATATTAGGTCGGAGTACCACAAAAATCTTATGTTTTTGTAGCACTCCAAACCATACGAATTATTACTGTTTGCGAGGTTCGACAACGAGCTTCTGCTGATCGGTGTGATCGCTCATCTTGATCTTCACGGTGTACTCACCTGGGGCAACGTGGAAATCATTGAAGAACGGGTCTTCGCCTTGGTCTGAGAGCTTTTGCCAGTTCTCTGGTTGTAGGTTCCAAACGACTCGGTTGTATCCGGGAGCATTGGCACCACTCAGCTTTTTGACCACCGTACCGTTCGAGTTTTCAATAGTGATGCTCACATCTTCGCCGATGTAATCGCGAATCCAGTAGTCAATCTTTGCTCCCATTGGGCAGTTAGTGGCGCGGAACATCTTATGAGACCACAGACCGTTGTATGCGGTGAACCACTGCGGGCGCGCGTTCTTGATAGAGAACAAGTGAAGTGGCTTATCCAGATTGTCTGGTGTTGCTTCGCTCAGCCAGTGGGCATCATCCAGCACCCAAACCGATCGTCCGTGGGTGCCCAATACAATGTCCTGTTCCCGTGAATGCTGCTGGATGTCGTAAACGGGCACAGTGGGGAGAGCTTTTCCGTGCATCTTCACCCAGTTTTGGCCACGATCTAGGCTCACATAGCCAGCATTCTCCGTTCCGCAGTACAAAACATCGGCGTTGTTGATATCTTCACGGATTACCATCACGCTCCGCCGCTCGGGGAGATTGGCCGTGATGTCCTTCCAACTTGCGCCGAAGTCTTCGGTGACCAGAACGCAGGGATCCATGTCATCGGAGCGGTGACCATCAATCGAGACGTAGCATCGCCCCGACTTATGCGCAGAAGCGTGAAGCCTGCTGACATAGCGACCATTCACTGCCTTTGGAGTGACGTCCTTCCAAGACTTACCATCATCGGTGGTGAGTGAGATCACGCCGTCGTCGCTACCCGCCCAAAGCTCGCCTTTCTTCATGGGACTCTCGCTCAAGCTGACAACGGTGCAGTAAGTCTCTGCGTTGGAACCGACAGTTTCAATCTTATCGACGTCATCAGTGGTGAGATCATCAGATATTCGCTTCCACTTGGAGCCGTTATCGGTGATCTTGAAGACGTAATTTCCGGCGTGATAAATCGCATCGTCATCATGGTGGCTAAACAGGAATGGTGAATTCCAGTTGTAGCGAATGCGAGGTTCACCTTCACGTGCCTCCGGTTTGAGGAGGCGTCGCTCCCCTGTGCGGAAATTGACTTGCGTCATGTTGCCGCCTTGCCATTCACCGTATGCCACATCTGGATCTTTCGGATCGACATAAGCGTGGAATCCATCGCCCCAAAGCACAAACTGGATGTCTCCGTTCGTGATTCCGGTCGCAGGAGTCTTGCACGCATCGTCTTTATCAACGTGTTTGGTGGTGCTACTCGGCCACAGCCAGGTGCCGTTATCTTGCAAGCCGCCAATGATCCGATACGGGTCTTGGTTGTCGAGGCTGATGTTGTAAAACTGCCCAGTAGCGATGGTATTGAGGAAGTCCCAAGTTTCACCACCATCCCAGGTGATGGATGCACCGCCATCGGTACCAATCACGATGTGGTCAGGGTCGTTAGGATCAACAATCAGCGCGTGGTGATCGGCGTGGAGCAGATCAGCCCAGCCTCCGCGGAATGTTTTGCCGCCATCGTCGCTGAGTTCACAAGTCCATCCGTGCATGTAAACGCGCTGATCATTCTTTGAGCAGAAGTAGATCTTGCTGAAATAGAAGGCACGAGGTGACCGGTGGGAAAGTCGTGTCCAAGATTCACCGCCATCTTCAGAGCGAAAGACTCCGCCGCCTTTCATCCGGTCATCACGGATGGAGTTCGCACCTTCTTCGGTGGATTCGACGACCGCAATCATGGTCTTGGAATTCGGCTTGAAGATATCCATGCCGATGCGACCAGTTTGCTTGGGCAAACCTTTGGTGACTTTTTTGAAGGTTTTGCCGCCATCAGTCGATTTGTAGAGTCCACCCTTGGGGCCACCACTTGTGAATGAGTGGGTAGTGCGAAGCCGGTCGTACATCCCGGCAAAGACAGTGTCGGGGTTGCTGGGATCAAGGATGACGTCGCAGCAACCGGTGTTGGAGTCAATGCTGAGGATCAAATCCCAGGTCTTGCCGCGATCAGTTGTTTTGTAGAGGCCGCGTTCCGGGTTGCGCCCCCAAAGGTGACCAAGGGCGGCCACATAGCAAACATCGGGGTTGCGAGGATCGACAGCAATTCGGGGAATGTCGTGAGTGTTCTCGAGTCCGCAATGCTCCCAAGTCTTTCCGGAATCGATTGAGCGATAGACGCCGTTGCCCCACGAACTCGAGTTGCGTCCATTGCCTTCGCCTGTGCCAACCCAGATGATCTTGGCTTTCCCTTGCTTCTGCCGGTCTGCCTTATTGACATCCTTGCTCCAGCCTGACCAATCAGCCGGTGCATCAGCAACAGCGACGGCACCAATGCTGGAGGTCTCTTCGTTATCGAAGATCGGAGAAAAAGTGGTGCCGTTGTTTTTAGTAACCCAGAGGCCACCGGAGGCATAGCCGACATAGAATTGCTTGGCATTGCCAGGCGCAAAGCACATATCACTAATCCGACCGCCCATGATTGCTGGGCCGACGGATCGCCAGGGAAGTCGCTTGAGATCAGATTCAGTAAGGGTGCGTTTGGGTGTAGAGGTCTTGGTCGGCGCAGAACCCTTTGCCGATTTTCCTTTAGAGGCCATGCGATCAGCATACTCAGATTGGCTTCAAAAAACCATGTTTCCACGATCAGCGGGGCAGGTTCCATCCGTCGCGACGTTGGGGCGTGTTTTTGTGTGTGGGAAAAGCCCTCGGAAGAAAAGCCGCGAATGGATGGGGTAGGCATCGCCTGGCGCAGTGCCAATATCGGATGCTCGATCAAATTTGGCATGGGTATCGGCGAATGCAAAGTTCACGCCACCATCAAAGCCACCATGCTGGTTTCTTCCTCCGAATAGTTCGTAGCCAAAACCGGCATCAGAATCGGAGAACATCCAGACGTAATGAGTAATGCCCGATCCCGCTGGCTCTTCGTAGCAGGCACTGAACCCCCAAGGTTGTTGTCCTGGCCCGACCATTGCTGTTGAAGAAACATCCTCGATGGCTTGCATACTGGACGCGCCGGGGATGTTAGGGTTCTTTTCCGCTCGAGTTAGGAGATGGTTAAGCGCATAGGTGACTCGGTAGCTTGGCTGAGTTTCGGACGCGGATTTTGCGCCTGGCACCCAATACCCGCGAGGATAGAAGACTCGGTCGGTATTTGCTGGCGTTTGAAAAACCTCTTGGTTCTTCATGTACGGCATCAGGCGATCTGACCAGTACGGCCCCTTTTGTCGAGCGGAAAATGCAGGGGTGCTCCAGGTGTCGGCATAAGGAAAGACGAGAAAGTATTCGTCGAAATCGGTGGTGTAGAGGTTCAAGGAAACTGAAATCTGCTTGATGTTTGCAAGGTCAGCAGTCTTCTTAGCCGCGGTTTTAGCGCGGGCAAAAACGGGGAAGAGAATGCCAGCCAGGATCACGATGATCGCGATCACTACTAGCAATTCGATGAGTGTAAAACCAGTGAACCTCTCCCGTTTCATAGGAAATCCATGATACAGAAGAGGTTCTCTTGTGGAAAAGTCGCGGTTTGTCTACCTTTAGCTTATGAAGTCAGCTTTTTCCAATTGTCCAATCCGCGTTGGCAAGCCTCTTCTGGGGTGCAGTCGATGTATGTTTCGTGTTCGATGATGTACCACTTCACGCCGCCGACGCCTTCACATGCTTCCTGAACTTGCGACCAATCGATTTCGCCCTCACCAACAGGTGACCCAACCGGGAATCCCTTGAGGTGAGTGGAAACAGAGCGACCAGGGTGGTCGAGAATCGGCTGGATGGGGTCTGCGCCTCCAACCGCGCCGTTACATGTGTCGTATTGGAGGAGGAATGTGTCCGGAGTGTTATCCGCGATGATGTTCCAAGCAGAGACTCCTTGGTCGAGTGGCTTCATGTCGGCATCATGGGCGTGGAAGCCAGTTTGCAGTCCAACACTCCGGACTCTTTCATCGAGTTCAGCAAGCTTCTTGCAGGTCTCAAGAGTATTTGCGTGAGTGTCGCGCCATTCGCGGGGCAACCAGGGAAGGATCATATAAGGGCAACCGATCTCTTTATGGAAAGCAACTGTGCCTTCAAACTTATCATCGGCAAACTCGCTGATTGGGACGTGTGCACCGCAGCACTTTAGCCCGGCATCATCAAGAGCTTTGCGGATATCGCTGGCGGAGTGATCGAAGTATCCAGCGAATTCGATTCCGTCGTAACCCATCTTGCCAACCGAGGCAATAGTGGTGAGAAAGTCTCTTTCGGCGGAGTCACGGAGGCTATACAATTGCAGACCAACAGGGATTTGGCTCATCACGCTGATTTTGCACTCTGAACTATCCGGATTGCCAAAGAAAATCGGCTGATTCCGCCAGGAGATCAGCCGATTTGGAAAGGACTTAGTATGGAGTTACTTCTTGCGTCGTCGCAGAGCGAGGAGCCCAAGCGAAGCAAGACCGATCATTGTTGCTGGTTCAGGAACTGCATCAATTCCCACGAGGAGCAACTCATAGTCACCTGATCCGGCAGTTGCACCAACTTCCAGATAATACGTTCCTGTGTATTGCGCTTCCCAGTTGAGGATGATGCTGTCATTGGAGTAGGAGCCCGTCCCAAATGCTGATGACGTGTATTGAATGTCATCGTTAGTGAACAGAACCGAGCCAGCCGAATCATAAAGGGTCAAGAAGGTATCGACCGTATCCAATTCTGTTAAGGCAGAGAAGGTGTTCGCGGTGATCAAGCTTCCGGCTGTCGCCTCAAACTTGAAAAAGTCTTCGTCGCCAGAAGAGCTGAGGTTTCCATCAATATTAAGAGCTGGCACACCAGAAACTGCCAACATTGAGCCCAGTACGTTCTGGGCGGATGCAATGCTTCCATTAAATCCGCCAGCTTCCGAAATCGTCACACCGGGCGTGGGAGTTACCCCCATTGCGAATTCAAATTTGACCATTTCGAGGGGGTTCATAAAGCGAGGCATTCCGCGTCGCAGGAGGGAAAGCCCTGTGGAACCAGTAGCCATGATGGAGTCGTTTTGTTGACCAGCAACATCGGCATAGCCATTGTTTGCGCGAATATCCGGCTGACCAAAGGCGTCGTAGTGTTGCAATCCGTGGTTGTGAAGAAGCTCGTGTGCTCCTGTTCCCGCCAATGCGTGTGCGAAACGCTCAAGGTTCTCAACACGGCTGAAAGCAGTCGAGCTCATGATAATCCCGAAATTGCCACTAAAAATTCGTGCGGAGTTATCTGGAGTTTTGTTTCGCCAATCGATCTCGTCAGCGACACCAAAAGTGCCTGAGCTACCCGTGGTTGCTCCATAAACCAAAGTTTCATGCGGAATAGCAGGAGCTGATATTTTGAAATCAACTCCGAATGGAGCAAAGATCGCTTCCAAATGGGTTTCGGTTGTATGTTGCAGGAAAACGTGATCACTTGCAGTGAGGGCATCCCCTGCACCGTATCCTGCCGCTGTCCAAGCGGCATCAAACTGTGATTCAGAGCCCAGCCAATCCAAGTGGACTTCGTAAACTGCAAACGCCGAACTAGACGCCGCAACAACACCAAGCGCAAAAAGTAACTTTTTCAATTGTCCTCTCCTGACGCAACTCAGCCGAGCGCATCAGACTTTCATTATAACGAGATATGTTATGAATTATTCTATAACTAGAAAAACACATAAAATTACCAGTTCCAACCAGGGACATGAGCTGGTCGGCGTGATGCAAAAACGATTTCCGCTTGTCTCACGATGTCCGGGTTTTGTGCGGCGACATCGGTTGTTTCCTTTGGGTCAGTCTTGAGGTTGTAAACAAACACTTGACCGAGCGGCTCACCCTGACCGCGATTGAACCGGATTGCCTTGAAGTTGCCGAAACGAACGGCTTGCGCCCCTTGGTGGCTGGGGAACTCCCAATAGATGTAATTCCGGCTGGGTTGGGATTTACCGAGAAGTGTGGGCAGGAAAGTGACTCCATCTGTTTCTGACTTGATGGAATCGCCTGTCAAGTCAGAAAGGGTTGCCATCAGGTCGTACTGAACGCTCGGGAGATCAGTCTTGGTAGCGGCTTTGATCTTGCCCGGCCAGCGAGCAATCATCGGGATTCTGATACCGCCTTCCCAAATCTGCGCTTTGCGACCGCGAAGCCCTGACGCACTATCAAACATATCGGGCGTGATGCCACTCACCCAAGTTGGGCCGTTGTCGCTGGTGAACATGATCAACGTGTTTTCGTCTAGCCCTTTCTTCTTGAGCGTGTCCATGATCTGCCCAACGTAGCCATCCAAACGGGAGATCATTGCGGCGTAAGCGGACTTGGGGCGGATATGTGGGAGGTAGCCACGATTCCCCAGATACGGCTCTTCGTCGATTTTGCCGTTGTATTGATTCAGTGCGTCATCAGGCACTTGTAGGCTGACATGGGGGATCGTCGGGGCAAAGTAAACGAAGAACGGTTTGTTCCCGCTCTCGTCGATGAACTTGATCGTCTTTTCCAGCATCTTGTCGTTGCTGAAAACATTCCCTTTGTACTGCGCGTAAGCAGATGGATCGTTGGGGTCAGCATCCTTGGGGAATGCCTGGTGAGCATTGAACTTAGGATTGCCAAGAATGTCCTTGGTTTTGTTCTCCCAAAGATGCACCGGGTAGTAGTTGTGGGCTTGTCGCTGGCAAAGGTATCCGTAGAAATAGTCAAATCCGAGATCGTTGGGAAGTCCCGTGGATTCTGGCCCGCCCAAACCCCACTTACCAACCATTGCCGTGCGGTAACCGGCCTCCTTCATGAGGGAGCCAATGGTAAAGGTTCCAGCGCTAAGCGGCTCTTGACCTTCAATTCCATCGGCGGTGAAGTCACCGTATTCCTTGTTATCGCGGATTTGGCTAATGCGTGTGGATTGCCCAGTCACAACTGAGCACCGAGTTGGGGCGCAAACTGGACTCGGGGAATAGTGCTGCGTGAAGAGCATCCCTTCACGCGCCATCCGGTCGATGTTAGGGGTTTGGATGACTTTCTGCCCGTAACAACCCAGCTCGCCGTATCCGAGGTCATCGGCGAGGATATAGATGACATTCGGCTTTGAAGCCTGACTTGGCATCATGAGGGCGGCACAAACAACACTTGCAATCACAGGCCCAGTACACCCCAAAAAGTTTTTTGATCGCAAATTCACTCAATGGAATATGCTCTGCGGCAATGATCCTTCCCATTTTGGTTGCCCAAACTTTTCATTCGGTTTCTCCTGCATACGGCGATCATGCGATGGTTTCTTCACCAGAACCCCTCGCAACACAGATCGGAGTCGAAATTCTCAAGAAGGGTGGGAACGCATTTGATGCCGCAGTGGCGGTGAACTTTGCAATTGCCGTGACCTACCCAACCGCTGGGAATATCGGTGGGGGTGGCTTTGCGGTGGGCATGACATCGAAAGGACAGAAGTTCTCGCTGGATTTTCGGGAAGTCGCTCCGAAGAAAGCCAATCGCAATATGTATTTGGATAAGGAAGGTGAGGTGATCAATGGGCTCAGCACCGATTCTCACTTGGCGGTGGGCGTTCCTGGCTCAGTGGATGGCATGGTGCAACTCCACGAGAAGTATGGGAAACTCAAATGGTCAGAGGTCGTTGAACCAGCCATTCGCTTGGCGCAGGATGGATTTCAAGTTCGTGGGTCGCTCCACGATTCATTGAATGCGAGCAAAGGCGATCTCTCCCGATACGAGTCATCAAAGGCCGTGTTTTTCCGTGACGGAGAAGTCATTCCAGAAGGAGCGATCCTCCGAATTCCCGACCTGGCTCGCACTCTTTCAGAAGTCAAGACAAAGAAGCGCGCAGGTTTTTATGAGGGCTGGGTGGCTGACATCATCGTGGCTGATATGAAAGCCAACAATGGCCTGATCACTCAGGAAGATTTGCGCGACTACCGTTCCAAATGGCGTGAACCGATTTCCGTCAAGGGGAATGGTGTCGAACTAGTGACCATGCCATTGCCAAGCTCAGGAGGAATCACTCTTGGACAGACATTTGGATTGCTCGATTGGAATTTCCTGAAATCTCAAAGGCAGAATTCCGCCGAAGCGATTCAGCATATCACCGAGGCACTGCGGCTCTCATATGCTGACCGAAACCACTTTCTAGGCGATCCGGACTTTGTTGATGTACCGGTCAAGAAGCTCCTCGATCCTGCCTACCTCGCTCAGCGCAAGAAACTCATGCCGCGCGGTAAAGCTGGTTCCAGCAAAGAGGTTGATCACGGCACTCCGGAGCACATGGAAACCACCCACTTTTGCATCGTGGACAAGGATGGAAATGTCTGCGCGGTCACAACCACGCTGAACGGTGGCTATGGGATTGGTGCAGTCGTTCCCGGTGCTGGGTTCATCTGGAATAACGAGATGGACGACTTCACCAGTAAGCCAGGCTCGCCAAATCGATACGGATTGCTTCAGGGCGAGGCAAATGCGATTGCTCCGGGCAAGAAGATGTTGAGCTCCATGACTCCGAGCATTTTCCTCAAAGACGGGAAGTTCTGGATGACGGCGGGGAGTCCCGGCGGCCCAACTATCATCACAACCGTCTTGCAAGTCTTCTTGAATACTCACCTTTGGGATATGGACATTCAGAGGGCGGTAGATGCCCCGCGATTCCATCACCAGCATTTCCCCGATAACATCCGGCTCGAGCCCGGCATCGAAAGCACTACTGATTTGCTCAAGATGGGTTACGAACTGGATCAGCGCAAGGCACCTTGGGGGCAGGCGTCGGCAATCATGCGCCTACCGAATGGCAAGCTCAGTGGCGGCTTTGATTCACGCGGAGATGGACTCGCAGCCGGATATTAGAAGTGGATCGGATACCGGCCGCAGAGTTCTTGCACCATTGCTTTGGCCTACTCAATTCCGGGCAAGGAATCGGGATTGCCAAGCACGGTTGAGATTGCTCGTGCAATGGTTGGCATATCGGATTCCACCATTCCTCGAGTGGTGACCGCTGGGGTGCCAAGCCGCAATCCACTCGTCACGAACGGGGATTCGGGATCGTTCGGGATTGTGTTTTTGTTGGTCGTGATGTTTGCGTGCTCGAGCACTTCTTGAGCGATCTTGCCAGTCACGTTGAACGGCCGGAGATCAACGAGCATCATGTGGCTATCAGTTCCACCCGAGACAATGCGGAAACCTTCATCGGTCAGAGATTTGGCGAGTGCGGACGCATTCTTCTTGACCTGGGCTCCATAGGTTTTGAATTCGGGCTTGGATGCTTCGGCAAATGCCACCGCCTTTGCCGCGATGATATGCATCAACGGGCCACCTTGCAAACCTGGGAAGACAGTCTTGTTAATCTTTTTGATGTAATCCTCGTGCCCAAGAATCACGCCGCCGCGCGGCCCTCGGATGGATTTGTGGGTTGTAGAAGTGACGACATGGCAGTGGGGAACTGGGTTCGGATAAACGCCTGCCGCAACCAATCCCGAGTAGTGCGAGATGTCGCACATGTGGATAGCACCGACTTCATCAGCAATCTGGCGAATGCGGGCGAAATCAAACTCTCGGCTGTATGCAGTTGCCCCAGAAACGATGATCTTCGGCTTGGATTCCACCGCAATTCGGTGCATCTCATCGTAATCAATGCGTTCCGATTCTGAATCGACTCCGTAAGCGGCGACGTTGTAGAGCTTTCCGCTAAAGTTCACCGGTGAACCGTGGGTCAAGTGCCCGCCGTGGTCGAGGTTCATCGCCATCAAAGTGTCACCCGGGTTCATGAAGGTGAAATAAACCGCCATGTTGGCGTTTGCGCCACTGTGCGGTTGAACGTTGGCTGCTTCCGCCCCAAAGAGTTGGCAAACCCGCTCGATCGCGAGCCGCTCGACATCATCAGAGAATTCGCAACCACCATAGTAGCGTTTGCCCGGATACCCTTCGGCATACTTATCGGTGAAGACAGACATGCCCGCCTCGCGCACGGCAAGGCTGGCAATGTTTTCGGATGCAATCAGTTCCAGGTTATGCTCCTGCCGATTTTCTTCCTTTTTAATCAGGTCGAAAACCGCCGAATCAGAATCAGCCAGGTGTTGTCGATGCGGATGAGTGCCAGGAGCAATTGCCATCACGCATATTATGCTCACGTTTGCGGGTTTCCCGTGGTTCTGAGGGGAATTCACTTGGTAACATCGGCCCGGCATGGCAAAGAAGATCAAAGTTGGTTTGATAGGAACAGGCGGGATCGCCCGCGGTTGTCACATCCCAGGTTATCAGTCCATCCCGGATGATTGCGAGATCATTTGGGCGTGTGATGTCAATGAAGAGTTGGCGAAATCGACTGCGAAAGAACACGGCATTAAAAAAGTCACGACTGACTACCACGATCTTCTCAATGATCCCGAACTAGATGCGGTGAGCATTACAACACCGAATAAATATCACAAGCAACCCACGATTGATGCTCTGAATGCCGGGAAGCACGTCCTCTGCGAAAAGCCGCTTGCCATGAACGCCGCTGAATGCCGTGAGATGTGCCGTGCGGCCAAGGACTCCGGCAAGATTCTACAAGTCGCACTTCAAATGAGATTTGGTGGCCCGGCGCGGTTTATGCAGGATTACATCAACCACGGCGGCATGGGCGACATCTACTATGCGCGCGCTCAAGCATTGAGGCGGCGCGGTGTTCCCGGCTGGGGAGTATTTATTGATAAAGAGCAGCAGGGTGGTGGCCCACTGATTGACATTGGCGTTCACATCCTTGATTTCACGCTCTTCTTGATGGGATATCCGAAGCCTGTTTCTGCCAGCGGACGATGCTGGGACACGCTCGGCAAGAACCCCGATCTCTTCAATTTTTTGGGCGATTACGACCGAAGCAAGTTCACCGTTGAGGATATGGCGGTTGGATTTATCCGTTTTGAAGATGGTCAAGTTATGGTGCTGGAATCCAGCTTTATGGCAAACGTCGAGAGGGAGTTCTTCCAAACCACGCTCATGGGAACGGAAAGCGGAGCCACCGTTCGCGCCAGCGGGGAAGAGCCGATCAAAATTTTCACCGAGAAGAATCAGCAACTGATGGATGTCACTCCGCGCAACATACCCGAGGTGAAGTCCTCGCACACAGCAGAGATCCAGGCGTTTGTAAAGGCCATTCAGAACGGAGACCCATCGCCTGTGCCAGGTGAACAAGGCTTGATCCTCAACGCGATCTTCGATGCGCTCTATAAGAGTTCTGATACAGGCAAAGAAGAGCCGATTGATCTGAGCTACTAACAAAGAAATGAGCCTGGCTCCATTGGAACCAGGCTCATTTTGTCTCTCAAAAGTTAGCGATTAGCCCATCGCCATCGGCATGACAACGCAGAACGTGTCTTCCGAATCTTCGGTAGGGCGTATCACTGCGGGGCGTGAGGATTCGGTCATTTCTGCACGAACTCCGACACCAGGCAGAGCGGAAAGCGCTTCCATGACGTAGCGACCGTTGAATGCAATCTCCAAATCACCGTTCTTGGAGACGACGCTCACTTCTTCCTTACCTTCGCCTTTGTCTTCGCTTTTGGCGGTGATGACCACCTTATCACCAAGACCGGTGAATCGAACGCGGTTTGCATTGTCGCGAGCCAAGATCATGGCCCGTTTGACGTTGTCAATCAGTTCGCCGCGATCTGCTGTCCAAGTACGGGTGAATTCGGTCGGGACAACGCGCTCCCAGTTCGGGTACTGCCCGTGAAGGAGCTGAGCAACAACCTTTGCCTTGCCGGTATCTACTGAGAGGCGGCTCTCATCAAAGCTGAGGTTGAGCTCGGTATCGTTTTCGACATCCAGGTTGCGAATGACCTTGAGGGCCTTTTCTGGCACAACGACTTCAATTTGCGAGCCGATCCCTTCGCGACGGATGCGGTGAACTGCCATTCGGTGGGTGTCGGTCGCAACCATGGTCAGTGTCTCGCCATCATAGGAGAAGAGAACTCCAGTCAGAACTGGTCGGGAAGTGTCATCGCTGACCGCGTAGATCACCGTTTCGATGGCGTGACGCAACTCATCCCGCTTGAGGCTGAGCTCAGAAGAACCATCAATCTCGGGGATTTCTGGAAACTCTTCCGGATTCATCGCCAGCATCTTCCATTCGGAGTCGCCATGTCGCAAGAAGACTTGTGTGCCTTCCAGTTCGATGGAGACTGTTCCCGTGGAGGACAGCGCATTCACGATTTCCGAGAGCAGCTTTTGCTGAACGCAGATCGCACCGGGAGACTCGACATTCGCCGCACAGGTTGCGCTTGCCCACATCTCACCATCACAACCCAGAAGCGAGATGCCTCCATCAACGGTTGTGATTCGGATTGAAGCGAGCACCGGCAGAGCCGTGCGAATAGAACTCGCCCCTGCGGCAACGGCAAGAGCTTGGCTCAATTCTGATTGAGAGACAGTGACTTTCATACGGTGATCTTCTTAGCCTTGAATTGGTAATTGATATTGCCAGTAGGCAGGTTCGGGAGCTTGGGTTTCCACCTCAACTCCTTGGGATTGCATCTTTTGCAAGATGCGATAGTGAGATTCTTCCGTGAACTCCACTTTGGATTGTGCTTTCAGCGTCATGAGAGTCTGTCGCAGAGTGAACAGGTCGTGACTGAGCTCAGGGTCGTTTATTGCCGCTTGCTCAAGCTCTTCTGCGAGTTCCGTTGGCAGTTCTTCACCAACGTAAAGATCAACCAATTTCTTATAGAGGTCCATACTCATTTCAGTTTCTCCATCGAGCCGCCCAGTTTGTCGCGTAGTGCTCGTCTGCCGCGGTAGAGCCGCGATTTCAAAGCCGGTACGCTGATCCCGAGGGCGTCAGCCGCTTCCTTGGCCGAGATGTCCTCAAGGTCGCACAAAATCAGTGGTTCACGATAGTCAATTGGGAGTTCGCTGAGTGCTTGATGCACCGTCACTCTCAATGCCGCTCGTTCTTCCGTACCGGTGTAATGTGCTTCCGAAGGCAACTCTAGCAGTTTGTGCTGTCTCATTTTATCAATACACAGGTTCCGGGCAATGCGGAAAATCCACGTTTTGAAAGCTCCATCCGCTCTGAGGTCTTGAGAACGTCGCAAGACTCTGAGGAAAGTTTCAGCCGTGGCATCTTCGGCTTCGGTCCGGTTCCCGAGCATTCGATAGGCATAGCGATAGATTTTATCGCCATACAATTCGTACAGACCACCAATCGCTGACTTGTCCCCGTTTGCCAGGGCTTGCAGCCAACGCTTTTCTGCTAGTGAGTCGTCCCGAGGATTGCTCGACATAAATGACGTGAAAGAGTGCCAATAAGGCGCAAAGAAGTATAACCCAGGCCTATTCGTTCCCCTCCGAGTTCAGAGGGGAGTTGTCCACATTCCTGTGAACAATTTACGCTTTTGCAGGAAGTTTGATTAATTCGATGTCCGGCTGTCGGTTGACGTCCGGGTCACCTTCAATGCCGCCGATGATCACAAGGTAAACGCCACCCGCATCCAAATTGACAGTTTTGGTGGCGTAGATACCGGTTGTATCTGCGCGCTTCGCTTCCAATGTTTGGGTACCGCTATCAATATTGAGAACAGCGTTTCCGCCTGGAGCAATGTCGCTAGTAAAGAACTGTGCGGTTTGGCCAGGCGTCTTCAAAACCATAGAAGGGGTGAAGTTGCCCGGAGATCGGTGCAGGCCGTGGAATACGATCAATCGAGCTTTATTACCGTTTGGTGCAGTGCGGTTGACACTGACTACGCTGAGTTGAATTCGCTTTTCTTCCTCACCGGTAGCGAAGTTCACCAACCCGTGGGAAATCACGATGTTGTCGGTGTCGCTCGGGAATACGTGAGCAATGCGATCGTAGGCAAAAGCGGTTGTTTGGTCTTGGACGGAAACGTCCCAACCATCGACATCCGCTCCCTTGAATTCGTAGGCATCGAATGTTGCAGAATTTCCGAGATAGCCCGCGCCTGCGAACGCTGATTCGTCATCCATCAAGAAGTGAAGGGTGCCGGAATCAATCGAGGCATTGATGAAGTAAATCCGTGGATCGGTGCTACTTGTGCCTCCGCCACCGCCGCAACCCATAAGAAGCAGGGTCAAGGTCGCAAGCCCAATTAGGCACAATCGTTTCCACATGACCCCAATAAGATACCAAATTCGGGAGGCGAAATGAATCAGTCCTCAGTCAGTTTTGCCGTATGACGGCTCCAAGCTGGATAAAGTACGGTGTAACAGAGCCCACATCCCATTAATCCTGATTGGATTGCCTGATCAAGAGTCCAGTTGCAAGCTGGGCATGTTGTGAGGGGTTGAGTATCGTCGTGGAGGCTGAGTAGGAGTTCGTTGAGGGCGACATCACCAACAACTTGCGACAGACGAGAGGCGGGCAAAGCTACCCGGAATCCTTCTCGGTCTGTCGCTCGAATTTTCATTGTTTAGAACTTGGTTCCGTTGTGCGTTTCCGCGCGGAACATTTCAATGACTTTCTTTGTGATGGAACCAGGCTTGCCATCACCAATCGGACGATCGTCAAGCGAGATCATCGGGATGACCTCCGCTGCGGTTCCAGTAAGGAACGCCTCATCAGCAGAGAGGATGTCGTAGCGGGTCATGATGTCTTCGGTGACTTCCATGCCAGCCTCGCGACACAGCTTGATGACGGTATTGCGGGTGATTCCTTCCAGTAATCCCTGCGATGGGTGAGGAGTGCGAATCTTGCCGTCTTTGATGATGAAGATGTTGTCGCCGGTACATTCGGCAACGAAACCTTCCATGTTCAGCATGAGGCCCTCGCCTGCGCCTTTCTTGTTAGCTTCTTCTTTAGCGAGGATGTGATACGAATACCGACCGATGCACTTGAGGCGTTGATCAAGCGTATCGGGACGAGCAACCCGGAAGGAGGTCGTGATGACTTCCAATCCTTTCTCGTACATCTCGGGCGGATAAAGCGCGAGAGTTGAGATCATGATCATCACGTTCGGGTCAGTCTTAACTGCTTTAGGATCGAGCCCCAGCGCAGTGCCCCGAGTGACGTTGAGTCGGATGTATCCATCCGTGATTTCTGCTTGCTTGCACACATCCAGAATCGTGGATTTCATTTCCGCTTGTGTCATGTGCATTTTGAATCCCATGAATTTACAACCGAAATACAACCGATCCAAGTGCTCGTCTAGCTTGAAAACCATTCCGTGATAGATGCGAATTCCTTCGAACAGTCCGTCACCATATAGGTGGGCGTGATCCGCCGCCGGAACCATAGCTTCTTCAAGGGGAGAGACGACGCCGTTGAACCATACCAACTTTGCCATGCGGCGATTCTACCGCCGAGTGTGAGTCCCGAAACCGCGTCCTAGGCGGATCATTTGTCCACAATTCTCGTCATAATTAGTATCAGCTTGCTGATTTGATTTGATATGTCGCAGAAGAAGGGAAAAGTTTGGCCGAAAGTGTTGTTCGGCGTACTAGGAATTGGGATGGCGGGAACAGCCGCCACAGCGTTCTATTTGAACACCCAGTTCGTACCGACTGTGTATCCCAATTACACGATTGGTGATGTCTCTCTGCTTGGTAAAACGGAAGCAGAAGCAAAGCAAGCCCTCAGTGACTGGTGGGAAGCCGCCCAGCATCAGTCCATCACTATGGGCAACGAAAAGCTGGGTGAGAAGACGATCAATAAAACACTGGCGGATTTAGAAGCAGATTTCAATATTGATGATGCTCTCTCCCAATTAGCTTACAACGATTTTGTTGGTTCAATGACAGGGAGATATCCGAAAGAAGAAATCATCAACGCAGAAATTCATCCGGATATCCAGATTAGCGAGCATTCTGCAGGCGAAATCGAAGCCTTCGTTGATGCGAATCAGCCTGCGTTTGAAAAAGCTCGAGTGACTTTTGATGATGGAGCGATCAATCGCAGATACGAAGCCCCCAGTTTTAGCTTGAAAACAGAAGACTTTCCGACAGAAGTGCTGAATGCCTATCTAGAAGGGCGAGATGCAGTCATCCCTCTTACGACTGCGAAAAAGTCGATGCCGGATGGTGAACTGGACAAGATCACAACGGTTGTGAGTCAGTTTACGACGAGTTTTAGCAGCGGGAACGTTTCCCGGAGCACGAATATCAAGGTGGCGGCCCAGAACATCAATGGTCATATCCTGCTTCCCGGCGAGGAGTTCAGTTTTAACGATCATCTTGGTCAACGCACAATCGCGAAGGGCTACAAGACGGCTGGCGTCTACGTGAGCGGTCGCCACGACTTTGATGTTGGCGGCGGGATTTGTCAAGTCAGTACAACGATGTATAACGCGCTCCTCCTTGGAAACATGGAGATTGAATCCCGGAGCCCGCACTCATTGCCGGTACCATACGTTCCGCTTGGTCGTGATGCGGCTGTGAGTTTCCCGAATCCTGATCTGAAGTTCAAAAACAACACAGATCATCCGATGGCTCTATCGGCAACATATGCGCCAGGCAAACTCACATTCCGGGTTCTTGGGTCAGAAAAACCAGAAGAAGAGATCAGCTTTGAAACGAAGTACATATCGAGTTGGTCCAACGGTGAGAAGATTGTCCACGATGGAAGCCTCAAGTTTGGTCAGCGGAAAGTTGTTGACAATGGTGGTTCCGGTCGCAAGGTGCGCACCTGGAAAATTGTCAAGAAGGACGGCAAAGAAGTTGAGCGCGTACTTCTCGGTGATAGCATCTATCGCGGTGGCCCGAAGATCATCGCGGTGAACAAGAATGCAAAGGCACCTGTTGCTGCACCAGCGAGCAATGCTGGGGAAACGGCACCGCCAACACCTCCTGCCGGCGATGGTAACTGATCAGTTCTCAACTTTGATCAAGCTGAACTGATCGCCTTCAAAAACCGATGAGCCGAATCCGCTCAGGTCGGCTAGAGGCAGGTTGGTAAACGTTGCCGGATTTGGCGCAACGATGAAATCAGGCTTGATTTTCTCCATCAGCATTGCGCGCTGATCATCGGAGATGTTTTGAAGAAAAAACATTGTGGCTTCTCCGCGCTTTTCATCGTAATTGGGAGTCTCGCTCCAGTGCCCAGCATAGGAATAGACGCCGGTCATTCCTGATAGAACAGCATTCAAATCAGGCAAGTACGGTGGCGACAATGTCGGCGAGTTAGGATCACGAACACCCGGCATAGCGAGAACGACCTTTCTACCCGGTTCTTTGTTCAACTGATCCACGAGCGCTTTGACATCCGCGCTGAAGTAAACGGGGTGCATTGAGGTTGTCGAAACATCAGAGCGGATCAACAGGAACTCGCGCTGGAACCAAGACAGGGAAGATGCGCAGGTGATCACGATAATGAGCGTGCTGACCATGTTGCGGACATTTCTTTCAAGAGGTTTGAGAAGTTCCTTGAGCCCGATAGCCCCCAATATCGCCCAGGGAATGATGATCCCCATCGCCAGCTTTCGTTGGAAGAGTTGTGGGAAGTAAGGCGCGATGGTACTGACACTCGCCCAAGCCCAAGCGAGATTCCAGAGGTGATCATCTTTTTTGGCAACCAAGAAGGGCACGGAAAGTGAAATCAGTAAGCAGACTCCCCAAGCTCCCATGCCGAGGAAGTAAGCATCATCTGGCTTACCGGAAGCCGCAAAATACAGTCCGATATTCAGGAGAATCAGCACCCCAACGGAGGCGAGCTTTTTGTTCTTCTCGACATCTGATTTGATGAGACCAAAGATCGACAACAGAAAGGGAATGAAAATTCCGATAAGAACGGTTTGGAAATTGGATGTATAGGTGAGCGTGGCCGCCCGCGCTTGGAAGACCTTGTCCTCGCCCAACACATGCATGAACCAAAGTGCGGAAGGAATTGCGCCAAGAGCAATGACACCCGAACGGAGAATCCAATCCTTCGTAGCTCCTTTGACGCTGATCGTCGCGATCAAAAAGCCGATGAGAATGAATGCTACAAGAAGAACATCGTAGCTATGGATGTTCATCAGAAGGAGCATCAATCCAAAGCCTAACGGAACCTTCTTCCAACTGTCTTTAGCATCTAGAACGCAATGGATGATGCCGAGGATCAGGCAGAAGCTGACCATGAAAAGGCCGTTCGTTAATGCGCTAGAAAAGACAAACCCTTCTGGTTGCCAGACATCAATTGGCAAGCGTCCACTTGAGAGTGCTTGCGCTAGCGGTTTCTCGGTCAAGCGTCCAAAGTGCTCCCATACCGCGAATCCGAGCCCACCACCAAAGGCGGTCAAGATCATTGCAAACTTGGCGGTGAAGATATTCAGCTGCGACCGCTGAATCAGTTTCCCTAGAAGCATCACGAAAAGGAAAGTGAAGCCCAGCCGAGCCAAATTCGACGCTAGAGGGATTCCAACGAGCTTGGCAACCCACCCGATCACCAAGAAATACGCGTGGATCGTGAGAGACGGTTGCTGCTCAACGGCAAATCGGTTGTCGAAGAAGAACTGGCCGTCCATAGCCTGCCTCATCCAAGCGGCATAGACCATGTGGTCGTCGGTATTAAATTGCGTTCCTAAATAGAGTTTTCCGCCGGGAGTACCGATCCATGCGATCAAAAAGGGAAGTGCGGCCAGACCGGTAACGATAATCGCCAAGTACAGGATAAACCGATTGAGGTTTTCCTGTCTTTCTTCGGGCGATGACTCGGTGCTCGGCATAGGTTATTCAGGAATGGGTTTGCCGAGACTCTCGTAAATTCCCTCGATCAAGGCAATATTGTCGTTTGCCGATGAATTCGCAGGATCAAGTGTAAGCGTCTCACGGAAAAGCCGGAGTGAACCCGGATACTTTTCCATCGGCGGCAAAACCGGAGAATTCATCATCGTGTTGCCGTAATTCAGGGATTCAGCAATGAGTTCGCGTTTGTTTGCTTCCGTACGATCTTTCTCGTAAGAATGCTTGGCTTGATCGTATCGCTCGCGGGCAATTGCCAACTCTTGCTTTCCAATTCTGGTTGCCGCTTCAATCTTGGATTCCTGCATTGTCGGCATGACAACGGCCAAGGCAAACACCATCAAATTCATGGCGACTATTTTATCCCCTTACGACCAGCGCGGAGACTGTCGGCTTCTCGTTCTAGAACCAACGTTTCTTCTTCCAGTATCTGCGCCATGATGATCCATTGTTCGGTATCTAGCTTGAGTCCGTAACACGATCGAATTCTCTGAATGATGTTCTTCAGTTCTTGGTGGCACGTGGCGTGGAGCTGGGCTGGATCGGCACTCGGGGAAGCACGTTTTGCTGCTCGGATTCGTTCGTAGGCGTCATCCAGCAAAATCATCAGAGCCTGGTCTGGGTGCCGGCTTGCTTTCAAGTTATCCGACATCGCAATGAGGGTTTCGCTTGTGCCGCGCTCGACCACCGAATCCAGGCGTGTCACTCCAAACCGCTTTCCAACCGAGAATGCAATGACGGTCATGAGGAAAAGGAATTGATACCAAGCCACGGTCGCCCAGGGGCCAATATCTGCCATCAATCCTCGGTCAAGGCGATTGCCCATAGTAGCTTCGAGGAAAACGATTGTATGATCTTTGCCCGCAAATCGCCGGAGAACTTCTAAGTAGTACTTGGCGTTGTCACCGAGTTCGATATTGGAGTTTGTGAGCCCATCCGCATGCAATTCGAGGATTGCACCTGCATCTTGCGAATTGAGAAACGCTGGAGAATCCTGGCTCCGCTTCATGCTGACAAAGGGCAGTTCTTCCTTTTGACTGGAGTAATCGGCGTTGGTGTGGATAACGTACTTAGACTTTCCATCCAAAACCGTCACTTGTTGCGTTGTTGATTCGCTGAAGTTCAGGAGAATCCCACGTTCTCCCTGAGACAAGAACTTGTCGATTCGCTTTTCAAGGTCGTGTCCACCTTGTCCGAAAAAGCTGAATTCTTCTTTTTTGAGTGGCTCATAAATGATGACTTCACCGGACTCCAATTGCGGAAAACCGGATGTCTCCGTCCGCACCTGGAAGCCATCGTGGACTAGGAGTTCCTTGAGTGCCGCGGTTCCGGATTCGAAGGTGTTGGTCGTGCTGGAAATGCCCTGGTCGGTTTGGTCTCCATAAAGGAGCAGGAACCCACTCGCAACCATCAGGATGACAAGGGCACCAATCACCCAAGCCATTTTGCCAAGGATCTTCACGCGATTTGCCTCCCGGTGAGGTCAGCCATCATGCCTTTGTAGAATTCGCGCATTTCGGAGACATCGGCTTGTCCGCGCCCTTGATTCCCGTACCAAACGAGATCAAAGAGTCGGGTTGGAGGGAGGAATTGGAAGTTGGGCGGACGCTTCTGCGAGGTCATGATCCGAGCAAGATGCTCCCAGTTCGTCTCGTGGCGGCGGAATTGAGCAACAAGGTTTTCATCCAGGCGCACCAAGCAGGCAAGATAGAGGCATCGAACGGCAAGGCGGTATTCGCCTTGAGCTTCCAATTCATCGGCTCGCTTGAGCCACTCATCTGCGGTGCGATCCGGTTCGTCTTCTTCAAGGATGGAGGAGTTGCCAGTCAGCCGTCCGATTCTTGCCGCTTTTGCAAAGCGAACTTTGGATATGGCCCAAATCAAAAACCAGATAAGTAGGGCCGCTAATATCGTAATGACGAAATAGATGATGAATATCCCAATGCTTTCTGGGAAGATTCCACCGTTATTGCGCGGTTCCTGTTCTGGGCGCTTGAATAGCCTTCCCAAAAAGTCATCAATCGCTTCACCAATGCGTTGCAGTGCGCTAGAAAACCAGTTTCGTCCTTGCCGCTCCGTAGAGCTTCGGTATTCAGGCTGTTTTTTGATAGCTGTGACGGCTTTTTGCGGATTCTCGATGTTGCCGGATTTGCTCGGGTTCTGCATTCGTGAGAACTCGGAGCTAATGTCTATTTTCTTGGGTTGAGCTTCCACGCTTTGACCAATAGCAATTGAGCAAAGCAAAACGATAACGAGGAAGATTGGGAACTTTCTCATGCCCGGCTCCTTTTTGATGCGCGAACGTCATCCGTGAGCACGTGAATATCCATGGCCTCAATCTCAACACGTCGCCGGAAGTAGAGGACGGCTTGGTACGAAGCCCAAACCGGAGGAATCAGCCAAAGAACAAGGAATGTCGGCAGCGCGTAGATCGCGGATTGTAACAGCATCCCCAAAACCCCGGTGTTGTGCAATGTATCGAAGTGCACCAGATCGTTCAACAGATCAAGCCCGCCAAACATTCCGCCCCAAAGCAGTAAACCGATAAAACTGAATGTCAGCAGACTGCTGAAAATAGATGTGTCGGTGCTGTTAATATGTCCGTGCTTTTGCGAAAGGGTTTTGCTCCGCTTAAAAGCGTCCTTGACGGATACTTTCTCGTTCAAGAAAGCGGCTATCGCCAGACTGTGCCGAAAAATTGTGTATATCACCGCGGCAAACCCACCGAAGAAGCCAAGCATCCCGAACCCAACGACGAGAACATCCATGGTGAACGACTTGACTCCAGCCTCGCTCAGGATCCCGGAAATAACGAACATGACTGAGAAAAGCGCGGAGACTCCAAATGCGCGCAGCATGTATGCGCCTGTCATACGGATCATCCGGCCAAGGGTTTGCCATGCCGTGGATGCGATTTCGGGGTGATCTGGCTCTTCTCCTAATACGAAAGCCGATGCATAACGGGTGACCACGCCAATGGCGTGCGCCATCCCTATCGTAAGAAGTGGAACAACGACAAGCAATCCAATCCCATATGCGAGGATGAGTTCAGCGATTTGGCCGGAAAGCTTTTCGGATTGGGTGGCGAAGAAATTGGGGAAGACAAATGCAGTGAGGAATGTCACTGCACTCAGGGTGAGGATGGCAGTAGGGAAGGTAGCGGCAAGTATCCGACCAGCATAAGCCTGAAAAACGCGAAGTGCTGTTTCCGTAGTCTCGGAATCTGTCATCGGGCGTAGCAAATACCGGCGATCAACCGCTCTCATGCGGTCGCGGTACAGCTCTAATGGCGTCTTCGCTGGCATTGCTATTGCTCGTCCCGGTTCAATTTACCTTGCGGAATCACCCGAACGACCCAAAAAAGGAAGCGTTCATAGGCTTGTGCCGTCTTAGATAACTGGAACCTCGTGAGAACGGGGATTGCGAACCCATGAGTATCATCGCTACAACTCTCGCCGCCACAACGCTGGGATTGGCTCCTTCTATTGATGACTACGTTCAATCAAGTCTGAAGGATGTGAGTTTCACGGCAACAGTTGCAAAATCTTCGCAAACCGAACTCAAGAAGATCAACAACGATTTTGCGGCGGCCTATCGATTCAATAAGACCTCCGTTATGTTGAAAGAGCCGTTCAAACTCCGCATGGAAGCCAAAGTTGAGGACATGGACATCCTTTTCATCGTGAATGGCGGCACCAAGGCTTATAAAATCCCAAGTCGTGGCCTCTCTAAGAAAGAGAATGTCTCCAAGGCTCCCGGTAAGCGCCAAACCGCATTTGATTTCGGGATGTTGACGCCGGCTCTGTTCAACAACTACTTCAGTGCGAAGTTCGTTCGGGAAGATCGACGCACGGGCATGACCGTTTTTGACGTGACCTATGTTTCTTCTCTCAAGGATAAGACCCGGCATCGCATTTGGGTGGACGACAGTAAAAAGTTTGTCTCCCGACGTGAATGGTACGGTCAAGAAGGCTTCCTGAAAGCAACCTTCGAATACTCCAATCCGACTCAAGTGGGTGGTGTTTGGGTTCCAACAAGTCTGACGGTGAAGAACTCTGAGAACAAATTCTCTCGGCGAATGAGTTACACGAACTTCAAAGTGAACTCTGGTCTCAGCGAATCCCTTTTCAGCCTGTAATTTTTTCTAGCCGAGCTATGGACCCTCATCCGAAGAGTCGGGTGAGGGCTTTATTCTTTTGATCATGATGCGCCTTGTGTCGAAGACTCTGATTTTATCGATTAGCCGCTCTGAAAACGCATACGGGTAACTGAGTTTAGGAATTGTGATATCACCATTTAGATCATGGCGGGCAAATTGGATATCAAATGCTGACTCCAGATTCAAAATCCATTCATATACAGGGGTTTCAGGTAATTCAATGTACTCCGTCTCACACATAATCTCCCAAAGCTTGAATTCTAATTCCGTTGTTGGGGATGCGTCTGCGAAAACTATTCCTGGAGTACCTTCGAGGGCGTGCATCACTTCACTACCACAATAGAGAGATCCTGAATCAGTCAGATCAGCAATTAATATTGTTGGATTATGATTTGGCCTGTACACTGGGATACTGCCTATTCGTGTTCCAGGAAGAAGGTAATCAGCTATTGAACCTAACAGTGGTGTAAGGGCACTGATGATTTCTTGATAATTTTCATGACTGACTCCAGTTTCAAAAACAAAAATCTCCCACTCTTCCACCCAATTTGGATCATGAGTGGGCTTGGATACTTTTGAGATTATTTGTCGGCATTGGCTTTGCAGTTCGGGCTCTATGTATATTTTGGGAGCAGCAACACGCCCGATTATCGCTCCATGAATATGCGGTAAACGTACAGAAAAGTCAGAGTCGTCTTGCTCGACGAGTTGATACAAATGACATTTCTCGTGTAGATATGCAGTTCGTGATAGGGTGTATTTCTTTTTCATCCGAAAAGTCGGGTGAGGGTTTTTGTTATTGCATCAGCTGTGAAATCAAGCATGGCGACATTGCGGGAGTAATCCATACGCTTTGGCCCAATAATGGCCAGAACACCGCCCTGCTGGTCACCCACAAAAAACGATTGTCGGAGGATCGATAGCGGCCAGTGCTCTGGGCGAAGATTCTCAGAGCCGATGGAAATTGCCTTGTCTTCCTCATCCAATGTTTCTTTCAAATCACCCTCATTGCCAAGGCTCATGAGCAGGGAATCGAAAAGCTCAGGGTCTCGGCGAAACTCCGGCTGGGAGAACAGATACTCCTCACCCTCAATCACCAAGTGCCCGCTGGTGAGTTCCTTGGCAATCGCGCGGATGAGCTTGGTTGCTTCGCCAACTAATGAATCTATGATGGGATTCCCAGATTGAGCCAGCTTTGACTTTGCTGCCGAAATCAGCGATTGATTCCCGAACGTTTTTTCTAAAATCTCATTCGCTTGACCAACCTGCTCAATGGTCAGCCCCTCTGGGCATTCAATGACGCGGTTTTCACTGTGTCCGTTCTGAAGAATCAGGACAAGAAGTGCCTTGTTCGGTCCAAGAACGGTAATGATCGCATTGCGAATGGGGATGCTTCCATCACGCACCGTCAGTGCCGCAGTGAGGAGATTGGTGGCTCGGCTGAGTGCCTTCGTGGTTTCGCGTACTAACTCACGAGTGGTCTCTTGTTCGCCCACAACGCTCGTGATCTTGCTCCGCTCATCAGGTTTCAAGTTTCCTTTGCCCGACATGTGATCGACAAAGTAGCGGTAGCCCCCATCGCTGGGGATGCGCCCTGCCGAGGTGTGAGGTTTTTCCAGAAATCCGAGGTCGGTGATTTCGACCATCTCATTGCGGACAGTGGCTGAGCGAACACCGAGTTCGTATTTGCTCGCAATCAGTTCACTAGGGACTGGCTCGGCGGCAAGAACGTACTCAATCACCACCGCACGGAGGATGCTCTGTTTTCTGGGATCGAGTGTGTCCATAGCCTCTGTCTTAATAGATACCGCTTTTTGGTTTGCTTGTTACGTAGAATGGACGTATGGCGCGGCGTCCAGGTGATCGGATTTTTGGGGTGGAAACCGAATTTGGGTGTTTAGTGGAGGATCAATCCATGCGCCCCGAAGATGCGGTTGAACTCATCAAAGACTATGTGTTTAGTGAGCTTCAGCAGGGCGCAATTGATCTCCATTCCCGCGATGAAGTCTTTGAGCCAGCTGGATCGGGCGGTTTCTTGCGGAATGGCGCGCGCTTTTATATTGATGCGGTGGGTTCACATCTCGAATACGCAACGGCTGAGTGTATTGATCTGAAAGATCTGGTTGCTAACGATCGGGCCGGACAGAGGCTGATTGTTCGGGCAATCAAGGAACTGGGATTACAAGACGAGGTCTCTGTCTATAACAACTCAATTGATCACTTTGGTGGTCACACATTCGGATGTCACGAAAACTATCTTGTGCGGATGACGGAAGATTTCTTCACCGATCAAGTCAATCTTCTGATTCCGTTCTTGGTGACGCGGCAGATTTATGCTGGGGTGGGGCGCGTTGGCGGGCACGTATTGTATGAAGGAGGCACACCTGATCTGCAAACCGTCCACGGTAATCCGATTGACTACATTTGGGTGAGCAACATCTACCAGGTTGCGCCGGATGATTCTGTGCCGTTCCAACTCAGCCAGCGGGCTGACCACATCATTCGAACAGTAGCTAGCAGAGTGCGATTCAACCGCGCGATCATCAATCCTAAGTGGGAGCATTACTATTCCCACGACGGAATGCACCGACTTCATATCTTGTTTGGCGAATCGAATCAGAGCGAATACGCCTACATGCTCAAAGTTGGCACGACATCGCTCGTTCTTAGGCTTTTGGAGGATGGCTTGATACCGCATGATTGGGAACTTGCCGAGCCTTTAGTTGATCTGCGGGTGGTTTCACGAGATCAAGAATACAAGTGGCCCGTGATCTTGATCGGCGGGGAAGAGGTTGGCTCGGTTGAGTTACAACGACGGTACTTAGAGCTTGCCGAGCGGTATCGCGATGACTCCGAACAGACGAACTGGATTTTGGGTGAATGGGCATCTGTTCTGGATGCTCTGGAACGCGATCCCATGTCGCTTGCTGACCGCTTGGATTGGGTTGCCAAGAAGAAGATGATTGAGATGTATCGGGAATCTGAGGGCCTAGATTGGAACGACGACGCTCTCCACTCTATTGATCTGGAATATCACAATATAGACCCTGAGAAGTCGCTGTACCACGCCTTGATGGAGAGCGGGGAAATCCGGCGGGGCATCACTGAGCTTGATATTATTGATTATGGAACAACCCCGCCGCAAAACACACGGGCTAAGGGGCGATCTGCGATAGTGGATCATGTCTTGGGGCAACAGGCATTCCTGCCTTATCTTTTTGATTGGTCGGGGGTGGCTTTGGGACGCTCCAAGTATCTGGAAATGCCTGATCCGTTTTTGACTTATGAGTACGAGGCGGAGGATTTTATTCGCTCTTAACCCTTAGACATTGCGAGCTGAATCAAATCCCGCGGCGGGCGAAACTCGACATTCTCTTCCACCGTTGTGAGAATCTCCATCGTCGTCCCCACCTGCCACTCTTGCAGTTGCTTGATCACATCATTGACGAGGGTCTCTGGTGTGCTTGCTCCGCTCGTAATCCCGATGGTTTGGTATTGATCCACCCACTCCCGCTTCATCTGATCCGGGCGCATGAGAAGGACGGCTTTGGCCCCGTAGCTCTCCGACACTTCGCGGAGGCGATTGGAATTCGAGGACGTATCCGAGCCCACGACAATCACAAAATCGCAGACGTCAGCAAGTTCCTTCACCGCGCCTTGTCGGTTCGTAGTTGCATAGCAGATATCCTCTTTCTTTGGTTTTTCCAGATGAGGGAATCGCCGCTCAAGAACCTGGACAATCTCTTGAACCTCATCAATAGAAAGCGTCGTTTGGGTGACCAGAGCCAGCCGATCATGAGCGGGTAGGTCAAGGGATTCGGCTTCTGACGGAGTCTCGACGAGGATCATCCGATCCGGTGCCTCACCCATTGTTCCTTCCGCTTCAACATGACCGCGGTGTCCGATATATATCATCAAGAAATCTTTCGCCGCAAACCTCTTTGCCTCGTTGTGGACTTTGGTGACCAGAGGGCATGTGGCATCAATGATATGCAAATCACGGGAGGCTGAATCCGCGCGCACTTGAGGGGAAACACCGTGTGCCGAAAAGACCACTACCGAGCCTTCGGGAATTTCATTGACATCCTCAACAAACACCACGCCACGAGATTCAAAGTCGCTAACCACCCACTCGTTATGGACAATCGCGTGCCGCACATAAATAGGAGCACCGTGAATCTTGAGGGCGAGTTCAACCACCTCAATCGCAAAGGCAACGCCAGCGCAAAATCCCCGGGGGGCGGCAAGGACAATCTTCTCGAGCGGCATGAATGCCTTATTCTACGTCGGTGGACAGAGAATGTGCCGGGAAGTGCTTTTTGAACTGCTCCAAAGCGTAGGGGAAAAGAACCTCATAGAGATCATTCCAGGAGAAGTAGTTTTCGCGCAGCCACTCCAAATCAACAAGTTTCCGACTGATCGTCTCGTGGGTGATCTCAAAGGGGAGGAGTTCTCCAACAGGTGCGATATAGCAGTGAAAGTAACGATCAGTCTTTTCGACGTAGAAGTATCCGATTTGAACAGAATCAAAGATGCTGGCCTTGACTTCCTCCCAGATTTCGCGCTCCAATGCTTCATCAGGTGTTTCGCCTTCCTCAATTCCACCGCCAGGGATGCAATATCCACGACCCAGCACATTGCCAACGAGGAACTTGCCATCGTGAATGACAAATACGAGTACGCCAGCTGGATTGAAATCTGAAGGTAGTGGTTCAGGATGAAAAGTCATCCGGTAGCCATTGAACTCGCCAGGAGGGAAGTTCATTCTTTGGCGTTGGCAGTTGCGTTGGACGGCAGACCCATGCGCACGGCGATCACTTTCCCAACAATCTCTTGAGGAGTCACGGAACCAAAGTGCCGTGAATCTTCGCTCACGGGGCGGTTATCACCGAGCAGATAGTATTCGCCATCAGGAACCCGATATTCGCCTTCAGTCAGGCTCCAGTTTTCTGGGATGTTGTAGAAATCAACGGTTTCACCACCAGTCGCATAAACCCGCTTGATCAGGATTTCGCCGTCAGAAAGTCGCTTGATAACAACAATGTCGTTCTTTTTGATGTCACCGACGAGCCAATATGCTTTGCTCACCATCACGCGTTTGCCGGGGTCAAACGTAGGCTGCATCGATTCGCCTGAAACTTCGATTGTGTGGAAGTTGAAGTAAGCGAACAGGGAGAACGCAAGGATGAACAGCAGGAATAGTCCAAATCCTGTGATGATCACCTTTCTTTTCTTTGGTTGCGTTGCTCGTTCCATGGGCGTGGATGGCTATGCCGAGTAGGGTTATACTTTACATCGGCAATTTTATGGGCAGTGTACAGGTTTTGGCCGCAACAAATTTTCTTCCCGCTTCATCTCTCCCCGGAATTGTGGTCGGGCTCGCAATTTTCGTTCTGATTCTGCTAGTGTTTGTGATCATTCAGGGTGGACAAGTGCGTAAGATGAAAAAGGCATGGGGGGATCTGCTTACTGGCACTAACGGCGAAAGTCTTGAGCGGCTTTTACAAGATCATCTCCGGCACAACGCTCAGTGGGATGGCGTTGTTGGCGGAATCGAAGACCGCGTTGAGTCACTCGAGCGACAGATGGTGCAATCAAAGCGCTTCATCGGTTTAGTGCGCTATGACGCCTTTAATGATGTTGGGGGATCACAAAGCTTCTCGTTAGCCGTCTATGATGATGAGGGGAACGGTGCTGTCGTCACCAGTCAGGTGGGCCGGAGTGATTGCCGGGTGTTTGGCAAGATGCTCCACGGTGGAAAAGCCGACGTAAACCTCACAGTAGAAGAACAAAAAGCAATAGACTTAGCCGCACAGCCAAAAGGAAGACCACGAATTAGCCCATGACGCAAGCATCCGACGACCAATTGCTGATTGAACGCGCCCAGGAAGGTGACCGGGCCGCGTTTGATACGCTTGTGTCGCGCTACGAAGATCGGGCCTACAAATACGCTTATCGCCTGACGCGTAATCAGGATCTTGCCGCTGATATCGTCGCAGACTCATTTATTAGGGTTTACCGTGCCTTGAAGAACTTCCGCGGACAAAGCGCGTTCAGCACTTGGCTATACCGGATTGTCACAAATTGCTTCCTGGATCGTAGAAAGCGCAACAAAGAACAGGGCAATGTGAGTATGGATGAGCAGATGGAAGTCAGTACTGGCACCATCTCTCGCCAATATGAAGATGATGGCCCCGGTCCAGATGAGCTTGCAGAGCGTAATGCGCGGGAATCAGCGATCCAAGGGGCGTTGGAGCATCTGCCGGATTATCAGAAAGCGATGCTCATCATGTATCACGTGGAAGCAAAGTCATACGAGGATATAGCAGCAACTCTCGATTTGCCCATTGGAACAGTCAAGAGCCGCTTAAATCGGGCTCGCGTTGCTCTTCGGGACCAATTGGACTCCCAAATGGAACTTTTCCAAATCGGATGAGGTCATACGCCAAACAGCGAGGAAATTTATGAAACCAGACAAAGCCAGGGAACTGTTTTCGGATTATCTAGAGAACAGTCTCGATGCCGGTTTGAAGCAGGCATTCGAGAGGGCATTGCAAGGCGATCCGCAATTGAATGCGGAATACGAATCGTTTGCAAGCATGATCACATCGTTCGACACAATGCGCGATGAAGAAATCGCTGTCCCTACCGATCTGCACGAAACTATCTCCCGCCGACTCGATAAGCACGTTTGGGATGAAAAGCAAACGGCAAAGTCAGGCGGGTTTTTCAAGAATTGGCGCATGACCCTTTTGGGGAGTGCCGCCGTTGTTGCTATTTTTGCCACTGTCATCGCCTTCACTCAAAACGGAAAAGACACCGTAAGGGAAGCAGGCACCATCCCCGGAATCCGCAAAGTAGATTCCCCGACCACCGCAGATTTTGGTGTCAAGGATGGTCAAGTTTTCCTAAGTGCGAAGAGTGCAAAACCGACTGCAGTTGAAGTCACCAACATTGAAAATGGCGAGCAACTCGGTGAATTCAATGTCAACGGAACGCTGAACAGCCCGTTGAGCAACGATTCTGAGAATGCAAAGTTGCTGCAAGTCAAGTTCAGTGAAGAATCTGAGCCACTGCTCATTGTTCTTCCTGGCAAAACACAGCTCGATGCCGCAGCCGGAGAGGGAAGTGTCCTCGAACTCGCAAAGGCGATTTCAGACACTTACCGAACGCCAATGATCATCCGATTGAAAGATCGAAACGCAATGGTCAATTGGGACTTCACCGAAGTTGGTGATGTCACTGAGCTCGCGAGTTATCTACAGGGTATGAATCTGAGTTACTCGCTTCGCGAAGATAACCTCGTCGTGCTGAGCGACAACAACTAACGCAAGAAGACTCGCCTACTGCGGCTGAGATTCAACAGACTGAATCTTGGCCGCAAATTCTTTAACGTCGGAAGCAAGCTTCTCTTCCAGTTCCTTTGCAAGAGAGATCATTGACATATCCAAAGCTAAGTTCTGTTTGCTGACCTTCGGAATATAGGGTTCTGTTCCGTTGCTCGCCAGAAGGACGGAAATTTCTTCCTCATAACCATCATTGAAAGAGTTATCGATGCTTTTGGCATTGCTACGCGCTTCAATTTTGTGGAGAAGCGAAGAAAAATGATCTTCTTCCGGAGTCGCCAAGATCGCTAATGATTGAATTCGGCGCGAAACTCCTGGATTTTGCTCAACCAAGGCAACCAAATTGGTTAGAATCGTCCGCTGATTTGTTGTGCATCCAGTCACGGAGATGGGAGACGTGTATTTGCAAGTCTTGCTCAAATCGAGGCTGAGGGCATAGTAATCCAATGCGAGTTCCGGATTCTCGGCCTGGACAGCCGCAGCCATCCGCGTCACAGCTCGATAGACATATCGCTTTGTAGATTCGATTTCTGCCCGTACTCCTTCGCTCCCAATATCCCCGCTATCAGCTGGCGGGATTGGACGCAATGTTCCATCGAGATATCCCTTCTGCCAGTCCTTTGCAAGTTGAAGGATGTGGTCGTCCTTATTCGGATCGTGAGAGTTTTCAACAGCGTGTGTCCGAGAAACCAAATCACGATAGTTCATTAGAGCGCGATTGTTCATCTCGCCATATTCCGGGGAAACCCAGGGCAATGTAAGGAATCGCCCGCTGATTCCCAAAACCGCCAGCAGTAAGAAAGGGCTACATGCCCCGACGATGTATCCGAGCTTCCGTGCTCTCATACTTCCGTATTGTTGGCAGTACTGGTCCCATTTTGCAGGCGGCTATGAATAGATTCAAAATATGGAAATACTGAGACTAAAGTTTGGAAATCTTAAAGAAAGTCCCGATACGGTTTGGAAAATGCCATAGAATATCGACATGGAGCGAAAATCTTATAACTCGACCCAAATCGCAAATCGGGATTCCCAATTGGTTCATCGTGCACAGCGCGGAGAGTCTGTGGCATTCGAAATCCTTGCTGATCAATATCGGCCGGCGATTTTCGCGCAAGCTATGAGAATGCTCCGTAACCACGAGGATGCTCACGATGCAGTTCAAGAAACGCTTTTGAAAGCTTGTAAGGCACTTCACACGTTTGACACCGATCGCCCAATGCTTCCTTGGTTGCTGCGAATCTGTTCCAACTGTTGTGTGGATACGATCCGCAATCGAAAGAAGTCCACTGAGAGCTTGGACGCCCATGAGTACAACCTGATGGACGACAACTCGGATGTAGAGGCAGACTTTGAAAGAAGTCAAAGCTCGGACATCTTGCAGTCGGCGATCAATCGGCTTCCTTCGAAGTACCGAGAGATTCTTGAAATGCGACACTATCGACACATGGATGTTAATGAAATTGCCGAGCATCTTGGCAAACCGGAAGGCACAGTCAAAAGCTGGCTGTTCCGAGCCCGGGCAATGCTTCGCAAAGATTTGACTCCAGCCATGATCGCATAGATTTCATAAAAGTATCGTTACGACCGAGCGGCGAATTTTCGCCGCTCGTTTCCTTTTTGGGGGGCAGATTTGTGATAATGGTCTAATGCTGAGTCTGGTTATTGCGATGCTTTCCCATCAATCACTTCCTGAGATTGAACTCCGTCCAGGGCTCATGATTACTCGGTCGTGCCGTATCAAAACAGCAGATAAGCTCATTACCAATGCAGATGAATCGGGCCAGGCGGGTGCAATTCGCATAAGCGGCGATAACATCACGGTTGATTTTCAAGGTTCTGTTCTTCGCGGATCGGAAAAGGCGGTTGAGCCTGATGAGCGCAAAGGAACCGCTCTTTCAATAACCGGTGATAATGTAACCATCAAGAATGCAACGATCCGGGGTTATAAGATCGGCGTTGCTGCATGGAAAAGCAAAAACCTCCAAATCATCGACTCCGACTTTTCTTACAACTGGAAGCAGCGCCTCAAAAGTGATCTCAAGAAAGAAGATGTCAGCGATTGGATGAGTTTCCACAACAATGAGAACAACGAGTGGCTTCGTTTTGGGGCCGGGATCTACCTGCAGAACTGTGATGATGCAACCATCCGCAACGTGACGATCAATGGTGGGCAGTGCGGCTTGATGATGACGAACTGCAAGCGGGCAACCGTCGAGCATAACGACTTCAGTTTCAACAGCGCAATTGGTGTGGGGATGTACCGCACAACCGATAGCAAAATCCAATTCAATAAGATTGATTTCTGCGTACGGGGGTTCAGCTATGGCGTTTACAATCGGGGGCAAGACTCCGCCGGCATCTTGATGTACGAACAGAGCAGCCGCAATAAGATTTACTGCAACTCCGTCACCCACGGTGGCGATGGACTCTTCCTTTGGGCGGGGCAATTCACTATGGATACCGGCCAGGGCGGTTGCAATGATAACGAGATCATTTCGAATGACTTCAGCCATGCCCCCACAAATGGAATTGAAGTTACTTTCTCAAGAAATTACATGATCAACAACCTGATGATGGAGTGCTGGCACGGCATCTGGGGCGGGTACAGCTTTGAATCTGTCATTGACAACAACCAGTTCAAGCACAATGCCGAATCTATCGCGATTGAGCATGGGCAGAACAATCGGATCATGGGAAATACCTTTGATGGAGAGAATATGGGAATCAATCTGTGGGCGAACGCGGAACAAGACCCGAACTGGGGGTATGTCAAGCATCGTGACACCCGTAGCCACAATATCCTGATCGGTGGAAACCTCTTCAAAAACATAGAAAGGGAAGCACTCCGAATTCGTAAGACAACGGGCGTTGATATCAGAGGGAATACCTTCACCATGATCGGAGAATCTCTCGCCTTCGAAGAGTCTGGGTTTGCCTATCCACCCGCAGGCAACTTCATACAATCAGATGATGAGCAGCCCCAATTTATTGGCAATGGTAATACGGTCGAAGCTCAACCAAAGAAGGATGGTAACTCGTCAATGCTAGACGGAGCCGGGCGTACGCGTTTTGCTAATATTCTGGATGATCAGAAGTATAAAGCCCAGTGGCAGGTTCGTCCTGAAGTAAAGGACAAAGCCATCAAGGCTGAAGAAGTCTTTTGGCCAGCTGACAAACTCAGAGGACGTCGCTACATTCTCGTAGATGAATGGGGCCCGCACGATTTCAAGAGTCCAAAACTCTGGCCACGCGAATACCTGCAACCGAAAACCAAGGGCGCGAAAGTCTACGAAATCCTTGGCCCGAAGGGAAGTTGGAAACTGAGCAGAGCCACAGATGGTGTGACACTGAGCGAATCGCATGGCACCGTCCCTGGTTTCGTGGAGATCACTTTTCCGGCTGGACAAGTGACGGACTGGGAAGTGGTTCTGGAATACGTCGGGGAAGAAACTACCGACTATCGCGGCATGATCACGCCAGCTGGCAAGCCAGTTCAATTCAAATCAGGCGGCTTCGATGTCCCAATTGAGTGGAATGTCCGCTTCTGGAACTACGACCCAGAAACCCAGGATCCGCGCACCCAATTCGAGGCATTCGACAAGGTACGACAAGGGAATCGAACAGCAACCATCACATCTCGAGATTTGAACTACGGTTGGTCAGCCAGCCCTGCACCAGGCGTGAATAACGACTACTTTGCCACAGTCGCGGAAGGCGAATTCACAATTCAACCCGGGGAATACATCTTCGATCTCACCAGTGATGATGGAGTCCGGCTGTACTTGGATGGCAAGCTGATCCACGATGATTGGACGTACCATGCGCCCAAGTCAGAGCGCATCCCAGTCAAGCTCGGAGGCAAACACAAAGTTAAGATTGAACACTTTGAGCTGAACGGTTATTCTTCTCTTAAATTTGCCCTCGTAAAAGGAGGACGATGAAAATGGAACGCAGAGATGTCCTAAAATTGGGTGCCGCCAGCGTTGGTGCCCTAGCAATGCCGAAATCAGTCCTCGCCCATGACGACCGTAAACGATCCTTTCGGATGGCGCATATCACCGATATGCACGTTATGCCGGAGAAGGAATCTCAGGCGGGCCTTGAGAAGTGTTTAGAGATCGTCCAGGGATTCAAACCGGATGTCATTTACTACGGTGGCGATCTGGTGATGGACTTACTGGGTTGCGATCTAGATCGCGCGAAAGCACAATGGAACGTTTTTGATGCGGCGAATAAAGCGGCCCTGAAAACCAAAACGATCACATCCATTGGCAACCATGATGTTTGGGGTTGGAATAACCGTATCAAATACCAAAATGAGCCGATGTTTGGGAAGCAGTTTGTTCTTGATCGGCTTGAGATGGACACTCCGTACTTCTCTCAACTTCACGGAATCTGGAAGATTATCGTTCTTGATTCCACCCACCGAATGGACGTGAACGGATACACCGCAAAGCTTGACGATAAGCAGTTTGAATGGCTAGAGAGTGAGCTCAAATCGACGCCCAAGACAACCCCTATTGCAATCCTCAGCCATATTCCCATTCTCAGCCCATGTGCTTATTTGGATGGGGACAACGTGAAGGATGGCAACTGGCTGGTTCCTGGCGCATGGATGCACATTGACCTTGCCAAGATCAAAGATCTGTTCCTCAAGCATAAGAATGTCAAGGCTTGCTTTAGCGGCCATATGCACCAAGTCGATCGTGCTGATTATCACGGGGTCGAATACTATTGCAACGGCGCCGTTAGCGGCGGCTGGTGGAATGGCGGTTACCTTGGATTCAACAATGGCTATGCGATTGTTGATTTCTTTGAGGATGGTACGGTCAAGAACGACTATCGAGAGTTTGATTGGGTTCCCAAGCCATCACTTGGATAACTGAGCTTGTTGTTCGCGTAACTCGTCCAGCTTGAGGCAGTTGTCTTCCCAGTCGATCATTGCTTTATTGAGTGATTCCTGAGCGGCTTGGTATGCCTGCGTCATCGCAAGGATGTCCGCATCCTCTGGCGGGGAAGCGAGCTGATCCTCCAAGGATTTGAGGCCGGCTTCCTGCTCAGCCACCTGGTCTTCTGATTGGGCAACAACACCTTCCATTCTCGCAATCTCTTTGCTGAGCTCGCGAGGAGAAAGAGTGGTCTCGGTTACGACTTTTTGGTGGGTCGCCTTTGTCGTGGCTGGCTCGGGATTATCGCGATCGCGCAGCCAAGCTCGGTACTCGATGAAGTTGCCCGGGTAGGTCACGGCTCCGCTTTTCTTGACATCCATGATGTGATCAGTGACTTGCCCAAGAAGCCATCGGTCGTGGGAAATCAGGACAAGGGTGCCGGGATAATCCTTGAGAACCTTTGCCAGCGCGTCCCGAGAGTCCATATCGAGGTGGTTAGTCGGTTCGTCAAGAATCAAAAGATTCGGGTTGGCAAACGTCAGGGCCGCCAGCACAAGCTTGTTCCGCTCCCCGCCGCTCAGGGTCTTGCTTGGTCGGAAGACATCATCGCCGGTAATTAGGAATTTAGCAAGTAAATCGCGAGCCGGGCCAACTTCCAAATCACATTCATACATGATGAAGTGAGCGGGACTCATCTCCGGATCAACTTCGGCAGTGTCTTGCGAGAAGTAGCCGATATCCAGTTTTGTTCCGGTTTTCGCTTCGCCTCCAAGATTTGGCACTTCTCCGAGAATGGTCTTCAGCAGAGTTGATTTCCCCGAACCGTTCTCGCCAATAACACCCCATCTTTCTTTCCAGCGGACTGTCCAGTTGATTTTCGGGACAAGCGGTTTGTCGTAACCGATCTGCAATCCCTTCGTCCAGATCACCTGCTCCCCAGAACGCTGGATATCTTTGAAGCCAATCCGCATGCTCCCTTCCTCGCTTTCCACCTCAATGCGGTTGGCGATCAATCGATTCATCATTTTGCGGCGACCGCGTGCCTGTGCGGTGCGCTGGGAGTCAATGAACCGATCAACAAATTCAGCGAGCTTCTCGATTTCCTTCTGCTGCTTTTCAGCTTCTTCGATGAGGCGAGCGCGTTCCTCCGCCTTTAGCTTGAGGAATTTCTCAAAGTTGCCGGGGTATTGGTGCGACTTTCCGTGCCGTATCTCAATAACTGATTCCACCGTGTTTTGCAGAAACGTACGGTCGTGGCTGACGAGGATCACCGCACCGGGATACGCCATGATCCACTCTTCCAGCCATTCGGTAGCCGAAAGATCGAGGTGGTTAGTGGGTTCGTCCAGAATCAGCAGATCCGGCTCTTGAAGAAGGAGCCTTGCCAGGGCAAGGCGCGTTCTCTGACCGCCGCTAAGTTCTGAAGTCGGGCGATTGTAGTCGCTCTCAGTAAATCCCATGTGAGCGAGGATCGCGTGCATCTCTCGCTCGGAGTTATCGAACGTTCGGTTTTCGAAGTGTGCAGCAAGAAGTGAAAATTCATTGAGATCTTCTGCACTCGGATCATTGCTGAGTTTGGACTCAAGCTCCTCGAAGCGCGACTTCATTTCGAGCTTGTCTTGAATGCCAAGCTGCGCTTCTTCCAGAACCGTTCTTGTTTCGGAAACCGAATCAACCTGCTTGAGGTAGCCGACCTTAGCTCCCTTTTCCAAGAACATCGTGCCACCTTCCGGTTCGTATTCGCCCGAGATCACTTTGAGAAGAGTAGTTTTCCCGCTTCCATTTCGCCCAACAAGAGCCACTTTCTCGCGACGGTCAATGCGAAAAGTGATGTCTTCCAGCACAATATCTGCCGCAAACAGCTTGCGGACATGGGCAAGAGAGAGAAGCACGGGGAATCTATTTTACTGGCGCGAAGCTTTCGCTTAGGGGCCAGTCGCCGTGGTCAATTTGAAGATGCGATGCAGAATCTCGGACTGGTGCTGCTTTTGGCTATCCTGCCGGAGAGTCTGCGGTTCGTAAAGGAAGGTGCTGACCGGAATCCCTTGTCGCTCAAGGGATTCGTAGAGTCCTTTTCCGTAGGCAATGATCTCTGGCTTATCGAGTTCTTCCCAGAGTGATTGCCAATGCGATCGCCATGCAATTCCATACAGATCCGATTCGTCGTGGTCGCCGTGGAGGCTTGCTTCTGCCACCCAGATACCACGATTCTTAATCCCCTTCAAGATGCGGGCTTTCCATTCCAATCGTTCGACAAGTGTTCGCTTAGGAGTGAGGTCATCCAAGCCGACAAGCTCCGCCATAACGTGCCATTCGCGGTTGCTGTCCTTGTTCTGCTCTTTCGGCAAGGTGGGAACGATTTCCGGTTCACCATGCCCGATGGAGTAGAACGAGCGCGTAAAGCTGTTTGGGGGAGTGTTCTCGCCATCCTTGAGCCAGCCGACTTTCACAACGTGGGAAAGTTCCTCCTGAAGCGTCAGTTCGCGGGCAGGGAGGAGGATAAGAGTCTTGGTTTGGCTAGGACGCCAGAACCACCGGCTGGATTCCACAGCAAGAGCGACCTCAATCGACTCGGCATCTTCTTTGCCTTGTGATCGAAGCCAATCTTGACCTTGGAGATACGCCCGGCCAATTTGAGTGACCATCTCCTGTGGCAGAACCGCCATGACGGTAAATAGTGGCGAAAAACGAGGGGAACACCAAATTCGACCTAGGACAATGCCCTAGATTGAACCTACTGCATAGCTAGAATCAGAGATTGGCGCGTTTCCGCGAATTTCTGCCGATTCTGGCTCTCACTCTCGTGGCTTTGATCTGGGGATTCAACTTCTCCATGATCAAATTTGTTTACGCTGACTTCACCATTCCGACCACAGGCTTGCTGCGGTATCTGCTCATGGTGCCACTCATGTTCATCGTAGCAAAAGCCATGGGGCAACTCGTGATTCCGGCGAAAGGGGAGCGCCTCCGCTTCTTTGCTACCGGATTGATGAGCAGCGGAGTCTACATGATCCTGTTTCTGGAAGGGATGCGCACGGCGGCTCCCGCTCAAGGTGCAATTGCTCTTGCCACCGTACCGATTTGGATTGGTATTTTCTCGATTCTAGCTAAGCAGGAAACTTTCCGCTGGAATCTTGTTTACGGTTCGATCCTTGCTTATGTCGGTGTTGGTGCTGTCATTATGGGAAAGCCGAACCGTGGGGAAGGCGAGCTGATGGGCGTTGTGCTTGTCCTTGTTGCGGCGATTGCTTGGGCAGCCAGCGTCATCATGATGAAGCCACTCCTTGCGAAAGATAAGCCTGCTCTCGGGACATTCGCGGCAACATTTCCTGGCGCGGCGATTGTGATGATTCCGTATGGCATCCGCGATATGCTGGCCACGGATTACAGTGCGATCACTCCGCAAGGTTGGGGCGCGTTGAGTTATCTCGTCGTTATGGCGGGGACGGTGGCGTTTGTTTTCTATTACATCTCTTTGCGTGAGGTCGGCCCGATCAAGACTAGCATGGTGGCTTATTTCGTCCCGATCATCGCCGCATTTGGGGAATGGCTGTTGCTCAAGCAGCCTTTGGGGATGCTCCAAGTTGCCGGTGTGGGCGTTGTTCTGATTGGAGTGCTTGTTGCAAGACCGCCGCGCCCAGTTTCCGCCCCAACAGAATCCTTCGAAGTCTGATTGCACTGAGCCTAAATCGGATAGCATGGAGGGAAGATGAAAGTTGGCGTTGTTGGAACTGGGGGAATGGGGAATGTCCACGCACGGCACTATGTGAACATGCCCGATGTTGAGCTTTACGCTTACGACCGCGATTTGGAAAAGCTCGGCGCATTTTGTAAGCATCACGGGGCAAAGAAAACCGATAGCTACGAAGACCTTCTTGCTACCTGCGACATCGTCGATATCTGCCTGCCAACCCATCTCCATAAGCAGTTTTCGCTGGAAGCAATTGACGCCGGCAAAGCGGTTCTCCTCGAAAAACCCATGGCCCGCACGGTTGAAGAATGCCGCGAAATCCTCGATGCTGCCAATGCCAAAGGTGTTCCGTTCTCTGTGGGACACGTTGTTCGTTTCTTCCCCGAACATGAGAAAGCGCATCAAGTGGTCGTTTCCGGTGAGATCGGTGATCCTGCTGCCGTTCGGATGCGACGCGGTGGACGCGCGCCGGTTGGCTCCGATGGCTGGTTCCAGAATCCTGAACTGAGCGGCGGTGTCATCCTCGATCTTGGTATCCACGAGCTAGATTGGCTTCGCTGGACGCTCGGCGAGTGCACCCAAGTCTTTGCTCAATCTGTACGAGCTAATTTCCCGAATCTTGATTCCAATGTTCAAGGCGACTACGCTCTCATCACGCTCAGTTTTGAATCAGGGGCGATCGCCCATGTCGAAGCAACTTGGATGGATCCGAGCGGTTTCCGAACAACGTTAGAAGTCTGTGGAAGCAAGGGGTTGATCGATTTTGATTCGCGGAATGCCCCGAGTCTCCGAACCCATACTGATAGTGGCACTCGCAACGAAACACCGAACCATGTCAGCACCGACCCCTACTACCGGCAGCTGCGCGGATTTGTGGATGCGGTCAAGAACGGAACGGAGCCAGCCGTTGGCGGTCTCGATGGCCTCAAGGCAGTCGCGATTGCCCTAGCCGCGATTGAAAGTGCTCAAACAGGGAAGCCAGTCAAACCAGCGACAAGCTAGTTGGGAACAAAAACGCGGAGTTTGCCTTCACGAAGCTCCGCCATTCGCAGGAAATCGTTGAACGGTTCGACAACCAGTCCTTTGTTGATCGGGTCGTTGTGCATTACTCGGGTATCGCCGAAGTGGTTGGTGACGATTCCGCAGTGCCCCCAGCCTTGATCACCTGATTCCCAGCGATAAATGAGAACCGTGCCGTCGGGGAACTGGTTACCCGCCTCGTGCTCCCAATAGGAATATCCGTATTTCTCCATCCTTTTGGGCTGGAAAAGCTCTTTGGTTGTCCAGCGTTTTTCGACATTTGCACCGCTGGCTTTCATGTAATCCTGCACAAAGATTGAGCAATCGTTAGCTCCCCAGATGTACTTGCCGCCCTTATCCATGTACTGATCATATGACTTCTTAGCTGCGGGGTCTTTAGCTTTCAGATCGTCAGGAAATCCGACAATCAGTTGTGGTTCTTCAATCGGCTCCCCTGGAATCTCATCCTGCTCAATTGGCCAAACCTGAGATTCGCCCAAGCCATCGTCAAAATCTGCTCGCGAAAGGACGTAGCCAATAACTCCCACGAGCAACAAAATTGTGCCGACGAAGATGAAGCGGAAGGCTTTGTACTTGTTCATATTGTGTGGGCGTGCGCTTTGGGGCGGAAAATCCGGAGATTGGCATTGAGCGACTTCGCTTGACGGAAGAACCCATCCGCTGATTGGGTGACCACCCCTCCATAGGGGGATGAGTTGTGAACAACGTACTTCTGCTCACCTTCTTCAATCACGATTCCGCAATGACCGACCTCGGTACCCTCTGTGCCGATGTAGCGAAAAACGACTAGATCACCGGCTTTGGATTGCTCGGGGGGATATCCAAAGAAGTTGTAGCCAAAGACATCCATCTTGGCGGGCTCAAAGAGTTCGCGGGTTGTCCAGCGTTTCTTGATGGGAGCGCCTTGCCCTTTCATGTAGTCGATCAAGAAAACTGAGCAATCATTTGTTCCCCAGATGTACTTGGAGCCACGCTCGGTGTAGCGATCGTATGCGAGCTGAAGGGAAGGGGATTGGGAGAGTATCGCCTGAGGAATCCCTCCAATAATCTGAGGGGAGTTCTCTTGCTGAGCATGAAATGTAATAAACCAAGCGGAACCAGCTGCAATAGCAGACGCAACAACGGCGGCCAACAATATCCTCCTGATTCGCATGATTAACAGATAAAACCCCTAATCCGAACCAAAGGTTTCTGAATCAGGGGTTTTTGTTAATGTTTATGCTTGATCAGAGCGTGCCGCGAATGGCCTGCTCTCGCTCGATCGACTCGAAGAGTGCCTTGAAGTTGCCTTTTCCAAAGCTCTTCGCGCCCTTGCGGTTGATGATCTCGTAAAAGAGAGTCGGGCGGTCGGTGATCGGCTTGGTGAAGATTTGAAGGAGATAACCTTCATCGTCACGATCCACCAGGATGCCGAGCTTGGAGAGCACTTCGATATCTTCATCGATTTCTCCGACGCGACCAGGAAGTTCTTCGTAGTACGTCATCGGAACGGTGAGGAAGGGAACTCCTCGCTTTTGCAGTTCGGTAACTGTGTGGATGATGTCATCCGTGATTAGCGCAACGTGCTGGACACCTGCACCACCAAAGAACTCCAGATATTCATCAATCTGAGATTTTTTCAGGCCAGCAGCAGGTTCGTTGATTGGGAATTTGACGCGACCATTCCCGCTAGACATCACCTTGGACATTAGAGCGGTGTACTCGGTGGAGATGTCCTTGTCATCGAAGGTGAGCATGTTGGTGAAGCCAAGAATGTCTTCGTACCATTTCACCCAGACGTTCATCTTGCCGAGTTCGACGTTGCCGACCGCGTGATCGACACCCTTGATGCCAATGCCAACACCTTGTTCAAAGTGCTCGCGAAACTCCGGCATGAAGGTGCCTTTGTAGTTGTCGCGATTGATCAGCGAGTGAACTGTATCGCCGTATGTGCAAATGCTGGCGATCCGAATCTTGCCATGATCATCTTCGAGCGTGTGTGGCTCTTGCCAACCCTTGGCTCCCCGCTCGGTAGCGAGCTTGTACGCCAAATCAACATCATCGACTTCAAATGCAATGTCTTGGACAAAGTCACCGTGATAGGCAATCTTTTCTGCCATCGGGTGACCCGGTCTGAGCGGTGCACTGAAGACCAGCCGAACATCTTCTTGTTCCAGTACATAGTCAACTTGATCTTGCGAACCGGTCTCTAAGCCGCGGTAGCCGACAACGTTGAAACCCATCGTCTCGCGGTAGAAAAAGCTCGATTGGCGAGCGTTGTTGACATAGTGCCGGATGTGGTCAATGCCTCGAATTGGAAATGTATCAACACCCATTAGATTTATCCTCAAAAAGATTATACGGGTCGATTTCTGGGATACCTCGGTGATGGGCCGAATGATTTTGAATGCCCAACAACACAAAAAAATGGCCGGGTGATGAACCCGGCCAATTGGCGTGTATGCTGCGCAAGCGGTACTTGCATCAGTCGTGATGTGTTTTATCGTTGTTGAAAGACGCCTTGCATCACCACATCGCCGGCGCCATTGGTGATGTTGATAGGGGTGCCGCCTTCGATGTTCGGATGGTCGGGGCTGGAGTAGCGAGCAGAGAATTCGAATGAGCCGAATGCGTTGGTGTTGACCAAGAATGACTGGCCATCGACATTGATCCAGTAGCTAGCATCGGAGAGCATATTTTCGCCCTCAACTTCAAACTCTGCTTGGTATTCGCCGCGCTTTTGCTTGGACTGCATCTTCGCTTTGCCTTTTCCGCCTTCGCCACTCATTCGAGCTTCGTATCGACCGAGCATCGCGAATGCGAAGAGGGCTAGGGACGCAAGTCCGACGACTGCAGTTGCTTTCATTGTGTTTTTCATTTTTTGTTCCTCAAAGTCTGGCGGTTGTCCGCCGTCACAACCTATAAGCAAACAAATGCAAAGCGTGATACAATTTTTTTCATGCGTGGAATAGATCCGCATCTCGCCCACTCTTTTTTGCTCAGGGCAAGGCGCGGTGATGATAGTGCCTGGAGAGGATTAGTCGAGATGTATGGCAACCTGGTTTACAGTGTTGCCCGATCCGCGCGCCTTCAAGCTGAAGATGCCGAGGAGGTCTTTCAGCACACTTTCCTGGCACTTTATAAGAATCTTGAAAAGATAGATGATGGTCACCGCATTGGGAAGTGGCTGACCGTCACTGCCAGCCGAGAGTCCATCAGAATATCTCGTCTCTCCTCTAAAACACGAAATATCGGGGAAAACAATGAACTATTAGAAGAGGTGATTCAAGCAGATGTGGATGCCGCTGATGACTTAGTTGCTATCGGGGCGCAGCACGAAACCGCCATCGAATCGCTTAGTCAGCTGAAACCCATTTGCAAAGATCTCCTTCTTGCCCTCTTCGATGAGAAACCTCTTTCTTATGATGAGATTTCAGAATCGCTGGGGATTGCACCTGGCTCAATAGGGCCAACGCGAAGTCGCTGTATTGAGAAGTTGAGGTCAGTTCTGATTAAGAAGGGATTCTTTGAAGGCGAAGATGTATCAGGGCTTTCGCGACGCGCCTTAAGGGAGTTATACAATGTTCAATCGTCCAAATGATCGACTCACCTTATTGGTGGATATTGCCATGGGGGATCAGCCGCTCAGTGCGGCTGGGGAACTCACTGATCGGGAATCTAGTCGTCTTGAACAGCTCAAGATGACCGTAGCTGAGCTGAGGGCCGTCATGCCGCAAGTGCCAGAAGCAACGATGCGAAAAGCAATGGCCATCATGCCTGAACGGAAGCCTATGCGTCTTCTGGATTTCAGCATGATGCTCAAGCCAATGCATGCGGCTCGTTCGGGTGGGAATCAGCACCAATTCGCCTTTCAAGATGGAGAAGTGAGTCTGCGAATCATGTATTCCGCGATACCAGATGGCTGGGAAGTCCTCGGAAAGGTCAACCAATCGGGCGCACTTTCCGTTCTCGGAAACGAGACGGTGGAGTGTGATCCAAGCGGCACATTCCGTTTTGAAGTTTCCACTTTGGATCACTCCCGCATTCAGATCATTGGGCTAGAGGAAACGTTAGTTGTGCCGAACGCCCAGGAAATTCTGGATCATGACGAGTGACGATTTCCTGAAGCTACTTGAGAAAGCGGATTCGATCGCTAATGCTAGAAGTGTTGTTCGGAAACACGGCGTTCCTGAACTGGCAGAAGCACTTTTCAATCAATGGCGCATTGAATCCGGCCGAGATTACGACGAGGCACTCCGGCTCGCAGAAATCGGTGCCGCATTTATCCAGGTCGATGGTTGTGAGCCAGCTGGATATCGCTTCAAAGCTCTTCATCTCAAACTACAGGGTAAGTGGTTGGCGAGCGCAAACGCTTTTCAAGAAGCCCGGAAAGTAGCTCAGTCAGAAGCAGAGGGTGCAAAGTTCGCGCTTGGTGGAATCGACTCATTTGCCCGAGCGGGCAGAAAGCGTTCGGCAATCGCCTTGGGATCAGAACTCTTTGCTATCGCCGTTCGCGAAGGCGACAAAGTAACCGCTGGAAAGATCGCCCTCAACACAGGTAACGCCCACGCATGGTTTGATGAGCTTGCCGAGGCTGAGGGGTGGTACGAGCGGGCAACTAGTCACCTTTCTCAGGAGGAAGCTCCCATAGAACGGGCAATGGCTCTGACTGGGTTGTCAACTGCGCTACTTGGCAGGAAACCCGCTGATTTTGTCCGCCCTGTTGCGGAAGAAGCATATGTCGGTTTCCTCTCACTTGGGCTCACTGACTACGCAGCTACCGCGCAATCCAATATCGCCGCCGCGGAGCGGCTTGATGGACATTACGATTTAGCTCTCAAAACTCTCTTAGAAGTGCGCAACTCTTTCAGTTCCGATGAGGAAGAAGCTTTCCGCGTTGAACATGATTTGGGCGGTGTTTATCTGGCGATGAACATGTGGTCGGAAGCGGAAGATGCCTACCAGTCCGCACTCAGAAAGCAATGGGCGAAAAACATGCTTGTCCACCGCGCCGGGTGTTGGCAGGGGATTGCCATCTGTCGATTCTGGCAAGGGAAGAATGAGTCAGCCAAGGTGGCACTCAAACGGGCAGAACAAGACTATCGCAAGTACGGTGATGATGTCTGGATTGCCGATGTCATCACCACGCGATACACATTTTCAGTACGCAAACTCAGTCGAAAGCAATTGGATGAGTTGATCCAGGCGGGCGAAACTCTGAGGCTTCATGGGCAGTCGAGGATGCTTTTTGCGAACTTAATTGTCCAGGCAAAGAACGGTGTTCGCAGTGCCATCAAAAATCTGAAACAGCTTGCCAAAAATCCGGCACTCTTTGACCTCGTTTGGGAGATGTATTACGTCCAGGCGCTCCAAAGCGAAGGGAAGCAAAGAGATCGCTACTTTTCCCAAATGGCTGAGGAGATTTGGCGGGGAAGAATGGCGGTTCAGTCCAACCTTTCTGTTGCTGGATACCTGCGCAATAAAGCCGAAGCCATCCAAACTTGGCTCGAGTCGCTACTTGCCTCCCAGACTCCGGAAAGAATCGCCCAGGTTCGGGAGATCATTATCCGTTCACGATCAATCGCTCTTGTTGATGAGATTCTCAATCAGCCTTCACCGCTGGATGGTGATCTACGCGTAAGGCTGACAGAACTTCGCTCTGAGATTCAACGACGCACATCAAATCAAGAAGGTCAGCGCTCTCAACGCCTGGAAGCCGCTTCAGCCTCTGTCCAGCGGATGTGGCGCGAGCTCACGTTCGAGGTTGGTGACCGGCTCTGGCACCAGTACGATGCTAAAAATGATCCAGGAGAATGGATTTATCTTGAAGTCAAAGATGATCTCTATCTCATACGCGACAACCAAGCGACCAAGCTTGAAATTTCTGCGAGCGAACTGGATCAAAAGCTGCGGTGGTTGCACTTTGAACTTGTTGAGCCGTCTCTTGGCTTCCAAAGTGATGGAAAGCAGTGCCAAGAGCTTTTGAATGAACTGCAAATCAAGCTCCAGTTTGATCCTACGATTTGCAAACGACTTTCTCCGGAAGGAGTGTTCTGGTCGGTGCCTTGGCAGGCGATGGCACGAGACGATTCGGTGCAAATTTCATTGACACCAGGGCGTAGTGAACTGAAAAGCAAGCCGATTTCGCAAAAAAGAGTGGTGATTTGGTATCACGAGGCAGAGGACTTGCCTCATGTTCACCAAGAGGTCGCGACGTTGATCTCTTTTTATCCTATGGCGGAGGTGTGCACAACAATCTCAGAGGCAAGAGATTCGCTGGAAGGAGGATGCATTGATATCCTGCACATTGCCGCTCATGGAATTTTCCAACCATCGAACCCCATGCTTTCGTCTATAAATTTGAGTGATGGACAAATCCAGGCGGCAGAACTGGTGAGATCTAAAGCTCGAATAGGACATGTCACGATGGCCGCCTGTTTCTCGGGAGCCATGAGCAGTATCAACCGTTACGAACCGGATGGGCTAAGCAGAGGATTCTTAGCCTGTGGTGCTGAACGGGTTCTGGCGGGGCAATGGGCTATTGATGATCGGTCTTCGGTGGATTGGTCGGAAGCGTTTTATGGATCGCTTTCGGCTGGGCGAGATGTAATGAGTTGCTTGAATGTCGCAAGAGAAGCACTCCAGCAGAAATACGAGCATCCCTATTTTTGGGCCTCAGTTGTCTGCTTCAACGGTTATAGTAAACAAGGAACATCGCTGAAATGAAACGGATAAGTCTCTCGCTTTTGGCAGTATTCTGCGCCGCATTCTCGTGGGCGCAGGGGGAAATCGTCGCTCAACTCAACGTCGGAGTCTCGGCGAAAGAGCTTGCGCATCAATTTGATATCTCGATCAAGGATCAATCGCCTTACTACAACTTTGCCTTGTTCGGCGTCCGCGCCGATCAAAACATTGAGGTCATCGAAGAAGAGTTACGTCTCTCCGGGCTCGTCGTTTGGGTGGAAGACAATGAGGACTTAGATTCTCCGGAAGGTGGCGATAACCTTCCCATTGATCAGGGACGTACCGGTGGGAAAATCGCCGCCGCATACGATACAGCCGCTCTCGGTGAAGTCAATAAAGGCTTGTTTGATCAAATTAGCTATCAACAAACTCCATTCCTGTTCGGCCAGCGAAGGATCAATGTTGCCGTTCTGGATACTGGGCTTTCTCCGCTTCAGCCACGGCTTTGGAGAAACGTACGCGGAACTTACAATGCGCTTGATCGCTGGGAGCGATTTGGCTACGACGTCATAGAAAATCGCGATGATAACGCAAACGGCATTTTTGATGAAGCAGTAGGGCACGGCACATTCGTTACCGGCCTGATTGTTGGGCTGGCCCCGCATGCCCGAATAGTCAATTGCAAAGTCGCTAACAGCGAGGGCGTTTCGTCCAGTTGGAACATCTTGAAGGGGCTGACCGTAGCTCGACGCTACGGCTGCGAACTCGTTAATATCAGCTTGGGCGCTCCTGGGCGAATCTTTGCCATGAGTGAGATCCTAGACTGGGCTGATCAAAACGGAATGGTTATAGTGGCTGCGGCAGGGAATCAGGCGGTTAATGAGCTGATGGATCCTGCTCGCAACAATAAAGTTGTTGCTGTCACGGCTGTAGATCCGCACGACGTGAAAGCAGATTTTAGTAATTACCATGCTCGCACTGATTTCGCCGCACCAGGAACCGGCATCATCAGTACGAATCACAGTGGTGGCATGTCAGAGTGGTCCGGCACCAGCTTCGCATGTCCAATTGCCTGCGGTGTGATTGCAGATGCTCTGCGCAAGCGATCGCCCATGACGCCAGAAATGCTCCGCGACTGGCTGGATGGCAATGGCGATGATATCGATCCTCTGAATCCGCAGTATGCAGGTGAGCTTGGAGTTCGCATCAACTGGGCGCGACTAAATTTGCCGTAAACAGGGTTGGCCCTTTTGGGCCTGCCCTGAGCAAGAGCCGCTCGGAATCCATCATAATGACTGACGGTTTCGCCACTGTAGCTCAGCGGTAGAGCAGCTGTTTCGTAAACAGCAGGTCACCGGTTCAAATCCGGTCAGTGGCTCCATTTGAACCTGATTTCGGGCATCTCCCCATTTCCGCGCCATTTCTATGGTTACTAATAGAGACATTAGAGCGGATGTTCTCCTGTTTTTTTGAACAAGAAAAATAGTCTTGACGTACTATACAGATCAGGGATGACACCTGACGAGGCCCGCAAACTGATCTATCCACGGAACTACTTCGCACTGACAATTTGGTGTCTTTTGGGGGTGGGGCTGTGCTACTTGGGATACGCCATCCATCGCGGCATGGATCCGATTGATACTCCGACTGCTTACAGTGATGAACTCCCGATTGACAGTTGCATACTCGACGGAGTCGCCATTGAATGCCGTGCATTTTCACGTAAGGAGGGAATCATTGTAGTTCGTTCTGATCTCTCAGATTTTGGAGATGGTTGTATTGCGCTTGGTGCATATCAAGGTGATGAATGGGCACTCATCTTCAATGAGGGTCAGGTGAGATTAGGATGGCGGGGTCTTACTGTTGGAGAGGCTCGTTGCTGGGGTTGTTATTATCTTGGTGCTAAGTGGCAACCCTCTTACACCTTATCAAACGAAAATGGTCGGGCCAGTTTTCAGATAGAGTTTGATGAGGGTAGTGATCTCATAGTGAGACTCAAGGATGAGATCTGATTCCTGAGTTTTCTGGCGAGTCTTTAGTCCATACTTTCAACTTGAGATCGCTTGGCAACAAACGCAGAACCCGCTGGCACTCGCATCATTCAAACCGCGCAAAGTAGAACCAGGCGACCAGTAAGAGCGGGCAAGCAGGAATCAATAAGACTGTATCTCTTAAGATATCCTTGTCGCGAAGAGGCTGGATGTTTCCGCCGCAATACCGACAACGGAAGATGTTCTTCCTTGTACGCGCACCGCTGGTATTTCTACTTGAATTTGCCTCAGCCTGGATTATTCTCCGCATTATTCAGATAACATAGGGTTTCAGTGTTGGCTCAATTGGAGTTAGCCTGATTTCAATTTCATACGGTTCACGAGGAAAGGAGATTCAAAAAAAATGAAAAAGAGCCTCTTTCTTGCTGCGGCATTGGCCGTGACTGCTAGTTCACAAGCAGCGCTTGTTTACGACACCGTTTCCACTTCTGCTGGATTTACTTTCTACTCGGGACCAGGAAATGCCCATGTCATGGACAACTTCCTTTTCCCGACCAACGACCCGCAACTCGTCGACGGTTTCGCAATTGTTCTCTTCGCAGACAGTGCAGATAACTTTAGCGACGTTACTGTTGATTTCGCTTTCCACAATGAAGTCACTGGCGTCAATCCAACCGATCCGATTCTTGGTAACCCACCGGTCGCTTCGTTCTCGGTCAACTTCGGGACATTCACTTCTACTGGTGCGGGCAACGGCGCATTGTTCTCCGTCACCGGTTTGAACTTCGTAATGCCATCAACAACCTCCAGCCTGGCGGTTGAAGCAACTGTCTCCTCCACGTCCGATCTTGGCGGCAACATGACATTCGGTTATGCCGATACCATCACTGCGGTTGGTTCAAGCAACAACGGCTTCGGTGTTGACCTCAATGAAGACACAACGATCACGGTTGACGAGTTCGTAAGCTTTGCTTCACCAACTTCCGGCCAATGGAATTTGGCAATGCAAATCGATGCGTCTCCTGTTCCGGAACCGGCAACCATGCTCGGTCTTGGTGCGCTCGGTGCTGGCATCCTTGCTCGCCGCCGACGCAAAAGCTAACTTTTCAAGTTAGTCTTCTCACTGAAATCCCTCGGTTTTATGATCTGGGGGATTTTTTGTTTGAACAATTTGATGTGTTGTAGACACACACTGCCAATGGCCAACCAACACGACGTAAAAATCAAGAAACCTTGCCCCAAGAACTGGGATGAGATGACTGGCGATGAGAAGTCTCGGTTTTGTTCTCATTGCCAGAAGAGTGTCCATAATTTGGAAGAACTGAGCTCTGGGGAAGCGGAAAATCTTCTCTGCCAATCTTCGAAGTCCATTTGTATCCGCATGAAGGGAAGTGAGGGGCGATTCAAACTCAAAGATGGTTGGTATCGCCGGGCGATCGTTGCTGGTGCCGCGGGGTTGACACTGATTCCGATTGCTGGTTGCACGCAAGATCTCTATACAACTGGCGATACCGTTGCCCCCGATCAAAGCACTCCGATTGATGATGGTGCAACGACAGGTGTTCTCACTGTTCTCGAAGAACAATATCCGGAACCAGTTCTAGGAGAAGCGGTGGCGCAACCGATGATTGGCAAAACCGAGATTCAGCAAGACGACACGGACTAAATTTCCAAGGTTTGGTAGGCTCTGCATATGCCTTCCAACGAACCACTGAGCCTCATCATCCTTGCTGGAGGGCTTGGTACACGGTTCGGCGGGCCAAAACAACTCACCCCTATCGGCCCAAACGGCGAGTGCATGATCGAAATCTCTGTCTCACAGGCTCGCTCTGCGGGTGTTGAAAGCGTTGTCATCCTCACCCGAGAAGTGCTAGCTCCGAGAATAGAAAGCGAACTCCTTCCGCGCTGGGAAGGGAAGGCACCTCAAATCGTTATCCAACCCGAAATGCTCGGTACGGCTCATGCCGTGTGGTGTTGCCGACACGCAGTCAAAGAGAAGTGCCTCGTCATCAACGGAGATGACCACTACGGAGCCGAGACTTTTCAAATTGGTGCAAAGCTCCTCCGAGACTGTGATGACAACGAAGGCGTCCTCATTCCATTCCGTCTGGATGCCACCCTTTCCGAACATGGCGGTGTGAATCGGGGCTGGGTTCGAGGCGAAGGTGGCTATGTCACCGGCCTGAGCGAAGTCACCAATATCCAAAGGCAAGGGGCAAGAATTTTAGGCAATGAAGTCGGAGTTGGAGAGGTGGAGTTGCCACCGGATACACCCGTCTCCATGAACTTTTACGGGTTCCCGCCCACGTTTTTTGACTACCTGGATGAGCATCTGCCAAATCACTTTTCCGAGAACTCAGAAACAGAAGCTTTTCTTCCTGAATTTGTCGGTCAGGCAATCCAACAGAAAAAGCTCAGAATGAGGTACAAGTTGAGTTCAGCTGAGTGGTTCGGCATGACCTATGCAGAAGACTTAGCATACGTGCGCGAGAAGCTGTCGCGCTGACCCCATTTTCTATGCAAGTCGCCGATTCCGTAACCCACCACTTCCAAATCGATGGTCGTGTCATCGAAGAAGGAGCAATTGAGCGAGGTCATATCAACGAGACCCGCTTTGTGGTGGTGGATAACGAAGGCGACATCAAGCGCTACGTTCATCAGCGGATTAACGCGCACATCTTCCCTGATCCGCCGAAAATGATGGACAACATTGCGCGGGTTTGTGCTCACCTGCTTCGTAAGCGCGGCAACCCAGAAGAAATCCTTCAGCTTGTCCCCATTCATGAGGGGCTCAGCTATTACCGGGATGATAACGGCGAATACTGGCGAACCTATCGCTTTGTCGAAAACACGAAGGTCTACGACATTGTCGAATCACCGGAAGTGGCATACCAAGCCGCCGTTGCATTCGCGCGATTCGTGCGAGACATCGGCGACCTGGATCACGCTCGATTGCATCTGACAATCCCCGGTTTCCACCACACTCCGCAGCGAGTGGAGGTGTTCGAGCGAACAATCCCCGAAGCAACTCCAGAACGGAAAGCGGCGGCGGCAGCCGAGATTGATTTCGCTCGTCGCAACGAAGATTTAGCTGAAAAGCTTGTATCAGTGATGGATGTCCGGCCCGACACCATTCGTGCGGTTCATAACGACACCAAGGTCAATAACGTGCTTTTCCATCAGGAAACTGGTGAGGCAGTCTGCGTTCTCGATCTCGACACAATCATGCCGGGCACGATTCTGTTCGACATCGGCGACCTGATTCGCACGGCGTGTAACAAAGCCGCCGAAGATGAACCGGACATTGATTGCGTGGAATTCAACCTTCAGACGTTTCAGGCGGTGATCGAAGGCTATGCCGATGTTTTAGGAAGCGACCTGACCGAGGAAGAATGGGATGCACTCCCTTACGCCGGAATCGTGATGACCTACCAGCAGGGCGTGCGTTTCCTCACCGACTATCTTGACGGAGATCATTACTTCGGTATCCACTACCCTGAACACAACTTGGTGCGAACTAAGTGCCAGTTCGCTCTGACTCAGAAGATGCTGGACGCCCTGCCAGAAATGACGCGCATTGTTGAAGAGTGCCGAGCCTAACTCATGATCTCCCCATCGCGATTCGGTGATTACGGCGGATGCTACGTTCCAGAAACATTGGTTCCGGCCCTCGTTGAGCTTGACCGCGTTTTCAATGAAGCCTGGGCAGAAGAGGCGTTTCGCAAAGAATTCAAAGGCTATCTACGTGATTATGTGGGGCGACCAACACCTCTTACGGAAGCGCACCGCCTGAGCGAAGAAACCGGCCTGATCGTCACAATCAAGCGTGAAGATCTGAACCACACCGGCGCCCATAAGATCAACAATGCTCTTGGGCAATGTTTGCTTGCCAAGCGGATGGGGAAGACCCGTATCATCGCGGAAACTGGGGCAGGTCAGCACGGTGTCGCCACCGCTACAATCTGCGCACTCCTTGGGATGGAATGTGAGGTCTATATGGGGCGCGAGGACACGGAGCGACAACGCCTCAACGTCTTCCGGATGCAGCTCCTTGGCGCTAAAGTGATCCCTGTTGATAGCGGCACCAAAACGCTGAAAGATGCGCTGAATGAAGCCCTCCGCGACTGGGTGACTAATGTCAAAGACACGCATTATGTGATTGGTACTGCCGCTGGGCCGCAGCCTTATCCGTTTATGGTGCGGGAGTTCCAATCCGTGATCGGTAGAGAAGCTCGCGCTCAGTACCTAGAACGTCATGGTTGTCTTCCTGATGCAGGGATTGCCTGTGTTGGTGGGGGAAGCAATGCTATCGGCTTCTTCCATGCGTTTGTCCCCGATGAAGCCATGAAACTCTACGGGGTGGAAGCAGGCGGTAAAGGCATTGAATCTGGCCGACATGCAGCTCCGCTCAGCTTCGGCTCTCCAGGGGTGTTGCATGGCTCCTACAGCTATATGATGCAGGATGAGTTCGGCCAAGTCCTCGGAACGGAAAGCGTCTCTGCGGGATTGGATTATCCTGGCGTTGGAGCGGAACACTCCTATCTGAAAGATTCGGGCCGAGTCAGTTACACTGCCGCAACAGACGAGGAAGCTTTGGGCGCATTTCAGTGGGTTTCACAAAAAGAAGGGCTGATCCCTGCTTTTGAATCAGCCCATGCTTTTGCTTTATTGAAACGTGATGGTTTGTTCGCGCCTGGTACGCGAGTGCTTGTGAACCTCTCAGGGAGAGGGGACAAGGATATGGAACGTGCGTCCCAAATCCTTGACCTTGGATAGTTTAGAGCTTCGTTCGAAACTCTGATGGCAAGAACCCGGTGTGGGTACGCAGTGCATTGCGCATTGCTTGTGCCGACCCGAATCCGCATTCCAACTGGATTTGATTCAGTCCAATTTCTGAGTTCAGCAAGAAACGAATCGCGTGCTCAGCGCGCGTTCGTTCCACGAACTCAGGGAAGCAATATCCGGTGAGATTCTTGAACGCTCGGGATAGGTGGCACTGACTATAGGCCGCTTGCTCTGCTGAGTCCTTCAGATTCCAATCTTTGTTGGGCTCCTTCTGAACTGCGTACAGCAGATCGCGAAGTGTCCCAACAATGCTCTCTGGAATCGGTGCAAGTTCGAATGCATCGCAGCTACCAGCATCCATCGTGCAAAAGATCGATAGAATCGAGTGGATCGCCGCCATGAGATTCTCATGGGATGTCCCAATCGCCATTTCGTGCAGTTCAATAACAGTATCAAGTGATTTGGTAGACGTGAAACTGGAGAGACTGAGTCCGCATTCTTGCGCTTCCATACGGCGATTGAGAATCACAGCAAGGAGCGGAATGTCTTTCTCATGAATTTCGGCCAAGAATCCCTTGACTCGACCGCGGGAGAATTTACCAATAACAGGCTCATCTAGCGTTCCGCAATAGAACCGCTTTGGAGTCAGGAAATGGAGTTGCTCGCTTCCTCGGCGAGTAATCATGTTTCCTGTCTCGAAGTAGGAGAGCACGAAAGTATTCGGTTTGGTGGGGATATGGAATTCTTCTGGCTTATCCAGAGTCGTATCCATGATCGATAGTTCGCTTTGTTCTTGTGTTATATTTGTTGCATTAGTGAAAGTTTGTTGCAGCATGTGATTGACTTTCTTGCCGAATACGAATTCTGACGACTCCTTTGTTAAGGTTGTACAACAGATTTCGTGAAATCGGCGTGAATTTTTCTGAGATCATCGAAACACCTGGCAATCACTGGCGGATATTTCTCTCTCAATAGCTCGGACAACGCTGTCCGATACATATGATGGACGAAGCAAAGGAAAAGTACGCACCTCCTGGGACTACTTTCATAAAATTAGGCATTCCGAGCGCAAATTTCATAGTTCTTTAGTCTGCATACGAATTCACGATTGTGGCCCTGAACACAAATTTCATTTGGTCTGGGGCCGTTTTGAAGCATGGGATACGCTGAAAACCGTGAAATTCGGTCGGATTTGTATTGTGGGAGCCTCTGGAGCGGTGGGGCAAGAGTTCATAAATCTCATTCAAGAAAGGGCTTGGCAGTGCGATGAAATAGTTTTGTTTGGATCAGGACGCTCGGCAGGAAAACGCATTAATGTAACAGGTTACGGCGAACTCATAATTCAAAACATTTCTCAGTCTAAACTGACTGGATTTGAAACTGCGCTATTTTCAGCCGGCGCAAGTGTCTCACGACAATTCATTCCGGAATTCACAAAGTACGGAACCCTTTGTGTGGATAACTCCTCTGCTTTTCGCATGGATGCGTCAGTTCCATTAATTGTCCCTGAGATCAACGGGAAACAACTGAGCGGGGAGGAGCGGACTATTGCTAACCCCAACTGCAGCGCGATCATCTTGCTCATGGCCCTCAGTGGATTGATGCCGATTGGCAATCTTCAAAAGGTCATTGTCAGCACCTATCAAAGTTCTAGCGGTGCAGGTGCTGAAGCGATGAATGAGATGCTTTCTCAAACGCAGGAGGTGCTCAACGGTCAACCCGCTGAGCCCAAGATCTTTGCTCACCAAAGTGCATTCAATGTGTTTAGCCACGATTCCGCGATCGAAGAAAACGGCTTCAACGGCGAAGAGAACAAGATTGTCGCCGAATCACGCAAGATTCTTGGCGATGCAGAACTGCAAATCATTCCCACATGTGTTCGGGTGCCCGTTCTTCGCGCCCACACGGAGTCGATTGCGGCAACATACAATCAGCCCATTCCACCACTCGATCAGGTGCGCGACATGATCCGTAGTGCTCCTGGCGTCAAACTCCAAGATGATCAAGCGAACAATCACTTCCCAATGCCGATTGATGCATCCGGTGGGGACGACGTTCTTGTTGGGCGCCTCAGAATCGACCCGAGCGATCCGAACACTCTTCTCCTGATGGCTTCTGGGGATCAGCTCCGCAAAGGAGCCGCCCTCAATGCAATGCAGATTGCGGAGCTGATGCAAACTCTACGCTAAGCCAATCGAATTAGGCTTGAATCCAGGGAATAGGCTCTGAGCGTCGGTAAACCCAATGCGGCTGCTCATCACCTCTGTCAGCACAGAGCGGTAGTCGGTTGTCACTTTCAAATCACCAGGATCGGCAAGTTGCTCAGGAGCGAGACCGGGCCACTCGGTGTAAACCTTGCCACCATTGATTCCTCCACCAAGCACCATCATGCAGCTAGCGGAACCGTGGTCGGTGCCAAGCCCGGAGTTTTCTCCAACCCGGCGGCCAAATTCTGTCTGGACAACCACAGTGACATTCTTCATTTCCGCTCCTAGATCTTTGTGAAGAGCGCCAATACTGTCGCCAAGATCACGGAGAAGCTCTGTCAACCATCCTTCGGTTGTGCCTTGCGCAACGTGGCTATCCCAACCAAGTGATTCGAGGCAAGCCACCTCTAACCCAAGCCCTCTACGGATCAGCATCCCAACTTGCTTCATTCCTTGCCCAAGCTGAGAAACGGGATAAGTTGCTCCATTGTTTGGCTTATAGCTGTTTGGATCAACACCTTCCAGAGATTTCAAAACCTGCAGGGTTTCCTCTCCTGCGCGCGCCATTTGATCGGTGGCGTTGGAATACATTGCCTCCAGAGTGGCAGCAAACTGCTCCGATTCCGATGTCAGCTTGAAATCGCTGATGTTGTTCACAGCGAGTGCCGCTGGTGACCCCATGAGCGAATCCGGAAGGATTGAAGAGAAACTGACCGCGCGGAGCGGATGATTCTGATCACTTGTAGCATTCAAGTATCTCGCCAACCAGCCGCCGCTTGATTGATCAGCTTGGTTCTTGAGCCCACGCTCCATCGTATTCATTGCCTCAAAGTGGCTATGCGTTTGGTCTTGACTCCCCACGGCTTGCACCCAAGCCAGTTCCCCTGCATCCCACGCCTGTCGAAGGGAAGCAAGTGCCGGATTCATCCCGAAGAAGTCGTCCAAGCCAATCAAGCGATCTTTTTCCAACCCACCGGATTTAGGGTTCGCGATCGCAAGGGACGGTCGGTTCTTGTAATACTCATCCTCCGCAAATGGCGTGACGATGTTCAATCCATCTGCTCCGCCCCGCAGGAAGATCACAACAAGTGTGTGCCCCGTGCCCCCTTTCCGGATTGCTGCTTGAGCCAATGCCGTTCTTGGGTTTGCCCAAAGGAGTCCTGCACCCAGCAAGCCCAGCGACAGTGCCTCCCGCCGTGAAAAACGTGATCTCTCTGCAGGTTTGAGTTCGCCGTGACCATTGCAATAGAAATTTGGGTTGTTGATGTTGTGTTTCATCGCCATTGAAACTCCGGAGAAGCCAGGCAAGCTGATGCCGCCATTCTCGGTTCGAGGCCAGCGGTGACGCTGGCAAAGTGATTGATCAGTTCGCCATCCGACTGCCCAAAGACAATGGAAGGGATCGCCGAAGCTCCTGTTTCCTTTGTGAGCTTCTTGATATCGACAAGGGAACCCTTGACCGAGCGATGCGCAAGATCATGAGCAAAGTTCCACCTTGCCAGCAAACTCCCGGTCCAAGAATCTGTCTCTAGCGGGTAGCCATCTGGCATCGGCCAGAGATAAAGCGGTTGCCCCATTTGCTCCATGCGCTTGAGGACTTCCTGACCTGCATCGCTACTTGCCTGAACCGCCCGCATTGAGGAAGCCACATAGTCAAGCGGTCGTTTGACCACTGGTTCGTTCCGCTTTTGATACTCCGCAAAGACCACGCGCATCATCGACGGGATGTCGCCTTGTTTATCGCGGTATGCGGTTGCAACAGCTTCTACTGAACTCGAATCGGTGTGCCCGAGGAAGTACCGACAGAGTTTTGTTGCGAGATAGCGCCCCGTTGCGGGATGATCCAGCGCAAGATTGACAACGCGCTCTCCATCTTCAACCCCGCCGCCTGCTGGAATCTTTTCGCCGAGAAAGGTTTTCTCCTTCTTGTCATGGATGCCCTCGATAAAGCGGAATGCTCCCCGTGGTCGCATGAACCGCCGTTCTTCACTCCAACCAGTGAAGCACCGCGCTGCTTCCATAACATCCAGCTGGGTGTAGCCACCATTCACGCCAAGGGTGTGGAGCTCAAGAAGCTCACGAGCGTAGTTCTCGTTAGGATGTGCTTTGGTAGAAGCCTGCTGATCCAGATAGACCAGCATCGCGGTGGACTTTGATGAAGCGTGGATCATATCGCGGAAGTTGCCAAGAGCGTGCTTCCGCACAACCTCTCGTTCATCCATCGGCTTGCGATAAACTGCCAGCCCCTTCTTGGCATAGATATTCAAATGGTTCGTCCAGAAATCTACCATCCGCTCTCGTAACTGCCAGGGCGAATACACCGCACGAAGGATTGCCGCTTGCTGCATCTGCATGACGATGGCTTCCTCCCTCCAATCTCGCAGATCGTAGGGGCCAAGATAGTTGATCTCCATTCGTCCCAGCATCCAGTTGAGTTCTTGCGGTTCGGACTCATCTGGCAATAGTTGTGATTCAAACCATTGCTCCAGCGTGTGCTCGCGCATTTGATCCACTTGCCCGGGTGTTGGCCCGAAGCCAAAGCGATTGACTGCGGAAACGTAGGGGTCATCTCCCACGCGAGGCAAAGTCGCTGGTTGCTGGCTGGCCGCCCTTGTGCGATTGCTCAGAGGGCCACATCCGGTAAGGAAAGCGGCTCCTCCCGCCGCGAGGAGAGCTTCGCGACGGGTAATTTTCATGCCTGATTGACCTCAGGAGCTACTGTCTGCTTGAGGCCACCAAAGTAGCTGCCAACACTACCAATGACCATCAGCGGGGCGAGTAAGAACCATCCGAGGAACGGGATATTACAAGCCGCCACGAGGAGACCGGATGCCCGGGTTACCGATCCGTATTGGCTGACATCTCCAGCACTTGCTTTGAGCTTTTCCGAGACGAACCGCACCATTCCACCCGCTCCCAGCAAGGCAACAAGGAGTAGCGCCAAGAAGATCAGAAAGCCAAGAATCTTGGCGGCTGGACTCGGAAGGCTCGCCAGCACAAGCCCAATGAAGGTCGCCGGGGCGAACACCATAAATCCCAAGAAGAATGTGCCTCCCGTCTTATTGGAAAGAGCGTGTGCCCCTTTTGCTGCACGGTTGGGAAATGCAATCGCAGAGAGCACCAGTGCCGCCCAGCAAGCAATCCCGATGGCGAAGAGTCCGCCAAGAATCAAAAATACATCACCTAAGGTTGTCATTTGTTTTCAAATTCCTCCTTGCCGGTACTTATAGAGCACATCTGAGCAATCACCAAATGAACCGTCCAAACCGGGCCAGACGTCCCCACGGTCAGTAGGGCATCGGAATCAAAATCTGACAAAACGTCCCAGACGTGTCCGAAACCGCCGTATGCGGCCCTCATGAGGGATACGGAGCAAGGTTCCGATAAGAAACGGAGAACAACTATGAAGTTCAAGGTATTCACTTGGTTTCTCGCACTCTTCGCCATATTTATGGTGGGTTGTGGGGGAGGAGGCGGTTCAGCGACCTCTGGTCAGCCGCTCAATGTTTTTATTACTGATGACCTGAATGCAGGTTATGACCATGTGTGGGTCAGCATCAAGCAAATTGATCTGGTGAGTGCAGGTGGCAACACAACCGTGTACCAAAGCACGGGTCAAAGCGTTGATTTGCGTAGCCTCAATAATGGCAACAGCCTGTTCCAGTATCTCAATGTGGCATCAATCCCAGCAGGGAGCTACACGTCCGCACGGGTAACCATGGATAAGCGATTGACGCTTTTCACTACTGGTTCAACGACTGGGAATCAAGTGCAGTTTGATGACTCGCTTGTCTCAGGCGACAATGCAACTGTCGTGGTCAACTTCGCAACCCCATTCGATGTTGTCAATGGCGGAAACTTGGTTCTCGACTTTGATCTGAGTCAATGGGTGCTGAATAACGGCAAGGTCACCCCTGTTGTCGCTCAAGGAAGCACGTCTGGGCTGAATGATCCGAATCGTCACGTTGGTGAAGATTTCAAAGGCACGATCGGCAACCTTTCTGGTACTGCTCCGGCGCAGACATTTGAATTGCGTCTTGGCACAGGCCGTAACATCCTGGTCACCACCGATGCAACCACCGTCATCTTCCGAGAAGACGGAAACGGCTCACCTGTACTATCAAACAATATTGTTGTTGAAGTACGCGGCTCATTCACTCCTTCAACCGGACGACTTGATGCCAAAAGCGTGAAAATCGAAGACGGCATCCAAGGCGAAGACAAGGTCAAGGGGCTGGTGACATCCACTAGCGTCCCCGCTAACGGAATCACCGTTGATGCCAGCTTCGTACGTGGGTTCATCCCTTCGGAAGCAACAGTCAAGGTGATCTTCACTGCGAACACAACGTTCTTTAGCTATGGTGGTCTGCCGATCAGTGAAGCTGAGTTCCGAGCTCTGCTTGGTTCTGGTAACCCGAAAGTCGAGGCCGAAGGCACCTACAATTCAACTACCAATGAGCTGACTGCTCGTAAGGTCAAGCTCGAAGACGACGACATTAACGAAGATGAAGCCAAAGGGCCAGCAATCGAGGATAACGAGCCAGAAGGCACTCTGACTTACACCGTCAATGAATGGTCGGGCTTTGCCTACACCTTCGGTTCACCGATCACAGCGAAAGCTAACGGTTCGACAACCTATCGCGCTGCAAACGGCGACGATATGACGAAATCTGAGTTCTTTGCGGCGGTCTCGGCAGGAACCCCTGTCAAGGTTGAAGGTGCTTTCGATGGAACGTTCCTGAATGCAAAACGGATGGAAATCCGAAACAGCAACGGTGGTGGTGGCGGCGATGATGACGAAGCTCGCGGTAACACATCGAACCTGAATCTCGGCAACCGCTCATTCACCATGAGTATCGTCTCCTGGTCTGGATTCAATGGTTCAAGCGGCCAGAGCATTAACGTTGTCATCCAGCAGGGAGCATTCCTTCGCGGTTCCAACAACGAAACACTGACGATTGAGCAGTTCTTCAGCCAACTCGCGAACAACCCCTATGCTGAAGTCGAGGGTGTCTATAACAACGGCACATTCACAGCAGTAAAAGCAAAAATCGAAGACTGAATCTGATACCAATCAGCAAGCGCAGGTCGTAGAATGGTTCTATGACCTGCGCACTTTTTTTAGCCCTTACCATGACATTGACGACACCGACGAAAGGACAAGTCTTTGACTACAAAGATGGAAGCGACGCCCTTCAAGGTTATATCTCGGCACCAACAACCAACGGTAAGAAGCCTGCCATCTTGATCATCCACCAATGGTCTGGCCTCACCGATTACGAAAAGATGCGGGCGGACATGATGGCTGATCTTGGCTATGTTGGATTCGCTGTGGACATCTACGGTCGCGATACTCGCCCCACCAAACAAAGCGAAAACGGGCAATACGCAGGGAAGTACAAAGGGAATCGTGCTCTCTATCGCCAGCGAATCCAAGCCGCGCTTGACGCCATCAAAAAACGCGAAGACGTGGATAGCTCAAAGATTGCCGTGATTGGGTACTGCTTCGGCGGTACAGGCGCGCTGGAAGCGGCACGAATGGGAGCAGATGTGAAAGGTGTTGTGAGCTTCCACGGCTCACTCGATACCCCTACGCCAGAAGATGCAAAGAGCATCAAAGGCAAGGTCATGGTTTGCAACGGTGCCGATGACCCGTCCGTGCCCCCGAAGCAACAAGAAGACTTCGCCAAAGAAATGCGTGATGCGAACATCGATTGGCAACTCATCAACTACGGTGGGGCAGTCCACGCCTTTACACAGCCAGGAGCAGGGAACGACAATTCTCGCGGTGCTGCTTACAACGAAAAGGCAGACAAGCGCAGTTGGGAACACATGGTCGATTTCTTCCGTGAAATCTTCAGTAAGTAACCTTTCCAACACCTGAATAAAAAAGCCCGGCAAATCTTTTGGAATTGCTGGGCTTTTTGCATATCCTTATGATGCGAGCAGGCTACTTCGCACGTCCCAATTTTCGAGGGCGGAGGAGACGCGCTCGGGTTGTTTGCTATGGCGCAGATTTTGCCTTGGTTATTTTTAGTTCTCGCGGTGATATGCCTCTTCCTGGCTCCCAATGAAGAGCCAAAGAAAGATGAAAAGAAGAAGCTCAATTTTTTGAGTTTGGGAATTTTCTTGGGTGTCGGGCTCGTCATCCTTTTCCTTGCTCAAAACCAGAAGCTTTCCGCAATTCGTTTTGATGGCGTGATCATCGGCGGTCTCCTGTTGATGCTCATAAACCTCTGGCGTCCATCCGATGGGGCGGCCCTTGCATTGGCTGGATTTGCTCTCACTGCTCCTTTCCCACACGCCCCCTACGAAGCCGATATCTGGCCATTCTGGGTGATGACCATGGGAGGCGTTGCCGCATTTGCAACTCTCGCGATGGGATGCCGAACAGGTGCTGTATTTGCCGCCGCTGCTGGAATGGGTGCCGCCGCAAACCACTTCATGCCCGCGTTCGCTGGCCCAAACCAAAGTCTTCTCCCCGCAATGCTGATTTCCATCGGAGTTATTGGGATGATCGTTCGCGAAGTGATCAACCACTCCGGCAAGATGAAATCCGACTTGATCGCTCCTATCGGTGGAGCCCTACTGGTGCTCGTCTCTTTCGCCTTCCTCCCGAAACCACTTGAAATGCTGAATGGGTTTATCCTCATCGGCGCGCCAGCCCTGATCGCAATCATTATCGGATACGCGATGAAGGGTAATTCCAACACAAAGAGCCTTCCCATCGTTGCTAGCCTGATTTGGCTTGGTTTGGCAACCTTCGCTTATTCCGAAGATAAGTCGTTCGGGATGACGCTGGCGGCAACATCTGCCGTCATTGCCAGTTTGGTCATGGGTGGTAGCAATCGCCTTGCCTCGGTTGCACCGCTAATGGCGCTCGCCGTGTACCGAGTGTTTCGAGATGTCCACACCTCCGCTACACGATCCCTTGATATAGGTCAGCACTATGCACTCGTCGGGATTCTGGTTGGGATATTCATGGTCATCATGCTCGCCGAGTGGGGTTCGCAGAAGCGCGAGGGCAATGTCCGCTCCCAGACTGCAGTTGTGATCGGAACACTGCTCTCTGCCGCATTGACTCTCTTTGCCATCATGTTCCTCGGATCAAAAGGCGGGGTCGGATTGCTTGTTGGGCTCTTGGTTGGGCCTGCACTGGTCGCCCTGATCGGAACTGGGAAGTCGATCGCCGTTGCTTCAGGTGTCGGGCTCGCTGGCCTGGTTGGACTGAGCTACGGCTCGCTTGCCGATCTCTTCTCGACAGAGAGGAGCACCAAACAAACTGCTTTCCTCATCGCCGCTGGAGTTTGTGTCGCGATGTTCGTTTTGCTGAAATGGCTCGAACAACCTAAGAAGGAGGCACAAAATGTCGCTGCGTGATGTCGCCAAGCCAGGAGGCTGGCTCTCTTTGGCTCTCTTGATTCTTGCCTTTGTTGGGATATCTGCGCTTGGCGTAACCCGAGAGGTACCGCTTGGGCAGGTCAGCGGCACGGTTACGATGAAGGAGAACGGGCTGAATCTCCCCAATGCCGATGTCGTCATTGAATTTCAAGGCGAAGGCAATTGGGAAGGAGACGCTATCTGGAATGCCCGCACTGATGAAAACGGTCAGTTCAAGTTCCCGCAGCTTCCTGCTGGGAATTACTACGTCTCCGCTTACGGCAAAGTCCACTCCAAAACCGGTGAGCAAATCAAGATTGTCGAAGGTGAAAAGAACGAAATTACGATCATCACCGACCCAAGTGCGCCCTATGTAACCATGAATGCCGGGGAACGCGTTTACACTCCTGGCGAAGAAATTACCATCCGCACCGAAGGGATGACAACCGCTTCTGAAATGAGCGTGACCGTCTCAGAAGTCGAAGACACACACCTTCTCAATGGGCGGAGCCTTTCTGATTTCCTTTACGCCGTCGCCAGCGGGCGTTCACGCCAAAACCCGCAAACAATGGCGAAGCTGAAGCCGGTGGTTGAGGAGAAGCTACCGCTCACTTCAAAAGACATCGAAGGAGCGTTTGTTCAAGAACACAAACTTGCCGAACTGCCCCTCGGCATCTATCTTCTCAAAACCCGAGTTGGAGACGACACAGACTACGCTTGGCTGACTGTAACCGATATCGGCATGATCACCAAGAACGATGGTGATCAAGTTGTCGCGATGGTGAGTGACATCAAATCGGGGAAAGCCGTCAGTGGAGTTGATGTAGATCTCGTGACTTCCCAAGGAACATCGAACCCGGTTCTCACCGATCAGGATGGGCTCGCTAAGTTCATGGTTCCCAAGGGTTCTAAGAACAACATTCTCGTCAGGGCAAAACGAGCCGGATCAAGAGCCTATACATGGTTTTATGCTCGTTCTGAATCAGAAGAAAAGTACCGCATCCATGTAGTCACGGATCGTCCGGTTTACCGCCCGGGAGATGAGGTTTTCTACAAAGCCAACATCCGCGAGCGCATTCCCACCGGATACATGCCAGCTTCTGGAAAGCCAGTTCGTTTTGAACTCGAAGATCCTAATGGGGACATCATTGCGAACTCATCAATGATCGCCGAAGACCCTGGTTTCGCCTATGGCAGCTTCAAGATTCCTGCGACTGGAGAAGTGGGCAGTTATTCCATTAAAGTTTCTTACGATGGCGCAACGGAATGGGAATATCTCACCTTCGCCGCCTATCGCAAACCCGATTTCGCGATCAATGTCACTCCAAAGTCGAGCGGCTACGTTCGTGGTGATATTGTCGAATACGAGGTTCAAGCAGAGACTTTCACTGGTGAACCAGTTGTTGGCGCGAAAGTGACTGCGGACATCTATCAACGCAGTGAGTGGTCGGGAAGTCCATTTGATGAAGACTTTGACGACTGGTACGACAGCGATTACAGCTACGACGGTGATTATCTCGAATCTCTTGAAGGCACAACTGACGACCAAGGACGAGCCATCTTTCGCCTGGAAACCGCCAAGCTAAAGGATGAACTTTTCGATTGGTCGGATGTCACATTCACGCTCAATGCTGCTGTGGAAGAACCCGGCGGGCGATACTTCTACGGCTCGGGAAGAGCAACGGTCTACCGCGGGCAAATCGAAGTCGCCGGACAGTTCCGGAGTTATATCGCGAATGTTGGTGAAACGGTTTCTCTGGATATTGCTGGTCGCGCAAACGTTGACCAGAAGCTCCCGCAATCTGTGCTCGTCGAGTTCTATCGTGAAGTTTGGGGCAAACGCAATGTTGCCGAGGTTCTGGAATCACGGACGCAAGTTAAGCTGAATGAAGGGCAAGGATCAACTCCCTTCCGACCAAAGCAAAGCGGTAGCTACATCGCCAAGCTAACAACAAAAGATGCGCGCGGCAACACCGTCACTGATCGCACCTACATCTGGGTTTCTGGAGGAATTGATGAGGGGGCTGGCAACTTGCCGTCACTCCGGCTCCTGCTCGATAAGCCCAAATACAATGCTGGCGAGAAAGCCGAAATCCTGATCCAGACGGATAAGCCCGGTGGCTCCGCGCTTCTGACGGTAGAAGCGGAAGACATCATAAAAACGATGGTTGTCGAACTCGCGGGCGCAGAGACGACCGTCTCACTGGATGCTCTGGAAAGCTACGCCCCGAACGTTGATGTCTCGGTCTGTATGATCAAGGATAAGTCGTTCCAGGAAAGCTCTCGAAGTTTCCGAGTCGGTCTTGCCGCAAAGGAATTGAAGGTCAAAGTCACTCCCGATCGTGACTCTGTCAAACCGGGAGAGTCAGTTGATTATTTGGTGGAAGCCACTGATAGTGATGGCAACCCGGTTATTGCCGATGTCTCCCTCGGTGTTGTGGATGAAGGCGTCTACCAAATCATGGAAGACCGCGACGACCCAATGGACACGTTCCACCCGAAGCGGTATTCCTACGTCAATACAGCCTGGTCATTCCCCGAAATCTATCTGGATGGGGAAGAGAAGTCGGAAGCAGGCGTTGACATACGCCGCGAGTTCAAAGATACGGCGTTTTGGCGTGCCTCGGTTCGGACAAATGAATCCGGAAATGCACGGGTCAAGGTTCCGCTCCCCGATAACCTGACCAGTTGGCGAGCAACTGTCACCGCGCTGACAGGCGACGCCAAAGTTGGCAAAGCGACTAGTAATGTCATCGCCGAAAAGGAACTGATGGCTCGCCTGAGCCTGCCAGCTTTCCTGACCGAAACCGATAGCCAACTTGTTACAGGAACGGTTGCGAATACAACCGATCAAGACCTGCAAGTGGATGTTCGTCTGGATGCTTCCGGCGCACAAGTCAAGTCTGGGAATGCCCAGAAGATCACAGTCAAAGCGGGAACGACGGCAAGCGTTTCGTGGACAGTCGAAGCCACCAAAGCTGGCACTGCGCGCTTCCAGATGGTCGCAAAATCTGGCATCTACAGCGATGGGCTGGAGAAGTCGATTGAGACGAAGGTACGCGGCACGGAATACCGTGACGGAGCATTCTCCGAAGTCGTTATGGGCAACTCGAACAGTTTCGAGCTGAACTTCCCTGAGAATCTCGTGCAGGGTGATGTCACCGTGACGTTTGCAGGATCGCTAACGGCATTGATTGGGGATTCGCTTGATTATCTGATTCAGTACCCCTACGGATGCACCGAACAAACCACTTCCCGCTTTGTTCCATCCGTTCAAGTGCGCGAGTTGATGCGACGCAACGGCACTCTCACTCCCGAGCTAGACGCTAAGGTTGATGACATTGCCGTACAGTCGCTGGCTCGCCTCAAGAACCTTCAAACCTACGAAGGTGGTTGGGGCTGGTTCGAATACGATGAACCGAATGCCATGATGACAGGGGTCGCACTTGAGGGGCTTTATCGTGCTCGTCAAGTTGGTGTTAATGTCCCAGATCGCATGATTGAAAAAGGGCTGGAGTGGGGCAGAAAAGCTCTCAATGCGGAGTCCACCGACATCTGGAGTCCAAATTGGGGCCGATCAACGCTCGCAGTTGCTCTTTCCCGCTATGGCTACTATCCAGAGGTTGTTGAGTATCTCAAAAAGTATGATGCGGTAAAGGACGATGATCAAGAAAAATTCTCTCGATACTATGAAAGTGCGGAAATTGCACTCGCCGCCGCTCTGACCTCCAAACACAACCCGAATGACGCGGAAGTCAATCGTATCGCGAGGGTGACTTTGCAAAGGATGCGTTTGGAATCGCTCAGCGGCACGGACACCATCGCTTTCGATGATGCCAAGGAAACGAGTCGTGTTCTGGAAGCAATGCTCGCCATTGATCCCACCAACCCGGACATTACGCGCATCGTCCGCACTTTGCTCAGCCAACGCCAAGGAAAGTCTTGGTACGACACCTGGAACACCTCTTCGGCGGTGAGTTCCATCGTCGCCTACGAGCAATCTCGTAACTCTGTCGGCGGCTCGGGCGAGATTGAATTCAAGATGAACGGCAAAACCGTTCGCACCCTCCAAATCGATCCGAACAAGCTGCAGGAAGTTCGCATCCCTTACGATCAACTTCCGGCGGGCAAGACGGAGTTTAAGGTTGAGACCGTCGGTTCGGGACAAGTCTATGTTGCCGCCTCAACCAATGTTGCTTTCCGAGACAACAATCCCAAGCCGATCAGTCAGCCGGCAGGATTCACGATCAAACGCGAATACTTCCGGATGAAAGCGCAAAAGCTTGAGAACGGAACTCTGCGCTACCTCCCAGAAACGAAGCCAACCACCCAGTTCAAGAGTGGGGAAGTGTTCCGGGTGCGGCTCACCGTCAAGAGCCCGGCGAAAACCCGCTATGTGGCGATCGAGGATTCCATTCCTTCAAACTGCCGCATCGTGGAGGCCGATAAGCCCGAGAATAACTACGATTGGGGTCGCTGGTGGTCCTACAACAGCTTCTATGATGACCGAGCTGTGTTCTTTATCAGCTACTTTGGCGACACCGAACAGATCATTGAATACGCTGTGCGAGCGGAAGCACCCGGGACAGGAGTTGCGCTCCCGGCCCGTGCTTATCCGATGTACCAGCACGATGTGAATGCCACTACAGGTCAAACAATCGTCGAGGTGAAAAAGTGAAGCCGATTCCGATCATCGCTTGTGGATTGATCGCCGTTATTGGGCTCGGCTTTGCCGCGAAAGAAACCCCGGAACAGACCATCGGGGAATACACAACCAGCTTGCGTGGCCGAGAAGCAAACCAACGCCACAATGCCAGTCTTTGCCTGCAAAAGATTGATGGCAAGTGGATAGCTCCCGGTGAGGAGTTCTCATTCAATGATACGGTGGGGTCTTGGTCAAGAGATCAAGGGTATCGCCGCGCACCGGTCAGCTTTGGTGGGCAACTCGTTGATGCGTGGGGAGGCGGCGTCTGCCAATCCTCGACAACCCTTTACAATGCTGCTCTCATGGCAGGTTTCGAAATTGTTGAACGCAACCCGCACCATTACGCACCCAATTACGTTGACCCTGGTCGAGATGCGGCAGTGGCTTTCCCGAACATCGATCTGGTGATCAAAAATCCCTACAAGACTCGTGTTCGCATATCGGCAAGAATCCACCGCGATCAAATTGAAATAAAGCTGGAAGGCGCGATCAAAGAGGCTCCCCAAGTGGTTATAGAACAGCGACGCCTTAAAAAGTCAGCACCAGCGATGATCACGGTTGGAGAGGGCAGTCAGCGCAGAGTCCGTAATATTGGTAAGCCCGGTTTCGAAGTCGAGACATACCGCTTGATTGGTGACCAAAAAGAACTTCTGAGCCGGGATTCTTATCCCGTCATGCACTCGGTTGTTGAGCGTTCCTAACCCGGGACACTGAATCCTGAAAGTGCCGCCATCAGTAGAATGCAGTGTATGTTGCGCAGAGCCTTTGCTTTAGCACTCCTCGCATCGAGTGCCTTTGTTTTTGCTGATGCTGTAGATGACATTGCCCAAGCGGCGATGAAGCAGGTCAAAGCCCCGGGGATGGCAGTCGCCGTTATCAAAGATGGGCGCGTTGTCAAGATTGGCACCTACGGGTACGCGAACCTGGAAACCAACACAAGAGTCTCATCAAAAACGGTTTTCGAAATTGGTAGCGTCACCAAACAGTTCTGGACAGCCGCACTTTTGCAACTTGTCGCCGAAAAGAAAATCAGCCTTGATGACACGTACGGCTCTGTCTTTCCCGATTGCCCAGAGCATTGGAAGAATCTGACCGTCAGTCAGCTTCTCAGCCACACCTCGGGCGTGCCAGACTATCTTGGCCCGGGTTTTCTCCCTCGTCAGGATTACACCTACGACAAGCTCTTGGATTTAGTGCGTGAAAAGCCGCTTGATTTCCCGGCAGGAACGAGCTGGTCGTACTCGAACTCTGGGTTCTTGATGACCGCACACATGGTGGAAGAAAAGCTGGACATCAAATGGGATGACTTAATTGAAGAACGCATCTGGAAACCGCTCGGCATGGCGAGTGCGCAACAGCACTCATTCGCTCAGGTGATTCCGAACCGTGCCACCGGATACATGACGCTTGGTTCGCGCACACTGAACGCGGAAATCTTGCGAGGTAGTTCTGCCGGAGCTGCTGGTGCCATTGTTTGTGATATCGAGGACATGGCGAAGTGGGCGCAGGCTCTATTGGAAGGGCGAGTTGGTAAACCGGGCTCAATCGCTCCAGCAATGACTCCTGTTACCCTAAAAAGCGGCAGGAGCTATCCCTACGGCTATGGCTGGATGATGGACGAACGCAACGGAGCAAAGATCGTTACTCACGGAGGGAATACCTATGGGCAGTCCGCGATGATTACCCTCATGCCATCAGAGAAGATCGCGGTCGTCATCCTCTCCAATATCGTTGGACAAAGCTACACCGGACTGAGCTACGTAATTGGGCAACAATACTCCGAAAAATTCAAATCGGAGAAATACGAAACCCAACCTGATCCTGATAAAGCGCGCACCTACCGAATTTGGGATGCTCTGGAAGACGCCATGTCCCTCAAACCCACCTTCGCAGATGCCGCCGATGAACTTAAAGGCTTGATGTCCCAGCGCGGACGATCAGCTGCCGCTGGCTTCCGTGGATCATTTGGCAAAATTCGCTCGATGGAGTATGTCAAAGAGCACAAAGTGGGTGATGACACAGAAGTTTTCTATCGAGTTCACGGAAAGAGCACTTCCGGAATCATCAAATTCTTGATCGATAAGGATGGGAAGCTCGTAAGGTTCGCCGGCGCAGGATAGTAAAATGACGCCTTGATGTTTCCTGCATTTTTCACTCTTGCGACGCTTGGCAATTTAGAGCCAATACAGAGTCGCCCGGAACTCAAAGTGGAATATGCAGGAAACGCGGGGCTCCAAGTCAAACTTGGGAATGTCCCGATTATCGCCGGAAGCGGCTTTCAATACTACGAAAAGGGTTGGAAGCGGGGCATCTATTCCAGCAGTTGGAATCCTCTCCAGATTACGCCGGGAATCAACGGTGCGATTGTCGTCAAATACCTGGGCGATGATGGTCGCGTTACCGGAATCCACACGTATAAGCAAGTGGATGATGGCCTAGAAGCCACCTACGAGTTCATGTGGCGCGGGAAGTCGCCCGTCATGCTAGAGGTTACGCTGGGGCGCATCTGGGCACCTCTGTTTACAGAAGGAAACGTCCTCATTGGCAATCAACCGATTGACGGACTTGGCCCCGGCCCGAAAAGCAACTCCACATTTGAACAACGACTCATCTGGTCATCACCGGAAGAACAAGTGAGCCTCCGAGGCCCCATTGGCACAGTAGCCGTGAACTCCAATCACCCAATGCACCTCATGGATGCGCGAAACTACAGCATCGACTGGGCGGTGGGGCAAGAGCTTCTCTGGCTGGGATTCCAAAACCAAGAAATCAAGCCGGATCAGACTCTTCGGTATCACGTCAAGTGGAAGATCGATCCCGCCGAACTGAACAGGGCAGATTCGCCAATTTTGCAATCAACGGCAAACTCGATGGGAACGGCAGTCTCTGCTGATCTTCGGAGTCTTCCGATGGTGCCGGAGCCAAAAGCGATGAACTTCACCGGCGATATTCTCCCTTTCAGCCGGGATGCACAACTCTCTGATTCTCGTTTCGAGTCGTACTGGTCATCGACCAAAGAATTCATTGCGCGCCGATGGGATTTGGGCACCGGCGAATCGTCAGCCCAGCAACTCAAAATCAGCGCTAGAGTGGCAAATCTCGGACTAAAACCAGAAGGCTACAAGATCACCACCGATTCAAGCGGAATCAAAATTGAAGGACAGGACGAGCCCGGTTTACGACATGCGTTTCGCACGCTCGGGATGCTCGCTCGCGTCCAAAATGGTCGCCTTGGCTTCCCGAAAGGCACAATCACCGATTACCCATCAGTCAGTTGGCGTGGCGTGCATATGTTTGTCGGGAAACAAGCACTCCCGTTCCAGTCTTGGCTGATGGATCAGGTACTCGGGCCGATGAAGTTCAACCATGTTGTTCTTCAATGCGAGCGCACGAATTGGAACTCCACACCTGGGATTGCCACTGACATCACGATGCCGAAATCAGACCTTGTGAGCCTCTTTGATCGGTACCGCACGCAAGGGATTGAGCCTGTGCCTCTCATCCAAAGCCTCGGACATAGTTCTTGGGCGTTTGCGAACAAACAAAATCTCGATATCGCCATCAATCCTGAGGTGCCGTTCACTTTCGATCCTCGGAAAGCTCGCGCTCGTACGTTCATCAAGAATCTCTGGACAGAGGCGATCACTGATCTCAAGCCGAAGACAATCCATTTTGGGCTTGATGAAATCGACAATCGGGGATTGCCAAACGATCCTTACTTCACAACCCGCATTTGGACACAACACATCCCTTGGCTTCTTGATCTCGCAGAGGAATTCAAAGTGAAACCGATGATGTGGGGCGACATTATGCTCCACCCTTCGGAGGCAGTAGATGCTACCCACGCCGACACTCTTGAAGAAGCAAAGAATCGACGCAAGGTGCTTGACAAGGGCGTGATGATTGCGGACTGGCACTACATCGACACTCCTGATTCCTCCAAGTTCAAATCTCTTGCTCTATGGAAGCAGGCGGGAATGCAACCGGTCGCGAGCCATTGGTTCCGCCCCAATAACATTTATGGACAAACCCAGGCCGCCATTGCTAATGGTGCGGGCATCCTACAAACCACTTGGGCTGGATACGAAAGCAACGAAACGAACATGATTCGGGAGTTCAAGCAGTTCACTGCGTACATCCTTGCCGCTGACTATGCGTGGAGCGGTCGCAAGGAACGCCCTAACCAACTCCCATACCGCGCCGAATCACTGTTTCAGCGCCTTTACTTTGATCCTCCGGCCGTTATCCAGCCGCAACCGGGAGTTGCTATTCTGCCAGATAACAAATCAGGGGGAACACCGACCAAAGTTGGCTCAATTCAGTTCCGGACATTCTCTCCCATCCAGCTTTTTGGCTACACAACGCGATTAGCCGCACAATCGCCTAACCAAGTTACATTTCTGGTGCGGAAGCCAGGGAAGTCGGTCGCCGTTGCGATTGACACTGCAGCTTGGATCAAAGACACGCTCCCTGTTGCAAATTTCAAAGTGACCTATTCCAACGGTGAATCTCGAGAGGTGCCGATTCGGTACGGTGAACACGTCCGTTCACGCACCGATATGAGCGCAACCATTGTATCACCGCGGAATGGTACGCTGAGTTACGTAAGAGTGGATTCCGACAAAGCCAAGGAGATCGATACGATCACCCTATCTACTGAATCAGAAGTGGCGGGCTTGCGAATCCACGGGATCACGGTGTTCTAATGCAAACTCCACGCGAAGTCGTCTTAGCCGGAATCAAATCCAAGGCGTATCCAGGCGCGGCATGGGCTTATGGAAACAAAACATCGATCACGGTAGATACCGCCGGAACATACCGATTCGAAGATAATTCCACCCCCGTCCGGCACGATTCCCTGTTTGATATCGCCAGTCTGACCAAAGTCGTGGGGACAACCACTGCCGTCATGTGGGCGGTCAGCAAAGGCTTGCTGAAAATCACCGATCCAGTGATCAAGTATCTCCCGAGCTATCCTTCGGGTGAAGTCACGATTAAGCACCTTCTCCAGCACGATTCCGGGATGCCTGCTTATCTTGTTAGTCTCAAGAACCAAGTCAGCACCCGTGATGCCGCGATCGAGAGAATCATCACAACGAAGCCGACGGCAAAACCAGGGGAGCAAACCACCTATTCCTGCCTCAACTTCATCCTGCTCATGTTGATCGTGGAGAAAGTTGCCGGAAAGCCCATCGATCAAGTTCTCGCGCCGCTTTTTGTGGAGCTGGGCATGAACCAAACTGTTTTCGTTCCCAAGGATCGCGAACTCTGTCTCCCAACCGGGCCATATGAAGATTGGCGCAACAAGTTTGGAAGCAAGCCTCAAGACTTCGTCCAAGGCGAAGTGCATGACCCTCTAGCCAGGTGCCTGGGCGGACTGAGCGGAAACGCGGGTCTCTTCTCGACGATCGAGGACTTAGCTCAATTCTGTAGCGCAATCCTCAGCCAAAAACCGGAGTGGTGGCAGCAGGATTGGGCTATCCAGCAGTCATCAAAATCCTCTCGGGCGTTGGGATGGGACACCAAATCCCCGTCCGGTTCATCTGCGGGCAACCTCTTCGGCCCGAAAAGCTTCGGGCACACCGGATTCACCGGTACATGCATCTGGATTGACCCTGACGCAAAGATTTTCGCGGTTCTGCTCACGAATCGCGTCCACCCAAATGAAGAGAACCTGCAAATCGCACAGGTTCGTCCTCAATTCCATGATGCCGTCTACCGGCGGCTTATGGGAGCGTCAGATTGACCGTAACAGGCTGAGGCCCGTGACCAGTCCAGATGTTGTAATTCAATGCCACGGTACTTCCCGGCGAACCAGCAGAGGCAGGGAAGACAAGTGCCTTGGCACGTGATCCACTGCTAAGGATTCGCCCCACTCGGTGCCGTCCAGACACAGAGGCTCCACCCAAGCTCAACTCTCCAACACGTACGGCGTAGGCTTCAATCGAACCAGAATTACCAAGAGTGATGTTCACTCGGTAGGTGCCATCGGTTTGGCGAACAATCGTATGACTGGAGGCAAAAACGTTGATGTTGCCTGGAGGCGGGCTGGTCACATTCCAGACCGCAGGATCCCAGACGTTGAAGTCAACACGGCCGCCAAAGATTGTCCAGTCGAGAAGATACTGCTTACCGCCGCGCACTTCCCAGCCGCCATAACGCACCCACGGATTCCCAACATCAAGACTCAGATGATCTTTGTAAACCGCAGTGGAAACTTCGGGTTTGGAGCCCCAGAGCGGCATTTCTTGAAAATCTTCTGAAAAACCCGTGTATGTGTTCCACCACTGATTGAAACCTTCGTTTCGGGTGTAGATCATCGGCCAAAAACCTAGATCACGCACGCGCTGAACACCCTCGGCGATGCGCTGCACGCGATCATCGGTGCTCATGGTTCCTTGGAAACGGTTTTCGATATCAATCATCAAGTACTTGAGATCGTAAGGAAGCGACGATTTATTGTTCACAAACCCGATATTCGCCAGCGCTTGATCGACTTGCCAATCACCTGTTTGGTTTGCGGGAGCCCCGGGAATGGTCGAGCCGTTGTCAAAGTTCATGAAGCAGTAAGCTGCCACTTTGCACCCAGCATTGTGGGCGCGCAGCATATTCAGTGCAGCTGGCGACCACTTACTGTGACCACCCCAACTCGCAGCAAAGAACGTTTGCCAACCAGCGGCATACATGTTGTTGAAAAATGTCTGTGAGCCAGCACCCGCCATATCGAACCCGCCGAAAGAGATGAATGTCCGAGGAGAACTCCAAACGCCGGGTGCGCCATTTTCATCGAGTGCCCGTGCCCGCCAAGAATAGTCTCCCGGTAGGAATCCATCTTCTAGTGGCATGAAGTAAGTGAAATCCGTTCCGGATGCCATTGAAGTGGATGAAATCGTTTGTCCATCGGGGCCGCTCACTTCGATTTCGTAGGTGAGGGGAACGGCGATGGTTGTCGAAGTATTGACGCGGAAGACTGGGCTTGGACTCAGGATTTCATCATCAAGCGGAAGTTTGAGTGTAGGCGCGGGAAGTTGACCACAGCTCACTGTGACGATTTCTGTACTGATGTCGGTCGTCGATCCGGCGACCTTCGCAAAAAACTCAAGGTTGAAAGATCCGCGGAAGTTGGCGTTTGGAGTGACAATGGCCAGCATTCCAATCCGATCAAAGCGGGCGAGGAAGGGAAGCGCATAGGTGACTCCAGAGTTTCCGCCCGTCACAACGGAGCCTTTGTTGACTTGTGCCCGGAAATCGGACATTGCATTGCTTGGTGTAATCCGAACTCCGAATTGGAGGTTGCTGACATCTGCAATCGTGCGGAAACTCACGCGATAGGTTTGTTGCTGCCCCGGATTGATGCTCGTCGGGCCATTTACCCGGATATCAAATTGAGCGAGCGCAGATGTAGCCAACGCCGCTACTGCCCCCAAAACAACTACAAAATTAGATAAACGTCGAGAACCAATCTTCAACAATGTCCAACTCCAAAGAAAAATGCGCCGAATAAATCGGCAAGCGGTTCCATTATGACCAAAATTCGATGCTAGACGAACCTCGTAATCCTGCCGGAGGTATACCGAGCCACAAGTTGAAGAAGATCCTTGTCATCGGGAGCGGGCCGATTATCATCGGTCAAGCGGCAGAATTCGATTATGCCGGCACACAAGCGTGCAAAAGCCTTCGCGAAGAGGGCTACGAAGTCGTTCTCATCAATTCCAACCCCGCCACAATCATGACCGACGAAGAAACGGCGGATCGGGTTTACATCGAACCGCTGACCGTTGAATTCTGCGAGCGAGTCATTGCCAAGGAGCGCCCAGATGGTCTTCTCCCAACCCTTGGAGGGCAAACTGGCCTCAACCTTGCCTCCCAGCTAGCAAACCAAGGCATTCTGGAAAAATACAACGTCGAACTTCTTGGCACCCAACTCGAAGCTATCCGTAAAGCCGAGGATCGAGAGCTCTTCCGCGCATTAATGCGCGAAATCCGTGAACCTGTCCCCGAAAGTTGGATTGTCGAAAGCGAATCCGATCTGGAATCCATCCTCGACGAAGTTCCTTACCCCTGCATCGTGCGCCCTGCCTATACTCTTGGTGGAACGGGCGGAGGAATTGCGAGCACTCGAGAAGAACTCTGGGAAATTGGTCGAAAGGGGCTCAAACTCTCTATGCGAAGCCAGTTGATGGTCGAGCGTAGTCTTCTCGGTTGGAAAGAAGTCGAGTATGAGGTTATGCGCGATGGAGCAGGGAACTGCATTACCGTCTGCAACATGGAGAACCTCGACCCAATGGGCGTTCATACCGGTGATAGCATCGTCGTGGCTCCCAGCCAGACCTTGAGCGACATTGAATATCACATGCTCCGTACAGCATCCCTCAAGATCATCTCTGCGTTGAAGATCGAAGGCGGATGCAACGTTCAGCTTGCCGTCAATCCCGATAGCTTTGACTATTACATCATCGAAGTCAACCCACGTGTGAGCCGTAGCTCTGCGCTGGCATCCAAAGCAACTGGCTACCCGATTGCTCGCGTTGCGGCAAAGATTGCAACGGGCAAAACACTCGATGAGATTGATAACGCCGTCACGAAAACCACAAAGGCTTGTTTTGAACCAGCATTGGATTACTGCGTTGTCAAAATTCCACGCTGGCCTTTTGACAAGTTTGCAACTGGCGACCGACGTCTTTCCACGCAGATGAAAGCAACCGGGGAAGTGATGGCGATTGACCGGACATTTGAATCAGCCTTAATGAAAGCGATTCGGGGGCTGGAGGTCAAATCGAAAGACCTGCGCCATGCCGGAATGTCGAGCCTAAGCACCGACGAACTCAAGCACGCACTCACTTATCCGACTGATGAAAGACTTTGGGCACTCGCCGAGGCAATTCGTCGCGGTTGGTCTTACGAAGAAGTACACCAGCACAGCCGCGTTGATTTCTGGTTCCTCAATAAGATTGGGAACCTCGTCAAAGTGGAGCGCGATCTCACCGAACTTCTGGAATCGGAGGCAACAGAAGCTGACATTGACACGTGCATTCAGCGAGCCTTTGAAATTGGGTTCCCATCTCCGGCAATCCGAGCGGCAATGGGAATCACCCCGGTCATGAGGCGGCTTCTCACTTCGGAGTTGGCAAAGTCACCCGCTGAGGTTGCCGAGATTCTTGGGATCAATGAAAGTCAGGTCAAGACTCTACAACTTGTAGAGGCAGCCATCCAGAAGTATTCCGTTGAACCCGTCTTCAAGATGGTTGATACCTGCGCAGGTGAGTTTGAATCGGCAACTCCGTACTTCTACGGCACTTTTGAATCCGAGCATGATGCCGTTACAATAAAAGCATGATCTCGCTCGTCGCGCTCATCGTCATAAATCCGCCAGGATGGGAGAGGGTTCAGGCAGGGTGGCACGCTATTGACCAATTGCCCAAAACCGCAACTCCCGGTGATAGATGGGCAGCGGCGGGCAAGTCGTTCATTGGCACACCGTATGTTGGCGGCACATTAGAACAATTCCAGGGAAATGAACAGTGTATTGTCATCTTTGATGGCCTTGATTGCGTGACATTTGTCGAAACTGCTTGGGCGGTTTCCCGTTCCAAAACCCGCGACTATGATTCAGTGAAAGCGCTGGTTACCCAATCTCGGTATCGGGGTGGTGTTGTCAATGGCTATGCAAGCCGGTTGCATTACACAAGGGATTGGCTCAACGAAAACATCCAAGCGGGAAGGCTTTGGGAGCCAGGGCGAAACCAATCGTTCACTACCCAGGAAAGCCGCAGTTTTAACTTCATGACTCAGAACGCTCGCTCATATCCTCATATCAAAGGGCATGAGCAAACAATCCGAGAGATTGAAAAGAAACTCACTTCCCAACCTTTTGTTTTCGTTCCGAAGTCAAAAGTCAAAAACGTCCTCGGTTCAATGCAAAACGGTGATTTCATCGCCCTAGTCGATCGCCGTCAGGGAATCGATTTCTCCCACGTTGGGCTCTATGTGAAGGATTCAAACGGCGATGGCTTTCTTCACGCTAGCAGCACAAAGAAGGAAGTCACCATCCAGCCCAACTTCGCATCATTCATTGCCAATGGTCGCGCGCCCGGTTTCTGGTTTGCCAGGGCCAAATGAGTCCAAAAAGGTATCTTAGTGTTCTGTGACTTGGGCGAGTTTGGCTCTGATGACCGCAGCGCTTCCGGGCTTCGTGAGCGCTGATGCGGACATTTGGTCAAGCGGCGCAACTCTCGTCATCAACGAAGTCCCTGTTGCGACGATCCGCAGCAAAACCGCAGCGCAATCGGAAGATCAACTCGCTGCCTACTTCGTCAAGACTCTTTCCACCTTCAAATCCGGTGAGAAGGTCACTACCGTTTTTGGAAATGGCGTAGGCAGAATCTTTGTGGGTGGACGACCTGTTTTCACCATCACAAAGACGGAAGCGCAAGCTCAACTCGGCACAATAGAGAGCGTCACTGAGCTTTGGGCTACTCGCATCGGGAAGGCGCTTGCAACACCCGCTCTCAGCACCCCCAAGGATGGTTTCATTGTCGCAAAAGGGCAATCGGTAAAAATTCCATTTACAGGCTCAGAAGCGCGTCTCGCCACAATCACACAGGAGCCAGTCGGTGGAGCGAAAATCGAGCGCAGTCTCGGTGAGTTGGTTATCACGCCCAACGAACTTGGAACGGTGCGGCTCAATATCTCAGGTCTGACTACTACTAAGACTCTTACTGTAAGTGCTCTCGCCGCCGCCTGTGAACTACCAACCAAATTAGTCACACAAGTGATGGGGCAGCCAGCCGATGAAGCAACGGTTCTCTCTTCACTGCGAACGGCAATTAACACCCGCTTGGAGTCGCCTCTTGGTGCCGTCATCACCGCTAACTTTCCAAAAGTCAAAGCGATCGCGCCCGGTGAGCGGCTCGTCTTGCCAATCAAAGTTGCGGTCGATGCCCCCGATCGACTCTCCGTCTCTGGCACTGTGAATGTTGTGATCGAGAACAAAGGCGGGGGACGAACTTTTGAAGATGAACTGTGGTATTCCAATGAGCCAGAAAACATTTTTGAGCCAGGTCAACTTTATTGGGGCAAGTTCCGCTCCGGTTCACCCGTTAGGCTTCTTGCTCACCATTTCAGCCGCTCCGCGCAGTCTCTCATCATTCAGTACGCGGTGATCAATCGTGGGAGCGAGCCAGCTTCGATGGTCGCAATCATGGGGGATGCACAGCCGGAGAAAAACCCGACCTTAGCTGGATACCAAGCCGGAAACGTATTCTTCCAAAACTGGCTCAGCCATAACGCTGAAGTCTTAGAGATCCCACCAAATTCTGCTGTCCCCATCATCAGCCGCGTCATGAATCCCGGGGAAACGATCTCTGCCCTAGCATCTCTCCATCTTCTTGGCGTTGGCGATTCCGATGTCATCCTCGTCGCCAATGCCATCAGCCTGAGTGAGATGAGTCCATATTGGCTTCCCGGTCGTAACTTTGCCCGTCCATGGCAGTTTGCACGTGCCATCCCGATTTCTGACTTCCACTTTCCAACCCAAGGCCTACCCAAACACACTTATCCCAATCCGCTCCGACAAGAGTCGTTTGAATACGAAGCCGGAGGACGCTTTGCCTTCATCCGCATTGGAGAAAAAGCCATTTCCGGAACCGAAGATCAGCAGAAGCTCCTTGGCAATTTTGGGGTTCAGTATCTGATCGAAGGCACAGTTTCCAACCCGAAACCAACCAAACAGAAAGTCAAAATTGAGTTTGAAGCGAGCGCAGGATACTCCGGCGCGATCTTCTTAGTCAATGGCGAATACATCGATGCCCGTCTACTCCAAACCAAAGAACAAAGACGACTTTGGGAGCGAACTCTCGAACCGGGCCAAACCGAGAACATACGTATTGAAACCATCCCGCTGAGTGGGGCGCACTATCCCGCCACCATAACGGTGAGCCCAGGCTAATCATGTCCGAACAAATCTCCAACATCACCCAACTCTTTGACATGCCCGGTGCCGGTAGCGGCAATATCAAGGGGCGTTACCATGACAAAGAAGGGAAGTCTGCCGATGAAAGTCGCGAATATGGCGAAGTCAGCCTCGGTGAAGGGGATTACGAGGCAGCAATCCGACATTTCAAAAAGGCCATTGAGCAAGGCTCACCCGAATCAGGTTTTGATCTTGCTGCCGCCTATGAATCTGCGGACATGCTCCCACAAGCATTTTATCAATATGAGAGGGCGCGAAAGGTCGTCGAAAGCGGAGAACTCTTCATTGGGCTGAGCACTCTTTATCGCCGGTACGGTCGTATGCGAGATGCGGTTGGGGAAATGGAACAGAGCATCAAAGCGAACCCGAAAGATCCTTATCTCCATTTCAAATTAGCGGAAACGCTTCGTAACGCTGGTTTCCCCAAGGCGGCTCTCCCCGCGATTCAAGGCGCGATTGCACTAGCCCCCGATGATGAGTTCTATCACTACTGGGCTGGTGATTTGATGCTAGACATCAAGGATTTTGAGGGGGCAAAGACGGCTGTTCACGCTGCCGCCGAACTCAATCCGGGTGATGATCACTTCTACACACTGGCTGCGCTGGCGTTCTGGGGATTAGAAAAGCACAGCGAAGCGATCAGAGCCACACGGCTCGCGCTTGATCTCGACCCGAACAACCTCAGCAATGTGGTGATCCTGCATCAATTCCTCACTTTGTCTGGTCAAAATGATGCGGCAAAGCAAGAAGATAAGCGACTTGCAAAAGCCGAACGATACGATTGGGATTTGGCGCAAAGACAACTCAAGCGAGTAGGAATCACTCTCGAAATCCCTAGCCATATTGAGCAATCGTAGCTTTTGCGCACAGTAGTCGTCATATAGGTATGTGAGCAGAGTTTGCTATCCTCTGCTTTTAGGTTATGGCGATGCGAAATACATCACGAATTTGGTTTTCTGTGCTCGCAATTGCAACCCTTGCTGGGCTTGCAGTTGCATCTCTCGATTGGTCACGACAATATGTCGGCAAATCTGCCCTTTCAATGGAGCTTCCTGGCGAATTGACGGCAGACACCACCGAAGTTATTGAAGATAAGAACGATTGGGTTGCTTCTACCACCGACTACATCCTGGACTCCGAGAATATTGTTCTCTTTGCTACCGTCTTTAACGGGCGCGAAAAAGTCAAAGCCGATCACAAAAAGCTCGCTGATGTAATGGTTGATCTGATCGTTGGCATTGGGGAAGACACCGCTAAAGTTGAACTTTCGAAAGACGGCAAGTCCATCGAGGTCACTCCAAAAGTTGGCGTCAAGCAAACCACAAAAATCTCAGTGCCAAAGTTTGAAAACGGATTGAGTGTCGATGGTCGCCCAATGCTGAAAGCAACCGTGGCTCTCAAACAAGAAGATGGTGACTCCGTCATTAAGATTGCCCTAGTGGGTGATGGACGCAACGTCTACTCCATCTTTGGATTCGCAGGAAACGATGACAAAGAAGGAAATGCCGCAATTGACCGAATCATGAATTCAATCCGGTTCAAGCGCGACATTAAGTAACAGCGATTATTCGCTCGCCGCTTTTGCCCAGGCTACTTTCTTAGCCTGGGTTTCAATTTTAAGACTCGGACTGTATTGCGCACTGAGCTGTTGGAACTGCTTACTCAGCTTTTCCTTTGTATTGAGAGTGCTCACCGGAACCCCCGCCGACATCGCCTTGACGACAGACTTTGATTCACTGACAAAGCCCCGATCAATCAAGTGCCGACCAGGAAGGTCATTCGCATAAGCCAGGAATCGACTCGATAGCTGCCTAGCCTCTTTCTTGTCGCAGACTTGGTTCATCAAGAAGCTAATATTCACATCTCGGTTCGAGCATTTCAGGCAGCTCGCCATAACGTAAGAATCGTGCATGGATTCCATCGAAGGGGTGCCAACAAGCAAAACTTCATCGGCTAGTTGGTGGAAACTCAACGCTTTGTGGTCAAGCGAAGAACCAGTATCTACGATCAAGTAGTCGTAGTGGCTCTGGAATCTCTCATATCCACAACCTGATCTTGCCAGGGTCGCATAGTCTGTGTTGGCAAGGCTCGGTGTGCCCGGCGCTCCACAGAGAACATGTACCCCACTGGAAGTCGGATTGAATGCATCATACGCACTGACTCGCCCAGAAATCACATCGTTGATAGTGTGCTTGGGGCGAATCCCCATTGCAAGATGCACGTTAGGGAAGCTAAAGTTCGCGTCCAAGAGCGCAACTTTGTATCCTGCCAGGCTCAAACTCGTAGCGAGATTGATCGCGGTATTCGTTTTTCCTGACCCGCCGGAACCACTCGCCACGGTAATGACTTTCATCGGTTGAGATGCCCAGTCAATCTGTACCGGCGGAATCGCCTCCGCCTTAGACTTCACTTCTTGCTTGAAGGCATGAGCAATTCTCGGCAGCTCTGGAATAGGTGCATGACCGTATTCCCGCCAAAGAGCGTCAAAGAGAGCCTCACTGGGCACTCGCACAATCGTAATCCGCTTTTGAAGCGCAAACTGCAATTGCGAAACATCATCAAACTGGATCGGATCAGCACCAGCACAGATCAACATATCTGACCGGAGTTCAAGCGGAAGCAGTCGGCACTTCTGGGCCATATCCGCAGGGACAAATGCACGGGCCGCATCCGTCGGGATCAGCCACTTTGCAAAATCTTCATTCATCGTCGTTGTCGACATCGGGCACACACAACTTTCCCCACACTTAGGAAAGATCTCCTCAGCATTCAGATCAAGCAAAAAAGGCGACCATATTCGGCCGCCTTTCAGAATTCGCTTTGCCCCGAATACTAATCTGCTCGTTCCACAACGGAATCCAAAACTACATTCGCTGCCCGTAATCTTGCTGCCAAAATACGTGAAATTGCTAGGAGAAGCTCCTTCCCAATCTCCGGTTCGCGGTTCATAAGTCCCCAAAGATCACTGTTAGGTATCGTCGCGATTTTTGTATCGCCAACGGCAACAACAGTTGCCGAACGAGGCTTGTCATCAATCAGTGAGATTTCCCCAATGACGCTACCTGGCTGAGCTTCTGCAATCAATTCTCCCGAGAAGCCATTGATTCGCGCTTTGCCTTCCAAGATAATCAGAAGATCATTGTCTTTTGCGAACTGGCGAAGGATCGTATCACCACCATTGAACTCCTTGACAGAAGTAATGGCAGAGATTTCTCCGATTTGGCGTTCAGACAACGACTGCATTAAGTAGTTCGTCCGAAGCGCCTCATGAATATCAAGAGCTTGCGACATGGCGTCCTCAGTATAACCAGGGTTTGGTTAAAAAGCAAACTTTCTAGCGCGCCTCAGTTGGCACGCCACCTTCCGCACCTACCGCAAAGAAGTGATCATCTTTATTGACCAGCGGAATTGTTGCCTCTTCCGCATCCTTGACATCAACATGGCCTTCCCAGACTGCGGAACGTGTATCCCTCCAGTAAACGGTATGCACCTTTGCTCCGTTTGATTTCCAAGTCACTGTCGTGTTATGCCCTTGATCCATCTTGATGCGGACATTGCTAGGAGAGGGGCCAGCGTTCGCCAGGGAAGTCAAGCCGATCAGATTGCACTTGGCAACGTTCGCCAAGTAATTCCAATCCATATGCTCAGGGAGATCATCAGGCGTATGCTGGCGGGTGTATTCCTCATGCACTTCGATGAACCGCACGGCATTGAATCCATTCTGAACAAACGGCGTGTGGTCGCCTCCGCGTCCAAATCGATCTCGCCGCAGAACCAACTTCAAACGGAAATCACCGCCGCCTTGCCGGACTTCCCATTCCAGGAATCGCGCTAGTTCACGTGAATTGTGATCCTCGCCTTCCTCGCTAAAGACGCGTACGTGTTTCTCATCTTTCTGCCCCGCTAAGTTCGAGCTTGAGCCGACCGTGTCGTTGCTCAATACGCCATCAATCTTCCAGCCTTCCGCCTTGGCTTTTTCTGCTAAAGCTCGGGATCCCAGCAAACCTTGTTCTTCGCCGGTGAACCCGACAAAGACAATGGTCTGTTCATGCTCTTTTTGGCTAAGTAGTCGTGCGCATTCTAATGTGGCAGCAACCCCGCTCGCATCATCATTTGCGCCGGGCGCACGACCTGTCTTCGCATCGACTTGGAGATTGAGGCTATCCATATGTCCGCCCATCACCAAGATGCGATCGGACTTGCCTGGCAAAGTCGCAACGCATTGCACAACTTCCATATCTTCCGGCACACGACGACCTTTGGGAGCTACATAAGTCATCAGCTCAGTTTTCATGCGCGGAAGTTTTGCGAATTCAGACCGGAGCCATTCAGCCGCCTCCGGCATCGTTGCCGAAAGAGTGTTCCGAGTGTTGTAGCTCGCCAGCTTTTCAACGGTTGCGCGCAAATTTGCCGCAGAGACGTCTTGCATAATCACTCATTGAACCAGGTTTCTGTCTAAATCGGACTCAATTTCGCCAACTTTCAGCCCAAATTGAAAACACACCTTTTGAACCAGAAGTAGAATGAAAGTGGCATGGCATCCACCCTGTCTCCCGAAATCACAATTGACACCATTGCGGACAAGGTTTACGCAAATGAGCGCATCACACCCGAAGATGCTCTCTTCCTCTTCAATCACGAAAACCTGAACGATCTCGCCGCATTGGCGAACTACCGCCGGGAGCAAGTTTCCGACCCTAATGTCGTCACCTACATCATCGGGCGTATCCTCAACTACACCAACGTCTGCTGGGTGCGATGCAAATTCTGCGCGTTTTATCGCGTGCCGAATCACGGGGAAGGCTACACCCTCTCCGACGAGGAAATTCTGCGAAAAGTCGGCGACACGGTAGATAAGGGGGGCGTTGAAATCCTCTTCCAAGGTGGCCTGAACCCCAAGCTGAAGATTGATTACTATGAGCGCATTTTCAGCCTGATCAAAGAGAAATATCCGAACGTCATCCTGCACGCACTCAGCCCGGCTGAGATCATCTATATCGCTCACATCAGCAAACTGACCTTGGAAGATTGCCTCAAGCGACTCAATGCGGCCGGCTTGCATTCCATCCCCGGCGCAGGTGGAGAGATCCTGGTAGATCGCGTCCGCAAGATCATAGCTCCGTACAAAGACACCACCGATGAGTGGCTTGCTTGTATGCGAACGGCATCCAAGCTCGGAATTCGCTCAACCGCCAGCATGATGTTTGGACACGTCGAAACTCTGGAAGATCGCGTGGAGCATCTCAACCGCATCCGCGATCTGCAAGATGAGTGTCAGCCGTTCCGTGCATTTGTTACTTGGAGCTTCCAGCCGGAAGAAACAAATCTCCCGATTGAGCGCAAAGCCAGTGCGTTCGATTACTTGCGTACCCTTGCGGTCAGCCGCATCTTCCTGGATAACTTCGCGAATATCCAGCTGTCTATCCTCACCCAAGGGCCGAAGATCGCTCAGCTTGGACTCGGCTATGGTGCTAACGATTTCGGAAGCACGATGATAGAAGAGAATGTTGTCAGCGCAGCAGGGAACAAGTTCATCCTTAGCTCTGAAGAATTTGAACGCCTCATCGCTGATGCAGGCTACACCCCGCGCAGACGCAACACCCGCTACGAACTCATCGAAAACTGAGGAAAACCACCTCACGTTTCAATCCGTAGTTTGGGCATACTGACTTTTTCATGAAAGAAGCAACAGGAATCGCGTTAGCTTCCATCTTTCTTTTGGGGATAGGGGCGCAATGGTTAGCATGGCGCTTCCGCGCTCCTGCGATTCTGCTTCTTCTTGTTGTTGGTCTGATTGCTGGGCCAGCCACCGGCTTCCTGAATCCCGATGAAGTCTTTGGGCGTGAGCTCATCCTCTCCATCGTTTCTTTTAGCGTTGCCGTCATCATGTTTGAAGGCGGACTCAGCCTCAAGTTCAAAGATATCAAGGAGGTGGGAGGCACGGTCATCAGCCTCGTCACAGTGGGGATGCTCGTGAGTTGGGGTGTCAGCACTGTCGCTGGCGTCTACATCTTCGACATGGAGTGGAATGTTGCCGCTCTGATCGGTGGAATCCTTGTTGTTACTGGCCCGACAGTCATTGGCCCGCTCCTGAGACAAATCCGGCCCAAGAAGCGCATCGGTTCCATCCTCAAATGGGAAGGCATCATGATCGACCCGATCGGTGCTCTTGCCGCCGTGCTTGTATTCGAGGCAGTCATCCTTGAGGCAACCAACCCCCGCGCCGAAATTTTCAATGCCATCATGCTCACCCTTGGGGCTGGGCTTGCTATTGGGCTAGTCTGCGCCGCCTTGATGGTGGTCTTCATCCGGCGTTTTTGGATTCCCGAATTCCTCCACAGTCCATTCATGCTGATGGTGGTCATCGGTACGTTCGCACTTTCAAACCAGATTCAATCGGAAAGCGGACTGCTGACTGTCACCGTTCTTGGGGTTGCGCTCGCCAACCAGAAGTTCGTAAAAGTCGAGCACATCTTGGAGTTCAAGGAGAACTTACAGGTGCTCCTGATCTCAAGCCTTTTTGTCCTGCTTGCCGCACGTATTCCGTTGGAAACGCTCACTAAAGTCGGTTCCGCGCATGTCCTGTTCCTTCTGGTTCTTATCGTGATTGGACGCCCGCTCAGCATCCTGGCTTCCACACTCTTTAGCAACACAAATTGGAAAGAACGGGCATTCCTCGCGATGCTGGCTCCACGCGCGATTGTTGCTGCGGCGGTTGCCTCGATCTTCGCACTGGAACTCGAGGAAATCCATCACCCTGCCGCGGAAACCCTGGTTCCTATAGTGTTCTTCGTTATTGTTGGATCGGTTCTGATCTACGGTCTTTCCGCAACGCCGCTTGCCCGTAAGCTCGGCCTCGCTGATCAAAATCCGCAAGGCGTTCTGTTCATTGGGGCAAACACAGTGAGCATGGCATTGGCGAAGCTCATCAAAGAAAAGGGTTTCCGGGTCGTGCTGGTTGATACCAACTGGAACAATGTTCGCTCCGCACGAGCGCAAGAGCTTCCCGTCTTACAGGGGAACATCCTCACCGAACGCACGATGGAAGAGCTCGACCTGGAGGGCATCGGCAAAGTCTTCGCGATGACTCCCAACAGCGAGATCAACACACTCAGTCTCATCCACCTGACTCATGTATTCACTCGGGAGCGGGCATACCAGTTGCCGGGCGATGGCAAAGCCGGTACTGGAACAGACGCCAGTAGCTCCTTCCAACATCGTACGCTCTTTAGTAAGGATCTCGGATTCCAGGGGCTTTCTCAATTAATTTCACAAGGTGCAAGTATCAAGTCGACCAAGCTCAGTAAGGAGTTCGACTCCGATAAATTCAAAGCAGAAAATGGCGAGCGAGCAAAGGTGCTTGCGGTGATTTCAGAAAGCGGCCTTTTCGAGCCCGTGACGACAGATTACAAACCCAAAATGAAGGCAGGAGCATCTCTGATCTATCTCCTTCTCCCAGAAGAAGTCCCCGTTCAGGAATAGAGTTCACCAAGGCTCGTGTACACTGGTGGCATGAGACGGAGGCAACGTTCAAAATCTGTGCGCAAACTCCTCTCGTTTCTTTTCGCGGCACTCCTAGGGGTCACTTCTGCTGGCATTTGGATGCCAACGACCCCCATTGGGAAACACTGCCCCACGGCTCCTGTCCAAAAGGTTGCTGACCTTTCGCTGGATCAGGAGGGTCGTTCCATTGAAATTACTCGCGCCCCTCAATTAGGCGAAAAGGATTTCAAACAGTGTGCGTGCGAAGAGAAAAAAGCGAGCGAGAAACAGGAAAATGTTTCAAAAGCTCGTGAGGTCAATAGCGCACAGCCCATCATTCTCACGAAGCCTCTTGTGATCGTATCGAGGCAGCCTCTTGTGGCTGTCCGAGAATCACAAACTAGGCTCGTGCAGAAGCTTCGTCCAAAAAGCGAAGTCCCTCTTACACCCCCTCCACAGTTCATTTCGTAGCTTCCGCTTCTGTTGCTTGCAATGTCAGTTCATGACATTGCCCGGATGCTTACACCTTACACGAAATGAAAATTCAAAACAAAAATCGAATACTCAGGGCGTTTACGCTTATAGAGCTTCTTGTTGTCATTGCAATCATTGCAATCCTGGCCGCTATCCTCTTCCCGGTCTTTGCAAAAGCAAAAGTCGCCGCAAAGAAAACTGGTGATCTCAGCAATCTTAAACAGATTGGGCTCGCCCTGATGATCTATGCGGGGGACTATGACGACGGCATTCCCATTGTCAAAATGGGAGCGCATAATCAGACCTGGGTTGATGATCTTCAACCTTACAGTAATACAAAGTTACTCCACCGCTCTCCGCTTGATGAATCTGCGTACTGGGGTTCCGGTGCGCGATTCACTAGCTATGGTCTCAACGCGTACTTCGATGCGAATCATCCTCCCTACAATGGAATGACGCTGACTACGCCAGTCAACCCAGCTTCGACAATTTTTGCTGCTCCGGTACGTGATCACATTCAATGGAGCGATCCGAACGTTGTCGCAAATCCAGATCACTTTATGCCGATGTTCTGGGGGAGCCCGGCAAAGGTGAGCGGGATGATGGCCATGAATCAGTGGGATATGATGCGAAAACTCCCGCGGACACTTTGGTACGACCTGGATGGAGAACGGGCGAACTATCTCTTTGCAGATGGTCACGCTAAAAACCACTCCTTTGATCAAACATGGCAGCAAACAGTTGGATCGGTGCCGTCGCGCGACTGGTACGACCCTATGTCAGAAGCAAAGTAGTCACCAAAAAGTGATGTGCAGGTAAGAGCGACCCTCTTCCTGCACATCATGGAATCAAAATCCTATACAATGCGTTAAGGGTAACAGACGCGTGAAATCTCTGCGACCAATTCTTGCGGGGATCCTTATCCTCTCACAGATGATGGTAGGTGTCGCACCTGCCATCGCATGGCTTTCGCACGTCTCACAATCACCGATTCCTGCAACTAAAATGGACTGCGAGACAAAGCCGTCCTGTTGCTGTGGATCAGAGATCAACCCGGCCTCGCCCGCCACTCCAGAAAAGCACTCTTGCCCCTGCATCGGCTCAACTGACAAAAAGCAAAAAGCAACCCCACCTGCGGTAATGGCAGGCAGTTTGCAGGTTGCTCTCAGTCAGTTCTCTTATGCCAATGAGCCTGTGCTTCGCTTCGAAGTTCCTACTCGGAGCGACATCAAATCTGTTCCCGAGGGATTCCCCCGTGGGCCAACCCTCCTCCCCGATCATTCTCGCGCCCCACCGCGCTAAGTTCTTCACTCGCTCTCATCATCAGGAGCATGGCTCCCATGAGTGCGCCCTCACAAGCCGATAATTGTGAAATCTAAAAGAACAGAATGAAAACCGTTTTATCAACTCTCGTGTTGGTGATTGCATGCCTCTCGCAAGCACAGTCACAGATACTCTGCCCAATCCTGAGGAACCCCATCGTTCCTGGTGCGGCCCCTATGCAATACAAGGGCCTTCTCGTTGAAGTGTGTTGTGCGGGATGCGATGCGAAATTCCAAGCGAATCCCGAAAAAGCACTTGCAGATGCGGAGAAAGACGGCGTTGTTGTCGCCCAATCTCTCTTCGACCCGGTCGCCAAGACACGCCTTGATGCCAAGGGCTCCAAGGCATACTCTAACTTCGCTGGTGTGCGCTACTACTTTGCGAACGAAGAAAACAAAACATCTTTTGATGAGTTCCCGCAAGTCTATGCTCAAGCGCCAAAGAACGAGTCTCTCACTTGCCCGGTGATGAAAGAGAAAATCGAATCTCACGCCAATGCCGCCGGATATGCCGATTTTGAAGGCACCCGGTACTACTTCTGCTGTGCAGGATGCGATGCGACATTCGCCGAGAACCCCGCCAAATACGCCGCAAACGTTAAAGGAAGCATCAAATCAGTTACCCCCGGCGAGGCAAAAGTAAATCGAACAATGGCTCCTACTTGTGCGGGATGCGCTGGTGAAGCCAAACTCCTCGGTCCCGATGGGCTACCAGCAACCTGGACTTTCACCTACCGCTATGTAAATATTGACGATCCGAAAGCACAGCACCGCTTTTCGCTCGACTACGCGGTCAACCCACGGCTGTACGTTGGGATTGAGCGATCCGGAAGCGATAACGCAGTGATGCCCGTGCCACGCTTTCAGGATGATCCGTTCGATTACCTCCGCAAGAGTGACGGTGATGCGCTCATCCTGCCTCGGTTTAGCTGGTTCATTACTCCAGAAGGTGATAATCACCCGAGTCTCCTCGTTGGTATGGCCAGTGATCGCCTCTCCACTCCGCGCGGGCAAGCGTTCTTCCTGACCGCGAGCAAACACATCAAAGACACACCAATCACTCCTTTTGTCAGCGTGAAGACAAACACATGGGGCGGGCGAACTGTCTTCCCATTTGGTGTGAACGTGACTTTGCCAAACGACATGATCTTCCAAGGCATTAATGATGGTGACTACAGTCACTTCTTATTGACCAAAATGGCGAATCAGCAGGCATACAGCCTGCTACTGGCACGTGGCAAACACCTTGGCTTTGTGGTCTCGTGGGGGTTCTAAGTTGAAAAAGTTCTTCCTCATCCTCACTCTATTAGCGACAGCTACCTTTGCTCTCGCGCAAAGCAATGTGCCCGAAATTGGCATCAAGGATACGAAAGGGAAGTTATGGACTCTCAAATCCCTGGAAAAAGACAAAATCTACTTCTTTGAGTTCTGGGCAACCTGGTGCGGAACCTGCCGCGAGATTGAGCCGATCCTCAACGACTTTCGGAAGGAGCAAAAATCGTTGGGATATCAGTTCGTTTCCGTCAGCATCGACGAAAACTTAGCCGACCTCGCCAAATACGTCAAAACCAAGACGATTGATTACCCCCTTCTTGTCGATAGTCGCCTGGAAATGGCAGATCGCTGGAAAGTGAAAGAAGTGCCGACGATGGTGATTGTCAAAAACGGAAAAGTTCTTTGGCGCAAAACCGGAAAAGTCACTCTCGATGAACTCAGAAAAGCAGTCAAAGAAGCAAAGTAAGCGACAAGATCAGCGCGGATGTCAAACATCCGCGCTTTTTCTTTGCGATTCTATGGCCACGCGCGATAGACTGACAACACCATGAAGCGACGTGAGTTTCTGGCCGCCGCGGGCACAGCAGGGCTGTCTATGCTCGGTGGCAAATTGTTTGCCTCTCAACAAAACGCCCCCCTTGTCCGACCTGCCCGAAGAAAAGGGAAGTCAATGGCTGATTTCCATGCTCCGAAATTGGATACCGTCCGGTTCGGATTCATCGGTGTGGGTGCGCGTGGCCCAACGCACATCAATTCAGTCCTTGCTTGCGAAGGTACTGAGGTTGTCGCTATCTGCGACTTGTATCAAGACTGGGCTGAGCGTGCGGCAAAGCGCGTCACAGACGCTGGATTCAAAAAGCCTGATCTCTATGTAGATGGAGAGCGCGCATTTGAGAAAATGTGCGCCCGCGATGACATCGATGCGATCGTGATTGCCACACCTTGGGAATGGCATGTTCCAATGGCTCTTTGCGCTATGCAGCACGGCAAACACGCTTTTGTCGAAGTTCCTGCTGCTCTAACGATCGAAGATTGCTGGAAGCTCGTCGATACCTCCGAAGCCACCCAGAAGCACTGCATGATGATGGAGAACGTTAATTACGGACGCGAAGAACTCCTTGTCCTCAATATGTGCCGACTTGGTTTGTTCGGTGATCTCCTCCATGGAGAAGCCGCTTATATCCATGACCTACGCGGGCAAATGCATGAAGTTGAGCGCGGAACCGGAAGCTGGCGCACCGTTCATTACCAAAAGCGAAACGGAAACCTCTATCCCACCCACGGACTCGGCCCCGTCGCACAGTACATGAACATCAACCGGGGCGATCGAATGGACTACATGAGTTCGGTCAGTTGTAAGAGCATGATGCGCGGCATCTATGGTCGCGTGAACTTTCCGGATGACCACAAATGGAACAAGACTCCGTTCGTGTGCGGCGACATCAACACCAGTATTGTCCGAACCGTCATGGGGCGATCTATGATGATCCAGTGGGATGAACAACTTGCTCGTCCGTACACTCGCCACAACTACATTCAGGGCACCAAGGGTGCTTGGGGTGGGTTCCCGAACCGCTGCACGATTGAGGGCATCAGTAAGAGCACGGATAGTTGGGAACAAGGCGGTGACCTGAAGCATTGGTTTGATGACTTCGAGCACCCGCTCTACAAAAAGCAAGGCGAGCTAGCGACCCGTGTCGGCGGTCACGGTGGCATGGACTTCTTGATGATGTGGCGCATTGTGTATTGCTTGCGTAATGGACTCCCACTTGATCAGGATGTTTACGACGCGGCGTCCTGGAGCGCGGTGACTCCGCTGAGCGAATGGTCGGTGGCGAATCGCGGGCAGTCGATTGACTTCCCAGACTTCACTCGAGGCGATTGGAAGAATACGAAGCCTGTGGCGATCTTCGATCCCGACGCCTAAACCATTCAGGCATAAAAATCCCCGCTTTCAGATGAGAGCGGGGATTTTTGCTTTACATGCCGTACAGTTCTTTGACTTTTTTGGCCTGTTTGGCGATATTTCCATCCTCATGATCTTCAAGCTCAAAGACGATGACCATGTTCTTCATCTCTTTCACCCAATCGCGAGAGGGGAGCGGCACATGCTTCTCCAGGTAGGTCAACATCCCAGAAATGGCATCCTTGTTGTCGGAGTCCAAGAGAGTTCCCAGCATCAAGTTCAAATGCTCTGCTTTGAGTTCCTTGCCCGCAGATGTGTAAAGCGCATCGCTTTCATCGCCCGGCTTTTCCAGAGCAGATTTCAATGCTCGGGAATGGTTTGCCAAAATATTCTTCAAGAGGAACGTGGTCGCATCTTCATCCCCAGAAGGGGCAAAAATCAAGACGGGATCGAACAGCTTTGCGTTCTTGAGATCCTTCTCTTCAAAGCCACCCGATTTATTAACATCGCGTAGACCACGCACGTAGTATCCCGGCGCAATCGGCGGAGCAAGACGATCATGAATGTCCTTCAACGAAGCTTTGTCGGTATATATCCAAACTCGGGCTTGATCCCACGGGCCGCGTCGGCTGGAATCAGCAACAATCTTCGCTAACTTCGGGAGAACCTTGTCTTTCAGAACCGCCGGATAATATTTGACATGTCCCGCTGGCTCCTTTTTCGCCATATTCAGACACATGGTTTTGAGCGACGCTTTGCCTTGTCCAAATGGCGAAGTGGAAGCAAACAAGTTCGCGTATTGCGCGGTAAAGCTCACTGTCTGATCGGAATACATCATCACCTGATAGTCTTTGTTATCTGGGACAAAGCAGGTACCCGGCTCAAAAATGAACTCAAGCGCAATCCCAAGGTCATCAGCGCTTTGGAAACCGATCTTGTTCATGTCGCTTCCGCCAAAGGTTGCCCCCCAACTCGGAACGCTATTCACGATGTTTTCTAGTGGGCGAAATTGAGCACCCAATCCCCGGAGGTTCGCGTTATCACGCAGGCCGCGAGTCAACTGACTAGTGATGTTTGGAGAAAGGGCGGGATTCCGGAAATCAATCTCCGTCGGTTTATATTCGGCAAGTGTTTCGCCATTAACGGCAGAGACGGAAATCACAGGATCAATTGCCGAATATCGACTCTTCATCACCGCAAGTTCAGGAGCGGGCGCATATCCAGTAGCCCCCACGGCGAGCATCATCAACATGGGTGTCATGAAAATGAGTATAGCGAGAATTGGTTTTGGTAGGCAAACAAGTGTAAGATTGTCCGCACTATGTCGTTTGCAATGATATGGGGACTCACCGTTGCGATGCAACACCAAAACCAAAGTGGGATTCAGTACAAGAACCCGCCTGGGAAAGATGTTGAACGCAAGCAGTTCCATTCCGTAGAGAATCGTGCAATGCCGATGTCGATTCGCCTGACTGCTTGGGAAAAGCGGGAAAGGATGCTCAAAGAATCCATCTTCCAACAAATCCCTTGGAGAAGTGTCGGATCAGAAGTGCAAGGCGGACGCGTCAGCGATATTGCCGTGCCAACCGGGCAATCGAATTGGATTTACATTGCCTTTGCAACCGGTGGGCTATGGCGAACAGAGAACGAAGGTCAGACCTGGACTCCCTTGTTTGACAACCAAAGTTCGTTTGGTATTGGTGACATTGATGTCTCCGCCGATGGGAAAACCATCTGGCTCGGAAGCGGGGAAGCCAATAGCCAACGAACCAGCTATGCGGGAACAGGCGTCTTCAAGTCCACCGACGCTGGGCAAACCTGGACAAACGTTGGTCTTCACGATAGCCATCACATCGGACGAGTTGTCATTGATCGCAAGAACCCCAATACTGTCTGGGTAGCCGCACTTGGACCACTCTATTCGCAGTGGGGTGAGCGTGGAGTCTATAAGACCACCGATGGTGGCAAGACCTGGAACAAGATGCTCGAAGTCGATCATCGCACCGGCGCAATGGATATCGTGCTTGATCCACGCAATTCCAACGTTGCCTATGCGGCTATGTGGGATCGTGATCGTCGCGCATGGAATATGCTGGAATCCGGCCCCGGAAGCGCAATCTACAAAACAACTGACGGCGGCAAGACTTGGAATAAGATGACTGGGCTCCCGTCTGGTGAAGCGATGGGACGAACCGCACTTGCCATCTCGCCGAGCAATCCAGATGTCCTCTACGCGTTCGTTGACAACCAGGGCCCGGACATGGATCAGGGTTCGTATGACGAGGGAGTTCGCTCAGGCACTCTCACCCTCACCCGATTCCTGAATGCTCCATGGGATGTCATCAAGCAACTTGACAACGGTGACCTGAGCCGCTTCCTCAATGGGCGCATCCCGCGCGAAAGCAAGGTGGATGATGTAGTCAAAGGGATCAAGGACGGCTCAATGAGCGCAGACGGCCTCAAGAACCTTATCCTTCAGCAGAACCCCAATGCGCTAGATCGCGACATGAACAACGCTGAAATTTGGCGTACCAATGATGGCGGTAAGACTTGGAAGAAAACTCGGCCCGATATGGGCGATCACGGTGGTTACTACTGGAATGAGGCAGTCGTTGACCCCAACGATCCGGATACGGTTTACACTCTTGGTTTGCTCGTCCTTAAATCAACCGATGGCGGAGCCAGCTGGAACCCTATCGCGCGACGCAACCACGTTGACCACCACTCGTTTTGGATCGACCCCAAGAATCCTAACCGAATGCTGAACGGCAACGATGGTGGAATCTATGTGAGCTACGATGCTGGCGACAGTTGGAATCACTGGAATAACCTCTCTGTTGGGCAATTCACAACGATTGCGGTTGATACAGCGACACCTTACAACATCTACGGTGGCCTTCAAGACAACGGCACTCTGAAAGGACCGAGCACTTACCGACCAGGCTTCAGCGATATCAATCTCTGGGATGCGATTGGCGGCGGTGATGGAAGCTTTATTCAAGTAGATCCTCGAGATGGTGGACGAATTGTTTACACCGCTTCGCAATTTGGGTCTCACTCGGCTCGGAATCAAGAAACCAATGAACGATGGAACGCTCGTGCTCAAGGCCGAGATCTGCGCTACAACTGGATTTCTCCGATGCTGATTTCGCCGCACCACCCAGATATCATCTATCTGGGTTCACAGAAGCTGCACCGCTCATTCAATAACGGCCGCAGCTACGCTGAACTGAGTGGTGACCTGACCAAGAACATTCCGAATGGTGATGTTCCGCACTCAACGCTGACGGCGATTGCGGAGAGCCCCTTCCAATTCGGCTTGATCTATGTGGGTGCAGACGACGGTAGCGTCAAATACACCCCGGATTCCGGTCTGACATGGAAGGATATCGCCACCCCAGCGCCAGAGCGTTGGGTGACCCGATTGATTGCCAGCACTCATAAAAAGGGACGCATCTACTGCACCCAAAACGGCTACCGCCAAGATGAGTGGACACCCTATGTGTGGGCGAGCGATGACAATGGGGAAACCTGGACATCGATCGCAGCAAATCTCCCGTTCGAGCCAGTGAACACCATCCGCGAGGACTCCACCGATGAGAACATCCTCTATGTCGGTACCGATATGGGCGTGTATGTTTCGCTCGATCGCGGGGCAAGCTGGATGACCTACGGCACGGGAATCCCACACACTCCGGTTCACGACTTGGTAATCCAAGATAAGGCAGAAGAGATGGTCATTGCCTCCCATGCGCGGTCTGTCTGGGTTGTGAGTGTGAAGTGGATTCACGATCTGAGCGATAAGATCAAGGAATCCAAGTTCCACGAGTACAACCTGGATGTCCCATCAGGACGCAACACGTGGGGCTACGAGCGCAGTGCCGCATATCAAGACCCCGAAGCCCGAGAGCGCAACATTGATTGGTCGTTCTGGGTGAAGGATGCAAATGGCAAAGGCACTCTCTCCTTGGTTGGGGAAGATGGCAAAGAAGCCGTGAGCAAAGAAGTTATGGTCAATAAGGGCATTAACTTCACCAGTCTCGGGCTCCTACTCAAAGCAGGCGACCCCAAAGCTCCCGGCAAGAAAGATCCAAAGACAGCGGAAGAAGCTCTTGCTGATCCCTTCGAAGCTCGACGCGCTCAGTACGTTCCCGCAGGGAAGTACAAGCTCACGCTCAAAGTCGGTGGAGAAACATTCACCGCGGATGTAGAAATCCGCTAAGAGCCGGTCACTAAAATGAGAAGAGCCTCCCACCAAGTGGGAGGCTCTTTTGCTTGAGAGAGAGCAATTAGCGTCTGCTGTTACCAGCAATCTTGGCAAGCAACCTGAGAATCTCAAGATAGAGCCACGCGAGAGTGACCAAAAGCGCGAAGCCTGCATACCATTCCATCTTGCGGGGAGCTTTGCTTTCAATCCCGCGCTCAATGAGATCAAAGTCCAAGGCAAGATTGAGAGCAGCAATTCCGATAACAACAATGCTGAAGATAATCCCGATCGGTCCGCTTTTGAATACGCCCATGTCACTCAATCCGGGGAAGAACATTCCGCCAAAGAAGACAAACGCATAAAACAAAAAGATCGCGAGTGTCGCACCGATGACCGCACCCTTGAAGGTTTCCGTGACCTTGATTACTCGGGTTCGGTAGAGCGCCAACATTAATGTGAAGACCACCATTGTGCCGCCTAAAGCAAGCGGAACAATTCCCGACCAAGTCTTATCATTCGCGAACATCGAAGCGTAAAGAACCGAAATCGCACCGAGCGCGTAACCTTTGAACAGAGCATAGATCGGCCCGCCAATGTGTGAGTAGTCTGGCTTAAACGAAACGAAAATTGCGGTTCCAAACGCCACTAACGCCGTGAGAATCACGAGAGGCATACTCGGAAACAGCCACCCGACTGCCCCAGTAGCGAATGTCATCATCAAGAGTAATCCGGTCTTAGCGATCACTCCATTCATCGTCATCGGGTCAGCGGAATCGCCAGCCATGATGCCGCAATTCGTAAATCGGTCTTCTCGCATCGTCGGATTACCGATGCGGTACCAAGGTTTTTGCTCTCGTTGTGGTTGCATACTCACACCATAATACGAGGAAAACGCGCAGCTTGATGCAAATCTCTAGGTAGCCCGGAACCTAAGCGGTACAGTGATCTCATGGGTGAAGTGGTCAAGATTTCGCGTGTAGAGAAGTGCCAAGGCGCCATCGCAATCCCCTCCGATAAGTCACTCACTCATCGTGCTTACATCTTTGCTGCTCTTGCCCAAGCATCTGATCGCGGTGGTGTTTCTCGGCTGAGCAATACACTCCGCGGCGAAGACTGCGAGGCAACTCGAAACGCATTCGCTATGATGGGGAAGAGTTCGCGCCATCTCTCTGACACCGAAACGGAACTGGATTGCTCTGGTGATTGGAACAACGAGCCTGTTGCGATTGATTGCGGAAACTCAGGCACAACGATGCGGCTACTTGCCGGCGTCTTTGCGGGGCTACCCGGATGCAATGTCACTCTGACGGGTGATGAGAGCCTCAGCCGCCGCCCCATGAAGCGAATCATTGACCCTCTTCGCATGATGGGTGCAGACATCTCCGGAGATACAGCCCCGATCACCATCCGCGGTAAGCAACTCAGGGGGATTCACTTCACGAGCCCGGTCGCTAGCGCACAAGTCAAAAGCTGCTTGCTTCTCGCTGGGTTGAATGCGACCGCCCCGGTTTCCATAACCGAGCCAGCACAAAGCCGCAACCACACCGAATTGATGCTCCAATCGTTAGGGGTTGAACTAGACCAGGATGGCCTCACAACGACACTCACGCCAGGGCAAAAGTGGGAACCTTTCTCGTTTCGCGTACCGGGGGATATCAGCAGTGCCGCATTTTGGATGGTTCTCGCCGCACTAGTGCCAGGTAGCAACCTTCTTCTCCAAAGGGTGGGGCTGAATCCAACACGCACGGGCATCTTAGGCGTCTTTGAGCAAGTCGGGCAAACAGTCGAAATCGGCAATCAAACTGATGAATTGGGCGAAGCGGTAGGCGATGTATCCCTGAGCTATAAAGTCAACCTCCAGCCGTTTGAAATCAGCGGTGATCTCGTCCCCCGCCTCATCGACGAAATCGCCGTTCTTGCCGTTCTCGCTACCCAATGCCACGGTAAGTCCATCATCCGAGACGCAGGAGAAATGCGTGTCAAAGAATCCGACCGTATTGCCGTTGTTTGCGATGCTCTCAAGCGGATGGGAGCCAATGTCACCGAACAACCCGATGGCATGATCATCGAAGGGCCAACCCCGCTCACCGGTACCTCCATTGATGCCCGTCACGACCACCGCTTGGCGATGAGTTTTGCGGTTGCGGGATCAATAGCTGATGGGGAGACGACAATCCTCAACGCCGATTCGGTACAAACCAGTTATCCTGAGTTTTGGAGCCACTATGCCAACGTCACCACGCCCTGACCTTGTGATCGCTATTGATGGCCCTGCTGGTGCGGGAAAATCCACCGTCGCCGGGCTTCTGAGTGAGAGGCTGGGGCTCTCACTCCTTGATACCGGCGCGATGTACCGTGCGCTGGCTTGGGCGATCAAAAATCAAGGGGTGAACAGGGAAGTTGGAGAAGAGTTGGAAGCTCTGCTCGAGCGCGTGCAGATCGACCTCAGCAGTGATACTCCCAATCGTGTTTTTGTTGATGGACTCGAGATCACGGATCAAATCCGCACCCTGGAAATCGGACAGCTTGCCAGCGAAGTCAGCACGATCTCATTTGTCCGC
>JAGQUX010000039.1 GCA_020438215.1 Armatimonadota bacterium | reverse complement strand
CCCGGGGAGCCATCTTAGCATTGAGATGTTCACGTCCAAAACGAGCGGTTTGACGTTCGCGAGCAAGCATGACTCGCTCTCTAATTTTTTCGCTTGGCTCGTTGTTGGAAGCGTTGGTGAGTTCTTCTGGTTTGAGGCGCGGGACATCAACATGGAGATCAATGCGATCCATGAGGGGGCCGGAGATTTTTCCCGCATATCGCTCGCAGGCGTTGGCACCGATACACTTTTCTTCGGGATAGCCTTTGAACCCACAAGGGCAGGGGTTCATTGCGGCAACGAGGATGGATTCCGCTGGGAATGTGAGGGTGGATTGCACGCGGGCAACGGTCACGATGCCGTCTTCGAGAGGTTGGCGCAGAGCTTCCAGCACATCGCGCTGGTATTCGGGAAATTCGTCCATAAACAGCACGCCGAGGTGAGCAAGGCTCACTTCGCCGGGCTTGGGAGTGGTGCCACCCCCTACAATGGCGGCGTAACTGGTGGTGCTGTGAGGAGATCGGAATGGGCGTCGCCAGATGAGGCCCGTATCTTGTGGCTTTTCGCCCGCGGCTGAGTAAATGCGGGTCACGGCGATGGATTCATCCAGGCTGAGGGGCGGAAGGATTGTGGGCAGTCGCCGGGCGAGCATGGTTTTCCCAGTTCCTGGCGGCCCTTTCATCAAGATGTTGTGACCCCCGGCGGCAACAATTTCTAGTGCGCGGATGGCAGCGCGCTGCCCTTTGACATCGGAGTAGTCAATATCGAACTTGGTATCGCGCTCGGCGGGCTCAGTGATGAGCTTGACGGGCTGGATATGGAGGGCACCGTTAAGGATTTCGACCACATCAATCAGGCGTTCCACCGCATAGATTTCGAGGTCGGGGACAACGGCAGCTTCTTGAGCGAGACATGCAGGGAGGATCAGTCGCTCGGCACCGAGTTGCCGAGCAAGGAGGGCCATATTGACAGCCCCATCAACATGGCGGAGGTTTCCTTCCAGCGATAGCTCGCCAAAGAAGATCGTGTTGCGAAGTGAATCGAGCGGAACTTGATTACTCGCCGCCAGAACGGCAACGGCAATCGGGAGATCAAGGGCCGGGCCTTCTTTTTTGAGATCGCCAGGAGCAAGATTGCAGACGACTTTGCCATTAGGGAAGGTCAATCCGGAGTTTTGGATGGCGGTGTAAACCCGCTCTTTCGATTCTTGAACGGCTTTATCAGGGAGGCCGACGAGAATGAAACTCGGTGCTCCCCCTTTGGTGTCCACTTCGACTTCGACGGGCAGAGCGTCGATGCCGCGCAAAGTGGCGGTTCTGGCCGTTGCAACCATACCGCTCTAGGCTACCTGGTTAGGGATCGAGTTCGACCACGCGCTCACCGGGTTTTTTGTAGCCACGGCGGCGAGCTTCTTGCTCACGGCCAAGCGGAGTTTGAAGCTGAGCGGTTTGTTGGATCAGGTCGGCGCGCTCTTTCGCAATTTGGTGGGATTCGGCGACAGCTTGCGCACTTTCCGCGCGTTTCTGTTGGAATTCCTTCCAGGGACCAAGGCTAAAAACAACGCCTGTAACCAGTCCGGCTAGGACGAATGCGAGAGTCGTACGAGATCCTTTCTTCACGATGAGTTCACCATCCTTGGTGAGTAAGAACTCTATTATACTCGCGATTTTGCTAGGTTAGACGGTGAGGACTTCGATCAAGTTTGTTTTGCCGGGATGACCAACGGGAACACCCGCAGTGATGACCACCGTATCGCCAACCTTGATTTGCTTGCGGCGGAGGAACCCGTTCATGGTGGCCCGGATGGCATCATCGGTGTTGAGCGGAGGATCAATCACGATTGCGTGAACCCCTCCAACCATCGCCAGTTGCCGCTGAACCTTCTCGCTCCAGCAAGCGCAGAAGATCGGAACATTCGGCTTGTATTTACTCACCATGCGTGGGGTCATCCCGCTGGTTGATGCGGTGAGAATTGCGCGGACTTTCAATCCGTGAGCGATATTGACTGCGGACTGGGCGACAACGTCGGTATGAAATTCGGAGCCAGACGTCAGGCTCTGGTCACGTTGCCATACTCGGAGCGGCTCGGTTTTCTCCGCGATCTTGACCATGGTGCGGACAGATTCGCGGGGGTATTGTCCTGCGGCGGTCTCTCCCGAGAGCATGATGGCATCCGTACCATCCATGATCGCGTTGGCGACGTCACTTGCTTCTGCACGAGTCGGACGAGCGTTGGTGACCATAGACTCCAGCATCTGCGTTGCGGTGATGACAGGAATTCCCGCTTGATTGCACTTCTGGATGATCTTCTTTTGTGCGGCGGGGACTTCTTCGATCTCCATTTGGAGCCCGAGGTCGCCGCGAGCGACCATCACAACATCGCTGGATTTGATGATCTCGTCTATGTCTTTGAGAGCTTCTTTGGTTTCGACTTTCGCAACAAGGCGAACCGTGGGGTCGAGTTTGCTTACAATCTGCCTCAGTTCGCGCATGTCGGCGGCGGAGCGGACATAGCTCAGCGCGACGTAATCCACTCCTGACTTCACTGCTTCCTGTACATCCATCAGATCTTTGGAGGTCAGGGCCGGGACATCGAATGATCTACCGACAAGAGTGATCCCTTGCTTGGTTTTGACCTCACCGCCTGCAGAAACTTTTGCTTCGAAACCGCCTTCGATTGGATTTCCGAGCCGCACTTCTACATTGCCATCACCAAAGAGAATGCGGTCACCTTTTTGCATATTGGCGACCAGCTCGTGGCTGGGAACAGGGAGGTCGGATTCGACGGGGCCAAGCGTGACGGTCTGCCCGGCTTTCAAATTCAACTTGTCGCCTTTCAGCACTCCGAGTCGGAATTTCGGCCCCTGGAGATCAGCCATGATCGCGATAGGAGCGATGTCTTGCTCAGCTTCCTTGATCCAACCCATCTGTTCGCGTTTGCTTTCCCAGTCACCATGTGAGCAGTTCAACCGGGCGACGTTCATTCCCTCTTTGACGAGGGCAGTGATCATGGCCTTTGTCGCGGTGGAGGGGCCAAGGGTGCAGACGATTTTGGTGCGGCGTTTGAGCATGGCTCTGTGGTTACGGACGATTGTAGTCGCGAATTCTTATCCTGTCTTTAAGAGTCGGTGCCAGTGCATTTCGGCGATTCGATCGAGTGTGCCAAGTTGGCACATCGCCCGAACTCCGCCGGTTGTGAAACGTTGAAGGATGATCTCGGCATCAAGTGGGATTTGTCGGTCACCATCAAGCATATAGAACTTAGCCGTTTCATCCATCGGCATGACATCTTTAGCTTCGAATGCAAATCCATCCGGGGCGACAGCCACCAGCTTGATGCTGATGGTTTGCCCTCCAAGGTGACATTCAGCGGGGATTTCTTCGCTGAGAATGCGAAGAGTTTTGGACATTGGCCATTCTTTGAAATCGCTGATGACACGGACAACCGCTTTCTTTTTGTCCGATTGAAGAGTTGTGAGTTGGAAGGTGATTTCAGCGGCATTGGCAAAACAAACGCCATCGATGACACCGCTTACTGGAGGATCTGTAATGTCTTCAAATTCAAGTACGAGGTTCTCCCCATCGCAGAATTTGAACCTGCCCACTGTACTTCGCTTATTGATGCGCTCTCTCATGCGCACTCTCGCCCCTACTAACCTTTTCGGCATTTACGACACACACTCTCCCCTACCTCGGTAGGTTCCCAAATTAAACTTGGTGACGTCGTTACTGAACATCCTGGCACGAATACGGGTCTTTGCAGGAAAGACTACGGTAAATTGTCGTAGTTCTTGAGGTCATTCTTGAGGGTGATTGGGGCATTAAACATGAAGAAGAATTTGATTGCAATCGGACTGGGAATTTGCGTGGCGGCGGCGGTTCCACTGGTGGCTTCTCCGCAGGTGTTGCCCAGTGACCAAAATCTTGTCGTAAAAGAAGTCTCTCTGGAGCAAATTCGTGGGGCGCTGACAATGGCCGGCCAACAATGGGTGGAAGTCAAGGATTCTGAAGGTTTAGCTTCGTTCCAGATCAAAGAAGGCGACCTTGTTGTTGCCTCGCTGTACCAGTATCGAGATGCCGAGGACGCCCCGGTGACGAGCCTTGGTATGTCGGCGGGATACGATCTTTTGAAGCCGATGGAATGGAAAAAAGTGAACTCTTGGAATGCCAATACGCGCTATTCCAAGGCATTTTTGGATGACGAAGGCGATCCGTATTTGACTGAAGATATGCTCACGAAATCCGGTGTGACGCTTGGCGCAATTGCTGAGATGGTGAAGGGTTTCCGCGCCTCGCAAAAGCAGTTCGAGTCCGAAGTTTTGGGTCGCAATGTGACACCAAAAAGCTAGAATTGCATCTATGCTCCGCCTGACTGGCACATTCCTCGACGAGATCACCCACGACATCCCCTCACAAAACTGGGGGGAGAAGGAGTGGCGTCGTGAGTTTGCGCTTTACCAAAAAATCGGGATTGATACCGTCACCATTATCCGGGCGGGATACCAGGACAAGTGCATCTTCCCGGCGAAGTCTGTTCCGGGGTTGCTCCCAGTTAATGATGATCTCGCCGCTCGATTCCTTGATCTGGCAGGTGAGTTTGGGCTCAAACTCTACTTTGGCACCTTTGATTCGGGGAGCTATTGGGAGCGCCGCAGCTATTGGAAAGAGATTGACCTGAACAAGGCATTCCTGGATGAAGTGGGTGAACGTTATGGAAACCATGCAGCTCTCGGTGGGTGGTACATGTGCCACGAATCGAGCCGGCATGACGCTCATATCGTTGAGCTTTTCAATCAAATTGGCGGCCACGCCAAATCCATCCGCGATCTCCCAGTTTTGATCTCGCCTTATCCCGCCGGGACAAAACAGTTCAGCGTACACAACGCGATGACCTTGGAAGAGTCTGTCGAGCATTGGGATCGAATTTTTGATGAAACAAAAGATACGATCGACATTTGCGCTTTTCAGGATGGGCAAATCCAGTATCGAGAACTGCCACAGTTTTTGAGTTCGGTGCGTGCGTTGGGCGACAAGCACGGTATCACGATTTGGTCGAATGTTGAGACATTTGATCGCGATATGCCCATCAAGTTTCCACCGGCGGATTGGCGATACCTCCGCCTGAAGATGGAAGAGGCCACCAAGACGGCAGAAAAGATGATCACCTTCGAATTCGCGCACTTTATGTCGCCGTATTCCTGCTATCCCGCCGCACACAATCTCTTCCGGCGATATTGCGAAGCCCACGGTATTGATTTCGACGAAATCGTAGAAAAATAACTTAGAATCGCCGTTCTTCTGTATCATTGAATCAGGAGATAACAATGACAAAAACTTCTCTTGGTGTCATGGCATGTGGAGTCCTCGTTTTGGGGGCAATGGCGTTGGTGAAGCCCGCGATTGGGCAGTCGAATCAAGGTGATCAAGTTCCTGGTCAGAATCAGCCGCCTCGCGGCGGTGGTTTTGGGGGCGTTGCTCCTCAGCAGCCGGGGCAAGGGATGCCTCCCATGGGCATGATGATGGGCGGTGCTCGCTGTGACCAGGTGGTGAACGACGGAGATTTCCTCTATGCCTTTTATGGATCAGAGGTTTTCAAAATTAGCAAGGAGTCGCTGAAAGTGGCAGCAATCGGCGTTGTTCCGGCTGGAGCTCGAGGCGGAAGTGGAGTGGGCTCGAATTTTGGTGGACCAGGCGTGTCGCCCCCGCCAGCACGAGTTGGTGGTGGCGGTGGTGAAGAATCGGGAGCTGAAAACGAAGCCACTAAAACCGTCGACTAATTCCGGGTAGCCTGCGCCGAAATTAATGAGACGAGTCATTGTTCTGGTCTTGGATGGATGCGGCGCAGGTGCCGCCCCGGATGCCGCGCAGTTCGGCGATGGCCCGGGTGTTGCCACGGTCAAAAATGTGTGGGATCATGTCGGCGGATTCTCCGCGCCGAATTTGGAAAGGCTGGGATTCCTCGCCGCCTGTGGGATTGGTGAAGCACCGCAGGGTTGCTACGGTCGTTTGCGCGAAATCAGCCAGGGCAAAGACTCGGTGACCGGGCATTGGGAGATGATGGGAATCATTTCTTCCGAACCATTTCCTACTTATCCGAACGGTTTCCCGGCGGAACTGATTGACCCCTATGTTCGTGAGACGGGACGTGAAATCCTCGGCAATAAGCCCGCCAGCGGCACGGCTATCATTGAGGAACTCGGGGCGGAGAGCATGGCAACCGGCAAACCGATTGTCTACACATCTGCCGATTCCGTGTTTCAGATCGCCGCGCATGAAGATGTGATCCCGATTGAGGAGCTTTACGAAATGTGCCGGATCGCACGCCGGCTTTGTGTGGCTCCGCACAATGTCCAACGTGTGATTGCTCGACCATTCCTCGGTGAACCGGGCAACTTCACTCGTACCGAGCGGCGTAAGGATTTCCCCTTGATTGCTCCTCCCAACTTGGTGGATGAGATCGGATCGGTGTTTGGGATTGGCGTCATCCCTGAGCTTTTTGATGGGCGGGGGTTCCTTCCTGTTCGGCGGACACAAAGCAACCCCGAGCACGCCAAGATGCTCCTGAATGAAGCGATGCCAAGCGATGCGAGGTTCATTTTTGCGAACTTCGAGGATTTCGATATGCTCTACGGGCACCGCAGCAATCCGGAGGGGTTCGCGAAATGCTTGGAAGAGTTCGATGTGACTCTCGGGCAAGTGCTGGATGCTCTGACCCCCGGTGATTTGCTCATCATTACGGCTGACCACGGCAACGACCCGACGGATACCTCAACCGATCACACCCGCGAGTACGTTCCCGTTGTGATGTACGAAGATGGTATTGCCCCGAAGAAGCTGGGTGATATCGAAGGGATGACTGCAATCGGAGCAACGGTGGCTGAACACCTCGGGCTCAAATGGGATATGGGGCATTCTCTGTTCGATTGCTAGGGAAGATAAGATGCGATTGACCCGGCGCGAGATTTTGCAAGCGAGTTTGGCGGCGTACCCCGCCACGAGGTTTTTGATGAATCAACAGATCAGCGTTCCGAAACCAGCCGACAGGATTGTTAAGTTTGAAAAGCTGGCGTTCGGCATTTTTGTCCACTTTGGTTTGTATAGCTTGCTGGAAAAAGGCGAGTGGGCAATGAATCTCCACCAGATTCCCCGCGATGAGTACATGAAGCTGATGGATCAATGGGCGGTGCCAGAGTTTTCTGGACGAAAGTTGGCGCAACTCGCCAAGAGCGCAGGAGCAAAGTACATCACGCTGACCTCACGGCATCACGACGGATTTAGCCTGTATGACACTCACGGGCTGGGCAAATGGGATGTTACAAAGACGCCTGCTGGGCGCGACATTATTCGTGATTTCGTGGATGGATGCCGCGCGGAAGGGATTGTTCCTTGCCTTTATCACACCACTTTGGATTGGTCGGAGCCTCGATTTGAAAACGACTGGAAGGGCTATCAGAAGTATCTGCGTGAGTCAGTGGAGATCATCTGCTCGCAGTACGGGCCGCTCGGTTCGGTTTGGTTTGATGGGAACTGGTCGCGCCCGAACGCCGATTGGGAGTTAGACGAACTGTATTCGATGGTGCGGAAACACCAGCCGGAGACTTTGATTATCAACAACACCGGGATTGGTCACGAAGGGAAACTAATCCACCCGGAAATCGATGCGGTGACCTTTGAGCGGGGACATGCCTCGCGCCCAGAATTGAGCGGTCAGGAGAAGTATTTCACCGGTGAGATGTGCATGACTTCCAACTATCACTGGGGTTCGGCGGGCCGAGATTACAACATGATCAGCCCGGCCACGGTGATTGAATACCTCTGCCATACACGCGCGGCAGGATCAAATTTCTTGATGAACCTTGGCCCGACGAAGACCGGCGGATTGCCGGAGTATGAGAGTGCGCTCTTCCATATGGTTGGCAAGTGGGTGGATCTGCATGGCGGGGATGATTGCCCGATCTATCTGCGGAATGAGAAGCCGATTCAAGGTGAAAAGGGTGACTTTGGTGTTCGTGGCGAGGACGCGGACTATCTGTTTGTGTTTGATCTCACCGCGACCGCTGATCCGCGCGCTTCAGGAACGAATGCTCGCGGGGCGGGCCCGCGCAAGTTCAACGGGGTTCGCTCAGGGGCAACAAAAGCCGTTTGGATGGATAACGGCGAGGAATTGAAGTTCGAAAAGTCGGGTGAGGGCCACGTTTTGCATACAACGAAGTATCCGTACGGTACGAACACTGTTGTGCGAATTGCAAAGGTGATTTGAAGGGGGAATTCTGGTCGGAGCGGCGGGATTTGAACCCGCGACCTCTTACCCCCCAGATAAGCGCTCTACCAAGCTGAGCCACGCCCCGATGTTCAAAACTATACCAGGAAGCAAAAACAAACCCCCCGGCCTGAAATCAGCCGAGGGGTTTGCGCCTTCACGAAGTGAGAGGATTAGTTGTTGTATTCGCCGGGGGCGGGCATCACAGGGATGCGGCCCATGCCCCAGAGATACATCCATACGTCGCGCGCAGTAGGAAGTGGGCGACCAGCGAGGCGAGTATCTGCTTTTGAGGCGGCATCAGCGGCGGCGCGAGCACTTTGGCTGTTGCCGAGCGCGCGCCATGCACTAGCCAGAGCAAGCTGTCCACCAGCATAGCCAGGAGCGGAATCAGCAGCAGCTTGACCGAATCGGCGAGCATCCTCGTATTTCCCGAGCATGTTGTACGCCATCGAAACGCCAGCAAGAGCTTCGAACGATTCTGGACGTGCACCAAGTGCAGCTTCGAAGTACGCTTTCGCGAGTTCGTAGCGTGCATTGGCATCGTTGCCAGTGATTCCAGAAGAAATCGTTGCTTCGATGATCTCATGACCGCGCTCGACCAGCATGTCGTACATGCTCGGGTCGGAGAGAAGGGTCAGTTCAAATCGTCGCTTGCTTTCTTCGTAGTTGCGGAGCAAATAGTTCTGAGTGGACAGGTAGTAGTTCACTCGAGAATCGTTCGGCATTTTAGTTGTCAGTCCCTGCAGGAAGCTATCCAGAACATCCAGTTTGCCTCGATTGAGAGCCAGATAAGACTGCGCGAATTTGATCGTGACGTCGGTTGGATCGTAGAGAAGAGCTTCTTTTTCTGCTTCTTCCGATGCCAGGGTGTTGCCTGCGTATTGGCTCAAGATCGCTTTGACGCTAAAGCCATAGCTGTCCAGTTCGCCGTATTTTTCAAGGTCAGCCATTGTTTTGATGGCATCAGCCATTCGACCAGATCGCAGATAAGCATAGAGCAACCGATTGGCGATTTCGCTATCGGTTTGATCTTTCGCATACCTTGGCGCGAGTTCGGAGATGGCTCGGCTGTATCGGTGGGCGCGGAGCATGACATCCGCATATTGGATGTAATTAGAATCCGTAGCGGCACCAAATCCATCAGAGCGAGCTTCCAGAACTTTGAACTGCGCTTCTGCGGCTGATTTCAGTGCACCACTGATGGTGGTCATGCTGTCGGAACCAGTGGTATTGAATGCTTGTCGGAGGCTGATTGCACTCAGAAGTGCGAACGCTTCCGTATTCTTCGGATCATCGGCGGAGACATCTTCGGCGAATTTTTGGGCGACATCATAAATGCCTTTACCGAAGTTTGCCCGAGCCATAGCCATGCGAGCCTTGTTGTTCTTGCCGTCGATTTTCAGGGCCACGCGGCAAGCCTGGATAGCATCATCAAACTTGCTGTTGGTCATGAAGTCGTTGGCGCGACCGACATGGAAATCCACGCCTTTATCAAATCCGTTGTCGACTTTCAGTGTGAAAGTCTTCTTAACACTTTCGCCGTCAGCGTTGTAAGCACCAAAAGTGATTTTGACGTCACCTTGCTTTTCTTCCAAAGTGTCCAACATGAAGTTGTACGGGGTGCTGCTATCGGTGGAGCGGAGGTCGTCACCGACATAAAACTCCACGTTTGTTACCAATGCTTCTGATTGCACGCGAACTTCAAATTGGAATGTTCCGGCAATAGCCTGACCATCTGTTAGGTTGGTGGTCATGGTCATCTTGGACCAAGACAGGGCGGCCAACGAAAGAAGGAAGGCAGATCCAATCGCTCTCATCATCATCTCGAAACTATATCCTCGAACCTGAATTATAGACGCCTGAGCCTATAAAATGTCACAAAGCTTCGGGGCCAGAATCAGAAGTTCGGATGCGAACGGCATCTAAAAGCGGCTCAATGAAGATTTTTCCGTCACCTTCTTGGCCAGTTTCAGCAGCAGATCGGATGGCTTCGATAATGTCTTCCGCCAGATCATCATCCACTGCAACCTGGACTTTTGAGACGATTGGTAGGCTCACCAGCATGTCCATCCCGAAGAATGAGGTGGGTTTTTCCGGGTGATTTCCGCATCCGCGGGCGTCGCTCACGGTCATTCCGTTGATGGGCAAGAGGACTAGGCTGGATTTGACTTCTTCCAGTTTGTGGGGCCGAACATAGGCGGTCACGAGAATCATAGCGGGGAGATAAACCGGTATTTCTTCCAGTGGAGCCAGACCCGAAATGGGTAGAAAACGAAATTCAGCACGTCGCGATAGAAATCAATGACGGCGGTCAAGAGTTCATCTGGGCGGCGACGCTTCATGATCATCGCAAGATCGTAAGTGATGTACCCGGTGTAGGTCAGGGCAACTACGACGGCCCAACCCACATCCTGCCAATGAACCCATCCCATGAAAGCAAGGATTGTTGTCATTCCTACGGCGGCAAATGCGGTGAAGAATGCGCATCCTGCGAAGCTAAAGTCACGTCCGCAGAGCCATGCATAGCTGAGGGCGAGGAATGCGCTCACCGGGAGAATCCAAGCCGGGTAACCCCACTCCATGAGTCTTTGCCCGACTTGTGAAAGAGTGACGGCAAGAGAAATGAAGCTGAGATAGCTGAGGATAGTTTCAATCGGGCCGTTGATCAGTCGCCGCACGGTGTTGAGCGCAATCATGGCGCAGAGCGCAATCCACCAAAGATTTTGTGTGGTGATATTGAGGTGCGGAATCACCATGCTCAGGATTGAGATCACCCCCATGAGCGCGAATTGTCCCGTCATCGCTTGTTTAGTGAAGAGAAGCCTGACGTCGTATTTCTGAGATGCGACGCTATCAATAACCGTAACCGGTTCGGGGAAGGGGGAAGGGACGTACATCCGCGCTAGCAGAGGTTATTGTAACACGGCTTCGCCCGTATACTCTTTGTAGTGATGAGTCTTCGTTTGGCAGTGGCTTTTCTGGCTTTGTCGGTTTGCGCGCTTGGTTTTGGTCAGAGCGACCCGGCGCAGGCTTCGGCAAATCCAGCTTTTCTCGACAGTTGGAACGAAGTGACGTTCTGGGCACCAGAATCCATGACGGCATTGGAAGCAAAAGTGGGAGCGCGTGTTCGCATTGATGGCCAGGATGTCCCGATTATCGAAGCCATTCCGCGTGAGGCAGCGATTCCCGATGTGATTCCTGGTCAAGTAGTGCTTCCGGGGACGATTCAGAAAGCGCTCGGCGGCACGGAATGGAATCCCAATGGGCAAGAAACACTCATGCAAGAAGTCAAGCCGGGAGTGTTTGAACTGGTTTGCTTCTTGCCCGCAGGAACTTATGAATACAAAATTGCTCGCAATGGCTCTTGGGCGGAGAACTGGGGAGCAAACTTTGAACCGGGAGGTCAGAATCTGAGGCTCTCTGTTTCGGAGGGCGGGAAGATTGTTCGCATTGTCGTGGATTTCAATGCGAAAACGGTCAAGAACTCGCTGACTCACTCTGATGTCATTGCCCCTGACAAGGTTCCCGTAGTTGCCCCGCGGAAAGAAGGACTGTCGCGAAGTTTCACCTTAAGGTTATTAAAACCGGTCGGTATGAACGACATGTCCAAGCCGATGGCAGTCTTCTGGCAAGGGCGGTTTCGGGGAGCAATCATTGCGCGAGATGTACTAAATGCGCCTGAGTTTTACTACGAAAAGGATGATCTGGGTTCGCGCTGGACGAAGCAATACACAACCTTCAAAGCTTGGAGTCCGGTCAGTGAATGGGTGGATCTGATTTTTCCTCCGGAAGAGGGTGGTCGAGGTCGCGTTGTGCCGATGAAGCGAGGCTCACATGGGGTTTGGTACGTGACGGTTGCAGGTGACTTGCATGGTCAAAAGTATCAATATCACCTTTCGAGTTATGGGGTGGCACGGCAAGCAGCGGACATTTATTGCTTTGCGGCAACTGCAGATTCTGAGTGGTCGGTCGTTGTTGATTTGGGCCGCACCAACCCAGTGAGTTGGCCACCTAAGCAAACTTTCCTCGGGAAGAAGCCAACGGATGCAGTGATCTACGAAGCGCATATCCGTGATTTGACCATCCATCCTTCGAGCGGGGTGCGCGAGGATTGGCGGGGGAAATACCTGGGCGTTGCGGAACGCGGAACTCGTGTTCCCGGTACTCGCATGAAAACTGGATTGGATTATCTGCAAGATCTTGGAATTACGCACTTGCACTTGCTCCCCTTCCAGAATTACAATCCATCCAACTCGGAAGTCTATAACTGGGGTTATGAGACGACGCTCTTCAATGTGCCGGAAGAACAGTATTCCACCAATCGGTTAGACCCGATCACAACGATCCGAGAATGTAAAGAGATGATCGCCGGAGTGCAGGCGGCGGGGATCGGCGTGGTGATGGATGTGGTTTACAATCACTCAGTTCCCAGCGAAGGAGCGGGAAGCGCGTTTTGGCAAACGGTTCCGAATTACTACTTCCGAACAAACGACAAAGGTGAAGTTCTTAACGAGTCGGGGGTTGGGAATGCGCTCAATGACGAGCGACCAATGGTGCGCAAGTTCATTCGCGATAGCATAGTTTTTTGGACACGCGAATACGGAGTTGCCGGTTTCCGATTTGATCTCATCGGGATGTTCACCAAGGAATCCATTGCGGATTGGGCGAGCGCGGTGCGTTTGGTGAATCCTTGGGCGTTGATTTATGGCGAGCCGTGGACGGGCGGAGGCCCAACTCGCTTTGGAAAAGGGGATCAGAAAGGAACTGGTGTTGCGGTTTTCAATGACTTCTTCCGAGGGGCAGTGCGCGGAGGAACCGATGATGCTTCGCCTGGATTCGCGATGGGGAATGTCGCATCGGCAAAGGATGTCTTGCTCGGGTTAGCTGGCTCGGGGAGGATTTCTGACCAAATGGTGGGTTTTGCCGATCACCCAACGGAGACAATCAACTATGTCTCTGCTCACGATAACCTGTCTTTGCGCGATAAGATTGCTCGTGCCGTGCCTGATGCTGATAAGGCCACGATTGACAAGATGGTGAATCTCGCTCACGCGCTGGTAATGCTGAGCGAGGGAATTCCGTTCATCGAAGGGGGAGCAGAGATGGGGCGTACGAAAGGGGGGAATCACAACTCCTACAATGCAGGAGATGAGGTGAATGCTTTTCGATGGGATCTGGCACCGCAGTTTGAGGACACTCATAAAAGGCTGAAAGAGTTGATTTCTATACGCAAATCGCACCCTGAGCTAAGGCTAGCGACAGGAGATGATGTTCGTGGTCAATTCAAGCCTCTCGCTGGTTTGCCTGAGGGGGTAGTTGGATTTTCCGTTGGAGACATCACTGTTATGTTTAATGGAAATCGGCAGGCGCGGCCCGTGAAACTATCTTCCGGAGGAAGTGCACTTCTTGAAGGCTTGAGCTTTTTCGTATTCCCTAACAATTTTCAGCAGTAAAAAATAGCCTGTTATTGGGAGAAAGATGGTCGGGATGACTGGATTCGAACCAGCGACCTCTGCGTCCCGAAAAAAAAAAAAGCGCTCTACCAAGCTGAGCCACATCCCGACGGGATTGAAATAGTACCCCGACGAACCTGGATGACAGGGAGGTCCCTTAGCTGACGACGGATTTCAACTCAGTGAGGGCATCTGCTTCGCAAGCACGGACGGCTTCCATAGCCGAGGCAATCCCGTACCGAATCTCACGTGCAGTATCCACGTCTTCCCCAAGCTGCATTCGCAGATCGACCATTTCTTGTCGCATTTCCAAGCGGCGAGTAACGGTGCCAAGCGGGTCGTTCCAGCGGAGCTTTTCGTACTCTTGCTTCATTGCTTTGAGCTTATTAAGAGGCGGCTGGGAATCAGGAAGGCTTGCTTCTGCCACTGACTGCCAAAGTCGAGCGGATTCATCAAACTTCTGGGCGACTGGTTCAAAGTCCAGCCCGCAAATTGCGGATGCCTCGCGCAAAAAGGAAGCGTATGTTCCGCGGTCGGCGTTGTGATTCGTGCCCCAGGATTCAATCCAATCATAGATTCCGGGCTGACCAATACGACCGGCAACACCTTGCATGAACTTTTCGCCGGCAGGGAAGAGCTTGGCCCACCCTTTTGCTGTTGTTTCATCCCGGAGGGCGCGGATGAATTCGTCCATTCCGCTCAATCCGAAGTTTTTGGCTGATCCTGCAGGTGGCTTCTCCAGGAACAGCTTGAGGCAGTTCCGAATTGCATCTTTCAGAAGCTCCGGGCGAGAGTCTTCGTTGACTCCTTCCAAGGTTATGCAACGATATCGATCCTTTTTGACGACTCCCCGCATTTTCAGGAGAAGCTCGCGATCAACTTCAAACGGCTTGGGTGATCCATCAACAATTAGATAACTTGCTTCGTCATAGCCGATGACAAGAAGCGGTTGCATTGCCCACATCCCGCCTTGAGGGAGTGCCTTCCAAGGAGCACTAAACGCATCTGCCCAAACAATCACAGGTCGCCCCATATAGAGCTCGCGCCTGAGATTTTCTTCGCCTTTCTCGGGCTTGACTGTTTCCATAACATTCCGCTTGATTCTCAGATGATCGAGGGCGACGGTGAATGGATCGAATGTGTTGCGAGTCAGGAGCGCGACGTGAGGCTGATGCCCTTTGTATTCAAACACAAAGTATCCGAAAGCTATTCCACCACTCGCGCCAAGGGCGAGAGCCTCCGTGACTGGGTGCCCACAGGCGGCGAGCCAGTTTGCAATTGTGCCGGTTTCGTAGTGGCGACCGGAAAACTCATCAAGATCAGTGACACGCATGGCTTCATTATTCCAATGAAAATGAACTGGTGCAACTTAATGCGACATAGTCGCGATTCAGCGGATTAAGCGTCGGTTTTGGCAGACTTTTCTTTCGGTTTTTCCGCTTTGGGCTTGGCTACGCCTTTACGTGGGCTGGCATAAAGCTTGATTCCCCGATTTGCGACCATCGAACCGATTGCCGCCATCACGATGAGCAAGATCACCTTCACAACGACCTGGAACAGGTTGCTAGTGAGAGAGTTGATATCAATTGCCGAATCCTTGCCGGGGCTGAGTACCGCCTCGGGAGGAGTGATGAACATATCGTAAGCGAGCTTGAAGGCGAACGCCACGAGCCCGATTCCGACAAGAAAAACCAGAACCCCGACGGTCGCCGAGCCGTGCTGCAATCGGCTAATTTGTCGGGTGCGGGAGGTGTGGTTTGGCATGTTGGCAATCAAAGGGCGAGTTCTGTGGATAAAGAATACCGTTAGGACGTGACTTCTGTTGAGTTTGGATCGACAGAATCGCCTTCTTGTTCTTTGGGCTCAGGCAGGAACCAGGCCATGACCGTTGGACCGAGCATCAGGACGCCCGCAACGATGTAGGGGAGCCATGTTTGGATTTGGAACATCCAGTTCGCGAGGATAGGGCCGAGAATCCGGGCAAATGCACCGAGTGACTGCGTGACTCCGAAGACTCCTCCCTGCATTTCTTTTGGTGCTGCCTGACTGATGAGTCCGTTCAGTGAGGGTTGCGAAATTCCACTTCCTGTCCCAAGAACGATTGCTCCAAGAATCACAGGCCACCAAGGCATCACGAATGGGATGGCGGCGATCGCAGGCGTTTGGAGGATGTAGCCAGCTTTGATCAGGTTACGTTCCCCGAACTTTGGGATGAGCATTCGGATCAAGCCACCTTGGACAACAGCGGCGATGATCCCCACGACAACAAGGACAATCGTGGTCTCTGCTTTACTGATTTTGTAAACGAACTCTCCAACCAGGTAGTAGGTGGATTCCAGGTTTGTGAAGGCGAAGTTGGCAACAAAGAAGAGGGTGAGCAGGAGCCGAAGCTCAGGGGTGCCAAACGCGACTTTGATTTGCTCAATCCGGTTCGTTCTGCCTGATGGCGGTGCTCTCTGGACATCTGGCTCAGGGAGGAAAAAGATGATAAAGAGCAGGTTGATTGCCGCGAGGATCGCCGATCCCCAGCCCAGCCAAAACGGGGAATCATTGCCGAGGTGAAGGAGCCAAACCCCAAATGGCGGCCCGAACATGAACCCCAGTCCGAAAGCGAGCCCGAGGATGCCCATTGATTTCGAGCGTTCTTCGGGGGTCGTGACATCGGCGATGTAGGCCTGGGCGACGCCCAGATTAGCTCCCGCCATTCCCAGCAAAATACGCGAAATCCACATGATGGCTAAGTGGCTGGTGTATGCGTACATCGCGCTACTGACCACAGCGAGTGAGCAGGTGATGATCAATACGCGCCGCCGCCCGGCGTGGTCGCTCAGTCGCCCGAGGTATGGAGCCATCGCGAACTGGGCAATGCTGTAAAGCGCAATCGTGAAGCCGATTAAGAGACCCGTGTAGGGGATGAGTGAAACTCCGCCGATAGAACCCCAATCCTTGACCAGATGCTCTGCTCGGAGCTGGACATCAGGGATGACCGATCCAAAGGAGAGGATGTCAAAGAAGACGGTCAGGAAGACCGCGGTGAGGGGCGAGATTCGGCGCATTGTTTTCCGGGGATGACCAAATCATGGCAGGTTCAAGCGAGTTGGGTATGGGATGGATAAATTTGTATCTTCGATGAACTTTTGAGAGATTTCCTGTACACTCATTCTATTGAGGATGGGAGACATGAAGCTTCAAAGTTTGTTAATTGCATTAGTCACGATAATTGCTTTGGTCGGGTGCCAAGAAGTATCGAGTGGCGAGAGCGTCGAAACCCGGCGTGGGACGGTGGAAACTCAATTGGCTTCTGGCCGCCTTGAGCCAGTTCCGGTGGTGGATGTTTCCGTTCGTGGTCCATTGATTCTCAAAGTGCCTGGATACAGAATTTCTCCACTTTTTGGCCAAATGGAAGACGACTTCTATGTCGCTCCGAACCTGGAAGGCTCACTAGGGATTGACATTTTGGCGATCGTCGATGCGCAGGGCAATGTGATGGGGAGCGTTTCGCTCGAACTGCGGGGGGAAGATGATCTGCGGACCAGCCCATTCCAGATTGAAGCCCGAAGAGAGCTAGCAGAAAATGCGAACGGGGAGTTTTCTGTGCCGGTTGAGATGACCGTGAAGGGGCTCGATTTGATGATGTCAGTGAGATCGCCCCAGCCGGTTTACACCGGCGTTCGGTCTCAAACGGTTGCTCCTCAAGTCGAAATTAACAAGGTTTTTGTTTATAAGGGCACTCCACCAATCATCAATATTCCGCTTGAACCGGATGTGAATTCGGGGATGTTTGGCGACTATGTCGAAGCGGTTTTGGTGAATCAGTTTGTGACCGTTAAAGGGAAGGATGTTTATGCTGGCACTGTTCTCCGGTTTCGCCCAGTCAAGGTGAGCCCGAAGCCACAGCGTGAACCGGGGCCAGAAGATGGTATGCCAAGTATTCGCCTTGAGCCGAGGGAAGGG
>JAGQUX010000038.1 GCA_020438215.1 Armatimonadota bacterium | reverse complement strand
CAGGCCGCAATTGAGGAGCTGATCTCACAGCCGAACGGGATGTTCCTCTGTACTGGTCCGACGGGTTCCGGTAAGACGACCACCCAGTATTCGGTTCTGCACATCCTCAACTCGGTTGAGCGCAATATCATCACCATTGAAGACCCGGTTGAGTATCAGCTCAACGGGATTTCTCAGGTTCAGGTGAATAAGAAAGCGGGTCTGACCTTTGGTACCGCTCTCCGCGCCTTCCTTCGACAAGACCCTGACATCATCATGGTCGGGGAAATGCGGGACTTGGAAACGGCAGAAATCGCTATTGAAGCGTCACTCACGGGGCACTTGGTTCTTTCCACGCTCCACACGAACGACGCTCCGTCCGCTACCCTTCGTATGGTTGACATGGGCGTTGAACCGTACTTGATCTCGGCAACGGTTATCGGTGTTCTTGCTCAACGTCTGGGACGACGTATCGACCAAGACAACAAGGAACCGTATGAAGTGAAGCAGCTCGATTTGCGACGCTTCGGCTTCCAAGTCACTGACCCAGAAGCTCCGGTGACACTCTATAAGGGTATTCCAGCCGAATCCAACCGACAAACTGGTTTCCGTGGACGATCCGGTATTCACGAGCTGATGCTCATGAACGCGGAAATCGCGGAACTTGTTGTCCGCCGCGCTCCTTTGAACGATATCAAAGAAGCTGCCAAGGCAAACGGTATGAAAGAACTCCGCGAAGACGGTCTCGAGAAGGTTCTCGCTGGCGTCACCACTCCGGACGAAGTCATGCGCGTCGTCTTCACCGCTGGTTTCTAACCCACGACTCAGATTTATATAAAAGAGATACAAAACGCACAAATGCAAAACGAACAGAACACTCCTGGCATGCCGCCAGTCGCACCACCATCTGGAGCAGGAATGGCTCCTCCAGCCGCCGCTCCACCGCAAGGTGGCGAGGCTCCACGTGGCAAGCCACAACCGCTAGAAGATCTTCACATCGACGAACTTCTCCACGTCGTTGTTGATAAGAACGCTTCTGACCTTCACATCAGCGTGGACAGTCCTCCTGTCATCCGCGAAGATGGTGATTTGGTGCGGATGAACTTCGAGCGATTCACTCCGCAACAAACCCAGCGGATGATGTACGAAATCATCAGTGATGATAACGTCACCAAGTTCGAAACAACCAAGGAACTCGACTTCTCCTATGCTCTCCCCACTCCGATCCATATGCGAAAGGAAGGGCAGGGCATTATCCGCGCACGCTTCCGTGTGAACATGTATCGCGACCGCGGTAGCATCGCCGCCGCTTTCCGTTTGATTTCAAGCCGTATCCCGACGGTCGAAGAACTGAATCTTCCGCCGATCTTGAAGCAGTTGAGTGAACGACCTCGCGGTCTCATTCTTGTGACGGGTCCAACCGGTTCTGGGAAATCCACTTCCCTCGCCGCTATGATCAATCACATCAACATGAACTTCGCGCACCACATCATCACGATTGAAGACCCGATCGAATACCTTCACACTCACAAGGAATCGATCATCAACCAACGTGAACTCGGTGGTGACACTCTGAGCTTTGGTAACGCGCTCCGCGCAAGCCTCCGGGAAGACCCCGATGTCCTCCTCGTTGGTGAAATGCGCGACATGGAAACAATCGCTCTCGCGATTACCGCAGCGGAAACGGGGCACTTGGTCTTCGCCACGCTCCACACGAACAACGCTTCGGAATCCATCGACCGTATCATTGACGTTTTTCCTCCAGGTCAGCAAGAACAGATTCGTGTTCAGCTTTCTAACAACATCGTTGCGATCATTTCTCAGCAGTTGTTGGCTCGCGCTACTGGCCCAGGTCGTATCCCGGCGAACGAGATCATGCTCGCTACTCCGGCGATCCGCAACCTCATCCGTGAGAACAAAACCCACCAGATCCCGTCTATCATTCAGACTGGTGCGACTCACGGCATGACCACTATGGATCAAACGTTGCGCGATCTGTATATGAAAGGCTTGATTACCCTTGATGACGCACTAGCTCGATGTAACAACATTGAAGAGCTCAAGAAGATGATCAATCTGGGCGGCCCCGGAGCTGGTGGCCCTCCAGGTTCAAGCGGGGGAACCCGAAGGTAAATAAAACAGCATGGCAGTCTATAGCTACACATTCAAAGATCCGAGCGGCGGTATCCAAAAAGGTACTGCTGAAGCCGAATCTGAAGAAAAGCTGAGGGCCAGGTTCCAAGAACAAGGCTTGGAGATCGTCGAAATTTCGATGATCAAGAAGGGGAAAGTTGCGAAATCTCGTGGCTTCGGCAAGGTCAAACTCGCCAAACTATCCGTCTTCTGTCGCCAGTTCTCAACCATGGTCGACGCTGGGGTATCGCTTGTGCGATGCCTCGACGTTCTCAGCCGCCAAACAGATGATCCGAAACTCAAGAAGATCCTGCTGGATCTCAGTGAGCGGGTCGAGGGCGGTGAATCGCTTTCCCGCGCTATGCAACGCCACCCGCGAACATTCAATAACCTGTTCATTGGTTTGATTCGCGCTGGTGAAGTTGGTGGTGTCTTGGAAGAATCTCTCCAACGACTCTCCCAATTCTTGGAATCAGATGTTGCCCTCCGACGTAAGGTCAAAGCGGCGCTCACCTATCCGGTTCTCGTTATGATTGCGGCGGTCTTGATCGTTGCCTTCCTTGTGACCTGGATCGTTCCGCAGTTCGCTGAACTCTTCCGCGACATTGGATTGAAGGATCAAGACTTCCCGGCTATGACCAAATTCTTGATCGACCTCTCCGAAAACGTAAGGACGAACGGCTTGGTCATCATCATCACTTTGATTGCGATCTACGTCGGTTGGAAGCTGTTTACCAGCACCCGATTTGGACGAAGGGTTGCCGATAAGATCAGATTGAAAGTGCCAGTCTTTGGGCCGCTTCACCACAAAGTCTGTTTGGCCCGGTTCAGCCGAACCATGGGTACATTGCTCACTTCTGGTGTTCCGATCCTCCAAGCATTGGAAACGGTTGCCGGTACAGTTGGGAACTCGATCCTTGCGGACGCCGTGCTTGATGCTCGCGCCCGAATCCGGGAAGGTGACCGAATTGGTGACCCGCTGGAAGAAAGCCGCCAATTCCCGCCGATGGTCGTTCACATGATCGGTGTCGGTGAAGAATCTGGTTCGCTTGACTTTATGCTTCAAAAGATTGCTGACTTCTACGAATCAGAAGTCGAAGCGACACTGCAATCTCTGACCGCCGCTCTGGAACCGATTCTCATCGTCTTCCTCGGCTTCGTGGTTGGCTTCATCGTTATCGCGATGTTCCTTCCGCTGATCAAGGTTATTGAAGGTCTCTCCGCTGGGGAAGGCTTCAACGACTAAACAGAGAAGATATTCTCAACCCAAAAGCCGCTCAAGTGTGTACTTGAGCGGCTTTTTTTATCCAAACGAGATTGAATCGCCCGCAACAAATCCTGTTGACCAAGCGGCCTGCAAATTGTAGCCCCCTACTGGGCCGGCCACATCGAGAATCTCGCCACATAGATGCAAGCCAGGGCAAACTCGCGATTCCATCGTATGAGGATCAACTTCACCGAGTTCAACGCCACCAGCGACTACCTCCCCCTTCTCCATGACAACCTCTCCGACTTCACCCAACTTCCACCCTTTGATTGCTTCAACAAGTCGATTCAGTTCCTTTTTGCCAAGCTCTTGTGCTTTGTCCGCCGGTTCAATTCCGCAGGACTGTGCAAACCCCTCTACAACCGAGTTCGGCACTAGACCCTCCAAAAACTTGGCGAGCTGTTGATTTGGATTCTTTGACTTCCATGTCTGTAATTTGGCCGATACTTGCTCAAAACTCTGGTCAGGGCACAAGTCAACTTCGAGCAACACTGATCCTGTTTCCATCGCCAGAGCAACCTCACGAGCGACCCCCAGCACCGTCGGACCAGAGACTCCGCGATGGGTGAAAAGCAAATCATCTCGCCAGCGGGCGATTTCTTTGCCGCTTACTCTCCCTTTGAGCACGACATCGCGCAGAGCGACCCCCGCCTTTACGCCAAGCCCCTCAAGATTCATTTCCATAGGGGCAAGCGCAGCACGAATCGGAGCGAGAGTATGCCCAAGCTTTGTCACCCACGGGTAACCATCGCCTGTCGTGCCGGTTTTGGGAAAGCTCTTACCCCCAACGCTCAAAATAATTTGCTCTGATTCAAAGTCACCTTGATTTGTGTGAATTACGAACCCTGGCTCAATATCCAAAACCCGAGTTGAAAGTTGAATCTCAACCCCGACATCAAGCAAATACTGATGCAATATCCGGCAGACATCTTTTGCTGTCTGATCTACCGGGAATATCCGACCGTTCGGGCGTGTGTAAACCCGTAACCCCTGAGCTGTCAGCATATCGACAATCTCAGTATTGGGATAGCAATAGAAGCTGGGGCGCAGGAACTGCGCCTCGTTCCGGGGATACGCCCGCAAGACATCTTCGATAGGGCCATCGTGAGTGATGTTGCATTTCCCGCCCCCGCTCACCAAAATCTTCGTCCCGACGCGATCAGTTTTCTCAAGCAGAAGCACCTTTGCCCCACGCATGGCGGCGGTGTAGCTGGCAAGAATGCCCGCCGCACCTGCACCTATCACAATCACATCGGGCTTACTCAAAATGTTGTGTTACCGGATGGCGACTTCGTAGCCTTCTTCGCGAATGACTTCGGCGACTTCCTCTTTTGATTTTTCACCGATTTCTGCGGAAACAGCGCCGCTTGCCAGATCAATTTCCACTTCGCTCGCCCCGAATTTTTCTAGCGCAACCTTCACATGGTTCACGCAGTTGTTGCACATCATCCCGGTTACAGAAAACTCTGCTTTCATATCTCTCTTATACTCTTCCGACACACAGATTCAGGGCAACGACCCACTGGATTCCCGCATAATGACCCTATGAATCGACGGCAGTTTCTGGCAGCATCGGCAGGCGCACTCGTTGCAGGCTCGGCACTTGGGAACTCACAAGAAGAACTCCCCCAAGATCGCAAAGTGGTCATTCCGACCATGCTTTCACCCGGAGATCGAGTCGCTGTCGTTTCCCCCGCCGGAGCTATTGCCGATGAAGAGGAACTCAAGTCCATCCTTGATCATGTCAAGAACATGGGTTTCGAACCTGTGCTGGGGCAGCACGCCGCCGACAAATTCGGTTTCGTTGCTGGTACCGACGAAAACCGCGCCAAAGACCTGGAGTGGGCGTTCACAGATCGGAGCCTGAAGGGAATCATCTTCTCCCGTGGCGGGTACGGATGCACTCGAATGCTTCCGCATTTCAAAATGGATGTCGTCCGCCAAAACCCCAAAGTCATCTTGGGGTACAGCGACATCACAGCCTTGCTTATCGCGCTTTACCAAGAAACTGGCCTGGTCACGTTCCACGGCCCGGGCGGAAGCTCTTCCGAAAGCGATTTCTCGACGTTTTGGATGCAAAAGGCGATCACTTATCCTAAACCGATTGGAGAATGGCTCCCACCAGAAGACGAGCCGGATTTCGTACTCAAAACTGTCACTCCCGGCGTTGCCGAAGCACCTCTAGTAGGTGGCAACCTCTCCTTACTTGCGGCGATGTGCGGCGCACCCCACCAAATCCGAGGCAAAGATCATATCATCTTCATTGAGGACGTCCGTGAAGCCCCATACCGCATTGACCGGATGCTCACACAACTCCGCAATGCCAAGGTGTTCGAGGGATGCAAAGGCGTGCTGGTTGGGCAATTCACGAATTGCGATGCCGAAGCTCCAAACAGTCCATGGAAAATCATCGATGTCATCGCTGACCGCCTGGGAACACTTGGAATTCCCGTTCTCTCGGGAGCCGCGATTGGGCACGTCAAGCCCAAATGGACCGTCCCGCTCGGCATCAAAGCGCGGATGGATGCCACCAATCGCAAAGTCGAAGTTCTAGAGTCCGCTGTCAAGGCAAAAGAATAGGAGCGAGCCCATTTGGGCTCGCTCCTCAATTCTCTTTCGGGAATTTCTTAGCTAGACGACTCGCCGCCGCCATTCCCGAGGCGTCGCTCCAACTCTTCTAACTGCGCATCCACATCGTCGGTGGTTGTAGTGGCCACCTCTTGGATGTTCGGAGTGGTCAGGCCAAGCTTTTCTTCCAACTTGCGCAGTTCTTCGTCTGCGGCGAAGTCCATCGCCTGATCTTCCATTTCCATCATCTTGCCTTGGACGGAGCCGGAGAACATTTCTTGGCGTGCAGCGGCTTCGGCTTGTGAATCGCGGATGCGATCTCGTGCAGCGGCAAAACTTCCTTCGTATTCGTTTTCGAAGGTCAAGCCTTCCAGAGCCTTGCTGATGCTGGACTGAATTTGGGATTGCTTCCACTGAGCTTTGAGGGCCAGAGCTTCGGCGGTTTTCTTACGAACCTCTTCTTCTTGCCGCTTGATGGCAACCTTTACCGATTCCACGGTTTCAACCGCTTGCCCGTGAGTAGCTTTCAGGGTTTCGATCGTGGCGTCGTTATTCGCCTTTTCTCGGATGAAGCTGCGCGCCAGTTCGCGGTTCCCCTGCCGAAGGGCCGTGGATGCTTGATTTTCTAGCTGAACCGATTTCTTTTGTGCTTCGTCCAGCATCTGTTGCAGGCGATTCTTTTGTGTAATCGCTTGGACAGCTTTCTCGCGGTTGGCAACCAGCGCGGTTTGCATATCGCGGCGTGCTTGATCCAGCATCATGTCTGGATCTTCCACTTTGTCCATCGTCCGGTTGAATAACGCCTTCAGCCAGGCAAAAAATCGCTTCATCGAAATCCCTTGTGGTTATAGAAAACCTGGAAAAGTATACACAGGCAGGGGGTAGTTAGGTTGCCGAGTGCCCAGGCATCCCGGAATCTTGCTGGGGTGGCTATGGAGTTTGATAAACGACAGGAGGGACTCTGCTGGAGCGGATTCTCTCCTGTTCCTCAATCTCGAGTTGCCGATTCGCCTCTTCATGAATCGCCTCTTTGCGTTTTTTTACCCATTCGGACAGTTCTTTGCCTGTCCAATCGACTGTCCACCAGTTCCCATTTTGCATATTGGCAGGAAATTCGCCACTTACCGTCAAATGGGGAATGTTAGACAAGGTTTCTTCCCAATCTGGTTTAGCTTGAATCCAGTCTGTCGAAGTGGTGTGTTGTTCAAAGGTTCCCCTAGTCGTGATATTCAGGCGATCATTCCTACTATCGAGTTGCACTTCCATAACGAACATGTTTTCGTGGTTGGAAGGCATAACAAAGGCAATGTAGCCAAATCCAGTTTCTCGAAATGGATGATGGCGTTTATATTGCTCGGGGGCTTTCACCGTCTTGATCAAAAGGTCATCAAACAGCGTCGCATTGAAAAAGTAAGCGATGTCGTCTTGGATATTGGTATAGAAATTCTTAGCAAAATCTGATGGAGGAGTGTTATTGAAAGACGAGTGCTTTGGAGGCCAATCCCCATGCACTGTGATTTTTGCTTTAGTGGCAGTACCTGTACAGGTGATCTGATAATCACCGATTTGACTTGAGCTTCCATTGGTCATACAATGGTTAGCGACCCCTATTAGCTCAGGGCTCATGATGTCACTCGCGTTCAGCAAATCAACGTCATAGAATGCGACAGAAAATGCACGCGGGGTCTCAGATTCGGTTTCAGAAGGGTCGAAGAAGAATTCCGTTCGAAAACTTTGCCTCACGGCTTCTGACTCATTGGGTTGCTCACTTGACTTGTTAGGAGAAAGAAACATGTAGCCACCCAACGAAAGATGATTTTCGTAGGTGATGTGATAGCCCCATTTATAAACTGCCTCAATTCTTTCAAATCCAATTGAACGAAAGAGGTTATCCATATTTCCCATCCCCTGATAGGAGACATATGCCACTCGTTGAATGCGAATTTCCTTTTCTTGCCTCTTCTCTAACTTGAACTTCAACCAAGGATAAGCAATCGCTCCCGCAAATGCAATGAGGGCGATTGCAATCAAAGCAATCCTCCCCCATGGGATTGCTTTTCTCACTACAGCTTCATTCTCTCCCATACCGGAACTTACCGCCCACATTTTACGAGAATCCTAATCCAAAAACCAAACTTTGCTCGTACTTGCGAATAGAGGTTCCACTGCAACCATGTCGCACACGTGCCCCCTTTGCCAAAAAAACGTCGCCGAAATCCCTCTCAATGCTATCCGCCCGGAAGTAGCCGACAATATCTGCGCAAAGAACCCAGAGCTCCGCACTCACCAAAAAATCTGCGAAGCGTGCTACGACATGGCTCGAGTGGAATACATCCGCCAAGTTCTGAGTGGCGATCGCACTCAACTTGATGAAATTGAATCGGCGCTTGTCGAAAAAATCGGCAAACGGGCCTTGGTTTCGGAAAACGCATTGGAAGCGCATGACGAGAAACTCAGCATCGGCGACCGTCTTGCCGATCGTATCGCGCAGTTTGGTGGGAGCTGGGCGTTTATCATCACGTTTATGGTTATCATCTTTGCCTGGATGGTGACAAACACCCTCCTACTTGCTAAAAAGCCATTTGATCCTTATCCTTTTATCCTGCTCAACCTCGTGCTTTCCACCTTGGCTGCACTTCAAGCCCCAGTTATCATGATGAGCCAGAACCGGCAGAACGAAAAAGATCGTTTACAAGCAGAAAGCGATTACCGCATCAACCTCAAAGCAGAGCTGGAGCTCCAGTTTCTGCATGAAAAGCTGGATCACCTGTTGAACAACCAAATGCAAAGCCTATTAGAGCTCCAAGACGTGCAAATTGATCTCCTCAAAGATCGAAAATCCTCAAATCTTCAAGAAGACTGACAGCCAAGCCGCGAAAGGTCCGGGTGTCCCGCCCAGAACCAAAACCGGATTCGGTAGAATCCACCCCGACTCAGCCCGAGTCTATGGCTCGCGGCTTTGGAGGATCAGTTTTACGCATGGCCACCGCAGGCAAAGTCGTTCAAGTTACCGGACCCGTCGTTGACGCCCGATTTTCTACGGATTCTCTTCCGGAGATCAATAACGCTATTGTTATCCGAGATGAGAAACGCAACATCAACGTCACCACAGAAGTCGCCCAACACCTTGGCGATGATATGGTGCGTTGCGTTGCTCTGAGCTCTACCGACGGTCTTGTCCGTGGAATGGATGCCGTTGATACCGGCGCTCCAATCCAGGTTCCCGTTGGCGAACAAACTCTGGGCCGCGTTTTCAACCTGCTCGGTCAGCCGATTGATGGTGGCGAGCAACTGAAGGATGCGAAGACTTATCCGATCCACCGCGATCCGCCGGAATTCAGCCAACAAAACGTTAAGGTTGAACTCCTCCAAACCGGCCTGAAGGTTATTGACCTCCTCATCCCGTTCAACAAGGGTGGGAAGATTGGTCTCTTCGGTGGTGCTGGTCTCGGTAAGACAGTTTTGATCCAGGAACTCATCCGTAACATCGCGGTTGAAGCTTCTGGTGTATCGATGTTTGCTGGCGTGGGTGAGCGCACCCGCGAAGGGAACGACCTCTGGCGCGAAATGTCCGAAACGACATTCGTTGACCAAGACGGCGAAACCAAGCGCGTTATCGATAAGACCGCGATGGTCTTTGGTCAGATGAACGAACCGCCAGGAGCTCGCCTCCGGGTTGCTCTTTCTGCGATGGCGATGGCGGAATACTTCCGCGATGAAGTCGGAACCGACGTTCTTATCTTTGTTGACAACATCTTCCGATTCGTCCAAGCAGGTTCCGAGGTATCGGCGCTTCTCGGACGGATGCCAAGCGCGGTTGGCTACCAGCCAACTCTGGCAACCGAAATGGGCTTCCTGCAAGAACGGATTGCTTCGACCACCAAAGGTTCGATCACCTCGGTTCAAGCGGTTTACGTCCCTGCGGACGACCCGACCGACCCTGCCCCGGCGACGACGTTTAGCCACCTTGACGCTTACGTCTACCTGGAACGATCCATCGCTTCGAAGGGTCTATATCCGGCGGTTGACCCACTCGCTTCGACTTCTAAGAACCTCGACCCGCGCATCGTGGGTGAGCGACACTACAAGGTTGCTCGCGAAGTTCAACAAATTCTGCAGCGCTACCGCGAACTGCAAGACATTATCGCGATCCTTGGTATCGACGAACTCTCCGACGACGACAAGCTGGCAGTTGCACGCGCTCGAAAGATCGAACGCTTCATGTCCCAGCCGAACTTCGTTGCTGAGCAGTTCACTGGTAACCCAGGAAAGTACGTCTCTATCGAAGACACAGTTGATGCATTCGAAAAGCTGGTCGGCGGCGAACTGGATGAATATCCAGAACAAGCCTTCCTCTATTGCGGTGGTCTCGACGACGTCTTCGAAAAAGCGAAGAAGCTCCAGAGCGTCTAAACCCGAATGGCGAATTTCAGTCTCTCCGTAGTTGCACCAGATCGCACCGTCTTCGAAGACGAAGTGCAGTCGGTCATCCTGCCTGGCGTCAATGGTTACCTGGGGATTCTCTCTCGCCACGAGCCGATGATTCTGGCTCTGCGCCCGGGCATCATGGAGTTCCGCGACCTGAACAATCAAGTCGATTACGTTTCCGTGAGTGGCGGCTTTGCGGAAGTCAGCGAAAACCATGTTATCGTACTGGCTCAAGACGCAGAACGAGCAACGGAAATTGAAGTTCAAGATGCTGAGCGACGACTCGAAGAAGCACGCCGCGCACTGACCGGTGGTGACTCTCCTATGACGACCGCCGAAGCTACTGCCGAGATCGAACGAGCGACCGTTCGACTCAGAGCAGCTAAGAAAAAGTAACCGAATCACTCGATTCGCCGTACACTTAAATGAGAGTCAGGTTCAACTTGACTCTCATTTTCATCCACAAATCATGATTTCCGCCCTTTGCGCGCTGGCTATTGGCACTCTCGACCACGGTCGAGAGCCGCAAGTCTTTGCCAAACACCAGGTCGCAGAAATCCAAGCGTTTTGGCAAGAAGAAAATCGTGTCGTCAATCGCCCGGCGAAAGATAATGCGCTGTACCAAGCCGTTCCATCCGCCGAAGGATCACGATGGCTCCACGCTTACTACAAAAAGCGCAATCCTGGTATCCGCCTAATTCCTGGTTTCAAGCCACCTGCCCGCAATGCCCGCGATCGGCAGTGGGATGCCTGGATCAAGCAACGTATGGCTTCTGACCAAGTTTCCGCAAACCAGGAAGCCCAAGCGGCAAACTCGGACACAGATTTCTCGCCGCAGGCAATGCTCGGTGCTCCGGCTGACCTCGCCGCATTTGCGGGCGAGCCCCCGGCTTTCTATCAAGCGATACCGGTGGAAGCAACCACAATCCGCTTCAACGACTACACAACCACCCTCACGCCACCTGATCTCCCGGACGACTACCTCTACCTCCGATTTGAAAAAGGCGTGATGGCGAGTGGCTTCAAAACTGACCCCTCTCAGCTCAAGCGAGTCGCGCAAAAGGCGGGCGTCAACCCCAAATTGCAATCCGCGCTTATAGCGGTTTCGCAACTAGAAGGCAGCTTTGACGCCGTCAACACCTACGACACAGGATATGTCAGCGTTGGATTCATCCAATTCGCCTGTTTAGGCGAAGGCACAGGCTCACTCGGGCGTTTATTACAATCGTTCAAATCTCGCCAACCCAAATCGTTCCGCGAGACATTCACGCAATACGGCATCGAAGTCGATTCATTCGGGCAGCTGATCGCTCTCGATTTAGAAACAGGCAAAGAATTCGTCGGGAGAAGTGCGGCCCTCAAGATCATCCACGATCGTCGCCTCACCGCAGTTTTCCAAAGAGCCGGACGCAATAGCGAGGCATTCCAAGTTGAGCAAATGCGGATGGCAAGCTCGACTTACTCGCCGCTCTATTTCCAGTTTCAGGCAGCAGGCCCGAAAGGGCTGATTACTGGTCGCGTCGCAGACATCGTTGCTAGCGATGCTGGACTGGCAACCCTTGTGGATCGGCTTGTCAATACGGGCTCCATTGCATCGTTTTCTGATGCGGTGACCCAAGTGGCGATGGAATACAACCTCAGCACTCTGAGCGAATTGAAGAAAGCGGAGTACCAGATCATCGAACGAATGCAGTACCGCCGCAACTTCTTAGCGATGGCGAGCCTCGCCAAACCGCAGAACTATCTGAGTGATCTGGTGGCAAAGTCCGGCACTCCCGCCAGCGAATTTTCGACTGGCGGAACGGCAAAAGGATTCTCAAACATACCAGCCCTTCCCGGTGTGGGTGAAGCAACTTCCACACCAAACCCCGCCGCCAAAGCGGACGAAAAACCAACTCCAGAAATCCCCACAACACAAGCTCCGGCGGCGCCAAAACCGAAACCGGGAATCCCAGTTACCGAAATTGGGCGATAAAACACTTGCCTCCCAGCAAAGTTTCCGGTATCTTGACCGATAATCAGAACGAGGGCAAATACTCTGATGACCAGTTTGACGTTTGCAATTCGCACGCTGAGCCTCTGCGCTCTAACCGTGCTGGGAATCCCCGCGATGGCACCCATCCAGACCAGCTTCTTTACTGACGCAGAAAAGAAGGCGATCAGTGATTATTGGAATCAGGACGGGCGGTACATTGTCGCATTCCCTGATGATTCCGACACCAAGGGAATCTATCAAGCACGCCAAACTCCCGATGGCTCTACCTGGCTGCTGAACTATTACAAAAAGGCGCGTGGGCAGTCTTCTAAAGTCATCCCCGGACGCAAGCCAGAAGCCCAGAACGATCAGCAGAAAGAGTGGGACAAGTGGGTCGAAACCAAATACGCCTACGATGAATGGGCTGCCACCAAAGCAGCGGCTGGTCAGAACGGCTTCCCGGTGACTATGGAGCACATGGAAGACCCTGGCGCAACTCCTGCTGATATCGTTACCTTTGCTGGAGCGGCCCCCAAGTTTGTTGATGTTGTGACACCTCGGGTTCACCGCATCAATTTCGAGGATTTGAAAGCTGAATTTCCGGACAACATCAAGGTGCGCCGGATGTATTCGTACTACCGCTTCTCCGATGGCGTCATGCATGTGGGTGACCGCATGAAGGGCCGCGAAAAGGAGCTGATGCCCTTGTTTGAAAAAGGTGGCCTCAGCGACTCCGAATACAAGATCATGGCGGCAGTTTCGATCCTCGAAGGTGGTTTTGATAGCATCAACACTTACGACACGGGATATGTCAGCGTGGGATTCATCCAATTTGCATCGTTGAGCGGCGGAGCTGGATCTCTCGGTCAAACCCTGAAAACCATGAAGACTCGCGAGCCGAGTGCTTACCATCGCAACTTCCGACGGTTCGGTATTGATGTCACCGAAGACGGCAAGCTCGTCGCTCTGGATATCAAAACTGGGGAGGAAAAGATCGGTGCTGATGCTGCGATGCAGATCATCAAGGATCGTAGATTGATCGCGGTCTTCCATCGCGCCGGGAAGCTCAGCGAGGAATATCGCATCGCGCAAATCCTAACGGCAAAATCGCAATATTTCCCGGCTCAAGACACTCTCGAAGTCAAACTGGGCGACAAGACGCTGAAAGGCAAGATTGGCGACATTGTCAAGAGTGAAGCGGGGCTCGCAACGCTTATGGATCGCAAGGTGAACACCGGAAAATACGGTGACCTTGAATCGGTTCTTGCCAGCATGGCGCTCTCCTACAAAGTGGAAAGCTGGGAGCAGTTCGCTCCTCTGGAATACGAGATCATCAACGCGATGGAATACCGCGACAATTATCTGGAACGGAAAGATCTTTCGCAACCCGCACCCAGCAAAGCCACCGCGAACCGAGGCAAGTAAACAAAAAAGAGCCTCACTTAATCAAGTGAGGCTCTTTTTATTCCAGATCACCGAGTCTGCCAGCTCTTCCAATAGTCCGGATCTTCGATATCCAGCGCATTCTTGGTAAGCATCAGCGGCTTGTACGTATCCATCATCACCGCAAGCTCCTTGGTTTCGGTGTGCGGCATAGATGCCTCCACCGCTCCCGGCTGCGGCCCGTGAGGAATCCCCAGCGGGTGCAGAGTGATTGAACCTTCTTCAATCCCCTTTCGCGAACCGAACTTGTCGTTGCAATAGTAAAGCACCTCATCCGAGTCCACGTTGCTATGGTTGTACGGAATCTTGATCGCTTCTGGATGAAAATCAAGAACGCGGGGGCAGAATGAGCAGATCACAAACGCTTTGGATTGGAACGTCTGGTGGATCGGAGGCGGCATGTGGATCGCGCCGGTAATCGGCTGGAAGTCGTGGATGCTGAACGCCACCGGATAGCAATATCCGTCCCAACCCACAATATCGAACGGGTGGAACTTGTAGTGGTACTTGGTGTGTCGCCCACGCGCCGCCATGATCACCTCAAAGTCGCCTTCTTCCCGGTAGGCGATCAGCTCATGCGGGGGACGGAAATCACGCTCGGTAAACGGAGCTTCTTCCATCATTTGGCCAAACTCGTTGCGATACCGGCGAGGGGTGACGACCGGGCCAACCGTTTCAATAGAGATCATCCGAACCGGAAACTGATCAAAATCCAAACGATAGATCGTGCCGCGCGGAATAACCAAGTAGTCGCCTGGTTTGACCGTGATGTTGCCGTACATTGTGCGGAGCATCCCCGAGCCATCATGGACGAACAGAATTTCGTCCAGCTCGGTGTTCTTATAGAAGCGGTTCTCCGGCATGTTTTCCGCCACCAGGCCCTGATGCCAAATGCAGTCAGAGTTCCCCATCAGCGGCACACGACCGGAAAGGAAATCGCCGTGCGGCTTCATGCGATTAGTGCGGAGGTGGCGGTGACGCAGGGCTTCATCATCCAAGAATTCCGGCTTGACTGGGCCAAGGTCTTCCCAGCCGGCAACCTCGGTTGGCAGGTTGATGTGATACATCGTCGTCATCGGGCCAGAAAAGCCGTGAGTGCTGAAGAGTTGCTCCGCGTAGAGGTTGCCGTTTTCGTCGCGAAACTGAATGTGTTTCTTCTTAGGAATTTCACCGAGCTTGTGATAGAAAATCATTGGGATTCCTTCTTGTCTCTATTCTACACAGGGTTGATTGAGGACTTTAGACCTATTTTGGGTAGGTTGCCCCTAGAGAATTGCCGGGGAACGTCCGTGATACAGAGTAGAGCGACTGGACCTTGATTGATCAAGGCACGACGGGGGTGACCCCGATCACGCAAAGCCACGGGTCTCGCAGAGGTGAGATAGCCGGGTTGCCGTTCAAGGCAAGTGGTAAATGAGGTCTATCGGTCATGAAAATTAGTACAGCACAAATCGAAGCAATCTTGAAGCAAGAGGAAGCTCCTAACGCGGAAAAGGTTGACGATGCGGTGATTCGGCTCACAGATGCCGATCTCATCAAACAGGTCACGCAAAGCGTGAACGAAATGCCCGATCGGGAAGAGATGATCGCCGATCTAAAGGCACGAATCGAAGCAGGAACCTACAAACCTTCCGGCGACGAAATCGTGGACACAATGATCCGGCGCGCAATTGCTGATCGAGTGAAATAAAGCGGGATTCGGTTCAAACCGAACAGACCCGCCACGACAAAGAAATAAGCACCCCGCCCAGAGTGCTCAAACGTCTCAATCTCCTAGTTCGAAATTGAGGCGTTTTGCTGTATGAGCCCACAATCCACGACCCCAACAATCCACGAGTTGTCACCGCCTACCGGAGACTCGTGCCAATCGTAAAGGTAGCCATCGAGGAATGACACAGATGAGAGATTTTCCTTCATCAGATACAGCGGCACATAAACCGTGGCCAGTATCGGATAGCACTCCGTTGGGAGTGAAGGTTGCATCAAGCGATAATCATCCGTGACATCAACAACGACGACTTTGGCAAGGTTGTATTCCCAAAGATTTCCGTCGAGAACTGCCATGTTCTTCGATTGGTCCAGACGAGACAAATCGCGGGTTGGTCGCGGAAACTTTTCCTATTCTTGAAAAAGCCTAGTGCCCGGTGTCATGGCTTGTGCCTGAAGTTTCTTCCGGTTGATGGTTATCCGGAGTGCCTTTTGACTTCAAATCCACGCGATCTGGGCGGATATTTTTCGGCAAAGATGCCATCCCTTCCACCGAGTGATCAGTGACATCTAGCGGAAGCTTGACGCCCGGCCCTTTCACTAAGTTGTACGGCAGCAAAATCGTAACGCGGCGATTGCTAAAGTGGCGTGGGTTTTCGGGAAGCCGAGGCTCGGTATCTCCTTTCGCATCAATAGATACAATCTGAGAATTGCGAACTCCGCCCCGCTGAAGAATTCGGCGCACTGATTGAGCCCGGTCTCCAGAAAGGTCGAAGTTATCGTAGCCCGCTCCCGGATATGGGAGAGCATCTGTATGCCCTTCGATTTCGATCGGACGCTTCGCTTTCGCCAAAACTCCGCCGATCATGCTGAACATCTTTTCTGCTTCGGGGCGAACTGCTGCTGAACCTAACTCGAAGAAGACTTCACCGGTGGTTTCGTTCTCGATCAATTCAATGAGAAGGCCATCTACGGTGCTCTGGAGCTGAACATCACCCTTTTCGGCGAGCTTTTGCAATTCTGGATCAGCCTCAACCCCTTGCTGGATTTCTTGCTTGATCTCATCCAATTCTTGATTCTCTTTTTCCAGAACCGCAGCCTCTCCAGCTCCGTTCGGCCCTTTCGGGTTGCGATCGGTAATCCCAAGGCTTGGATCGTACTTCGGTATTTTTTTGGAAAAGCCAGTGGGATCATTGAAGTAAGCCGCGATTGCATCCTTCTGTTCATCGGACATCCCGAGAATCCACATAACCATGAAGAACGCCATCATCGCAGTAACGAAGTCAGCATAAGCCACCTTCCAGGCTCCGCCATGGTGTCCATGACCATGAGCCTTTTTCTTCTTGATGATAATAGGTGCGCCTTCTTGCATCCTTCCTGGGTTCCTTTATCCTATTGATTCCTCTTTGCTATGCGGCAGCTTTTTCTTTCACGGCTGCTTCGAGTTCTTGGAAGCCTGGCCGCATACTCGGCTCAATCTGGCGGCGAGCAAATTCAACGCATGTGATGGGTGATTCACCGCGGGCAAAACTGAATAAGGCATGGCGGATGCAATTCATATACATCCCATCCGCTTCAACTTTGTTAGCAATGGATTTGGAGAGCGGAGCAAAGACGAGGTAGCCCGCAAAAATCCCCAAGAACGTACCAACAAGCGCAGCCGCAACTGACATACCGATTACTTCCGGCCCCTCGTTGATCTTCCCCATCGTGATGATAACCCCGAGAACCGCAGCAACAATCCCAATCGCGGGCATCCCGTCAGCAATGGTTTGCAATGCTTCTGATGGCTTCATCTCTTCGTGGTGGGCGGTTTCTAGGTCAAGCTCCATCATCTCGGAAAGATCGTGCGGACCAACCGCACCGGTCAAGATAACCTTGAGCGTGTCGCAGAAAAAGTGAACGGCGTGGTGGTTTGCCAGGAAGCTCGGAAACTTGCTAATGATCTCGCTGGTTTCTGGGTTCTCAATATGTTTTTCCAGCCCAAGCAGACCTTCTTTGCGGGCCACGTTAAAGAGCTGGTACATCATCTTCAGCAGATCAACGTACTGTTCTTTGCCTGCTGGCGCTTTCAGAATCCCAGTAGTTGCTTTGATGGTCGCTTGGAAAGTTTTCATCCCAAACGAACCGAGGAACATCCCGATTGCAGCCCCACCCAGAATGATAAATTCTGTAGGCTGGATAAGAATTCCAACCTGCCCGTGGTGCAATATGTAGACGGC
>JAGQUX010000037.1 GCA_020438215.1 Armatimonadota bacterium | reverse complement strand
GCTTTTCGACACCACGTCGTGCGGAGCGGCCTCGTCGAGATCGTTACGTTTCGCGAACGAATCGCACGTCTCAGATCGAGACTGGCAGATCCAGCGGGCTTCCGCTCCCCGAAGAGAGCTTTGGCTTTCTTTTCCAGCGGTGGTGCCCGCTGTCTGGTTGCCTTATGAATACTTTACGATATTTCAAACACAGGTGCAATAGATCGGTGCAAAACTAACAATCTTTTGCACACACCTTTTCCCCAACATTTTGCACATGGCATAAAGTTCTCCACATTGACCTGGCACAATTGCGGGTTTTGCCAGATTTCCACTAGTAAATGTGCTGAATCCGTGCAATTTGAACCTGATCAGCTTCCATTTCCCCCGCATAATGAAGGTGTTTCCGTGCAAGGTCATTTACTTTGCCCGGGTTTGTTTGTGTTCTAAAAGAAAGGTTCTGTGTGGTTCTAGATGTCTCAGCGTGGGGACGAAATTCTCGAACTCGCCGCCAATGGATACTCAGATAAGGAAATCGCTGATCAGTTAATGATCAGTGTAAGGACAGTTGAGGGTCATTGGAAACGGTTGAGAGATCGCACCGGTCAGCCCAATCGGGCCGGTGTGCTGGGTGCCCTATACCAACAGCGTCTTGATAATCTCCGCTCAGACTACGAGTCACAATTGGCTACTCTTCAAAACTCTTTGGTAGAGAGAGATTCGAAGGAAGAAGAACTCAACAATAGGTTCGCCGCATTTGAAGATCAGGTGCGCGAGCGAAGCCGCATCCTCCACGAGGAGCTCAATGCTCTGCACACTCAAGTATCTCAGCTCAAATCTGCGGGTAGTGAGAATCATCTCGCTCAGGTGATTCTGAAGTCAAATGTGCTTGCCTATCGAATCCGGTTCTCCGCACCACATGAGTGTTTGTACATGTCTGCGTCCGTGCGGCAATACGGCTTCCGCCCAGATGACTTCACCGAGCGCGGCACACCGGTCAGTTTATTGATTCACCCGGAAGACGCGCCCCAAGTATTGAGTTCCGCCCTTCTCCAATTCAATGATGGGGCAGACATGGTGGATCGCCGTTACCGAATCATGAGTAAGCGCGGGGAGATCCGCTGGGTTTATGATCGGGCGGTTGTAGAGCGGGATTCCAATGGCAATCCGGAATCGATATCCGCATTTGCGTTTGATATCACCCACCTCGGCGCAGATATACGACGCGCGGCAACCCCGTACCCCACCGAAGTTTAGTTCGAGATCACAGCTCGGCTCAGATCAATTCGCTCTGGTTCAAAAACAATGATGGAAGAGTGGTTTCCGTCATCGGCGATCCCGATCAAAGAATCACCTGGCCCGTAGCAGCTAACCGACCTCAAGTGCATTTTGTTGGGAAATGTTGCAATTTCAATCTGGCGAAGGTGATCGCCTTGCAACTCAACCCATTTCGAAACACCCTCTTCGTTGATCAGTTGGAGCAAAAGTGATTCTTCACTGGAATCAATCAGTGAAATACGACCACTTCGCAAAATCTCACGGTCACTTCTCAGAATCGTGATGATAGCTCCTTGCCGCCGGGAAAGCACCCACTCCCCGTTGATCATGCCAATAATTTCATGATCACTAGAGGCGATTTCGTCTATCTCACCATCTGGGGTCTTATAGAGAAGCGTTGACCCTTCTTGGCAGACACCTACCTGCGTTCCGTCTTCCAAAATATGAGTCCAATTTCGGATGCATTCTGTGATCTCAAGTTGACCATCTCGCCAGGTTGCTCCGAATTCACCTTGTTCATTGGTGACCGAGCCAGCAACAACTCCGCCACTATTAACGGATTGTGCCGAGGAGAACTCGTAACCTTCAGATGGCAACATCACGACTCCGGTCGTAGGGTGATAACAGAAAGCGCGTTCGCCAAAGCCGATACTCCCACAAACAAAATCGTTGCTGACCGATTCCGCAATAGAGAGCTCCCGGGTGGCAGGTTCAATTTCGCCGCTGGGATTGAGGATTGCAAAGGTGGTTTGGCCGGTTACCCGGCTCAGGAAATTGCCAACGATGGAACCAGAAGATAAAAAACCGATCGGCGAGAAATGACCAGCCATCATTGGCGCAATGGTGAAATTCTCCAATTGCTGCCAATTTGAAGTTAGCCTCCAATTTGCTCGCTCAAGATTCATGGTTCGCTCCGAACCAGCACAATTCAATCCGCCCGATTGGGCAAAAAAACAGATAATGTGAGGGGCTGGTTATTGGCCACCAACCCCTCGAAACAGTTGCGGGAGAGTTCCCGTTCCTGTTTGTGCTCCTCTCTGGAAACTGCTCCGCAAAGCAGGCAGTTTCTCAATTGCTGCATTCGGTCGTTGCCGACGCACTTCGCCTACCTTCCATTTGGAAAGCAAACAAATCGTTTTTCGTCGAAAACCTAGTAATGTTCCCAGCCTTTTGACCGGTTTTTCATCAAAGGTCTTCGATATAATCCAAACATCGATCGGCGAAGACTATTGGCTCTTCTCGTCGCCATCGGTATGTTTGTGCTCTCTATAACATTGAAATCAAATGCTTAAAAAATTTGGCCGGCGCTCTTATCCAGCGTCGGCCATTATTCTTTCTGTTGTGGTGCGGTTTCCCGCTATTTGTGCTCAGCCACTATTCCTGTGACTTTCTTTGAGGGTCTCTCAAAGAAAATTGACCGGCAGCGAGGAAAACGACCACCGGCCATCGGAAAGGTTTGTGCTGTTTCTCTTTATCGCCCTGTCTAACGCAGGACTCATGAAGCAAAGCTTCATAAGTTCAGTGTTAGTAGCGAACCACAGACATTGGCAGGCATCGTGAAAGCGAGCCGTGTGCAGCACTGACATCTCAATGCTGGCTCCTCTCAAAAAAAAACGGCAAATGATGCATCTCAAGATGCCCGCCCTTTCATTTTCAAACTTTCAATTTGCTTCGATCTTCTTTCGTTGACCGATGAGAAAATGATATCCCTCACCAATTCTCTGTGCAATACGTGAAATCACTCCAAATAACGGGATTAACCGACAGGCCAGCTCTTTCAGGACGTGAACCACGCTATGCCCTGGTATTATTACTTGCGCAATTTCCCGCAATCTCTGTATACTTCGCAATTAATGGGACTAAAGGAATGGTGATGAAATCCGGCAGATTAACCAAGGGTAACTTCCGCTTAACATGAGTAAGTCCAGGTTCGAAAAGGACATCAAGACCAACCTAGGAGGGGTTATGGACTATGGCGAGTATTTGCGGCTCGATTCAATATTGCGTGCGCAGAAGCCGGTTTCCTCGCCCGCTCACCACGACGAGACTCTCTTCATCATTCAACACCAAACCAGCGAACTCTGGATGAAACTTATCATCCACGAGCTTTCCGCCGCTATCTCCTATATCGAAGCAGATGAATTGGAAAGTTGCTTCAAAATCCTCGCCCGGGTTAAGCACGTACAGCGAATGCTTTTTGAACAATGGGCGGTGCTCGAGACACTCACACCATCCGAATACATGGAATTTCGAGACGCCCTCGGTTCAGCAAGTGGATTCCAAAGCTATCAGTTCCGAATGATCGAATTCCTGATGGGCAACAAGGAACGTGATGCAATCCGGGTCTTCGAACACAAGGAAACCCTTCATAAGCGACTGAACAATGTATTGGAATCTCCGAGCCTGTATGATGAATTCCTTCGTCACCTTGCTCGACAAGGGAAATCAATTCCGTCAGAAGTTATTGTGAGAGATTGGTCTCAACCGTACGATCTCAATGACCAGGTTGTCGAAGTCTTCCGAGAGATTTACGAAAACCCGCACGACAACTGGAACGCCTATGAAATGGCAGAAAAGCTTGTTGACATTGATCAGCATATGAGTATGTGGCGATACCGACATATGCTGACCGTAGAGAGAATCATCGGATATCGCCAAGGCACCGGTGGAAGTTCCGGTGTTTCTTTCTTGCGAAAAGCGGTGGATATTCGCCTCTTCCCAGAGCTTTGGGCCGTCCGTACATCCATAAGGGCACCCCGTGAGCCAGACCGCAAATCCGTTCACAGTTGACGAGCGGGAGCGAATTCGCTCTCGCTTCTCCCGTGCATTGTCGCGGCCTGAAATTTATCTTGCTCACCACTCGCTCGGCTTGCCGCCTGACGAGTTGCTGGCTTCCCTCACCCGCTTTGCTGATCTTTGGTACACACAAATGGATCTGGCTTGGGAGGAGTGGATCAACGAAATCAAACGTTTCTGCGCTAATACCGCCGCCCTGATCGGCATGGAAGGGCAAGACTGCGTAGTGATGAAAACTTCGTGTGGGCAATCGCTTCGAGCGATTCTGAATTCCCTTCCCCGCAATGAATCCCTCCGCCCGATCAACATTGTTGCAACCCGCGGAGAGTTTGATAGCATTGACTTCATCCTCAAGATGTATCAAGACAAGGGGCGCGCCCAGATCACTTGGGTTGAGCCTAAGCTCTCCGATCAAGGGATTCCCCTCTTTGATGCTCAGGCCATCGTCAACGCCATCACTCCCGAAACCGACCTTGTGATTACCAGCCTGGTTATGTTCAATACCGGGCAAGTTTTGAGTGGTTGGGATGAGATTGCTGCCAAAGCTAAAGAATGCAATGCCTACCTCCTCGGAGACGCCTATCATGCCGTCGGTGTGATTCCGGTTGATCTCGCTGGATTTGATTTCTTGATGGGTGGAAGCTACAAATACATGCTGGGCGGGCCGGGAGCATGTTGGTTAGCCATCAACCCGCGCCTGCTGGAATCGGGTGAGCTTCGCACCTTAGATACCGGCTGGTTCGCCAAAAAGGACACTTTCAAATATCAGCGCCAAGAGAATGCTGAGCTTTCAGATGGAAACACAGCGTGGATGGAAAGTACTCCCCCGGTCATCACCGCCTACCAAGCCAATGTTGGGCTATCACTCATCCGCGAGTTAGGAGTGGATCGTCTCCGCGCAACCTCGCTTGCAATTCAAAAGGAAATGCGCGAAGCGTTCCGCTCTCATGGTGTTCAGATGATCGAGCCAGAGAACCCGGAAGAATTCGGGGCGTTTTCGTTGTTGCCGCATTCCGATGGGTTGGGTTTCTGTGATGAACTCCGGGCAAATGGCGTTGCCGCCGATGCGCGCGCAGGGTTCGTTCGGTTCGGTCCGTCGGTCACCAATCGGAGCGAAGAATTCGACCGTGCTGGGCAGGCGATCGCTTCCCTACTTTGACCAGATTTCTTTGAGCGTCGGCTCAATGGCATCCGCCCAAACTTGGTATCCCGCCTTAGTCAGGTGGCAATAATCAGAGAAGCATTCTTCCTTCCGCTTCTGGCTTTCCGGCAAAAGAAAGTAAGGGTTCATATCAATAAACTTGATCTTTTCGCCCCATCGATGCTTGGCCAGGGCTTCATTCACACGGTCGTTCTTCTTCCGATTCTCTGTGACTTCGGCATCACGCGGGAAGATGCTGAGCAGAACGATCTCCGCACTCGGGCACTTGGCTCGTGTCGCATCCACAACCGCCACAATCCCGCCGTACATCTGCTCCGAAGTGTGATGACCAGTGTTGTTCGTCCCGATGAAAATCACAATTGCTTTCGGCGATAGTCCGTCCAACTCCCCGTTCTGAATGCGCCAAAGAACGTGCTGAGTCTGATCCCAATCAAACCCCAGATTGACGGGATTCCGCGGCCCAAAATACTTGTCCCAGATATCGGGAGCATTGCCGCGCCACTTTGGATATGCCTGCGGATCACCTCCAAAACCGTGAGTGATGGAATCGCCTATGAAAACCAGATCAGATTTGTGGGTTTTGTTCCAATCCAGAACCGCCTGATGGCGCGCCATCCAGTCGTAGTCGCCTGCCTTGGTTGGCCCTTCATTGATGGCGGGAATGCAAGCCGGATTCGTTTGCATGATCACATTCGCCGCAAGAATCGCAGCAATCATGCCAAGAAATTACCCGGTTCAGCTCTGGTTATTCTCTGCTTGCGCTTTTTCCATCTGCCGCCAGCTAGCGATCATGGAGTCCGCGTACTTTGTCCAGGCTTTCGGTCCAGGATCGCGCAAATAACCGCTCTGACCAATCACTTCTTCCTTGCCATTGATGAAGAGGATTGTTGGGAATCCAGTGATCTGATACTTTTCCGCAAGTGCTTTGTTCTGCTCTTTAATAGCATCAGATTGCGGGGTTTGTTGTGGATAATCCAGCTCCACAAGGACAACATTCTCTGCCGCCCACTTCCGGAAATCGCGCTTGGTAAAGACTTCTTTCTTCAGGCGGATACACCAACCACACCAATCGCTCCCGGTGAAGTTCACCAGCATCGGCTTATTTGTTGCTTTCGCTTCCTTGACTGCCTCGGAGTAGTTGGTTTGCCAAGCCGGACCAGAGTTCTGGTCGGCAATATAGAGAAAAGCAATGAGTGCAGTCATATCAATCTCGCGGGTTACTTATTGGAATACATTTTGGCGTAATTGGGTTCGCCGAGTCCTACTTTGATGTTCGGAAGACGCCATTACTGACCGTACATTTCTTTCGATTTCGCTCTAAGTGTAGGAAGATGATCGTGAATTGACGTGCCGGGACAATCGGTTTCTCCCGGAGCGTAATCCATGTGCCCTTGGATGTCTTCACTTGGCACCTTGTACTTTCCTGCCAGCCACAACACCATTGAATCGAGCGACCTGCGTTGACGGATGTTGAAATAGTCCAACGGGAACCAGCCCTCAACCACCACAAGAGCGTGTCCAAGAGTTTCGTAACTTGTGTTCGTGTCGCCAGGGAGTTCAATCGGGCGGCATTCCGCGATTTCCCCGTTCACATCAATGTAGTAGTGATACGGGATATCTGTCCATTGCGGCTTGGTGCGCCCATCAGCAAGCTTGTCTTCCCGCTGAGAAAACGTTTGCAATCCCTGGAGCTTGTTGACAAAGTCTCGATCAGGATCTTGGCGTACTCCTGTGTGGTGCACGGTGATCTTGGTGATCTTGTGCGGCTCCATCTTGAGTACAGGAGGCTTGGCTCCCCAATCCGCTCGACTCATCATCTCCGGCATCGGGGCCGCTTGGCTTTGCATCACAACACATCCAGTAAGAAAGGCAATCATTCGTCCAGATTACTCAGGTTCTGGCGTGCGAATCATCCGCCACGCCATCCATCCAAACGCAACGATAAAGCAAATCCCACCGAGCGGAGTGATCATCCCGAGTTTGGTTTCCCCGGTCAGTGCCATTGCGTAAAGGCTTCCGCTGAACAAAACAAAACCGATTCCAAATAGCCACGAGACACCTTTGCATCCTCCGGCAAGAGCGGCGGCAATCCATCCCAGCCCACACCACATATGGTAGCTATGCCCCGTCTGATACCAAGCCATTGCTTGTTCGCTCAGCGAATCCCGGAGGGCATGCGCACCAAACGCGCCGAGCATGACTGCCAACGCCATATTGGCAAACGCACCGATCAATGCTTTTCTATTGGGTTGCATAAGACCTCGCAATCATCTGATGAAACTGGTGAACACCACGCTCACGGCGAGGAGCATATCTCCCTTGATCGTAGAACCGCGACTTCAAGCCTTTCTGCACCAACTCAACGACCACTTCGTCTTCTCGCTCGACGCGATCGAGATCACCCCCTGCACCTTCGCCGCGTAGTTCTGGTTTCCATACAAACGGGATGAAATTTACTTTCGTACGGTTGTGAGCAATCGGGCGAATGACGTTTACGCTCAGTCCCCACGGATAGAAGTTCAGCATCAGGTTCGGATAAATCCAGAAATAGTAAGCGGCAATCTTCTGCGCTTCATCTGGATGTCCAGCAGGAAGATCAAACGAGTGCTCCGAATCACTCGCCACCCCGAGTTGGAGGTTGCCACCCTCGAACAGTTCCGTATCATAAGCACCGTAATCCAGGGTTGCGTTCAAAGCCGGATGGATGTAGGGGATATGGAAGCCCTCCAAGTAGTTATCAACATAGAGTGCCCAATGTGCATTGACCATATATTCTCGCCCGAACTCGGGGGCATGAACAAACTGCTCCATTGGGAGAAAGCCGCATCTGCGTTCAACTTCCGCCATCACCTCGTTCAGATTCGGGCCGTGTCCCGTGAGATTGACGAAGTGGAAGTTCCGATAGGTTTGGAGCGGCACTTGCGGAAGATCGTCCCGATCGCAGGGAAACCCCTTGACGTCATCAAACTCCGGCATGTACTGGAACTTGCCGTCTAAGCCAAAGCGGCGTCCATGATAACGGCATCGGAGAGTGTTCGCTGTTCCTGCCCCCTCGCAGACGATGTTCCCTCGGTGTGTGCAGACGTTGCTCAAGCAGTGGAGTTGATCGTCGCGATCCCGAGTGAGAACGAGCGGCTCATCCAGGCAACCTTCCAAAAGTGTCAGCGGATGCACCGCACCTGGAACCTTGACTTGCTCATGCCAACCAGCCCACTGCCATGTGCGGGCAAAGATCAGTTCTTTGCTGGCTTCATACGCGGCGGGATCGGTGTAGAACGCACTCGGAATCGTCCAACTTTCTGTGATGTCATCTGGGATATCGAAGTTCCAATCCGCCATGATTGCCTCTCAGATTACCGCTCCAGAAAATCCATGACTGTCTTGATCACAAGTTGGCTCCGCAAAATGCGAAAATGCCCGAGTCCAGAAGTCGTGAACATCTGAGCATTTGGCCAAGCATCGGCGATGGCTTTGCCTTCCGCCCAATCCGCCTCCTGATCTTGATCGTCGTGGATGATCAGCCCTTGAGATGTAAAGTTCTTTGCCGCTACATCACCATTAAAGTCTTCCAACACAAACTCAGAAAAGTGAGCTCGAGCAATTCTCAGCATCTCCTCTATTTCCGCATCGGAGAACTGACACAAGCGGCAAAACTCTCGGAAACGTTTGGGGATGTCACTCAGCGGGCCGAGATAGATGGCATTCTCCACACTCAGATTCCACTTCTGAGCAACGGTACAGGCCATCGCCCCGAACGAATGACAGACCATCGCTTGGGGACTGCCGTACTCCTCGGCAACGGCAAGCCAACAGCGTGCATAACGGGGAGCGTTGCAAACGGTGCCTTCGCTTTCTCCATGGCCTGGCGCGTCAAGAGCAAGAACTCGGTACCCACGAGCAAGGAGTGGCTCAACATAGGCACTCAAATTTGCCGCTCGGCCGTTCCATCCGTGACTCAGGAATGCAAGCTTTTCTCCTTCTCCCCAAGAGTAGCCTTGGATGGCTTCCCCATCACTCTTGATTTCAAAGCTTTGGGCTGAATCAAATACTAGCTTCTCCTTGCGCGCCATCGGTACGCGCACGGGAGTCATGAACATCCAGAACGCTTCTTCTGGAGTTGGCTTTCGCCCAAGTTGCTCAATTGGAGAAGGAAAGACGCCCGATTCTTCTGCCATCCCACCGAGATTAGCCCTTTGTGCCTCAATTGAACCGGGACAAATTCGTTCCGGTCGGTATCCTAGAGTTCCCGGATGACCGCGAGCGACGAAACGCGTAAACACATCCACCACGAACGCCGTCAAGTGCTCCTCTTTCGTGGTGCGATCGTCGGCGTTGCGGCGGGAATAGTAGCTGTTCTTTTTCAACTCCTTGTCCGAGTCACCGAAACAGGTGTCGCCGGATTACGAGACAACTTGGGTTTCGCTAAATGGGTGGTAATGCCACTCGTCGGCGCACTCCTTGGTGGAGGCGCTGCAGAACTCACAAAGCGTTTTGCCCCGGAAGCCGCTGGCTCTGGAATCCCCCACATCAAAGCCGCACTGATGAATCTGCGAAAGATTCGTCCTGGTCGATTGATCCCCGTGAAGATTGGCGCTGGCTTGATGGCCCTTGCCAGCGGGATGTCGCTTGGTCGTGAAGGCCCAACCGTTCAGATTGGCGCGGCCATCGGATACCAACTCGGCAAATGGCTCAAGGTTTCGCGCCGCTCCATGGCTCCTTTAATTGCTTCTGGATCGGGGGCAGGTTTGGCGGCAGCATTTAATGCTCCGCTCGCCGGCTTCCTCTTCGTGATGGAAGAAATGAAGCGGGAGATGTCCCCGCTCACTTACGGGACGGCCCTTGTTGCTTCCGTGTCTGCAGTTGCCGTCAAGCGACTCGCCCTCGGGCAATCCCCCGAATTTCATCTCAACAATACTGGCTTTGTTCCTCTGCAAGCTCTGCCCGCAGTGTTGGTTCTTGGGCTTTTGGTTGGCCTGATGGCGGTCGCCTTCAATAAGGGCATCATGTCTGCCCTTGAGTTTCGTGATCGAATCAAGATTCCTAGATGGGCATACGGCGGAGCGGTCGGGCTAATCGCAGGTCTAGTCTTGGTTGCCCTACCGTCGGCGACGGGCGGGGGACATCACACTGCCGAAACGCTCCTGCGAGGCGAGTTTCCGGCAGCAAACCTCCTGTGGATGCTCCTTCTGCTCTTGATCGTCAAGTTCTTCCTCACGATCACCAGCTTCAGCAGCGGAGTTCCTGGTGGAATCTTTGCCCCGATGCTCGTGATGGGCGCGGTTTTGGGATACGGATTTGGGGTGCTCGTCAACCTCCTTCCTTATTCTCTTGGCGCGGATCCAACCGTTTTTGCTTCGATTGGGATGGCGGCGTTCCTTGCCGCATCTGTCCGTTCGCCGCTCACAGGTGTTGTCTTGATCTTTGAGATGACGGCTGAGTACCGACTCCTTTATGCACTCTTACTGTGCTCGTTTGTTGCCTATCTCATCGCCGAAAGATTCCGCAATGAACCCATCTACGAAAGCCTTCTGGAACGGGATCTCAAAAAAGACAGTTCGACCGAACATGAAGAAGGTCGGCCCAATGTGGTTGATCTCTTTATCGAGCCAGACAGCGAAATGGATGGCAAGCAAATCTCAGAATTAACCCTACCAAAAGGATGCCTCATCGTAAACATTGAGCGGGAGAGCCAGCACGTTGTTCCGAATGGTCGCACAAAAATTCGCGAGGGTGACATTGTGACGCTCGTCAGCGAAGAAACCACCCAAGAAGAGTGGGTTAAGGTGTTTGAATCGGCGAGGGCGCCCTAGGTGCAATCACGCGCCCGAGAACTGCTCCTCGAATTCGGCGAAAATGCCGCCAGCTATCAAATCATCAACCCCAACATCACCAAATGGTTGGGCGCCTCAGGTGACTGCCTCATCGGGTATGTCACCCACCACCGCGTTCGTGTTGTGGCCGGGAGCCCGGTTGGCCCTTCTGGTGTTTTACTGGATAGTTTGCAACAATTTCAAAAGGAGGCAAAGCAAGCGGGAGAAGAGGTGGTTCTTTTCGGGATTGACGAAGCGTGGCTCACCCACTTACAGGCGTTTGGCGATTGCTATGCCGTCTCGCTCGGTTCACAACCCGTTTGGAAACCGAACGAATGGGAACAAACGGTTCTTAGCGATGGTTCTCTCCGTGCCCAGTTCAACCGCGCCAGGAACAAAGGTGTCGTCGTCAAGGAATGGTCTACCGAAGAAGCGACCGACTCCCCCGCGCTCAAATCAGTCCTCACCGAATGGTTAGACAACAGAGGGATGCCTCCTCTCCACTTTCTTGTCGAGCCAGAAACGCTCCACTTTCTTGATGACCGTCGCACGTTTGTTGCCGAGCAAAACGGAGAGCCAATCGCCTTTCTCAATCTCTGTCCAATCCCTCAAAAGCAGGGTTGGCTCACCGAACAATTCCCACGACGGAGCAAAGCTCCCAACGGAACCGTCGAACTCCTGCTTGATCACGCCATCCAAACGGTGAATTCCGAAGGGGCACAATATGTGACCATGGGACTTGTCCCCTTAAGTGAGACTGCCGCTGATGCTCACAACCCAGCGTGGCTCCGCTTCCTAGCCGGATGGGCACAAGCGCATGGGCGGCGGTTCTATAACTTCGGTGGATTGGAGTTTTTCAAGGCGAAGTTTCACCCGCATTGGTGGGAACGCCTGTACGCCGTCAGTCTCAATGGAAAGTTCACACCGCGCCACCTTGCGGCCATTTCATCAGCCTTCACGGAGGAGGCATTGCCCCTCGCCCTGATCAAAGGTGGGATGCGGGCCATCCGACAAGAATTCCGCTGGTTGAGCGGACGTTAGAGCCCGTAATTCCCGCGCCGCCGTGTCGGGAGCTTGCGTTTCTCCTGCCCGATACTTCCGCTAGAGACACCCATCATCTTGCGAAGAGCTTCCACTTCATCGCGAATTTCCGCCGCTTTCTCAAACTCAAGGGCTTTCGCGAACTCCTTCATCTCGCCTTCCATCTTGGCAATGAGAATTGGGAGATCGGCAATATCAATAGGCTGACCATCCGCTCCGACACGCTTGAGTTCTTTCTCACCGTAAGCGGCCGAAGTCTCCGCGACAAGTTCAAAGCTCCGCACCGTTTCGCGGACTTCTTTCTTCACCGTGACCGGCTTCAGCCCGTGTTCGTCGTTATACGCCTGCTGAATTGCGCGACGGCGGTTTGTTTCATCAATCGTCGCTTGCATGGATCGCGTGATCCGGTCGGCATACATAATAACGGTGCCATCCGCGTTCCGAGCCGCACGTCCAACCGTTTGGATGAGAGAAGTCTCGGAGCGAAGGAAGCCTTCTTGATCGGCATCCAAGATGGCAACCAAAGTAACTTCCGGTAAATCCAAACCTTCACGTAGCAGGTTCACACCCACTATGACATCGTAAACGCCGAGCCGCAGATCGCGAAGAATTTCCGGTCGTTCCAGCGAGTGAACATTCGAGTGAATGTAGTTCACCTTGACATTCAAATCCTGCAAGTAGCCAGTCAAATCCTCGGCCATTTTCTTGGTGAGTGTAGTCACCAATGTTCGCTCACCCTTCTCCACTCGCTTCTGAATTTCCCCGATCAGATCATCAATCTGGCCCTCGGTTTTGCGAACATCAATCTCAGGGTCAACAACGTAAGTCGGTCGAATGACTTGCTCAGCACGCTGGCTCTCGTTTTCGATTTCAAACGGGCCGGGGGTTGCGCTCACAAAAACGACTTGGGGAACTCGCTCTAAGAATTCATCAAACTTGAGCGGACGGTTATCAAGCGCGCTCGGCAGTCGGAATCCGTAATCCACAAGAACAGACTTTCGCTGACGATCACCGTTGTACATCGCCCGGATTTGCGGGATCGTTTGGTGGCTCTCATCAATGAAAACAACCGCATCTTTCGGCAGGAAGTCGAGGAGAGTGTACGGTGGATCGCCTGGCTGACGACCATCGAAGTACCGCGAATAGTTCTCGATTCCGTTACAGAACCCCACTTCGCGGATCATCTCAATATCAAATTCGGTGCGTTGCTTCAGACGTTGCGCTTCGAGAAGTTTGCTTTGCTCCTCAAACGTCTTGACCTGACGCGCCATTTCCCCTTCAATCTGCCCGATTACCGCATCTATCTTCTCGAACGGAGTGACGTAGTGAGTCGCAGGAAAAACCGAACACTTGGACGGTTGGTCGAGCACATCTTGTGTCAGTGGATCAATCAGGCGGATCCGCTCAATCGTGTCCCCGAAATACTCCACCCGCGTCACGATCTCTTCGTCCTTCGGTTGGATTTCAAGCAGATCGCCTTTCACGCGAAATGTCCCGCGATCAAGTTGCACCTGATTGCGAACGAACTGCATCTTGACGAGCTGCTTCATCGCCTCATCCAGCGGCAAGTCCATTCCTACCTCGAAAGTGATGACCGAATCGGCGTAGACGTCCGGCGAACCGAGGCCGTAAATACAGCTCACTGATGCAACAACGACCACATCTCGGCGTTCGAGAAGTGCTTGGGTTGCCGCGTGACGAAGACGTTCAATCTCCTCGTTAGAACTCGAGTCCTTGGCAATGTAGACATCGCTTCCAGGAATATAAGCTTCTGGCTGATAGTAGTCGTAGTAGCTGATGAAGTAGTGCACGGCGTTCTCTGGGAAGAAAGCGCGGAATTCCTGACAAAGCTGAGCGGCAAGCGTCTTGTTGTGAGCGAAGACCAGCGCGGGCCGCTGAGATTCGGCGATTACGCTTGCCATCGTGTACGTCTTCCCTGTCCCCGTAGCCCCAAGGAGAGTTTGGAAGCGATAACCAGTATCCAAGCCGTCTAACAAAGTCGCAATCGCCGAAGCTTGATCGCCCTTAGGAGTGAAATCCTTGGCGAGTTCAAACGGCTGATCGAACCGGACGATGGGCGATGACATACCAAATCTATTATACGTCGGCCAGCAGCCGAAGCATAGCCATTTGTCTACTTTCTTGGAGATCGTCAGATAAGAGATAGTCTCAACATGCTTTTCCGACTCAACAACGTCCCCGAAGCCCAAGGGATGAGCGAGGATCAAATCCGCACGATGATGAAAGAAGTTCAGCCGAAGGCATTCCGCCAGCCACTAACAATTGGCGGCGTAGTGGTTTTGGCGATATGCGTATTTGTAGGGATTTCTGTAATCGGTGGTGCCGTTGGTGGAGGTTTCGGAGGCGGTATTGGTGGAGCTGCATTCGGAGTTATGCATATGCAGGCAGTGCGTCCACTCATCACCGAATATCGCAAACAGCACGGGGTCTAAGCCGCTTCCGAGCCAATATCACTAACAAGCTCTTCAAGTTGTTCCGCCCGCAATCCTGGGGCGAAGAGGAACCCTTGTCCGTACTGACATTTCAGAGCAAGAAGAGTCTTTTCGTGGAAGCTCGTTTCGATCCCTTCGGCGACCACTTTGAGCTCTAAGTTCTGCCCAAGTGAAAGCACCGTCTTGGTCAATGCCAGCGACCGCGCATCGTCTTCCATCGCCGTCACGAATGCCCGGTCGATCTTCAAAATATCAATCGGAAGAGAAACCAGAACAGACAAAGATGAATAGCCAGTTCCAAAGTCATCCAAAGCGACGCGCACTCCCAACTTCCGTACTTTTTCCAGAGTGATCCGAGCCAAATCGACATCGGCAATCAGCAAGCTCTCAGTCACTTCCACAATGAGTTTGCGAGGATCAATTCCCGTTTCCTCAACATGGCTCTTTAGCTTTTCGACAAAATCTTGCTGCCCTATCTGTTTCGCCGAGACATTCACGGTCAAGCAAAACTCGTGCATGGTCGCGCTACTCTCCCACTTACGGAGTTGCTCACACGCCGCACGGATTGCCCGATCACCCATCTTGATGATCAATCCGTTTTCTTCCGCAACAGGGATGAACTGACTCGGTGTGATGGGTTCTCCATCAGCTGTGGTCCATCTCATCAAACCTTCGGCCGCTTCCGCAATTCCGGTTTCCAGATTGATCACCGGTTGCCAAACCATGTGGAATTCGCCGTCATCCCACGCTTTGAGCATTTTCTCATTGAAATCAACTTTGTCAAAAAGCTCTTGCTCCATGGACACGTTGAATTCAGCCCATTGGTTCTTGCCCGCTTTCTTGGCCGCATACATTGCCGCATCGGCCCGACGAAGAATGTCGCGAAGTGATTGGCAACTTCCCCGTTCGCAAGTCACCAAACCGATTGACGCGGTTGGGATAATCCGCCTACCGTTCAAGAAAATCGGGCGAGATAGCCTCTGAAGGATATTCTCGGCCATTTTCTCAGCCTGCAATTTCGCGTCTTCGCCGGTCACGAAGAGAAGGAACTCATCGCCGCCGAAGCGACCAATGACCGCACCGTCACCAATGTCTTGGATATGCCCACAAATCAACTTGAGTAATTGGTCGCCTGTGTCATGACCGTACGCATCGTTGATCAGTTTAAAGTTGTCCAGGTCGAGGAACAGAAGTGTGAGATTCGACTGTCCACCCATGCTTTGCTCGAGAACTTCTTCAAACGTTTCGCGGTTGAGGAGCCCGGTCAAGAAGTCGGTTCTTGCCTTCTTGTCCAACTGATGAACAGTTTTGGAAAGCTCTTCGTTCGTCAAATCGAGCGTTTCCTTCTGCTCCTGAATATGCTCCAATGAATTCGCAATTCGATGATTCAGCTTCGCTACAAGCAATCCCACCGCGAAGGAAATGATCAGCGAAATCGCATTGAAGAACGTGAATATCTGGTGCACCCAGGCGGTTCGGGCACTGTAGTCAGCGTAGTCCAGATCCACCCCGACGATACAAACAAAGTTGCCTTCGCTATCAAAAACCGGGGAGTATCCCGAAATTTGCGTCCCCCAAGCGTCCGTTGTGGGTTCCTTTTCTACAGTTGGCGCTCTGGTTGCAAACGCTCTCAACATAGCTGGGCTCGGACTGTCGTAAGGTTCGTATGGATACGATTTGTCTTCTACGCCATCACCATCAGCGTCTCCCGGCTTTGTGGGATCAACAACAAAGTAGATTTGTCCATCCCGCTGCACCATCGTATAAACGTAGGTGATATTCGTATGACTTTCCAAGAACTGTTTAAGCCGATTGGAGACCATATCGTAAGGCACGGAGCCATAATCATCTTCCGATTTCAGCTGTTGATGGAGCATCGGCGAGACCATTTTCGCCGCGAGGTTTGAAGTTCGCAGTATGTCGTTTTGCACGTTCTGATGAACCTGCTTGACGCCGTACTGATCAGCAAAGAAACTGAGGATTAGGAGGAGTGAAAAGAGTACTGAGGAGACAATGAGTGCTTGCCGAGAGCCTTTCCCCCAATGGAAATTCCAATCTATCCTCCTCCTTGACATTCAAATCGACCCAAATGTTTGTTCCACATTTGGGCCGAGAACTTGCGGTGTTTTTGCCTAATTTTTGAAGGTTGCAGAAAGTGATATCTCTTGATGCGCAGCCGCATCGCTAAACATATCCCATGTCAAGCGATCTTCCACCGGGTCGTAGTTGCCGTTGTGCTTCATAACTTCGCCCGGACCGGTGACAGAAATACTGATTGATATTAGCTCCCGATCTTGAGCCTGACCAGGGTCCGCCTCGGTGGCACTTCCCTGCATCAATTCTTGGGAAGTCAGCTGCCGAACAATCTGTCGAGCCGCGGTTTTCGCATCTTCAGCTTTCATCGCGCCAAGGGGCTTCTCCTCAAATCGCTTAGCAAAAAACTCATACAGCTTGATTTTCATTTCTCGCTCACCCTTAATCGGCTGGGTGAGAAAGATCGGGAAAATCGGATCAGAAGGGCCATAAACGATACGCCACAACTCCAAAGTTGCTTCCTTGGCAATGGCGTCGATTTCATCCGGTTTTGGGTTGTACGATTTGAGCGCGGAAGCAATCTGCTTTTGAGCATTAGCCATCCCCTCGTTCAGTTCGCTTTGCCGAGATTCCCCAACCCATTTCAGGGTTTCACGATACGTCACGCCGGATTCAGACACCTCCGTAGCTGGCGTCAAGGTGACAAGCTTTTTCCCTTTAGACATCAAAGTGATTCCGCCACCAGACATTGCGCCGGGAGCAAGCTTCTTTGTCGCGCTCAGGATCATGCGCGTTTGCTCGGTTTTTGTTTGCACGCTCCAGCCTTCACCCACGAACTGCACAACATCTGATGGCTTTTGCGGCTCCGATCCAGGGGGGGCCATTCCTTGGTCAATCGTTACAACAACGGTTTTCTCAACCCCGCCATTTTTGTCAACGATAGAGCGAGATTCAACCTGTGTGCACCCGGTCATAATGGCGAAAATTACAAGGAAAGCGAGTAGCGTAGTATTTTTCATAGCAAAACGGCGCTTCTTCTCGTAGGGAAAACAACCGCGCAAAAAAACAGACGGTCGAGCCATACCAACAACTCCAAAAAAGTACGCACATGAACCCAATTTCCCCAGACAAAGGCTACGCTCACCCAGAAAAAGTGGTGAGTACAGAATGGCTCGCTGCCAACCTCGATAATCCAGGCATCAGGATTATCGAATCAAACGAAGATCCTTTGCTTTATCCAAGCGGACACATTCCCGGCGCATTCGAAGTGGATTGGGCACTCGATCTCAATGACCAAGAAACCCGCGATTACCTGGATCGTGAAGGTTTCAAATCCTTGATGCAGAAGCTCGGCATCGAGAACGACACACATCTCATTTTCTACGGTGATAAAAGCAACTGGTGGGCTTGCTACGCACTGTGGGTGTTCGAACTGTTTGGACACACGAACGCATCCATTCTCGATGGCGGTCGGCATAAATGGGAAGATGAGAGCCGCCCGATGACGAAGGAACGCCCGGTCGCCTCACCCAGCTTTTATGCGGCACCTGACCGCGACGATGAATCCGCCCGTGCTTTCAGGGATGCAGTTCTCTCTCATGTCAAAGAAGGTGGGTTAACGCTGGATGTAAGAAGTCAAAGCGAATACACCGGTGAGCGCCTGCACATGGAGAACTATCCCAATGAAGGTGCGTTGCGAGGGGGGCATATCCCTGGCGCGAAAAACGTCTCATGGGCGCGAGCCGTGGACCCAACCGATGGAACATTCCTTCCGGTGGACACTCTCAAGTCTCTGTACGAAGACGAGACCGGTCTTTGCCCCAACCAACCCGTTGTGACGTACTGTCGCATAGGTGAGCGTTCCAGCCTCACATGGTTTGTTCTCAAA
>JAGQUX010000036.1 GCA_020438215.1 Armatimonadota bacterium | reverse complement strand
CATCATGACCAGCAATATCGGGAGCCACCACTACGGTGAAGGCATCCTGAGTGATGACACGTTCGATGAAGTGAAGCAAAAAGTGATGGATGAACTCCGGGTCTATCTTCGACCTGAGTTCATCAACCGGCTGGACGATATTGTGGTCTTCCGATCGCTGGGTGTTGCGGAAATCAAGCAGATTGTGGGCATCCAAGTCCACTTGCTGGCTGAGCGACTCCGGGATCGCCGTATCGAGCTCGAATTGACCGATGCGGCGAAGACGGAAATCGCAACTGCGGGTTATGACCCTGTGTTTGGGGCGCGTCCTCTCAAGCGGGCGATCCAAAAAGAAGTGATGAACCCTATGGCCCTCGCTTTGCTGGAAGGCAAAATCCGGGATGGCGAGAAGGTGATTGTGGACTTTGCCGATGGGCAATTTACTTTCACTGAAGCAAGTAAAGAAGCATCGACATCATAATTGAACTGTGGACACCACAGAGCGATTGCTCAAATTGCGGGAGCGTCCAGAGGGCGCTCCCGCAATGCATCAAACCTGGCGGAACTTAATCTTTCTGCACTGGGAGGTTCCGGCTGATGCCCTTCAGAAACTGCTTCCCCCTGGCTTGACGGTAGAGACTTGGGAGGGAAAGGCGTATGTTGGGCTGGTTCCGTTCCAAATGGACAACATCCGCTTCCACCGGCTCCCCGCGATTCCAGGGACAAACCGCTTTTGGGAGACGAATCTCCGCACTTATGTGATCGGACCAGATGGAGATCCTGGCGTTTGGTTTTTAAGTCTCGATGCTTCGAATTGGCCCGCGGTGGTGACGGCAAGGGCTTGGTTCGGATTGCCGTATCACTTCGCCAAGATGTCAGGGGAATGGACGGAGGATTGGCATTACCGGTCATCGCGGCGAGATGCGATGGTGGATGTTTGCGTTTCTGATGTCCCTGATGTGTTTGCCCCTGCTGAACCGGGGACATTTGAGTTTTGGGCGGCTGAGCGATACGCGCTGTACTCCTTCAATCGTGGCAAGATTTACAAAGGGATTGTTCATCATGTGCCGTATCCTCTGGCGAGTGTGCCGGTCTCAAATCTGAGCTGCGAGACAACGTTGTTTGAAGCGGGTGGGATTGCACAGCCACTGGGTGAACCGAGCATCCTTGTTTCATCGGGGGTAGATGTTGAGGTGTTCTCGCCTTTCCCGGTACGAATCTGAAACTTCCGGGCATAATTCTGGCCCATGAAATCGTTGACCCTTTCTCTCGCGGTGGCGGGAATGATGGTTCTGTCCTCTGCCTCATTTGCTCAAACCAAAGATGGCTCTTGGCATGGCGGACTCGAAAGCAATCTGACATTTATCACCTCCAATCGCAATTCGCAGTCGATCCTAATCGTGGGGAATGTGAAGTCCCTCAAGGAACTCGAGCGGTTGTTCTTCGACGGCTACTACAACTTTGGGCGAACTGAAAACGCCTTCAATGTGATGGAAACCACCACCGACCAGTGGTCGTTCGGTGGGCGGTTTGAGCGCGACTTCGGTCACAAGTCGTTCTATTACGTGACCGGTCGATTGGAACGAGACGGCGTCAACCTACTGAACCTTCGCACCATCTTTGGTGCTGGTCTCGGTTACACGGTGATTGATCAAGAGGATGCGAGCTTCCGGGTGAGCGTTGGTGCTTCGCGCGTTAACGAGGATTATCAAACCACGGATAACAACTTCTGGGGGATTCAGTTGCAGACGGATTACTCGCGCAAACTGACCGACAAAGTCGATCTCTCGCACAGCTTCATCTACATTCCGAATTCCGATAAGTTCTCGGATTACTATTTCAATAGCAACTTCGGGCTTTCGTTTCGTTTGAACGAGCAAACCACTGCGGGCCTGCGCTACATCGTGGCGTTTGACAGCAGCCCGGCGGCTGGCTCGGTCAAGCAAAACACCACTTGGGGCTTCGTCCTCGGCTACAAGTTCTAACTTGTACTCTCTGCCCCTGCGGATTGACCGATCTGTGGGGGCATTTCTCTGAGAGAGAGCATCACTCGGTCGCCGTGCGTTTTGAGCCAAGCTTCGTGCTGCTTGTAGGAGGGGCAATAAGTTTCAACGATCTGCCAAAAACGCACAGAATGGTTCATCTCTTTGCGGTGGGCGAGTTCGTGAACGATGAGATAATCGAGAACCTCATCAGGGACAAGCATGAGCCGCCAATTCAGGCTGATTGTGCCTTTGGATGAGCAACTTCCCCACCGAGAACGTTGATCGCGGATGGTGATGCAGCTGACGGTGACTCCCATCTCTTTGGCGCGTTGTTCCACTCGCCTTTCGAATATTTCGCGGCTTCGCTTTCTCAGGTCTTGGGCGAGAATGTGCTGGGCCTCGCTGATGCTCTGAGCTTTGATCTCCACAATGCCCGACTCTGGATAGCTGACTATCTTTGAAGCACCGGGGTTGAAGCGAATGGTGTGCTCCATCCCCCGGATGAGGACACTTGTGGGGTCAGATTGACTGGCTCGTTCATGCAGGCGAACGGCTCGCTGCATCACCCAGGGGCGAACGGTGACAAGAAATTCCTGGATTACACGCTCTGAAGTTCGGGGAGGGACGACGAGTTCGAACCCTTCGGGGAGCATCCGGACACGCATCCGCCGAGCGCGCTTGGAAACTCTCAGTCGGACAGGAACTTCTCCAGAATGCAGGATGTCGCCGGACTTCACTTCCAGTCGAATTCCGCTAGGAGTGGCGCATGGTCGGAGGGCTTTTCTTTGGCGCGGGCATCACGATCTACCCAGCATTTTGTGACCTGCTCCGCCATTGGCTCACTGGCATAGATATGGTCGATACGCCAACCGAGATCCCTATCCAAAACGCTCGGCATTCGGAAATCCCAAAATGTATAAGCTCGTTCTTCAGGGTGCAACTTTCGGAAAACATCTGTCCAACCCCAATCGCAAATCTTATTCAAACGGACAAACTCATCAGGATGGTGGCCAACACCGCCTAAAACCTTCTTGGAATCGTATACATCTTCCGGCTTGGGGGCAACATTGATATCCCCTAACCAGACCATCTTATCTTGGCTGGTTCCCAGTTCATTGCAGAGCTTGCGGAAGCGTTCGAGCCAGCGCATTTTATATTCCCATTTATCAATACCGACTTGGGTGCCGTTGGGGACATAAGTATTGATCACCAGAACACCATCAATCACGGCAGTGATAATGCGGCGATCATCTTCCCACGAATCATCACCAAAACCCATCGTTACATTTTCAAGCGGTTTCTTAGACAAAAAGCAGACGCCGTTATATCTTTTCTGCCCCGAAATTGCAATTTCGTATCCCGTATCTTCCAGATCTGCAAACGGGAAAAGTGCATCTTCGACCTTGGTTTCTTGGATCGCAACAATGTCGGGATCGGCTTCGGCCAGCCACTCTTTGAGGCGTGGCATACGGGCACGAATGGAGTTGACATTGAATGTTGCGATTCTCATGGGTGGGGGAAGGTTACCTCTGCCCTTGGGCGGAGATTGGTAGACTTTTCCTCGTGGATGATCGGCTGAATCCGGAAGGGGTGCCTCGGCACCAACTGACGTTCTTTCTCACCCAGGCGCGGGTGGTGAGGAGCGCGGTTCAGCGCGATTGCTGTTTGCTGTGTTGTGACCCAAAAGTGAACGAGGCAGGGCTGTGCCATATCTGCTTTGCTTATTTGACAGATGAGGAGTACAAACTAGCCGAGCATTGGATCACGGGAGTCATGCCCGAATAATGGCTTGGCTGATTCCAATAGGCGCGGTTCTGGCGATTGCGGGTTTGCTTGGCTGGCGTTACTTCAACGGTAAGCGTGACCACGCCTATCTGAGCGTCACCGAATACTGGGTTTTCACCACCGCTACTCAACTCCCAGAACAAGAAAAGCTGATGGATCGGATGATCTCATCGAATCCGCATAACCGGCGTGGCTTTGCGTGTATTGGTGCGAAGGAGGGGATGCTTTTCACCGACATTCGTCTTCATTTAGGGGTTGCTCTCAAGGCGAAGAATCCGCATATCTTCAGGCCCGACTTGTTTGAAGAACACGCCGTACCCACTAAGGAAGTGCTGGAGCGACTTTCGGAATGTCCGGCGATGGTGAAGGTGCGGTATGTGAGTGAGGCGAGGATTCGGGATACACGGCACCTTCAGTTTCTGCCCCACATGGCGGATGCGGTCGCGGAAATGATGGAGGGTCAGGTGGTGTTTGATCACGTCACCGAGCAGTTCTGGACGGCGGAGGAGTTCCGCGAGATGCTGGCTCAGAACGGGAACAGCGAACGCCCTGAATTCCATATTCGAGTCGCGTGGCGCCCCAATGCGGAGGGTGGCGGCTATGCTGAAACACTCGGTTTGCGGAAAGTTGGCATTCCCGAGTTCAAAACCCAGGAGCAAGAAGCGGACAAAGAAGTGCTGGTCACTGGCCTTTTGATGCGTCTTGCATTTCAGCTAATGCGTGATTTTGAGAACCACGAGGGCCCTTGGGAGTTCGAGGAGTTTGATGATACGTTCTTCTTCCAACCCGGCAAGGTGGAAGACGGCAAGCGGATTATTGAACTGACACGGCGACAAGTTGTTGGTTAGTCTACGCGCGGGAAGCCGAGTCCAACGAGCAAATGCTCGACCAACTCCCGACCCTTTTGATTGAGAGGATTGAGCGGGCCACGCGGGGGGCCAACATCAACGCCAAATCGCTCGAGGACGTACTTACCGACGCGAGGGATTCCGCCGTAGTCAAGGATGGCGTTCACCGTGTCTTTGTAAGCATCCCAGTTTTCGATCAGCTTTTTGGCAACCGGAGCACCAAAAACTCCAATGGGGTGCGCCATTCCGTTCACCGTCCAGAATTCGGAAGATGTGATGCGAGCGGAGGCAAATTGCTCCATGCCTTTATCTTTCAGAAGATGAGGGACGGCGATCCCGGGTGCGGCAGATTCTCTCTCGATGTCTTGCCATTTCCCGGTGACATCGAGGAAGCCGCAACCGACTTTTCCATGACGACGCACTGCTGAGAGCAAGTCCTTCATCTCATCATGAGTGATGCCGGTGACCTGCGGTGGCAGGAGCACGACTCCGGCTACCCCCCAATCGGATGCGTCAATGCAAAGGTCAATGATGCTCGCGGTAGCAAATCCGGTGACATTGACGTACACGGGGAGATTGGCGGCATCGCGCATTGTCCATTCGACAAGGGATTTGCGCTCTTTGAGTGAGAGCGCGAACGGTTCCCCTGCTGCTGACCCGACGACGAACCCAGCGGCTCCATTTTCGCGGTGCCACCGCACTGTGCGGGCCATCCGGATTTCACTCACGGATGATGTGTCGTCCGTCATCGGGCTAACCAGCGGGATGATGAGATCAGTTGCGCTCACAAATTCAAAAGACGGGCGTGGGGCGTCGTTTGGCGCGGTTAGCTTTTCTTAGCGAGGATTGTGACTTCCAGAAGATCAAACCAGTTGCGCCCATCAATCTCTCGCCACTGGAAGTATTCCTTTGCTTCCCCGCTCAGATTGGACATTGTTTCCCGTAACCAAGCGATGTCTTCGGCCGGCACATTCATGCGCTCCACCCAGTCGGGAAAATCGAGGTTTTTGCGGCGGACAGTGTGCTTTTCCACACTCATTCCACTTCCTTCGATCAGGTTTGTCCATTCATTGACGGACAAGTTGTGGAAGTGCGACGGGTCGCGGCGGCGCTCGATTTCATCGACGGTTTGAGCGGCATCGGAATCCTCGGGAGTGATGGTATCCACAAGTAGGAACCATCCGCCGGGTTTGAGAATGCGCCCGACTTCTGAGACGAACCGATCCACATGGTGGAAGTGGTGGGCAGCCACGCGGCAGATCACACCATCGAATTCGGCATCGGCGAACGGCATTCCCTCTGCGTTGCCTTCTTGAGTGGTGACATTGCTCAAACCCTTGGCTTGGGATTCCCGTGCGACGATCTCAAGCATCTTGGGGGTGAGATCGAAAGCGATCATCTGATCGACATGCGGGGCAAAGGAGTACGCCATGTGGCCTGCTCCGGTGCCGATATCAATGACTTTGCCGCCGTTGGGATTGACGAACTCGACAAGTCGCGTCAGTTCATCGGATTGAGCGTGGACAGCACTGGTCAGATAAGCCTCGGCGGATTTGCCGAATTGATCCTTCGATGAGGTTCGGTCGTGGTTCATGCTTCCAGGCTTACCTGGACGCTGGGCTACCGGATAGGCAGGTAGACCACTTTCTGGATGGTTTGCGTACCAATATCCGCTTCGAGGATGATTGGGAAGACACCAATTGCACCCGCCGGAACCATGAACTCCACTGGCACATTGAAGTTGCCGCGGCTGTGATAAATCAAGAAATTGGTATCTGACCCTTTGCGGAGGCTCCAGTCATTCGGGATTTTGAGGCGGAACGCGCCATCGACTCGGCCCCGAGCTTGACTCACGATGTTGATATTGCCTTTAACGACTTGCGCTTCTTCTGAGTACCGAATCACGCGCGGGAGTTTGGCGTCAAAGTCGATCAGTTCAGATAGGCGGATGGAAGTGCGAATGGTTGCGATTTTGCCATCCGAGCGAAGGAGGGTGGCGCGGAGAATTCGGTAGCCGCCCACCGACTCATCTTTGATATCGCTGACGAAATCGACGAGTGCGCGGCTTTTGCGATCCCACTCGGGGAACGCTTGTGAAACGACTCCGAGCGATTGCCGGGCATAGCCTTCCCCGGCAATGTCAATCGACTGGATATCCGGGCCATTTTCATCGCGGGTGAAGTTGAAGCGGAACCGAACAGTATCAAATCGCGCGATGGAGCGGTTTCGGACTTCTGGTCGCCAAGTGAGCCCGCTGAACAGGTCGCGGCTGTTATCAAATCGTAATCGTACAAAGGAAAGCGCGCGAGGGATGTAGCTTGCACCGAGGTCGGTTCCGGTGGGGACGACATCAATGCGGATGCCGGGCTTGGAATCGAGTTTGGGCTCAAAGCCGAACTGAATGGGATCAAATCGCCCTTCTAAGTTCCAATACTGACTGGATGGCTTACCAGCAACAAAGAACGACTCGGGGATGATTTCTGGGCTCGACCAGACCGGGCCGGAACGGTCGGTGGCATCCAGTTGGCGAACAGTCGTGACGATTTGTTCACCTTCTAATCGGCTCCGGATTTCCAAGTTATCGGTACCGACAAGCCAACCGTCACCGGCAGTGTCGATGCTGACTACAACATCGTGACCTGGGGTTGCTTTCGCCGCCCAGTAGATCTTTCCTGGTTCCCATTGGAAAAAGGTGGGGCCGTTGCTGGTCTGGGTAAAGACATCCCATTCTTGATCGATGACAACACCATCCAGAATCGGGGTGAGTGCTAGGCGCAGAGGCTCCTGAACCAACTGCGGACGGAGCAGATCATTGAATTGGCCTTGACCCAAGACCAACGACGCGGCCAAAGAAACACAGGAAATCACTACAGAATCAGACTCACGAGGTTAGGTGGGCGATTCAGGCGCGGGCGAGAGTTTTCCCCAAATCGGACGTTGGTCGGAGTGAGGCGGGGGATGGTTCGCTTGACCCTAGCAATGTGCTGGGACGTGGTATAAATCTCTTGCTCGCAGGGGTGTAGCTCAGTTGGTAGAGCGGCGGTCTCCAAAACCGTAGGTCGCGAGTTCGAATCTTGTCACCCCTGCCATTTCTTTTTAAGTTCATCACCAGGAGCCATACTGGCCCGATTCCCTCACCTCTTGATTTGTCAGAATAGGGGATATGCGAGCATCATCTTGGTTGCTTCTCGGCATTGCCGCTCTTGGTATTGCTGGATGCGGGAAGAAGTCGAACCCAATCGGTGGACAACCCCGTGAATTCCTTGCCGACAGAATCGTTAGCCTGAGCCCGAATACATCGGAAATCTGTTCCCTGATTAGCCACCCGCGAATGTTGGTCGGGCGCACCGATAGTTGTAACTATCCAGAATCGCTCAGCAATTTGCCTTCGGTGATGAAAGGGACGACTCCGGATTACGAGAAAATCAAGGAGCTCAAGCCGAACCTGATCGTTTTTGATCCTGCTTTGTTCTCTGATGAAGAGCAAGCGAAAATTAAGGAACTGGCTCCGCATGTCCTGGCCTTTGATGTGCATTCTTTGCAGGACTACGAAAAGTTTCTTTGGGAGCACAGCAAGATGACAGGTTCCGAGACATCGGCGAGCAAAGAGCTGGATAAGATTTGGCAGAAAGTCACTGAAGCGAAAGGTGTATTGCCGAAGGATGCTCTGAGCGTTGCTGTGGTGATTGGTGGCGGGCAATCAGAGTATATGGTTGCTGGTCAGACTTCGTTCCAGGGCAGCTTGATGAAAGAGATCAATCTCAACCTCAAGGGGCCGGATAGTGACAAGTTCGACACGGTCAACGTTGAGCAGCTTCTGCAATGGAATCCGGACATTATTCTGACGACGGAGGAATCGGCAAAGGCGATCGTCGCTGATCCCCGATTGAAGTCCATGAATGCGGTTAAAGACCTCTACGTTTTTGGCACGGATCCCGGAATTTTGCTTCGGGCCGGTGTACGCATAGATGACTTGCTGGAGAACTTTATTCCGATGGCAGACCGCATTTGGACTGCCCGAAAAGGAGCAACGAACTAATGTCAGTAGCAGAAATTGGAGTATTTGGCGGTTCGGGCTTTTACAGCCTGTTGGAAAACGTCACGGAAGTTAAAGTCGACACGCCTTACGGCCCGCCGAGCGATGCGATCATGCTCGCTGAGGTTTCTGGGCGGAAGGTGGCTTTCCTTCCCCGCCACGGCCGGCATCACACGATTCCGCCGCACATGATCAACTATCGCGCGAACGTTTGGGCGATGCACAAACTCGGCGTGAAGGCAATCATCAGTCCGTGTGCGGTTGGTTCGTTGCAGAAAGAGATTGCTCCGGGAGATTTCTTGGTTGCAGATCAGTTTGTTGATCGAACCAAGGGCCGCAAAGACACGTTTTACGATGGCCCTATCACCAGCCACGTTTCCCCGGCGGATATGTACGATAAGACACTGAGCAAGCTGGCGGTCGAAACGATCAAGGATCACGGAATCACAGCTCACCACGGAGGCACCGTTGTTGTTATCCAGGGCCCTCGGTTCAGCACACGCTCGGAAAGTGAGTGGTTCACCAAGATGGATTGGCAGATCATCAATATGACCCAATACCCTGAGGCGTACCTTTGCCACGAGATGGGCATGGCGGTGGTGAATATCAGCTTGGTGACGGACTACGATAGCGGCGTTGTTGCTGATGTTGAAGCGGTGACCGCACATAGCGTTCTGGAAGTGTTCCAAAAGAATGCGGAGAATGCTCGCAAAGTTGTCCTTGATCTGATTGGACGTTTTCCTCAAGATCTTGACACTTTGGGCGCGAAAGAGAGTCTGAAATATACGCGCGGCGATGGTCATGCCACCAGCCCGTTCGACATTCGAATCTTTGACTAAGAGAACATGATGATTACCCCCTTGCTCGCCATTGCCCTGCTCAATTCCACGGTGCAGGAGGCACCGCAAGGGGACTCCACCACAATTAATGTGGGGAGCGAAACGATTGTCACTCCCTGGCCCGCCAGCACCGGCAATTGGGAGAATCTCCCGACCGTATCCATTGGCGGGGCGAACTATATTGTCCACCCGAGCGGCGACCTTGGCCCACGAGTGACTGGCCCGAACGGTTGGAAGGCGGTCAAGGAGAAATTTGGGGGGATTGCGGCTGATCCGAATCGCCCATTCCGAGTTCAGGTTTTCATTATCTCGGATGTATTGCTTCTGAATGACATCAACGCCGACCCGATGCGGCGGCGGAGCACCTTCTTTAATCAGCAGATCGCAGAGATCAAGCAGGCTTTGGCACTTACTCGTGCGGCGGCAAGGGTTGCCACCAATGGGCTTGATATCCAGTACACGCTTTCAACTGACGATGACATTCTGATTAGCCGAGAAGATGCGGGCGGCCCGAAAGCAATGGTTTTCGGAGGTGGTGCATATCCGGCAAGCAACCTGAGCCGAGAGTTGATTCAGAACTACATCCCGCCTTATGTTAATGAGCAGAAGTTCGAATCTGATGACCCGACATATCGCGGGCCGTTTGATGCGATCTGGGTGATTCATCCCGGGTTGAGTTCTGGGTTTGCGCGGTCGGATCATAACGGAGTTCCGGTGACGACGGTTCCGTTCTACACGATCTCGGAGAATGCGGCACCAGGTGGGCTGGCGAACTTCCTCTTTGAAGTTTGGCGCAAGGATTTGTCTGATAACGAATATGGATGGCAGCCGAAGATTCTTCTCCCCGATATCTATAACTTGCCAAGCGAACCGATGGTTGGCGCGGCTCTGGATACTCAGCCAGTTAACTCCATCACAGGGGCAAGAATGTCGTGGCCGGGAGTGCCGGTTGTTGTTGGGCGAGACCCGAATGAAGGCGGAATCTATTTCAGTCCGAACGAGAAAGCGGTTGCGGATCGATTTTCCCAGAGCAGCATGCAACAAGGCAGCCCAGTTCAATACACGCGCGCTAATAGTGGCGGGAAATCTCCTCTTGCGCTTCTTTCGCCGGATTCCGCTGCCCCGGCAATACCCAATGAGGCAGATGCCGTCGGCGGTGTGTTGCCGATCAAACTACGCAACGTCGGTGACTTCCAAATCAGCCAGGCAGACGGCATATTCAAGATCAAGCGGGAAGGTGTGGGGTCACGCGGTCGAGCTGTGATCGCCGAACGGAGCTTCAAGCCGATTGTTCCTGGAAGTGGCGTCAAGACGATTTCTTTCGAGCTTCGGACTTCTGATCGTGTGGCGGTACAAGAACCGTATTCCCTCGGAATGGCGACGAGTGCGGGAGTGCTCTCCTTCCCTGTTTCTGACCCGATGATGCCAGGGCTGAACGATCAGTGGAAGAAGTTCTCCTTTGCACTTCCGGAAGGAGTTCAGATCATGTCGATTTGGTTCGGACCGAGCAAGGATGCGCAGTTCTCCGGACGATACCAAAACGGGGCACAGAATCTGGAAATGCGTGGGCTCAAGTTTGGAAATGATCCGGTGACCGACAATGGATTTGATGATTCATTCCTGAATCTTTGTCGCCAGATGCGCCAAATCTCGGGGCCACTGACCGGCGATGAATGGAGCAAGCTGGAACCCAAAATTGAGAAAGGGAATGCAATTGAGCAGCTTTACGCGCTCCACGTTTTGAACCACCGCGCTTATCCGGGGGCTCTTGAAAAGGTCTTCCCACTTGCGCGAAGCGCAAGCGACACCCTCGCTCCATACGCGATTGGCGCGATCAAGAAGATGGAGACGCTGGAGTCGGTGGAAGCTCTTAAGACGGTTGTAATGCGCGGGCCGTTCGAAGTGAATTACAAGATGGCGGCTCAGGCGATGTGGGGCGACCCGTTCCTCAGCACACGCGATGTGATTGACCGTCTTTCGGTTCTGCGGAGTTGGCGACTGCGAAAGACTTCGATTGACCTCATCCCGGATGACAAGAACGCGCAGATTCTGCTTGTTTCAGCGATTCAGGATTTCAACCCTATTGTGCGTCTGACGGTTGTCAATCGCCTTGACCCGAACCATGAGCTTTCGGCTCGTCGGATGCTGTTTGTTGCGGTGAACGATTACAGTGAAGATGTCCGACTTGCAGCGGGACTTAAGCTGATTGATTGCGAAATCCCGGGTTTGCGTTCGGAAGCGATTCGCGTGATTCGGGATGAGAACATCCGAATTCGTCGCCAAATCCTCTATAAGATCAAGGCGAACCCGGATGCAAAGTACCGCGATGTTTTGCAACTCGCGATGATCGATACGAATCCCGAAGTTCTGAAGATCGCTTTGGAAGCATGGCAAGTCTTCCCTGACGATGTGGAACCAGGTGAGATTCAAACTGCGTTCGCGACGAAGGATGATGGAGTGATGATTGCCCTTCTGAATATGGCGAAAGCGAAGAAAGTCACGATTCCGGAAGCGACTTTGACAACGGCTTCGGGGATGTCGGACGCGGTCAAGCAGGCGCTCGCCAATTACCGAGGTTGATGAGATGAAGATTGCTCTGGGATGCGATCATGCGGGCTACGAACTCAGCGAAAGTGTTGAAAACCATCTTGTCACGTTGGGGCATGAGGTCACTCGGTTCGGTGCGCTGAGCGAAGAGCGGTTTGACTATCCGCTGGCGAGCGACGGAGTCGCCTGCGCCATCCTCGATGGCTCGCAGGAATTGGGCGTCTTGATCTGTGGGTCGGGGATCGGCGTTTCTATCCGGGCGAATCGGTACGATGGAATTCGCGCCGCGCTTTGCCATAGCACTGAGACAGCCGAATTGGCACGTCAGCACAATCACGCGAACGTTTTGTGCCTCGGGGCGCGTATTCTGAGTAAGGATCTCGCGCTGGCGATTTTGGAGAGCTTCCTCAACACAGAGGTTGATTCTGGCGAGCGACACGTAAAACGGGTCGAACTGCTGGATGGGAACAAACCTTGCTAGGGAAACCGTTGTACGTAATAGAGCGTACGGATTGAATTCATGAACGATTTTGGAAAGGCAGTTTTTGCAACCGTCGCGGTCATCGGATGTGTTGCCGCGTATGGAGGGGGGTATTTCATGCGGACTCGCGTGGATATGGGCTCGACTCCCAACACCTTCCAAAACCGGGCGATATTCGCCTCTAACGAAGACACTTTGTCGGGCGTATCCGGCGATACGGCGATCTCGGATGAAGCGTACTTCTATGAAGTGACAGAGCTTCTCCGCCGCACCTATGTTGATCCTGTGAATGTGGACTACAAGATGTCCAGTGGGGCGGTGCGAGGGATGATTAGTTCCCTGCTCGATCCTGATTCGCAGTTCATGAATGAGGAGCAGTTCAAGGCCTTCCAGAACTTCCGGCATGGGAAGATCGAAGGGATCGGTGTTGAGCTGAGCTACGATTTTGATGAGGAGACGATCAAACAAGTTCGGGAGAAATCCGACTCGGTTGATCCGCTCCTTCTTCTTCCTGAGATTCACATTTCAGCTGTCCTTCCCGGCACGCCGGCAGAAAAGGCAGGTTTGAAAGTAGGCGATGAAATCCGGAAGATTGACGATAAGTTTTTGATCACGGCGACGGATATCAAGAAGCTCCGTGATTTGCAAACGAAAGTGACGGAAGGCAAAGCGACCGCAGATGAGCTACGCAAAGCCAGCGACATGATGAATGAGATGATCAAGAGTAATCTCGCTCCGGGCAAGGTGCGTGAGAAGCTCACGGTTGGCACAGTTGGATCTCTGGATATCACGGTGAATAGCGCCGGGAGCGATGTCAAATTCAAGGTGAACCGAGCGAGTGTTGTTGTCCCGCCGCTGGAAGGCATCAACGATGCCACGGCAAACCTCAAGTTTTTTGTTGGGGCATCGGATGAGATGCGCCAGGCATTGAAAAGCGGCGTCAAAGCATTCGATTTACGTAATTCGACTCTCGGCGATGTGACCGAAATGAAGAACATCTTGGCGATGTTCCTGGGTGAGCAGGAAGTTGGAAGCATTGTCTCCGATAAGCCGATCAAGCGGACACCTGTCACGATCACAGGACGCAAATCTGAGGATAGCTCCATCCACTTGATTGTTGATGACACAGTGCGCGGAGCGGCCCGTATCTTTACTCAAGTGATGGTGGGATCGGGGATGGCAACGGTGGAGTTTGCCGACGGTAGTAAAGGCGATCTGAGCGAACCCGCCAAGTGGATTGAAGTATTTGACCTTCCTGATGGATCGGGCTACACGCTCCGAACAGGGATTTTTGAGCCGAAGAATGTCTCAGCGCAATTGGTGGGAGAAGCGCAATGAAAGTTATTGGACGATTCCTCTTTTTGATCGCGGCGTTTGCCGGATTCTTCCTGGTTGGGTTCTTTGTACGGGATGCCTTTGCGAAAGAAGCACCCAATGGCAAAGCGTTTGCGCGATTGATGGGCAACAAATCCGCGCAGAAGACTCCGACCGAAGTTTTTAGCGACAACCTCGATATCATCGCGCAGAACGCGGCGGTTCAGCCTGATCCGCTCAAACTCCGTTATTCGGCGATGTCGGGATTAGTTTCTAGCCTGGGTGATCCGCACACTAACTTCCTTGAACCCGTGGTGGCTGAAGCTCTTGCCCTGGATACTCGCGGCAACTTCCAAGGAATTGGGGCGCGATTGGGTGGCGATCCGCTGGGTGCGAAAGTCGGTACTGTTTTCCGTGATGGGCCGGCGAAGAAAGCCGGTCTACAGCCTAACGACATCATCACTGGAGTGGATGGATTGAACGTTTCCGGCATGGTCGTCGATGAGATTGTTGAGAAGATCAAAGGGCCGGAAGGGACTCGAGTTGTCCTGACGGTCATGCGCGAAAGCGCGAGCGAACCGATCCGCATTCCGATCACTCGGGCGGTTGTATTGATCCCGACGGCGGAGGGCAAGATGCTCCCCAACAAAGTGGGATATGTTCAAGTTTCTGGATTCAGCGAACTCACAGCGAAACAATTCAAAACAGAGCTGAATGCGCTCAAACAACAAGGGATGCAGAAGCTGGTGATTGACCTACGGAGCAATCCAGGTGGCCTGCTGAATGCAGCCGCTGACATGCTGAGCTACTTCTTTGCCGATAAGCCAGTGGTGACGATGAAAGGGCGCAATGGTGATACGCAGACAGCACGAACCAACAAAGGTCAAGTGATCAAGCTGCCGCAAGATGTGGTGATCTTGATCAACGAAGATTCTGCGAGCGCATCAGAGATTTTCTCGGGCGTGATGCAGGATTACGGTCGGGCGAAACTCGTGGGGACGCACTCCTACGGGAAGGCAAGCGTTCAAGAACTTCGTCAACTTCCGGAAGGGGCTACGGCGAAGATCACAATTGCCAAATACTTCATTCCTTCTGGGCGGGATATCAGCCGCAAGTTGGATGAGGATGGCGACTATATCTCCGGTGGTTTGAAGCCTGACTATGAAGTTGAGCTAGAACTGACTGAGAAGACCGAAATCGGAAATCCTGAGCAAGATTCGCAGCTCAAGCGAGCACTCGAAATCCTCGGGATTGCGGGCTAATCCTTAGCGGGATTGGTTGCCTTTTGGGTCGGTCATCGCGCGGAGCCCATCACCGACAAAGTTCAGCGCGAAGATCGTCATGCTGAGGAAGAGACAGGGCCAGATCAGCATGTTGATATTCGACTCTTTGTAAGAGTCGCCGAGCATGATCATTCCGCCCCAGCTTGGCATGGGTGGTCGGACGCCAATTCCCAAGAAACTGAGGGTGGATTCCGCAAGAATCGTGGCGGCAACATCCACCATCATCACCGCGAGGATGACTCCCCAAAGGTGCGGCAGGATGTGCTTCATAACGATGTAGAGAGTCTTGGCTCCCATCGCGTTTGCGGCGACCACATACTCGCGATCTTTGAGGGTTGCAACCTGCGTTTTGACAAGTCGCGCGGTGGCGGGCCAAGCACCGACAGCCAATGCGATCACCATCGGAACGAGACCACCGCCTTTTCCAACGAAGATCCCCACGAGCATGATCGCCAGCAAGAGATCGGGGAATGCGAACATCCCATCGGTGAGGCGTTGGACGGGGATGGAAATCCACTTGGGGGCAAAGACGCTGATGATGCCGATGAACATCCCGAATGTCACCGCGATCACCTGCACTAAGAACCCAATGATCAGCGAAACGCGTGCGCCGTATGCGATGCGAGCAAAGAGATCACGACCGAGGTGATCGGTGCCAAACCAGTTGACCGCGTTCGGGCCAAGCTGTGGCGTGAAATCCTGCGCATCGTAGGCATGACGCATATTCGGACCGACGATGGCAAAAACGACTAAGAGCGCAATGAAACCCACCCCAGTCCAGAAGAGCAGGTTGCGAGAGCCGGCTCGGGCTCGGCGGCGTTCCATCGTGACCGCGCTCATACTTGCGACTCCCGAATACGTGGATCGATAATCGGTAGCACCAGATCAACGAGCAGATTGACGAGGATAAACATTGCACCGGTGACAAGCGTAGATGCAAGGATCATCGGAGTGTCGCCCTGGGTGATGGCGAAAATGGCTTCAAAGCCGACTCCGGGGATTTGGTAAGCGCGCTCAATAACGAACGACCCGGTGAGCAAGTATCCAAACGATGTCCCGATCACGGTGAGGACGGGGAGAATGGCGTTGCGAAAAGCGTGCTTGGTCAGGAGTCGGAATGGGGGGACGCCTTTGGCTACGGCTAGGGAAACGTACTCTTGGCGAAGGGTGTCCACCATGCTTGCTCGGGTGAGACGGGTGAGTGTTGCCATCGGGCGGAGCGAGAGGGCAATCACGGGGAGGATGAGATAGAAAATATCGGAGGCAACGCGCTGACCATCCGGCGCCCAAGAGGTGGGTAGGTAGTTCAAATTGAGCGCGAAAATCCACACCATGATCGGGAGCAAGACGTAGTTCGGGATGGTAACGCCAAGCGTACTGAGGCTAAGAACTGCTCGGTCGGCGAAACGGTTTTCATACACTGCCGCCGTTGTCCCGAGCAATATCCCAAAGAATGCCGCAATCAGCACTGAGAGGAAGGCAATCTTAGCCGTCATGGGGATGGCTTTGGAAAGTGTCTCTTTGATCGGTTTTTGGGTTCCGATGGCGCTGGTGCCAAAGTCGAGTTTGACCGCTTTGGTGATGTATTCAACATAGCGGACGGGCCACGGTCGGTTCAAGCCGAGTTCTTCGCGGAGACGCTCAACTTGAGCAAGGGTGGCTTTCTCTCCCGCACGGACGGTGGCAAGGTCACCGGGGGCGATTTCATCGGCCAGGAAGGTGACGAGTGAGATAAAGAGAAGGCTGACAACCCCAAAAATGAGGCGCATTACGATCGCGCGTGCGAGTTTGGAACCTTGACCGGATGTTCTAGCCACGTGAGATCGTGACAGAAGTTACCTTATCACCGACCTCAATACGCGAGACAATGTCCATTCCCTGGACAACTTGACCAAAAACGGTGTATTGACCATCGAGGAACGGCTTGTCATCCAGAAGGATATAGAACTGGCTATCGCCGGAGTTTTTGTCTCGAGGCTTGGTGCTCAGACCAACCGCACCCTTGACGTTTTTCTTGCCGGAGTTTTCGTAAGGGATGCGAGTTCCGGATCCACCTTCACCAAGGGTTGGGTCATCCATCGCTTTGGTTTTGCTGCCGGGATCACCGAACAGCACCAGGAACGGGCGAGGATCTTTCATCACTCGGAAGAACTTCTGATCGTTGTAGAATCCCTTTTGCGCCAATCCCGAGATGTGCTGAGTTGCTTTCGGGGCTTCGGCGGTGTAGAGTTCGATGACAATCTTCCCTTTGCCTTCGACCGTCATAGTGAGCTTATCGTTGGCGGGAAGCGGCTCCGACGCACCGAGCCCTGCCGCGACGCTTACTGCGCCGAGCAGAAGGAGATTTCGGAAGGTGTGCCGAATTGCCATATTCGATATTCTGACGAATTGCCGGCAAAAAGGTTTGCGCGATATGGGCAGAATTGCGGCGGTGAACCTGGGCTAGTCCTTCAGAAGGCGACCGTAACCATCGTATTTGACGCCACCAGCCAGGATGACAATCGCATCTACCCACGCCCAGAGGAGGCCAACTCCGCAGAAAATCGTGAGGAGCAGTTGGATGACTCCATGGGCGGAATAGCCGAGATACATCCGACCAATACCGGGGATGAAATTCAGTAGGCCACCCAGTGTGCGAGATTTGTCGCTTTCGGGAGCAGAAATCGTGTGGTAGTGGTGCACCGCTTGGACGGAGGTGTAAGGCATGTGAGCCTTGGGAGCAACCGATTGCATTGATTGCGGGTTCGCCGACATCAGTGGTCGGCTTCCCTGCGGATTGAAAGCAGGTGGGGTGGGGCCATCGGAGTACGCGGTTTGCCCAACGGAGTTATAGCCACCGCTCAGCCGTGCAGAGAGTTCATTGATGCCCGCCGCTGGCGTCCAGTCCGGCATTCCGTTTCGCCAAACATAGGTGTCTTTGTCGATGACGCCATCATCGACAAGCTCGGAAATTTGATCCAGCGTGAGGGGGCCGAGCTGTCCGTAGTGCCCGACGTAATACCACTCTGCGTTTTGCCCCGCTTCGCTCATTCAGAAAACCTTGTCAAAGATGACAGTTGCAACCCGGTTGAAGGTTGCAGGATTCGTACCATTTTATAGAAAAAAGGGTCCCCGGATGGGCGTAAGTCCTCTTGGTAACCTGTGAGCCTATGTCAGTTCGTGTGCGATTTGCCCCCAGCCCCACCGGAAAACTCCATGTTGGTGCGCTTCGGGCCGCCCTCTATAACCATCTGTTTGCTCAAAAGCACGGAGGGGTGAACATCCTTCGCATTGAGGATACAGATCGCACGCGCTACAACGCCGATAGTGAGCAGGAATTCATTGATACTCTCCGCTGGACGGGAATTGAGTTTCAAGAAGGGCCGCATATGGGTGGCCCGTTCGAGCCGTACCGCCAGAGTGAGCGGAAGGGAGCAGGAATCTATTCGCCGCTGGTCAAAGAGCTGATTGACAAAGGCGCGGCTTATTACGCTTTCGAGACTCCGGAAGAACTGGACGAAATGCGCCAGTTCCAGCAGATCAACAAGATGGCGACCGGCTATTTCGGCGGTGAATGGCGCGATGCTTCTCCGGAGAAAGTAGAGGAAGCATTTGCTGCTGGCAAGGGTGCGGTTGTCCGACTGAAAATCCCGCGCGGCAAGACGATCACTTATGAATGCCCGATTCGTGGACGGCTGGAATGGGAATCGGATGTTGTGGATGACCCGGTGATTCTCAAGAAAGACGGGATGCCGACTTATCACTTTGCGGCGATGGTGGATGACCACCTGATGGAGATCACCCACATCTTCCGGGGGGATGAATGGATTCCGAGTTTGCCCAAGCACCTGATTCTTTTTGAGGCGTTTGGGTGGGAGCCTCCGATTTTTGTTCACTGCCCGGTCATTGTGGGGAATGACGGCAAGAAGTTGAGTAAACGCCACGGGGCAACTCGCGTTCTGGATTACGCCGCTCAGGGGTATTTGCCGGAGCCACTCAAGAACTTTATTGCTTTGATTGGCTGGGCACCTGGCGGAGATCAGGAGCTGATGTCACCGGATGAGTTAGTGGCGAATTTTGGAATCGAGGGCATCCAGCCTTCACCCGGCAAGTTTGATCTGGAAAAGCTGAAATGGATGAACGGGAATGCGATCCGCGCATTCTCAGCGGATGAATTGGTGAGCGCGATTGAATCGTATTGGGCTTTGCCGAGCACTCAGGATTACTTCCAAGCGGATGCTTTGGATGAAGAGATGCCGGAGGAGAAAGAGCATCGTCAGGCGCAGTTCGCGGCTCTCGGCAAATTGATGGAGCGCTTGCAATCTGATCGTGAGTTTGTGACCGCCGCCATCCTGCTTGAGCAAGAGCGAGTGAACACTCTTGCTGATTTTGGATTGGCGACAGAGTTCTTCTTGGTCGATGAAGTGGAATTTGATGAGAAGGCGGTCGGCAAGGCTTTCAAACACGATCACACCGTTGGGTTGCTTTCGGCGTTGGTTGAGTCGGTGCAGAACACGAAGCCGCGTTCTGCCGCTAATTACGACAAGATGATCCACGATTGGGCGAGCAGCAATGGATTTGAAAAGCTCGGTCCGGTAGTTGCTCCCATCCGCGTCGCGATGACGGGTAA
>JAGQUX010000035.1 GCA_020438215.1 Armatimonadota bacterium | reverse complement strand
CTCAACAACCTCCTCTAAGATATTTTCACCTTGGTACCCAGTTGCGCCCCATCTACTTGCAGAATAGTAGTTAATAAAGTCAATAGGTTTATATTGTGTTTTCCATTGAAAACTTCCTATAGGTAACTCGGCTGGTTCGCCGCCGGAAAGGTTATGCCACCAGGGATAACCAGTTATTGCCGGGTCAGGCCAAATCTTATATGGTGTTACTCTGTCAACAGGAATATTTTCTTGTGGTGATCCAATTATTGTGCCTGTTACATTCGCTACCAAAGCTACGCCAGTAAGTAGGGGAATCGCTTGCCCACCTGTTGCTACTGCGATAGTGTTCACAGACGTCGCCGCTACATTAACCCATTTAAAATATTTAGCAATATCTGTAGGAGGCACTTGGACACTTGATATCGTCCCTGGATTCCAACCTGTTGCGCTTATCCATTTGTCGTGAGCTTCCTCTTGGTAATGAACATGAGTGAAATCTGTTACAATTGGCTTGTAATTAACAATGCCCTTGGCGTTACCGTTTACACCGTCATTCCAAAAATAAGAAAGATCGTATGTCTCGGAAGTGTCTGAAACATACCGATACCAGTTAATATCATTTATCATACCATAATCAGGAGATGAGAATAGCAACAGATCACATGCATTCATCTTCGAAACGGAACCCGGATCTGAATGTGGTGGGATAGTCCACGGAGTTGACGGGAAAGAAATATCTCCCGGGCCTGTCCACGAAAAGTGATCGACATTTCCGACTTGACCTAGTATTGTAGCATGTCCCTGCAAGCTTGTCGGAAAAAGCTGTGATTGCAACAATGTAGGTACTCCGCGCTTTAGTTGAATGGAAAAAGAAGTCCCAGTACCGTAGGAGTTTGCCTGTATTGGAATAATATCGTATTCATACACTGGTACAAAGAACGTACCGCTTTTGTGCCGGAATGGAATCTCAAAATTAGTTACCCCAATCATCCCGCCTTTATCATACGAAGATGGCGAGCTACTTATTGAAACAGACTTATTTGACAGCTTGATGGAAGTGCCTTCCATTCCGTATACGCGGCATGTGAACCATGAGTCCTGAACATGGCCAGTCATTTGCTCAGTTATGAGTGTGCCCTGTCCGTCTACGATGTCAATATTCCTGAGATGCTTACCCCTTGACTGAATTTCGACATCGGCCATGGAAGGCTTATCAGGGCCAGTAAGAGTAACGTAAGTGTCTCCATAACCGTTCGAGCACGTGCCTGACCCTGTATAGTTGTGCCCCATTAGAATACTCGCGTCAATTTCAATTGGTAGCGTTGCTGGAGCCGCACCTTGCCCAATCCAATTGAACTGAATTTCGTAGTATCCTGAGATATCCCAAGAGCACTCTATGTTAGCGGTAATGATATCGCTGGGTTGGTAACCAATGGCTGATCCATTGAGGTACCAAGAGAAATTACCGTTAGAAGTGTCCCTTGTGTATGTGTAGTCGTATGTTGTGCTTCCGTAGACGCTCTTCTGATGGATAGTGTCTGTTATGCATCGGCGCACAGTGACTTGCCAGCCAGAAAAACCTTGGTGAGAAAAGCCGCTAGACGTGCCACCACCGCCGCCACCAGGTTCTTGGGCGAAGGAGAGAACCGACAGCAGAGTCGCAACGAATATCACAAATGCTCGCAACATATATTAGTTATAACGCATTTCTATCAAATTAGTAACATGATTTTCGAAAAAGTTTAGTTGACATTGCAATAGTTGGAATGTCAACTATTTCTTAGCATCAAAATCCCAAATCATTCCGTCGCGACCAGCCAAAATAGAGGCATGTCCAGTTCGGTCACTCTCGCACGCAATTCCAACCAAGCCCTAGGCATCGGGCAGTTCGCGGTGGACTTCATCAATGGCAAGTTCAGCCCCGGCCCCAGCGAAGCGGTTTTAGAGCGCGCGCGGATGTTCCACACCGATGCCGTGCTGTGCGGTGTCTCGGCTTTGGCATTGCAGACCAACGCCCCCACCATCCTCCGCAAAGAAGCTCTGACGTACCGCGCGGAAGACCCGAGCAACTCGGCGATGGTGTTCGGCTCGAATCAGGGAGTGATGCCGGAGAAAGCGATTGTGGCGAACTCTTCGGCGGTGCGCGAGTGGGATAGCAACGGCACGAACTTCGGCTTTCGACCGGAACTTGGTCATAAAGCGGGCGAATTTGGACACAACGACTTCTATCCGGTGGTGATTGCCGCCTGCCAGCAGAAGGGGCTGGATGGCGCGACCGCTCTGCGGGCGATGATCCTGCTGGATGAAATTCGCGGGCGTCTGGCGGATGTTTTCAGCCTAAAGAGCTACAAAATTGACCACGTTGTTCATGGCGCGATTGGGAGCGCGGCGACTTACGGTGCGCTGATGGGAGCAACGCCGGAGGAGATTGAATCGGCGATTGGGATGTTTGTGGCGCACTATATTCCTTGGCGCGCGATCCGAGCAGGGAAGCAATTGAGTGACTCTAAGGGGGCTAGTGCGGCGATCTCCACAGAAGCGGCGATCCTCTGTATGAAGCGGTCTATGGCGGGATTCCGAGGGCCACGCGATATCTTCCGCAATCCAGAAGCTGTTTTCCGATTTTTTGAACCAACAACCGAGGGTGCGATGCGCTGGACAGAGATGGCGGACAGCCCGTTTGATCTGGTGCTGAGCCACAGCGGCGATGATTTTGCGATCATGGGGATGCACTTCAAGCTTGGCTTGTACGAGCACCAGTCGGCGGGAGCTCTGCAAGCGATTATTGACATGCTTGCCAGTAATGCAGAACTTCTGGATGATCCGAAGGGCGGGAATATCGAGCGGATGACGATTCTTGCTTATGAGCCAGCGTTTGGCATCATTGGTAACCCGATGAAGAAAGACCCCAAGACACGTCAGTCCGCCGATCACTCGATGGCATATATCGTGAGTACGCTCATTCGTAAGGCGTTGGAGTGGAAAGCTACAAACGGCTCGCTCGCAACTGGTGGCGGGGCGAACGATGAGATGTGGAAGTCTCTGATGCTGATGCCGATGGACTACCGTGTCGGTGATGATGCAATCTTCCATCCGGTGACTCGTAGCCTGATGGATAAGATTGATTTCCAGCACGGCGGCCCGGATTACGATTCGAAGTACCCGGATGGCATTCCGACCTCAGTGAAGGTGAAGTCATCCAGTGGTACTGAGTTTGATTCTGGATTGGTGATGTATCCGGCGGGGCACGCACGCAACACGACTTGTGATCTCAAGGATATTCTCGCTCACAAGTGGCAGTTAATGGCTGAAATCGCCCTCCCGGATGGAGCAGACGCGGCTGGATTCGTCTCGCATTTGGAGAGTCTGGAAAGCTTGGATAGTTACGGAATTGCCTCGCTCTACGACTTTGAACTCGCTGAGCGACCAGGCTACGAAGACTAAAAGATTAGCCACAGCAGAACCAGGATGAGCAATGGGATCACAGCGCATCCCATTGCTGCTCTGTTGACCGATTCGCCGGCAGTGGAAGGTTTGTCCATGGGCTTTGGGCGACCGCACTTCATGCATAGATCGCCGTCGGCAACGTTTCCACAGTCACAGAGCCAAGCCATTAAGCTATTTTGCCTCTGAATTCTGTTCGGGATTCGGATATTGCACGTTTCTAAGCGGATTATGGGGATATCCAAAATTCACGCCGCTACTAACGAAGAACCCGGAGCAGCACGAAATGACAATGATAAGAATAAGAAAACGTGCCGCAAGAGGTGTTCTTGGTAATCCGTAGAGACTGGAATAACTACCCGGCTTGACCAGTAATTCTTCGTCGGGTGGGCGAGATCGACCGCAGTTCATGCACATGTCGCCATTTGCGGCATGACCACATTCGCACAGCCATTCCATGTCTTAGTTTACTAGCAGTGAATTGCATCTGCAAATGGAAATTACTTCGCAAACATTGGGATCAGCACGGCTACAAGAATACAAATGAGCATTCCCACAAAAAATAATCCGAAGAGCACCGCTGCAGCTTGCGTGCGAGGATAACCAACAGTCCGGTTGTAGCTCCCTGGATCTTCGGTGCCAATTTTGTATGGCTTCATCTGGCCACACTTCATGCACATATCACCTTTGGTGAGGTTTCCGCACTCGCACAGCCATACCATGCTTAATTTACGGTTAACTGATCTTCCTCGGTTTCAGAGTCCTTGGTTGCAGTGAACTGCTCGTTGTAGAGCCGCGCGTAAAGCCCATCTTTCGCAAGAAGTGTCTCGTGAGTGCCACTTTCTACAATCTGCCCATTGTCCAAAACAAGGATTTGATCGGCAGCAAGGATTGTCGAAAGCCGGTGAGCAATCGCAAATGTGGTGCGCCCTTTCATCAGATCATTGAGGCTGTTTTGGATCAGTCGCTCGGAGCGTGTATCCAGCGCAGATGTGGCTTCATCAAGGATGAGAATCTTTGGATTTTTAAGGATGGCGCGAGCGATAGCAAGGCGTTGCTTTTCGCCGCCACTGAGCTTGTATCCGCGCTCACCAACGACGGTTTCGTATTTCTCCGGCAACCCGGCGATGTGATCGTGGATGGCGGCAAGCTTGCATGCGCTTTCCAACTCATCCTGCGTGGCTTCTGGTTTAGCGACGCGGAGGTTCTCGGCGATGGTCGTGTGCATCAAGTAGGTTTCTTGAGTAACTGCACCGACAATGCGGTTCAAGTCTTCTAGCTTGATGTCCTTGACATCCTGACCATCAATCATCACGGAACCGGATTCCGCATCGTAAAGGCGAGGAATAAGGTAAGTCAGAGTGGTTTTCCCTGCGCCCGAAGGGCCGACCAGAGCGACAAGTTGGCCTGGCTCCGCATCGAAATTAACATTGGATAGGGTCAACTCATCTGCGCTATCCTCATAGCGGAAATTGACGCCCTTCATGGCCACAGCACCTTGCGTATCCGTGATTGGAAGCGGTTTGCTTCCCGCGTGATCTTTGATATCTCGCGGCATATCCAAATACTGGAAGATGCGCTCGAACAGGGCAAAACTTGAGAAGATTTCGACTTGCGCAGAGAATAGCCCGGTGAGAGGGAAGTAGAAACGGATTTGCAGTCCGGTGAAGGCTGCCAGCTTACCGACGGTCATACTTGTGTCACCTTGACGGATGAGTAGCCAACCGGCCAACCAATAAACCAGTGCAGGAGCAAGCTGGGTGATGAGTCGGATCATCCCGAAAAAGATGTATTGAATAACCGCAGATTTGATTTGCCAACCCGCGAGTTTCTGATTCTCAACATCAAATCGCGAACTGAGCAAGCCTTGTTGTCCAACGGTTTTGGTAAGCAATATCCCTGAGACGGATAGGGTTTCTTGCATCATGGCGTTGAGCTCGGCGGTCTGCTCTTGCGTGCCGGTTCGGACTTTGCGAGCAAAGTCGCCCACCCAGTTACCGATGAGCATAAACAGCGGCACCATCACCACGCTCAGAATTGTGAGGCGCCAATCCATTAGGATCATCGCGACCAGAGTTGAAATTACAATCCCGACGTTAGAAATTTGATCAACGAGCGTATTGCTGACAACCGTTTGGACACCCTGGATATCCGAGATGAGGCGGGTTTGGATTTCACCTGTTCGAGTGCTGGTGAAGAACTTCAGCGACATATTTTGCAGATGATCGAACAGCTTCTGCCTCAAGTCGCACATGATGCGCTGCCCAACGATAACGCCCCAATATCCGTAGAGGAGAGTCATCCCCGCGCCAGCAAGTACGGCGACAAGAATGAGGGCCGAAAACTTCGCGATAATGCCGAGGTTTTCACCCACGATCCCTTCATCGATAATAACCTTGATCAGGAACGGAGGTGCAATCCCAAGAACAACCCCCACCATCACGGCAATTACGGTGAGGAACACCATCTTTTTATGCGGGACAAAGAGATGGATGATGCGCTTGAGGAGCGCACGATCAAGTTTTTTCTGAGCTTGTTTGTTTTTGGGCTTTTCCGGTTCGGACATAGGGAGTGTAAGTCAGTCTACACTCCCGAAAAATTGGGCTTATGCCGCGTCCAGAATGGTGCCTTTACAATGCTTGGCAATCCGATCAACATCGAGAGTCATGTGGATGCGGTCATTGATACGGAAGATTTGCTGAACGCATTCGTTGTCACTGCTCAGAGTGGGTGGCACTTCTTCAAATTCTAGCTCGGTGTTGATAACTGACTGGACACCATCAACAACCATTGCATACGGGCCAGCTGTACTTTGGATGATGACCATGCTGGGTTGGCGAGATTCCTCGAATGCTTCCACAAATTTCACAAAGAGATCCTTCATCTTAGCGAGATCACCGTTCCAGGCCTCGTCGATCATTTTCTTCGCGCCATCGAGATCTCCTGAGCCAGCTTTACGTAGCACCTCTGTGGCGATTCCGTGGATGCGCCGGTGGGGTGCATCAAATGCATCGAGCAGGGAGGTCATTGTTGCTGCGCCGTGAGTGATTTCTTGATTGTCGCGCCCGAGAACACGTACTTTCTCGTACCACTTTCCGAAGGCGCATTGGGTTGGATCAAGTGCTTTCGTGAACTTCTCACCGGACTCCGCAGAACGACGAAGCTCCTCTAGCCAGCTCACGTGATCTTGTTCACGGCCCTTGATGAACTCACGCATCTCGGAGACTTCGTTCAGATATGAGTTGAACCCTAGAACTTGTCGAAGTTCAATAACAGGCATTACCTTGCCGCGATGATTCGTTATCCCTAGCACGCCGCGCGGTGAATTTGGCACGGCGATGACCCGGTTCTCGCGTCCACGGATCAGTTCCGTCACAAACTCTGTTTGGATTGCATAGTTGTCATTCTCAACATGCAGAATGACATAGCAATCTTGCCCTTTGGCTTGATCTTCTACAAGCTCTAATTCCATATATGACATTTTCGGCAACATTGCTGGGGTAACGTATCCGAAAATTGCTATTTCTTAGTCAAATGGGTAAGTGGGCAGCATGTTTGCCAGCGGCTTATCTGCGCGGTAACCCAGAGCGTATTCGCCTTGCACAATCGTGTGGATTTCGTGGGTGCCTTCGTAGATCATTGCGCCGCGCGAGTTGCGGAAATAGCGTTCTACTGGGAATTCATCACTGAAGCCGTATGCACCGTGGACTTCTACCGCTTTGTGAGCGGCATCAAATGCGGCTTCGCAGTTCACCCACTTGGCCATGCTAACTTCTCGAGTGTGGCGTTGACCTGTGTTTTTCATCCAACCGACTTGGTAGTAAAGCAGTCGCCCAATATCGCGCCCCTTTGCCATGCTCGCAATGAGTTGCTGAACGAGTTGCTTTTTACCAATCGCTTCGGTGCCTACAACGCGGTCGTTTGCGTAGGAAACACAGGCATCCAAACTAGCGGTAATGATGCCAACCGCGCCGGCGGCAACGGTGTATCTCCCGTGGTCAAGAGCGGACATCGCGATCTTGAATCCATCGCCTTCTTGCCCGATCATGTTCTCAGCGGGAACACGGAGGTTGTTGAAGAAGATTTCGCCGGTATTTCCTGCGCGAACACCGAGTTTGCCTTTGAGAGGTCGGCTTGAGAAACCTTCAGTGTTGCGATCAACAATAAAGGCGGCGTAGGGGGCTTTTGCACCGGTTTCAGCAAGCTTGGTAATGACTAAAAACTGATCGGCATAGTCGGCGAGGCTGATCCATGTTTTTTGGCCGTTCAGGATGTAGCTGTCGCCGTCTTTCTTAGCAACGGTTTTGATGTTGATGGCATCGGAGCCAGCGTTGGGTTCAGTCAAACCAAATGCCCCGATCTTTGCCCCGGAAGCAAGGTCAGGAAGCCAGCGTTGCTTTTGCTCTTCGGATGCCCACTGCATGAGGGTAAGGCAGTGGAGACCGCTGTGGACACTCATCACAACACGGGCACTGGTGTCGCCCCACTCGAGTTCTTCGCAGACAATGCCGAGGCTGATGTAATCCGTATCGCTACCGCCGTATTTAGCCGGGATAGAGATGCCCATCAGACCGGCTTCGCCCATCTTTTTGAGGGTAGCTGGATCACTTTCGTGAGCGCGATCCAAATCGCGAACGGTCGGCTTGATTTCCTTTTCCGCAAACTGGCGGGCGGATTCACGAATCAACTCATGCTCTTGCGTCAGGGCAAAGTCCATACGCTGGATTGTACGGGCTTTTTTTGTCCAGTCCCACGATTCTAACAGGACGTACCTAATCGCAATTTAGTCAAAATAGAGAGATGCTGTCTTTCTTCGTCGCTTCTGCTGTGATTGCCCCCAGCGTGACATTTGCACCTACACGGAGTATGGAGCGGAATTGGCTCGGCCCGGATTTCTTCGCGAACAACTTGCAGGACTGGGAAATCAACCGAGGGCGGTATGAGTGTACGGAAACGAGGCTGCCTGTCCGAACAGCGCAGCTTTTGACTTGGAACCTGAGCGACAGAGCGCAGCGTTTTTCGCTGAGCATGGACACGGGCTCGATCGGCGAAGACAAACCGGGCTGGCGTGGTTTTTTGATCGGTGCCGGTGGCAAGGATGTTGATTACCGGATTACAGCGTTGGTCCACCAAGCACCGGCAGAAGATGGCGGCATCCTTGCCTACATGGATGAAAAGGGAAATCTCGTTTTCCGAGACTTTTCTGGCGGTGGTTCTGATGGAAACCAGTGGTCGCTCTCGAATCAGCTAGATCTCAAAAATGTTCCTGTCATTGAAGGTGAGCATGGTCGGAATCCGGAATCTACGGGCAATAAGATTTATCTCGATGGAGAGCCTGAGCCTGACGGGGAATACACGCTCTATCTTCGTGCGGGATGGGCGGTTTACCGAGTGCAAAACATCCCTGCACACCAAGTCGAAGGCTCTATTGCGCTCATGAGCCACGATGGTGGGGATGGGCATTGGTTCGATAACATCCGTATTGAAGGAGAGAAAGTCGATCATCACGCTGAGCGCGCTTTCGGGCCTGTGATGCAGGTGATGTATACCGTCAATCACGGCACGCTCAAGCTCACCGCCCAAAGCGGCCCGCTGGGAGAGAACGATCCGAAGGAAGCTGAGCTTCAATTTCAAACCGAATCGGGTTGGAAGACGGTCACCAAAACTACTTTTGATGAAGACGCTTTCACCTATCGTTTCCGGCTCGAAGGCTTGAAGCATACGAAGGATATCAAGTACCGAGTGAAGACCTCGCTCCTTAATCAAGATGGCCCGAAGGATTCCTACTATGAAGGGATTATTCCGGTGGAGCCAGCTAAGGAAGAGACGGTCGCGGCGGTTTTCACTTGCTTCAAAAGCTTTACTGGCAACCTCAAGTGGAACGGAAACAGCATATGGTTCCCGCATGCAGAGGTCGCACGGAATGTTGAGTACCTGAACCCTGACATCTTGGTTTACACCGGAGATCAAATCTACGAAGGGGATCTCACCCCTGCGCGGTTGTATCGCAACGATGCGCGTTCTACTTACCTCGACTATTTAGCGAAGTTCTATCGGTTCTGCTGGTCAATGGGTGACCTTACGCGCAATAAGCCATCCATCTGCATGCCTGATGACCACGATGTCTATCACGGGAATATCTGGGGTGCGGGCGGCAAGCAGGCCAAGGCTGAAAACGGTCTGACAATTCAGGATTCTGGCGGCTATAAAGGGCCAGCCGAGTTTGTCAATGCGGTTCATCGCGGCACGACGAGCCATCTTCCCGATCCGTTTGATCCTGAGCTTGTTGGTGAAATGAAGTTGCGACCTTATGCAACCACCCTGGATTGGGGCGGTGTGAGCTTCGCAATTCTTGCTGATCGGATGTTTAAGGATTCACCGAGCGTGAAGGTGCCCGCTGGTGATTTCCAGAACGGCTGGAGCAGAAAGGAAGGCTTTGATCCGGCTAAGGATGCTGATGTTCCGGGCGCAGTTCTCCTTGGGGAAGGACAGCATAATCTGCTACGTCATTGGGCGGAAACATGGGATGACTCTACGGTCTTCAAAGCGGTTGTCTCGCAGACACTGTTTACGAACCCGGCAACGATTCCTGATACTGCCAACGGCGGAGAAGTGATCCCCAGTATCCCGATTGGAGAACGCGGAGTGATTCCCTCTGGATTCAAAATTGCCGCTGATGGAGACTCTAACGCATGGCCACAAACGGCTCGCAATGAGGCTCTACGTTTGATTCGTAAAGCGTACGCCGTGCATATGGCAGGCGATCAGCACCTCTCAACTCTTGTCCAATACGGAATTGATGATTTCCGTGATGCGGGGTATGCGTTCTGCGTTCCCGCAGTAGGGAATACTTGGCCTCGACGTTGGTTCCCACCAATGGAAGGGATGCACCGATGGGAACATCTCCCTGCTTACACCGGTGACTTCTTTGACGGCTTTGGTAATAAGATGACCGTCTGGGCAGCGGCAAACCCCTATAAAACTGGTCAAGAGCCAGCGGGCCTCTACGACCGCACGCCGGGATTTGGCGTAATTCGGTTCAACAAAGCCGATCGGAATATCACATTCGAGTGCTGGCCGCGATGGGTTGATTTGAAAACCGCAAAGGTGACGGATCAATACGTCGGCTGGCCCAAAACGGTGAACCAATTCGAGAACTTCCGCCCGAATGGATGGTTGCTCGGGCCGGAGCTTGATCTGAAGCAACCAAACCAGGTGGTGCGGATTTATCATGTGATGAGTGATGGCAACCTTGATCTGATTTCTGCCGTACGGATTTCTCAGGCGCGTTATGCTCCGTTTGTGCCGACAGCAGGGAAGTACGTTGCGAAGATTGGCGAACGAGATCAGATTCAGTTTGAAGTAAAAGAAGAAGGGAAGTAGCCAAGGCTACTTCCCTTCATATTCTCAAGAAGCGAGAGCTTACTTGCGTCGTTTTCGAGCCGCCGCTACGAGCGCACCTAGACCGAGAATGGTCATGGTTGCTGGTTCCGGAACAGGATCAGCAGATCGCATTTTGAAAGACAACGAACTACCATCAGAAAAGTCGATCAGTGGATTGGGCTGATTCGGGGTATTGAACGTGGTCAAGCGGATCCATCGAGAAGTTGTTCCATCAACAAATTGGAAGTCTTGTCGAGAGGAGTTCAAACCCGAAGCGGAGACGGTATCGTCTACTGCGGAGGTTGAACCTGCGAGCACGTTTCCTGCAGTTGATCCAGAGAATCCTGCTTCTTGGAATACAGCTTCATCACCCGCGCTGAACGATTCGAAGTCGCCCCAAGTGGTCATTGCCCCTGTGGGCTCAGTTGTCATGATGTCGTCGATCCACAAAGTCATGGCTTCCGTGTGACCACCTGTATTCACAATGCGAATGTGCTCAAGAGTGCCAGTTGTGCCATCGTATGCTCCGTTCGCAGTTGAACCTGCAAAAGCAGTCAAGAGGTCACTTTGGAAGTTGAATGTGAAAGTTTGCCAAGTGCCATCGGTTACCAGGGTTTGTCCATCAAGGTTGACCCATTCAATGCCGCCACCTGTTCCGCCATTTGATCCCCATGCGCCAGTTGCACCGGTTTCGCGGATGCCAATGGAAATTGAGAGGTCTGCGGAGCTAATTGCCGCGATCGCCAACAAGGCAAAAACTAAAGTCTTTTTCATTTTTCCTCACCTACAATCTTGGATGCATGCCACCCAAAGATGTCTCTCCCAGTATACGGAATTATTCCCCTATTAGGCTCAGTATATTTACTGGGTTGAGAACACGGCGTTTTTCATGAAAAAAGCAACGATTTGAAGCAGAATTGAGTAAAGTCCCCTTTGATGAAACAGAGAATTCACCGATCAGTGACTCTCTGCGCAATGGTGGCATTGGGATGCTTTAGCTCTCAGCTCGCTCTCGCGCAAAGTGTTATTGATCTGTTACGACCTCTGCCTGCACGCGCACTGGGGCCGACAACGATGTCGGGGCGCATCACCAATTTTGGCGTGTATGAGGCTGAACCACGCATTTTCTATGTTGCGACGGCGAGTGGTGGTGTTTGGAAGACAGAGAACGGGGGCATCACAATGAACCCAGTCTTTCAATATGAACACCTTTCTGCAATTGGGAGCGTTGCTGTCAACCAGAAAGATCACAATGATGTCTGGGTTGGGACAGGGGAAGAGAACTCCCGCAACTCGACCAGCTGGGGCAACGGGATCTACCACTCCACAGATGGTGGCAAGACCTGGAAGCATATGGGGCTTGATAAGACCCGCCACATCTCCACGATCTTGCTTGATCCCAAAAATCCGAACACGATTTATGTGGGTGCATTAGGGAACCTGTGGGGCGCAAACCCTGATCGTGGTGTTTACAAGTCCACAGATGGTGGAAAGACTTGGAACAAGATTCTTTTTGTCAATGACAAGACCGGCATTATCGAAATGCTGATGGATCCTCGTGATCCAAACACCATTTACGCAGCTTCTTGGGAACGATTCCGCTGGCCATACCGATGGGCATCGGGTGGTGCCGGCAGCGCACTTTACAAAACGACTGATGGCGGGAAGAATTGGACGAAGCTGACCGATGGTTTGCCGAAAGGCGACATTGGACGGATTGGTTTGTCCATGATGGCGAGCAAGCCGGACACCATGGTCGCATCCATTGAACATGGTGAGGAAGGTGGAGTTTACAAATCCACAAACGCAGGGAAGTCTTGGTCAAAGTTGAACCCGATCAACCCACGTCCGTTCTATTTCTCAAATCCCCGCATCGACCCGGTCGATGAAAACCTCATCTATCTGCCAGCGGTGAATTTCCACTATTCAACGGATGGTGGCAAAACGTTTGGTGTGCTGCAATCCAACATTCACGTGGACTACCACGCGATGTGGATCAACCCGAAAGACGGTAACCACATGCTTGTTGGGGAGGATGGTGGCGTTGGTCAAACTCGGGATCGCGGCAAGACTTGGGAGATGATCGATTCACTTCCCGTTGCTCAGTTTTACGCGATTGCAGCGGATATGCGTAAACCTTATTGGGTTTTTGGCGGCCTACAAGATAATGGAACTTGGGGAGCCCCAACCCAAACTCGTGACGGATTTGTTGGTCGGCATGACTGGCGATTTATCAATGGTGGCGATGGTTTCCATGTCCAGGTTGATCCAACTGACTGGCGTATTGTCTATGCAGAAAGCCAGGGCGGAGCCGTTGCTCGCCACAATTTGGAAACTGGCGAGCGGCGCTCTATTCGACCTCGACCGCCTCAAGGCGAAACCTATCGCTTCAACTGGAGTGCTCCGATTGTATTGAGCCCGCACAACCCGCGTACACTTTGGTTTGGCGGTAACAAGCTCTTCAAATCAGTTGATCGTGGTGACAACTGGATCGAGGCATCTCCCGATCTGACCACCAACGACGAGGACAAACAAAACTCTCGCGCTGGTGTGACTCCAGAAGACACGGGAGCAGAACGACACTGTACGATCATTACGATTAGCGAGAGTGAAGTCAAAGCTGGCGTTGTTTGGGTCGGTACCGATGATGGTCAGGTTCAACTGACCCAAGATGATGGTCGAACATGGACGAACGTGACCGACAACCTTCCGGCTGATGTCCCTGACTTCACATGGGTGAGCCGAGTTGTCGCTTCACGCTATGAACTCGGTCGCGCCTACGTGACACTTGATGGTCACCGATTCAACGACTACAACCCGTATGTCTATGTCACCGAAGACTTCGGTAAGACTTGGAAGAAACTCACCAATGGCCTTGGTGCAGACGATTCGGCATACGTACTGATAGAAGGTCGTCAAAACGAGAATCTCCTGATTCTTGGAACTGAGCGTGGGCTGTATTTCAGCATGGACAAAGGGGGAAGTTGGACTCGATTCCACAAGGATAACGGCTTCCCGACCGTTCGAGTTGATGACCTCCTCATTCACCCTCGAGAGCTTGATCTCATTGTGGGGACACACGGTCGCTCCATCTGGATTGTCCCGATTGCGGCCCTGGAATCAATGAACGACGAGAACATGGCGAAAGATATGTTCCTTTGCCCACCAACTACAATGTACGGCCTTGGTCGTACATTTGACAGTTGGTACGAAGGCGATCGCCATTGGAAGAGCCCGAACACCGAGCCGAACGGCGACATCTACTTCTATCTGAAAGAAGATGCGACCGATCGTGTTCAAGTGGAGATTCAGAATGCCTCTGGAAATCGGCTTGGTCAATTGACCGCCGATGGCAAGAAGGGCCTGAACCGGGTGAGCTGGCGACCCAACGCCCGTACCAATCTTCAGAACGGTGAGTACATCGTGATTCTGAAGGTGGGTGATAAAGAAACTCGGGGCACGATTCGATTCGAAGACGTGTCCGGCACATTGCCACAGTAAGTTGGCATTGTGAAGATGATGATCCCGGTGAAACGAATGCGTTTTGCCGGGATTTTCTTTCGTAAGCATAAGACGGCGAACGTGTTTCTGACATATATACCAGTTCAGTAAAAATTCTTGCTTAATAGTTAATTTTGCGAATAATTCCTGATATGATTTATTCGAGGGAATTTTTATGAAATTACGCTCTTCTTTTATATTTTTTGCTACGGTGTGTTCATCAGCCTCTATGGCAGTCACATGGGATAATTTCCCAACTTGGGACGGAAACGTGACAAATGGTTGGTTGGGACAGGGACAAATCGCCGCTGCTCCAGTTGAAAATGTTCTTATGGACTACAAAGTTGAATTTGCTAGTGCCATGAATGGTCAAAATGTCACCTTTTCGGTAATGGATTGGAATGGCGTTAGCCCAACTGGTACCACCTATTTCACCGATACCTTTGTGGCAAACGGCGTCCAACAGTACACCGGCTTAAATATCGCATTGACCACTGGCACAACCTATGCCTTCGTGTTTGATTTTATGGGCTACACCGGCAGTTCAATTCATTTCGACGGTTCTAATGGTGCAATTTTACCAGGTCATGCCATGTGGTATGACGGTAGCGCTTGGTCTCAGGTCACAGCCTTTGATCAGAAGGCAACGATTACGTGGTCTGCAGTTCCTGAACCAGGAACAATGGCTGTCGCGGCACTTGGTTTAGCTGCATTGGCGCGTCGTCGCAAGAAATCCTGAGAACCTTCTCTGATTTCTTGATGCAAGAACTGCCTCCGTTTTTATGGGGGCAGTTTTTTTATTAGATGAGCAGAAAAGTGCGGGGAAGCGGATTACATATATTCAGGTCAATCTGAAAATGTCATAATATTGATTATCGGAAATGATATGCAAGTTGGAAACGCACTTCCCCTCAACAAAAAAAGCCAGACGAACACAATGGCTCATCTGGCTCTGTAATTTTTGTGAAATTGTTAGACTGCCTCTGCTTGATCTGCTCCGCCGGTCTCGACGGTCAGGAGATCATCCAGTTTGGCCGCAGCGCGGTCGCAAGCATCCAAAACGGAATCCACATCCCAAGGGAGCTTCTCGCCTTTTCGCCGTGAAAATGCCCATGCCGCTGCCGCTCCAATGGCTACTCCGGTGAGGAGGATGCCCAGAGATGAGCCTTGAGACTTCGTTTTTGCGGATGATTCGGACTTCATAGCCTTGCTACCTGTGAATAAGGACGTGTTTTGCGGTGCCTATCTGATTAAAGGAACGCTAACTTATTCATTGGCGTTTCCGAGGGAAGTCTAAAGGCTAATTCGACACTTTTCCTTATTCATATTCCCAATCAGGGAAGTCATGTGTCGGAATCCTAAGCTCGCTTCCCTGCGAGCGGTATCCTCTTCCCTGCCCATGCTTGACAACCTGACCCGAAGAATGTCGAACATCTTCGCCGGATTGCGCCGAAAAGGCCGGTTATCCGAAGATGATGTCAAGCAGGTCATGCGTGAAATCCGCGTTGCCCTCCTGGAAGCGGACGTTAATTTTCAGGTTGCCAAGAAGTTCATCACTCAGATTCAAGAAAAGGCGGTCGGTGAAGAGGTTTTTGGCTCTCTCAGTGCCGATCAGACGATCATCAAGATTGTCCGCGATGAACTCGTGGAGCTTCTCGGCACCGGCGAAACCCCGATCAATTGGAATCCCGCTCCCCCGACGATTATCTTGCTGTGTGGCTTGCAGGGCTCAGGGAAAACAACGACCTGTGCGAAGTTGGCGTCTTGGCTGAAGAAGCAAGGCAAAAAGCCGCTGATGGCGGCGTGTGACCTCCAGCGCCCTGCGGCGATCAAGCAACTTCAAGTGTTGGGTGAGCAGGTGGATGTCCCGGTTTACGCCGAGCAAGGCTCCAATCCGGTTGCGGTTGCAAAAGCCGCCATTGACCGCGCCAAGCATCTGTTCTGCGATGTGGTTCTTGTGGATACGGCTGGTCGCCTTTCCATTGATGAAGAGTTGATGGAAGAACTGCGGCAGGTGCATACCGCCGTAAAGCCACAAGAGGTTTTACTCGTTCTCGATTCCACGACGGGTCAGGAAGCCGTGAATGTTGCCGAGGCGTTCCATGCAAAGTTTGCTCTGACGGGCGCGATCTTTACAAAACTGGATGGTGACGCGCGCGGCGGTGCGGTGCTTTCCGTTCGATCTGCGACAGGTGTTCCGGTTCGATTTATCGGAATTGGCGAGCAAACCGACGCCCTGGACATGTTCTATCCCCACCGCATGGCCGAGCGGATTATCGGCATGGGGGATGTCATGGGCATTATCGAGAAGGCAGAAGAAGCCTTCCAAGCCGAAGACATGGCGGGCATGGAGGACAAGATGAAGACCGGGAAAATGGACTTCAATGACCTCCTGAATCAGATGAAAATGGTTCGCCGAATGGGGCCAATCAAGAACGTGATGAAGATGATTCCGGGGATGCAAGGGATGATCCCGGAAGAGGCGATGGATCAGATTGACGATAGGCACGTTGACCGCCTCGAAGCGATAGTCCTAAGCATGACTCCCGCTGAACGTTCGAATCCAGATATACTCAACGGCTCACGACGGAAGCGGATTGCGCGTGGCTCGGGAACGAGTCAAGAAGATGTCAACCGCCTCATTGATCAGTTGTATCAGATGCGCCGTAGCATGAAACAACTCTCCAAAATGCAAAAGAAAATGGGGAAAGTGCGCGGAAGAAGAAGATAACAAGTGGCGTTGTGAACAAGGTTTCAGAAGGAAAACATGGTTAAGATTCGTCTGACCCGAATGGGTAACAAGCATCGACCGTTCTATCGTATTGTCGTCCAAAAATCGACGGCTGGTCGCGATAGCTCGGCGATCGAAACTTTGGGGACATATGATCCCCTGACCAAGCCAAGCACGGTGAAGCTGAAAGGCGACCGCGCTCTGCATTGGCTGATGGAAGGCGCACAGCCGACCGAAACCGTTGCTTATCTTCTCAAGCGCGAAGGCGTGCTCGATGAATTCTTCCAAGCACGACCAAAGGCAAAGGGTAGCTACAAGTTCCTCGACAAGACCACCAATGTGATGAGCAAACAATCCGTGGTGAGCGCACCGAAGGAAGAAAAGAAAGAAGAAGCAGCACCTGCTGCCGAAGCACCCGCTGAAGAAGCTCCTGTTGCTGAGGCTCCTGTTGAAGAAGCGCCAGCTGCAGAAGAAGCTCCGGCAGAAGAAAAAAGCGAGTAATTCTCTATGGCTCTTACCGAGATGGTTGAAGAATGCGTCAAGAATCTGGTCAGCGAACCGGATGCTGTGACAGTAGATGAAAACAATGACCGCGGAACGATGGTTTACAACGTGACCGTGGCCCCCAATGATGTCGGACGTGTCATTGGGAAAGACGGACGTGTCGTCAGCGCCATTCGCCAAATGATTAGCGCAGCTGGCTCCAAAGCGGGTAAGCGCACGGTCGTCAAAATCAACGCCGACTGAAACCAAACATATGCCGGGCCAACTTCCTAGCCCTCCAGATGGTCATATCATCATTGGACAGGTAGTTGGTCCTCATGGTATTAAAGGGGGCCTCCGAGCAACCCTCTTTACCGAATTTGCCGAGCTTTTTGATCCAGGCGAGAAAATGTGGCTGGACGGCAACCACTGGACAGTCAAAAGCTCCTCCTTCCATAAAGATCAGGTGCGGGTTCATTTCCGCGAACTCACTGATCGCAATATCGCCGAAACCTATAAGTGGATGATCTTGACAATCCCTGAAGAAGAACTCCCTGAATACGGCGAAGATGTTTATCGCACTTCCGATCTGGTTGGGCTAAAAGCTATCGACCTGGAAGGCAAAGAAATTGGCACAATTGAAGATGTGGTGCCTTCCCCTGCGCACGATCAATTGGTCATTCGCGGCTCTCTAATTCCCGCGATCAAGGAGTTTGTGAAGGAAATTGATTTGGATGCTGGCACGATCACTCTGGACTTGATTCCTGGCCTATTGGAGGATGAATGAGCAATTTCCTTGATGAAGTGAATGTCACGTTCACAAGTGGACGCGGGGGCAACGGCTCTGCCAGCTTCCACCGCGAAAAGCACGTTCCTCGCGGCGGCCCGGATGGTGCCGATGGCGGCAAAGGCGGAGACGTTGTTCTGGTTGCCGACCGCAACCGCCGCACGCTCTACGATTTTCGATTACGCGACCATTACGAGGCCGAGAACGGTGGTGATGCCCGCAAAGACATGACGGGCAAGAACGGGCTCGATGTTGTGATCCCAGTTCCGGTTGGTACGGTGGTGTTTGATAACGACACCGACGATGTCCTGGCTGACCTCCATACCGATGGAATGCGGTTTATCGCCTGTAAAGGTGGACGGGGCGGTCTTGGTAACTTGCATTTCACCAGTTCGGTTCGGCAATCCCCCAAATTCGCCCAGAAAGGCGCACCCGGCGAAGTGCTTGAGGCACGATTAGAACTCAAGCTGATCGCTGATGTGGGGCTGATCGGCCTCCCGAATGCGGGTAAGAGCACTTTCCTTTCTTCTGTCAGCGCGGCCAAACCGAAAATTGCGGATTACCCGTTCACGACTCTTGCTCCGAACCTGGGTGTTGTTCAAGCGGGAGAAAACACGTTTGTCATTGCTGATCTCCCGGGCTTGATTGAGGGAGCGAGCGAAGGCACAGGCCTTGGACACCAGTTTTTGCGTCACGCGGAGCGGAATAAGGTGCTTCTCCACTTGGTCGACGCCTTCCCCATTGATGATAGCGACCCTCGCTCCAATTACGATCTGATTGAGGCGGAACTGGAATCGTATAGCCCTGAGCTGGCGATAAAGCCGAGGATCGTGGCCCTCACGAAAGCAGACGTCCTTGGCGCGGAACTCACAGAGGAAGTCAAGGCTTCGTTTGCGGATGTCGAGCACCCAATCCATATCATCAGTTCGGTAAGTGGACACGGTATCAAAGAACTTACCTTTGCCCTCTGGGAAATCATCGCCAAATCCACCGAAGAATCGGTGCCAACACGACTCACCCCAGTGCCTGTTGATCGCCAGCGTGATGATAGTTGGGATATTGAGGTGGAAGATGGCGAGTTCATCATTACCGGCGATAGAATTGAACGGCTGGTGGCGATGACCGATCTGGAGAACACTGATGCGGTGATGTATATGGTGCGCCGGTTGAAGCGGATCGGAGTCATTGATCGGTTGGTTGATCTGGGAGTCGAAGAGGGCGACACGGTTGTTGCCGGGACATACGCTTTTGAGTATCGAGATTGGTAATGAAGTACGGAATTCTTGGTGGTAGTTTTGATCCTCCGCATCTTGGTCATATCGAGATTGCGCGGGCGGCAAGGGAGCATCTGGAGCTGGATGAAGTCATCATCATCCCGAACAATCGCAACCCGATCAAGAGCCGACCAATGGCAACGGCTCAGCAGCGCATGGAGATGGTCAAGATCGCTATTGATGGTGAGCCAGGAGTGGCGCTTTCCGATATTGAGATTTCTCGCCCAGGCCGGAGCTTTGCCGTGGATACGCTTGAAGAACTGACAATGGCTATGCCCGGCGACTACTGGTTCTTGATGGGTGCAGATTCCCTTCACACCCTCCCAGAGTGGAAAGAGCCGGATAAACTTCTCAAGTTCTGCCGCATCGGCGTTGTTGAGCGTCCTGGTAGCGATTTGGATAAGGAAATTGGGATTCTGCCGCCGCACTGGCGCGAAAGCATTGATCGCATCCCGATGAGTTTGAAACGGGGCTCCTCAACCCAGATTCGTAAAATGATTGCCGACGGGGAGTCGCCCGAAATGTGGCTTGACCCAGACGTATACGCCTACATTCAGGAAAATAACCTGTACCAACCCAATGAGTAAGCCAAAATCGCTCCCGTCAGTGGACAAAGCGGAATTGATCCGCGAATACGCTGATGATATGAAAGCTCTGGAAATCGAGGTTCTTGATGTGCGAGCCAAGACTTCCGTCACCGATTATTTCGTTGTCTGTACGGCAACCAGTGACACCCACTTGAAGGCGGTAGCAGAAAGAGTCGCGGAAAAACTGCGCGATCAAGGCATTAAACCTTTGCGTCGTTCTGCAGTGACCAGCGATGGTTGGATACTTTTTGACTACGGAGACGTCGTTTTGCACGTCTTCTTAGAAGAGAAGCGACAATTCTACGATCTGGAAAGCCTGTGGGAGAACCTGCCCACCGATCCGATCCTTGTTGCTGAAGAATCCTAAGAGG
>JAGQUX010000034.1 GCA_020438215.1 Armatimonadota bacterium | reverse complement strand
CCGTCGAAATGTTTGTCGATTCTGCCGCCGAAGATCAATCGGTGGTCGGCATCAAGCAAACGCTTTACCGTGTCGGTTCAAAATCCCCCATCGTCGAAAACCTGATGGAAGCCGGTGAAATTGGCAAGCAGGTTGCAGTCCTTGTTGAACTCAAAGCCCGATTCGACGAGCGCAACAACCTCAGTTGGGCTCGCGCCCTCGAACGGGTTGGCGTCCACGTCTCCTTCGGCACCATTGAGATGAAGGTGCACTGCAAACTTTGTCTCATCGTCCGCAACGAGGCAGAAGGCATCAAAACCTACGTCCACATCGGCACCGGCAACTACAATCCCAGCACGGCTCGCCTCTATACTGATCTCGGCCTCTTCACCGACGATCCAGAAATCTGCCAGGACGTCAGCGAACTATTCAACTACCTCACGGGCCTCAGCAAACAGACGAAGTATCGCAAGCTCCTTGTTGCCCCGCTCAATCTCCGCGAAGGCATCATCGAGCGGATAGAAAGAGAAGTCGTACACCACAAAAAGTCCGGTCAGGGGCGCATCATTTTCAAACTCAACTCCCTCGTTGATCCTGAAGTTATTGATGCCCTCTATGAACTGAGCCAAGCCGGGGTCAAAATCGACCTGATCGTGCGGGGAATCTGCTGTCTTCGCCCCGGAATTGCTGGTCTCAGCGAGAACATTCGTGTCGTTTCCGTCGTGGGGCGATTCCTCGAACACAGCCGCATCTATTACTTCGATAACGGCGGCTCCCCAGAGGTCTTCATGGGTAGCGCCGATATGATGCGCCGCAACTTGGATCGCCGCGTCGAAGCCCTCGCTCCAGTGTCCGACCCCAACCATATCGAATACCTGCGCAAGCACGTTCTCGAATCCGCTCTGGAAGACAACATCAAAGGTTGGGTGAGCCTTCCGAGCGGCGAATACGAAAAGAAAAAGCCCAGCTCCGGTGAGCCAGGCTTTTCATCACAGGATCATCTGATCGATCATCCTGCCACCAAGTTCTGCGACTAGCCGCCGCTGTTCTTCGGATCCCAAACGCCAGGAATCACTTGGTCAATCACAGGGGGATTATCCATATTTCCAACTTCAAATAGCATCGCAAAGATTGTCCGCGCGATCTTGGTCATGTTAGTGAAGTCGATCTTCTCAACTTGGTCGCTCGGGCGGTGATAGTCTTCGTGCGCGCCGCTAAAGAAGAAGATTGCCGGAACACCCTTGCCCACCCAGCTGATATGGTCAGATCGGTAGAAAATCCGCTCCGGATCGCTCAAACTATCGTAGTGATCGTTCAGTTTGAGTTTCAAGTATTTATCGTTCACTCCGCGCAGAATCGGGTCGAGCTGTGAGCTAATCACGCGCGGGCCAATCACATAGGTTTCGTTTTGCCCTGCGAGCATGTTGTTCGCCGGATTCGTATCTCCCGCCTGTTTTGCGCGACCAATCATATCAACGTTGATGTTGAGCCTCATCTTTTTGAGATCAACGGTCGGGTGATTCACAAAATATTCGCTACCCAGCAAGCCTTTCTCTTCACCGCAATACCAAATAAACATCATGGATCGCTTCGGACGCGGCCCTTGCGCCACAACGCGCGACATTTCCAGCAGAGCAACCGTTCCAGAGCCATCATCATCCGCGCCGTTGTAGATCGTGTCGCCGTTATTATCTGCGCGACCAACCCCAACGTGGTCGTAGTGCGCGCCAATCGAGATCATCTCTTCCTTCAGCTTCGGATCAGAGCCGGGCACAATCCCAATCACGTTGTTGGAGTAAGTGCGCTCGACTTCGACACCCAGATCAATCGTCACCTTCGAACCGACTGCCGAGCCAGACATCCCCGCCGGGAAAACAGACTTTGCCGCAGATTCGGTCATCGAAATTGCTGGAATAGATGCACCTTCTCCTAGCGTCCACTCGGGAGTAAATCGACCAGAGCCTTGCGTCATGCGATCCAACTGATTCTGCCAAGCTCCCGTTCCGTTATTGACAATCCGAACTACCGCAATCGCACCATTCGCCATTGCCGCCTGCTCAGGCCGTTGCCAATCCGGATTCCGAAATACATCGCGCATCTGCACCCCTTCCGGAAGAGAGTAGTCCGTGAAAACAACTTTGCCTTTCACCGCTTTGCCCGCATAAGGATTGATGTTCTCCTTAGCATTCGCGTAGCCACCGGCAATATAGATCGCGTTCCCGCTCACCATTCCCGCCGACAATCCCGTCGGAAGAAAATCAGTTCCTGCTTTCAAGGCCAGGTCGCCCGCCATCACTGAAGTCTTCTCAAGGTTCAGCTTAGAACGCACCATCCACATCTTCTGGAAGTAAGTTCCGTCCTCACCCGCAGGTTGAACGCCCGTCAGCTTCAGCTGAGAAGCAATATAAGCAGCGGCGATATCCAACCCTTCGGAAGGAGTATCGCGCCCTTTCAAAAGGTCGCTGGCAATAAACGTCAAGTGGGCTTTCAAACGATCAGAATCAATACTATCTGCCGGCCCAAAATTGAAGTTAATGGCAAAGGAAGAAGCGGTCAGGGAAAGCCCAACTGCGAAGGCAAGGGCACGTCGACTCAAAGACATGGCTATTTCTACCTGAATGAACGCGCAAGAATCACCACAATTTCATTACCAGACTCGAATCCCCCACAAGATTCATTTCGTCGGTTAGACTAAGAGGACAATCTACGGAGAGAGCAGAACATGACAGATCCCAACAAAACCCAGCTTGGAGCCCCGCCGGTCGTCGATCCAAACAAGACGATGATCGGCACCCCCATCGACCCGAACCGCACGATCATGGGCGCGCCCGTTTTTGAAGCCACAACCACGATCAAGCCGGTGCAGTGCCCGGTCTGTAAGACGTTCAATCCGGTCGCCATCATGTTCTGCGTCGATTGCGGCTTGGTGCTCGATCAAGTTCTGGATGGCGACGCCTTCGGCGCCCCCGCTGTTCAACTCCCCGTCCTCGTTGATTCCACCGGACGGGAATATGTTCTCCGCCCTGGAGTTACCGTTATCGGTCGACAAGGCGATATCGCCGTGGAAGACACTCGCGTCAGTCGTCGCCACGCTCAAATCGAGATGGGGCAGGAAAGCGTCACCGTAGAAGATATCGGTTCCACCAACGGAACCAAAGTAGGCGAAACCCGCCTTTCCGCCGGGCAAAAGCAAACCGTGAACAACGGTGAATCCATCAGCCTCGGCGGATTCGAACTCAGACTCAGTTTACCGGGCGAAACCAACAAGACTCAAGCCGCGATGTCAGGTCGCACCGCGGCGATGGCCGCCGTCCCTGTTGCCGAAGGGCCAATCGCAACTCTGATTTACAGTGGAAACGAGCTCCCCCTCACCCCCGGCAAGCACAAATTCGGACGCCGCACCGATAACGATCTGGTCATCTCCGATCCGTACGTTTCCGGTTCGCACGGTGAAATTGAAGTTTCCGATACGGGCATCTACATCACTGACACCGGCTCGACCAACGGCACCTTTATCAATGATGCCAAACTCAACACCGGGCAGCGATCCCAAATCCAGCCGAGCGACAGCATCCGCCTTGGCCAACTTGCCATCGAAGTGAGGTTCAACTCGTGAGCACCGAAGAAATCACCGCCGAATATGAAGTCGCTGAGGTTGCCCCCTCTATAGAACTCCGAGTCAAACCCATCGTCACGGTCGCCGCAAAAACCGATATGGGTCGTGTCCGCGATAACAACGAGGACAAGCACGAATACTTCCTCGCCGAAGGCGATGCCGAAATCGCCTCAAAAGGACACATCTTCATTGTTTGCGATGGCATGGGCGGCCACGAAGCCGGGCAAGTTGCCAGCGAACTCGCCTGCAAAACCTTCATTGACGTCTATCGCAACCACCCAAGCAACGATCTTCAACTCGCTGCCAATGGCGCTGTGCTCGCCGCCAACCGATTTGTCAACGATGTCAGCCGCACCGTTCCCGGTCGTAAGGGCATGGGGACAACCCTCACCGCGCTCATCATTCGCCAAGACAAAGGCATCATCGCTCAGGTCGGAGACTCCCGTCTCTATCGTCTGCGCGATGGCATTCTAGAAATGCTCACTACCGATCACACTTGGATTGAAGAAGCGGTCAGCACCGGCATGATGTCCCGCGAGGAAGCCGAGCAACATCCTTACCGGCACGTCATTACCCGCGCACTCGGCACTGAAGCGATGGTCACCCCCGATCTCTTCGAGCTAGATATTCAAGTGGGCGACACGTTCTTCCTGTGTAGCGATGGCGTCACCAACCACGTCAAAGATGATCAGCTGCATACGTTCATGAGCATGGCATCCCCCAGCGCAATCTGCTGGAATGTCGTCTCCGCCGCATTGGTGGATGGTGGCTCGGATAACGCGACGGCTATGGTTGTCCGCGTGGATGATCTCGAAAACGTCGAGTAACGTGCCTCCTCATCCGGGCGTTTGATCAGTGAGGGAAACATGATTGCTGCACTGGGATTAGCAATTGCGCTGAGCAACGATTTGGTTCTGGAAGGAACCGATATTCAACTTTACGACCGTGGCTATGTGGTCACCGGCCCCAAATTCACCCGCGCCGTGATTGATGGGGAAGTCAAAGAATACGACCGTGGTATGTCCGGCGGTGTATTACATTTTCCTGAAACACATGTCGTTTCGGGGAGCGTTTTGCAGGAACCCTACTCGGGCAAGGTCTTTCAAATAGGTAGCTTTCGCAAACTCGTCAATCGGCAGTTTGCAACGGAATTTATTTCTGCATTTTCCAAAGACAATCCAGTCCAACCGATTCTAAAGATCACGAACTTTGCATCGTCCCAAAAATACGATGTCACTCTCCCCACCAAGTGCGAATCGCTAACAGTGGCAAGCGACCCCGACGCTCCCTTCTTGCTCATTGTCACATACGAAGCAAAGGATAGCTACCACCTCTGGAAAGTCAGCGACCAAGGCGAAATTCGAGAGGTTATGACAAACCTCACCGGCGTCGTTCCCATTCTTACTGGGGCGAATTCACGCGGCTACACCTTTGGTTCCGTCATTAGCGCAGAAAAAGACTATCGTCCATTTGGAATCTCTACTGGATTCGTTTTTGAAGGTGGGAAGCCTCTCGTGCTTGATCCACTCCAGCGTGCTACCGTCCTCGATGTCAAATTGGAAAACACCTTCGGCTATCAAGTAATGCAAAGGTTCGACGATGGGCGCATTCTCTTCGAAAAATTTGGTAAGGAACCGAATTCCATTCGGGATCGATTTTTCCTGTACGACAACGGGCAATACTCCCCACTTATGAATTCCCTTAGCCCGACTTCTAAAAATCTAGTTTTGCAAGTGTTAGATTCCCATCCAGACGGACGGATTGCTTACAAGTGGATTCACGCTCACACCGGCGCACAGCCCCAAATCCACATCACCAATATCATGAAAAAGCCCTGACCCGACCGGGCCAGGGCTTCCCCCATCTCTACAACCAGACTTAGCAGTCGTTGTAAAGGAAGAACTCATACGGGTGCGGGCGCAGATCAATCGCCTCACACTCATTCTTCAATTTGTAATCAATGTACGCATTGATGAAGTCTTCCGTAAACACATCGCCGCGGGTCAAGAACTCGTGGTCATCCCGCAGAGCTTGGAGTACCGCACGCAGGTTGCCCGGAGTTTGCTCGATCCCTTCCTTCTCTTCCGGCGGAAGTTCGTAAAGGTCTTTATCAATCGGCTTTGGCGGCTCAATCCGATTCTGGATTCCATCCAGGCCCGCCATCAGCATCGCGGAGAACGCCAAGTACGGGTTCGCGGATGGGTCAGGAGCACGGAATTCAACCCGCTTCGCTTTCGGTGATCGGCTGAACATCGGAATGCGGATACAAGCCGAGCGGTTGCGCGCACTGTAAATCAGGTTGATTGGAGCTTCGTAGCCCGGCACCAAGCGTCGATACGAGTTCGTGCTGGGGTTGGTGAATGCGAGCAATGCCGGAGCGTGCTTCAGCAAACCACCGATGTACCAGCGGGCTTCATCGCTCAGCAGAGCGTAGCCATCCTCATCAAAGAACACGTTTTCGCCGTTCTTCCACAGCGACTGGTGAACGTGCATCCCGCTTCCGTTATCTCCATAGACTGGCTTTGGCATAAACGTCGCCAAGCAGTCGTACTGGCTCGCCACGTTCTTAATCACGTTCTTGAACTTCTGAATCTTGTCTGCAGAAACCACCAGCGTATCGAACTTGATATCAATTTCGCATTGGCCTGCCGCCCCCACTTCGTGGTGATGGAGTTCCACTTCAATCCCCACTTCTTCCAGGGTCAGAGCCATGTCCGAGCGCATGTTCTGCAGTTTGTCGCTCGGCGAAACAGGGAAGTAGCCACCCTTCGGGCGCATGGTGTAGCCCTTGGCGTCTTCGTCATCCGAGTTCCACCACGCTTCAATCGAATCAATCTCAAAACCTGCCGCCTCCGGAGAGTTGTAGTGTCGCAGTCGGTCGAAAACAAAGAACTCGGCTTCCGGCCCAAAGTAAGCCACATCTGCAATGCCGGTGGACTTCATGTACTGCTCGGCTTTCACCGCCATATACCGCGGATCGCGAGAGAACGGCTCGCGGGTAATTGGATCTTCAATCTGACAGATCACTACGGCGGTGGAGTGATCCGTGAACGGATCCATGTACATCGTCGCCGAATCCGGAATCAAGAGCATGTCCGATTCATCAATCGACTTGAATCCCCGGATGCTAGAGCCATCAAACCCAAGGCCATCTTCAAAGGTGTCCTCGGAGAATGTATGAGACGGAACAGTAAAGTGATGCCACATCCCGAACGGGTCGGTGAAGCGGATATCGACGAACTGGGCTTCGTTTTCCTTGATGAATTTGATGGCGTCTTTGGGGCTCATGATCGTTATCCTGATACCAATAGCGAAAAACCCTCGATCTTGAAAGACAAAACGCCCCTAGGTTAATTTCCCAGAGACGTCTTTGTGTCGTGGAGCATATTCGCTACTGATGGGCCGGGTTTACCAGGTTTCCCACACCAATAGCGATGAAGTTTTCCACTTTAGGACTGCCGTCCAAACCTAGCCCGAATTGTTCGTGAAGATGTCTGTAAACTCGGTTTTTACCGAGACATTCCCGCTCGCAGAGAATCCAGTATTGCTATCGACATAGAAACCGAGCGGCACCTTGTAACCGACGTTCCCATGCATCTGCAAACCGTCATTTCTTTCCGCCGCAAACCCAAACCCGGTTCCGTTTGTGCTGGCTGTTGAATTCTGGATCAGAACAGATTTGCTATCGGTCACATATACCGAATGCGTGAACGTGTTGTAATACGTATGCCCAATCATCTGGATACCGTCTGAATTCAGAATCCAGGAGCCGTAGCAGCTTGTGTCGCGAATGCTGTTCTGCAAAAGAGCCCCATCTTGAGAAAACGCCACCGTGATGCCATCACCGTTCCCTCCGTACACAAACGCTTCCGGGATGCCAGCGAACACATTGTCCTGAACAACAAAGCTCGCACAACTTCGGAAGAATGCACCCGCCAAATTGTGCCGAACCGTCACGTTCTCCTTAAAGAAAACACCAGAAGAAGACATCAGCGTCCAACCAGCCCCAACCGTATCAAGAATATTGCTCTTCAGCGTCACGTTCAGGCTGCGCCGCACAATCGGATTCAAAACGTTCTGGGTTACGATCAAACCTTCAATATTCACCCACCGCGTCTTATCAAACTTGACTGGGTTATCGCCGCCATCAATACGGAAGCCGGAAAGCTTGATACTTTGAACCGGATCAACTTTGCTCACTTCTTGACCGGATTCCACTCGCACCAATCGCTGATATACGCGCACTGTCCAAGGATCAATCACCTCGGCCACCTGATCCGCGTGATCATCCCAATCATTCAGCTTCACCGTGACCATATCGCCGGCAACCAGGCCATGTTCCTCAGAAAATTGAATTGTCTTCTGGTTTACGTCCACGCCAACAATAGAGCCAACCAGATTGCTCGTCCCCATCGCGTATATCGCTGGAATCATCATCCCATCTGGAATCACAAACCCAGACGAAGAACTTCCTGTAATCTCAATATTCGACTTCAAGTGAATAGGGAAGTCGAGGAGAAGCTGCTGGTTAGGAAGCACAATTGTTCGGTGACCATTAGCCGAAGCAATCGCATCGCGAATCTCCTGAACCGAACTCACTTGGACGGTGTCTGCCCAAACGGAAGCTACCGCTCCTAGTGTCAAGAGCAGACTCAGTGTGCGTGTCATTCGGCTCATAGTTAACCCATTCCTTAAAAGCGGGAGGTGAATCAAACCAAGAATGATTCACCTCTCGTTAGGAAAATTATTGGTTGCCCGAATAGTAGTCTGGATACTGCGTCGAAACTGATCGTTGGCCAAGCACCGACAACTGCATGTTGTTCACCGCATACAGCCCTCGGGGCACCTGATAAGCCAAATTGTTTGTCAGCGTTATGTTCACATTGGAATCCAAAGTGAACCCGTATCCGATCGCATTCGTACTCGATGAATTGCCATCCAGAACAACATCCTTATTCCGAAGCAAGTACATCGCCGTCGTATAAGTGTTCAGAAACTTGTTTCCTGTCATCGAGACATTATCTGAATCCAGCACCCAAGTGCCGTAACACGATGTGTGGCGAACATCGTTGTAGTCCGCCTGAACATCCTGCGAATTACAAACCGTGAATCCATCGCCATTCCCCCCAAATGCCACCGCACCTGGAATCCCTTGACAATTATTGTTGTTCGCAACACCGTTCGTAACCGCGCGGAAAAAGAACCCGGCGCGCTGGTGCTTCACTGCAGTGTTGAATTGAAAAACAACACCAGTGCAACTCAAAAACGACCATCCTCCGCCCACTGTATCCAGAGTCGTATTCAAGACTGCAACCGTCGAACTGCGATAGATCACCGGACTCAATTGCGCCCCGACCATCACAACGCTGTTGACGGTCACGCCTTCCGCATCGGTGATCCAAACCGGATTCGTACTCCCGGTGACTCGGAAGTTCATCAAATCGATCCCGTAAAGCGGAGTGGCTTTCCGGACGTTCTGCCCTACCGCCTGGCGAACAAACCTCTGATGCAACTGGATCGTATTGGCATCGATAACCTGGGCAACCTTATCAACAATCCAGTCCACCCCATTCGTGAACTCGATCTGAACTGTATCCCCCTGAGAAAAACCGTGAGGAGCGGCAAAAGTCAGTCGCCTATTCTCCGCATCCACTTCACTAATCACCTGATTTGCCCCCACCGATCCACTCCCAACAATCGCCTGGATTCCTGCATTGGTCGGCACAATCAAGTTCGTGCTTCCATTACCATTGAGAATGATTTTGCTCTTCAATCGTAGCGGAGCCGTCATCACCTGATTCCCCGGCGGCAAGAGCACCATACGTGGCCCCGAAGCCGAATCAATCAGTTGCTGAGCATGGGTAAGGGAAGTCGCTTGAACCGTGTCCGCGCTGGCTGAAGAAGCAACCAAAACGGCAATCAAAAGGAAAGCGCCCGAAACTTTACGCATTTGTCAAGTTTCGGCACACGAACTCTCCCCCTTACCAGAAAAACTACGGGAAGGGTAGACAAAATTTCCAAAATCTGGTATCATTAACCCACGTCGAATCTGGGCAACGTCCAGAACGGGGGACCCAAATTTCGGGGTGAACCGCAGAATTGAATGCGGAAGGCTTACATCTTGAGCCGAACCCGTCAGCTAACCTCGTAGGCGAAATCAAGAGTATCTGAGAATTCATGTGTGGGAATTCTCCCTGACCTTTTACGACAAAGGAGGTGCAGTTTTGTCGTTTGTAAGTCAAATTATGCGAAAGGCGAGCATCGTCGAACGGAGTGATAAATCCGTCGATGAAAAAGCGGAGTCTTTCATGAAACTCGCTGAAGAAGCTGACGTGATCGTGGATCGCATGGAGTCATCGCTATCGCGACTCTCTCCATCCGAGCTGGAAACACTCGGCCCCGGTCGCCGCAAGGAGATGGATCAGCTCAGCGAAGCCGTGCAGAAACTCAAAGTCAAAGCAAAGGAACTCATCAAACGCCGTACTGGTGGTGAGAAGGTTTCTGCTGCTGAAGCAACTGCATAGCAACAAAAACTAAATCCCGAGTGAAAACTCAATGGAGGAGATGAATTATGAGTGAGAACATGGAAAAGTTCCGGCATATGGACGGTTCGGAAGCCGTGCTCGAGGGCGAGCACTACCGAATCGTTCTGCAACATGGTTCCCCTGAAGAGGGTGGAATCAATGGTTGCCGCATCGAAGATATTATTGAGGCATTGCAAGAGAAATTGCTCGACTTCCAAGGTCGAGATCTCTCCTGCGAAGAAAACGCAACCGCGCTTTATCACCTCGATCTAGCGCGAGAGGCTCTGCTACTCCGGCGACGGCGACGCGAAGCGCAAGGTGTGCTCGGCACACGAGATAAGCATCGATCCCAAACCCTGGAAGTGAGCCGCAACTAAAACTGAATATTTTCTTGATCCTGACCTGACCCGGATCCATCTGCTCTCTAAGCAGATTGTGAAGGAGCAGGTCGTGACGATGAATCCCCGGTGGATATCCTGACCGCCGGGGTTCTTCTTTTTTCTTGTACTGATTCCGCCAGTCGGCACGTCAATAAACTAACTCTCTAGGGGAATCATGGTATCGACACTTCTTGCAACTTATTTTACGATCACTTCCACGCAGGAAGTGCAGGTGCATAAGCTACCTATTACAGAGCAAATTGAAACTACATCAGAAGATGTCATTTACATGCAAAATGCATAATATAATCTGAGATCTAAGAAGAAGTCCGAAGTTTCTTACGACTTGAGACAGTATTGTCGAGCAGGATGGGGCCTTACTCATGACGGTGATATATTCCTGTTAACTTCTCCGGATACAAGAGTGAGGCTGAGTGGGGAGTATCTATTTAATACTTCAGAAGCAATATACGAGCGGGAGAGTAAAGAGAACTTTTTTGTCAGATATGTGAGTAACGGTAAGTTTTCCGAGCGTGTTTTTCTTGGGTCATATAATCTGTTTACCGTTCACCATTCGCGCCACCCGAGGAACTTTGCATTCAGCACATTCGGAGGAGATTATGAAGCACCTTATCTCTATGTTTCAACTTCAAAATCGCAACGACCTGAGAGAATTCCAATTTCTAGTACAACGTTTGCCTATGTTCGACAAGTATTCGATAATGGGGACTGCTTGGGGAGTAGCTGGCAATATGAAGGTGAAGCCGATGGTATTCATGAGTATTACTGGAAAGAGGTAATTGGGAACGCATCCATAATTAGGAAAAATGGAAAGATAGAGCCACTTCTCAGCAAAAATCAGAAAGATTCATTTCCGAAGTATATGGGTTCTGCTGCTGAGGCCAAATTGGAGGGAGTTGGATATCTAGTCAGTATTAATAAGCTCGGAGAACTCGTTGATGGTGAATACCAGACGCACTTTGACTACTATATTCTTAATGGTGATAAACTCACCCCGTTGGTGGAGCTAATGAAGCTGGATCCTAAGTCACGACTCTATGTTGCTGCGGTGAGCGTGAAGAATAAGTGGATTGTTGTCCAGAGTGCAGATACGGATGAGAAACTTTTTACTGGAAAACACTATGAGTATTATCTTGTTCAGTATTAGAAGTTTCTTGAGGCTTTGATGTATTCAGGAGGGTTTCCCGCGATATGATGCTAAGCTTAGCTCTCTTTATCTCTGCGACCCACTCACCCGTGCAGGCGCAAGTGGAATACGCGCACCATAACACCTTGACGCTGCTTCCAGAAGGCTACGCCCAACTGTTGAACGGTGTCGCCACGATTTACTCAGAGAACCACAAGAAAATTTTCCAGATGGGCTATGTTTCCTCCCTCTCGAAAGCGGGGATCATGATCTCGGACGGATTCGAAGAGAAAAGCATCTTCGACTCAAGTGGAAAGCTTGGCACTCTCCCAACTGGCCTCGACCCCAAACTCAGTCTCATCGGGCGGAGCAGTAGCTATCTTGTGAAAGTAGATCGGGGAACTCAGTCTATCAGAACGAATGAAGAGGGCGAAATTAGCATTCCCGTTCCCGTGTTCGCCAAGAGTCAAATAAGTAGAAACGGCAATCACTTTCTCATTCAAGTAATCACAAATCCTAAGTCAGAAGTCTATAACATTGAGCATGTCATCGTATCTGCCAAGGAAAAAGCCAAGTTGGACAAAATCAGTAGTCCAGTGCCCCTTACCTTGAATGGGATAACAAATACGGGCTATGTGTTTGGCTCAAAATTGCCAGGATATGAAGGCACAGGCGCACCTCCGCTGGATGGGGTAGACCAATCTCCTTCATTTACAGTTGACTATAGTTGCACGCCGTTCGTTTATAAAACTGGAAAAGGTGAAAGGCCAATTCAGCTAAGTGCAAAGCTGGCAAAGAATACTATCAACAACATTGTCGCGTTCTGGGGCGAGCAAGACTATCTTATTCTTTCAACAAACAATAATCGGACGCATAAGCCCCGCGACATCTATTGGTGCCAAGATGGAAAGGTCACAAATCTTCGTGATCTGTTGGAAATCAAAAATAGACAGGAATATTATTTTGCAGACTGGGATGAGGAAACACGTCGCGTATTGCTTCTCATTGGCGACGAGTTTGCTGGAGAAATCCAGATTTTCACCATCCCAAAATAGCCCCATCCACGAAGCCAAACCCCCGCAAAACCAGTAGAACCTCCTTGCAATCCAGCCTCAAAACCAGCGGCTGGGTATGCTGGGAAAGCCGATGTCGATAGAAGTTACGGGAGTGTTTTTGACCGTTGCCATCCTGGTGGCGATCATTGCGAACAGACTCAAAATCCCGTACACCGTCGGCCTTGTTTTAGCAGGAGCTGGGCTCGCATTCTCCCCCATAAGCGGAGAAACCGGCCTCACCAAAGAGATGGTCTTCACCCTCTTCCTGCCGCCGCTCGTCTTCGAAGCCTCGTTCCTCCTCCGCTGGGAGGATTTCAAAAAAGACCTCGGCGTAGCAACCGCAATGGCGACTTGGGGGATCGGGCTATCGGTAGCGGTTGTGGCTTTTGCAATGTCGCGCTATGCTGGCTGGGATCTCGCACCTGCCATTGCCTTTGCCGTGCTCATCTCCGCAACTGACCCCGTCTCCGTCATCGCCACGATGAAAGAAGCGGGCATCAAAGGGCGGCTCCGCAACCTTGTCGAGTCCGAATCCCTGCTCAACGACGGCACTGCCGCCGTTGGCTTTGGGATTGCTGTGGCTCTCGGTATGGGCGAGCACTTCGCCCCGTTCGATGCCGTCATGGATTTCTTTGCCGTTGCCCTTGGCGGAATCGCCATCGGAGGACTCGTTGCCGGGGCATGCCTCCTTGTTGCTGGCCGCACCGAAGATCACCTGGTCGAGCTTGCCATCACCACCCTCGCTGCCTTCGGGAGCTTTCTGCTCGCCGAGCACTGGCATCTGTCCGGTGTGCTCGCCACCGTCACCGCTGGGCTGATGCTCGGCAATCTGGGCTCGTTTGGTCCGATCACCGCGAAGGGCCACCAAGCGGTCGAATCGTTCTGGGATTTCGGCGCATTCCTGGCGAACTCGTTCGTGTTCCTGCTCATCGGCATCAATGAGGCGCGCGAAAACCTCGCCGCCCTCTCCACCCCCATCATGATCGCCATTGGCGCGGTTCTGGTTGGTCGCGCCATCGGCGTCTACACCGTCTGCGGAGGGTTCCATTGGTCACGCGCCCGGGTGAAATCCACCCACCAGCACGTCCTGTTTTGGGGCGGATTACGCGGCGCACTCGCCTTGGCTCTCGCTCTCGGGTTGCCGCGCCAGTTCCCGATGCGCGCCGAGATCATCACCGTCACCGCCGGCGTTGTCGCGTTCAGCATCCTTATCCAAGGGCTTTCCATGACTCCCATCCTCAAGCGCATGGCGGCAAAGCAAGAAGCAGAAAATCAGGCTGGATAATCTTTGTTCTGATGAGCCGCTTCGCTCGTCTGAACTATGAGCGGAAGGGAAACCGAGATGCTAGTACCTCTACTTTTGATAGCCACTACATTCAGAAGTCAGGCAATTGAGACTAAGGTAATCGATTTTCCTGATGCTAAGAGTATTGTGCTGAGCGACACTGGCTTCATGGCGCAACTCAATGATGATTCCGTTTACACAATGAGCTTAACTGGTAAACGCGAGAAGTTGCTGGACAAATGCTCCTATGTCAGTGCCGGCGGAGTGATTGTCACTAGAGTTGGTAACAGGTCATCGAAGGTGTTGCTTGGAAACAAATCAGTGGATAAAAATGTATTTGGAGAGGTTGTTGCAACTTCAAAATACTCCGTCCTGGCACTTGATACAAAATATTATTATCTAGTTCCAGATAGCGGCAAAATAGCGGAACTATCCAGTGATAAGGAGGGAGAGAAAGTCGTTGGGATTCCAAAGTTCAGCGGTGATGGGCAATACTGTATTTTTTATATGAGTAAACCCAGACAGAGTCTCTCAATGCCGCAATTATCCAGCCTGAATCTATATCGAGGAACACGATCTACGGTTTCGGTACCAGGTGGCGTCGGGTTTGCTGCATCTGACTACACTGAAGACGGATATTTTGTCGGTTCATGGACTAAATTAGCTCAGTCAGATTCATACGATCACTATGTTGACGGAACAGTCACCAGTGTTGGATCGGGGACGTTCTTCATGGCCAATAAACCCGGGTTGATATTAAGTTCTGGTGAACTTGTGAAGATCAGTATTCCGGATTTAGAAAAATACTATTCGGTTCGGCTAGTGAAATCCATTGAAAAGGGAAAATTCCTAGTGGAAGCATCTCAAGAGGCTGGACAGGAAGTATCTCACGGTTCAGAGTTCTTTGTACTTGATCGTACGAGTGGTAAATTGGATAGGATTGCTGATTATAAAAATTTGATATTAGATGACTTTGATTCGAAAACATCAAGAGCACTATTCAGAATTCTATTCCAAGGTCGTACCAAGTGGTTGTATGTGAAGTTTGAATAAATAACACAAAGCCCGGGCTCAGCGAGGGATTCATCAGCTGAGCACCGGGCTTTCCACCACAGAACTTGTGTTAGTCGCCGAGGTACATCACGCGGCGTTGGTGATGACCAAGGCCATCCAGCGGCGTCTCGAACCGAATCCGCACCGCCTTAGACCGGTAAGCACCATCCGCCGTAGGAATCGCTTCCAGAGCCCAGCCGTAAGCCACGCCCATCTCATCTGGCAGATTCAACCGAACGGCATCGCCCGGATTGATTCCATGTGCTTGGCAGAGCACCTTGGCCCCCCCGGCAGAAAGATCCATCATTGTCGCCGATTGTCCGTTGAGTGCAACAATACGCCCTTTGACTTCGGTATCGCGGGATTCGCTCCGGCGATTCACATGGCGAACACGCTCAGGGTTTGCCAGCGTAAATTCGTGAGTATCAGCATTACGCCCAGTCACCGCCGCCCGGAAGGTAATCACTGAATCGTTTAGCGGAGCCTGGATCATCATGATCTCGCCCACCCGCAGCGGAACATAAACATCTCGCTGGAGTGGAGCGGAAAAAGTCAAACCGTCCTTTGATTGGCGTAAAAAGTGGCACCGATAAACTCCGCCAGGACCAATCATACGGACGGATGTGTTTTCAGGGAGCGGCACCAAAGTGATCTTGCGCTTTCTCCGGGGAAGGGAAATCACGTAAGAGATGGTCATAGAAACCACAAAGACGAGTGCTAGTAAGCCTAGCATTTGCAACGCGCTATTCATATTTCTGTCCTCAAATCAACCAGAAGTTCTGCGACTTTGCCTTTCGATTTGATATCGAGCGCGCATGTTGGGAAGAAGTTTGAGCCCCTCGCCGAGGCTAATCTGAGCCTCATCTGCGAGATTGTCATCTCCTGTCCGAACATAGTCGAGAAGTTCGAGCGAAGATTGGAGCAGCAATTTGTGTGCCAAAACTCGCGTTTTGTGAGAATCTCCATGAACTTCCGGTACCGGAATATGATCGACCAGCGTTGCGAGAGCCTGAAATGACTTCGCGAGACCGTTTGCTCGGGTTTGCACCTCGGGCGAAATTCGATCCACATTCGCATGAGGAAGAAGCTCCCGCAAGTTCTCTGCCAATTGGTCAGTTCTGCGATCAACTAGCAAGATCGCCGAAACATATGTTGCGTAGTGATCCGCCGCTTGGATATCCAGCAGGGAAGAAAGGTCGCTCAAACACGCTTCTGATTGCCCAGCAAGAGCAAAAGCAATCGCTCGTCCCAGAATCGCCTCGGGCCGTGGCCCCGACATGATGGACGCGTTATAAGCCTCGATGGCCGAGATGTACGCACCTTCTAGCGTCCGAACATCTCCCATGATTAGCATCGCCATGTTGGTGTTCGCGTTGCGAGCCAGTGCCTCGTTCACACAAACCCGCGCCCGATCAGATTCCCCAACCAACAGCCAACTCCGCGCCGCGGAAAGATAAACCGCCGCCGAATCTGACGAAATCCGCGCCGCACGCTCCGATTCTTCCGCCGCTTCACGGTGCAAACCTTGCAACGAAAGCAAGCGAGAGAGGTATATCCGCCGCTCGGGTTCAAACGGGTTCTTGTCAATCGCATCCCGAAGCATCAGGATTGCCAGGTCCGGTCGGCCATCTGCTTCCAACTTTTTGATTTGATTGATCAACTCCGGACTATCCGGTGCATTGATATCCACTCCATTCGGGTCGATACGATATCCCGGGTTCGGAGTTGTGGGATTGTCAATCCGCGGGCGACTCGGGAATCGTTTGAGTGGCCCTTGCCCCATAACGCTCGCCCAAGTGCGTGCAATTGTGCGGCTGGTGCTATCCCAGTCCGGCATCCCCCCAACCCGAACAATCACAAATTCTCCGTTCTGATTCACGCTCCCAGAATTCTTGATGGCTTCTTCACTATTTTTCTGATCACCCTTGTCATCGCTAATCAGAGAGGGGAGAAACTTGCCCGAAGAATCGAACATCCCGTGTTGCCACAAAGCGCGACCACGATCTACATGATAAAGCGTCGCCACGGGAAAAACTCGCTCATTGGATTTGATCGCAACCAAAACCAAAACAAGCTCTGCTTTGACTCGAACTGCCACCCCACGTATCGTCTCTTCTTTTGGTGTCAGAAGTTCTTGGGGAATCGCCCCATTATCAACAAATCCCCGAAACACTGGGTCGGTCATCGACCAAACGACTGGCTCAACCCGCCCTTCATCATCCAGCGCCGAGGCGACATAAGAATCAATGTCGAGGTTGGGATCAACCTCATCAACGACCGGTTGGCGAAGCTGGACAATTAAAAGGCGAGGTGCGCCGAACGAAAGTCCGGCGCACAGAAAAAGGAGAAAGGCAAAAAAGCGACGCATCACCCTCCGAGGTTTGCGATCGCGTCCTTACAAGCTTGATAAGCGGTTTTGGTGCGTTCCGTAGCGCGCCCAGATGAAACTAATGGCTCCATCGAAGCCATTGCCCGTTTATATGCGGCAATTGCTTCGTTCTTCTTGCCCAACTTTTCGTAGCACTGCGCCAAACGCTGATTCGTGCTAGATGGGGAAGCACCACGCCGCAAAGCTTCCAGATAAGCCGCCGCCGCACCGGAATAATCGCCCGTCACATACTGGTTACGCGCTTTGCGAATCAGAGCCGTCACCGATAAATCAGCATCGCTCCCTTCGTCGCCATTATCAGTACTTGAATTCGTGTTTCCGCCCCCCGGATGAACCTTGATATCAATTACGCCGGGATCGCGCTCCTGATTGTTCGCGGGAGGAGTATTCAGCTGACCATTCGGAGCCGGATCGGTATTTCCGCCATTTGCGGGCGGTAGTCCACCAGCATTTCCGCCGCCGCCATTGTTCTGGCCAGGTTGGGGAAGCTGTGGAGAAATCGTTGTTCCGGGCGGTACCGGATTGAACGGCTGATTACCATTGCTAGTCGGCCCAACGGTATTGATTGGTCGGGCTGAGCCCGCTTGTCCTGTCGGGCGATTCGTCGCCCCAGGATTCGGCAAACCATCGTTCGGGTTATTATCAACTCCAACCAGAGGATCGGTTGTTCCTTGCGTCGGTGCCAACCCTTCCGCTTGACCAGATTGTGGAACCGGAGCCACCGTTCGGAACGGAACGATATCGTTCTTGGCAACAATATCGCCTTCGCCTTGCGCCTTCATGCTATCAGAGGCAATCCAAAGTGCCGCCCCTACAGATGAGAGCAACATTATTGCGGCGATACCAGCAGCGATCCCCATCTTGCGGTCTCGCGGAGCCGCCACCGCGATCTCTTGCGCTGCCAAAGCCTTCTTCAAATTGTCGAGTCGAATCTTCTCCAGGTGGCCATCCGGCTTCAAAGCAACCAATCGCTCATAAAGCTCAACCGCATCCGCGATCCGACCGTCGCGTTCGTGGCAATCTCCGAGAAGTGCGAGTGCGTTCACGTTTTCGGGATCAATATCAAGAATGGATTGAGTGATGGTCTGAACTTCATCCAAGCGACCCAGAGCAAAGACGCGCTCGGCATCCTTCAAAAGCTGGTTATGCTCATCCCGAACAGCCTGCCGCTCTGTCTCATTCAGCTCTTGCCCACAAGATCGGCAAAACTTATGATCCAGAGTGTTCTCGGTCTGGCATTTCTCGCACTCTAACATTCTCATAGAAAACACACTCTTGCAGGTTCGCATTGTACCTGCACTCGAATGTTCAGACGGAACAGAACGAGGGTTTCGTTCACGCTTGTTTGAACTTGGGACTCCCAACATTAAAAACCGCAATTTTCACCGGCAAACCCCTCCTCCCAGCACCAAACAACCCACCCGATTCGTATCATACAAACAAGGGATGCAACCAGAGCCACGCGGAGACCCAGAAGGGCAGTATTGGAGTAAACGGAACAAAGTTGGCCTCGAAATCCCTCTTGAAGGGAGGCTTTGGGGGGAACGACGGCTCACTTTCGCACCTCCGCTCTGGCACGATGTCCTCACCATCGGATGCATCATCTTTGGGCTCTACCAAACCCTGGGACAATTCGTCCATTTCCTACCGTTTGTTCTCCAGCTGCTCTGGTTCGGGCCAGCGATCTTTTTTTCCGGAATCTGGGCTCAACTCAGCTACGAGCGCATGACCATCGACCTCAAAAGCCAATCCTACGCCCGTAGGGAAGGGCATGGCATCTTCAAGCGAATCATCCGCGGCAATGTCTCCGAACTGGATGCCCTCGTCGTCACCACTCAAGCCCAACCAATGAACCGATTCGTATACCGTGCGGTTCTCCATTGGAAAGGCGGGCGACAACCGCTCCTTGTCGTGGAAACCTCCGAGATCATCCTCCCCACCGGTCAGCCGATGCAATTAGGTGCCCACGAAATTCTTACCAAGTCAAGCCGCTGGGCCAGGCTCATCAACGTACCGTTCTACGACAATTCTTACTTCCATTCTCCGGGCTCAGTGAAACCGTTCTGACCAAAAAACGGTTACAATTAACATCGTGGGTAAAGGACTAGGATTCTTAGTGGTAGGTGTTGCAATCGGCTTCGTTCTCGGAACCGTGAGCAAAAAGTTGGTCGAAGAAAAGGAAAACGATCCCGAACGACTGGCTGATAATCTCGAAGAGCAGCTCAATAAGCTCGAAGAGCGCGTCAACCTGCGCGAACAACTTGCCCTTAGCGAGTAATCACAACGACAGGTGAACTCGGGTTCTGTTGCGCCCGGAACGATGCAATACGTCCGGATTCGATCGCTTCCGATGCATCAAAACACTCGCTGATGTCCACAACTCCAGCAAAAACGTTCACCTGAGCTTTGTTTTTCATCTGTTTGGCATTCAGTGATTCGACTATCTTGAAGATGGTTTGCCCCATCGCTTCCACATTCGCCTGTCCGGAAACCACAAATTCATCTCCTTTCAGCTTGCCGATAGCAAACCCTTCACCAAACTCTGCTTGCAAGGATTGCGAAATCAACGCCAGCAAGTTGCAAGTGATCTGCACGCCGTTCTGTGACTGAAACTCCACGTAATTCCGGATATTCAAAATCGCCAAGGAATGCTCTCCGCGTGCACTCCGGACATTCGCACTCAGCAAATTCATATAAGATGCTGTGCTCATCAACCCTGTCAAAGCATCGGTCGAGCTATCCGGGTCATTCAATCCCGAATTCCGCTCGACAAACGCCGAAGTCGCCTCGCGATCTGCCCTCAATCGGTTGGTTCTTTGCACTTCTGATTGAATATGCCTTGTCAAATCTGCCAAGGCCGTTTCCATTGCCGAACCCGGTCGATCACCTGCCGCCGCTCGGATCTGCTCACATAGAACTTCCAGCCGCTTCGTAGAATCCGCTTGCCCCTGCAAAACCGGATTGATCCCCGCAATCAGTTCTTTCGCCGCTTCCGCCGTTTCCAATTGGAGCTCTCCAATAACACGCTTCTGCCAGGCTCCGTGCTGATGCGCCGCAACCGCTGCATCTTCTCGCAAAGAATTGATCTCCGCCTCGCTCAATGTCCGCGAAAGCAGTGTCTCCGAAAGCTCATCCAACGCCGCGTTCAACTTCCGACTTTCCGCCCCATTCGGCGAAATCATCTGCAGCTTCACCGAATCCACCAAACTAAAAATCAGTGAAATCAGCGGCTTAATTTTGCTCTGGGCATCACCAACCGAAACCGCATCCCATGCATTGAGATCAGCAGTCTCTTGAACCTGTAACCGACGTTGAAAAATGCCCATAGCCGTTATTCGTGATAGTCGGTAGTTG
>JAGQUX010000033.1 GCA_020438215.1 Armatimonadota bacterium | reverse complement strand
CTTCCATGCCATGGAAGCGCTCTCCCAACTGAGCTATAGCCCCACGCGAGCCTCAATCTAACCCGAAAACCAACCCCCGGGTCAAGGACCGTGCCTACCTTCTAAACCGAGCGCGGCTCCTGCCGAGATCGCTTCTTCACGAACGCCGCTACATCATCCCGAAGTTGGGATAAGCACTCTTCATTGATATACATCATGTGGCCTGCTTCGTATTCTGCAACCTCGATGTTGTCGTGCAGAACCGGATCAATCCCCAGGTGGCTGAGGGTGTATTCCGTCGCGAAGAACGGCGTTGCCAGATCGTAGTATCCACTGGCCACAAAGACGCCCATGTAGGGGTTCCGCGACATCGCCTTGCGGAGTGCATCGCTGACATCGGGGTGCCCTTCGCCCGCGCTACCCCAATCCCACGGCTTGGTAATTCCCCGGAATACGTGGTACTCCAGATCGGTTTCGTAACCCGCTTCGGCGCGGCAATACTGGCAATAGAGCGCGACATACGGCCCCATGAGGAGCGACATGCTCGGATCGTGCTCCGCGCGTTGGAATGCGCCCTGAGTGGTGTCATCCAGCCCACGGAACCGCGAATCCAGCCGCCCAACCGACCGTCGCTCATCCCGCAGAAGCTCTTTCGTGAAATCGTGGATGACCGGGCGCAGATCGCATTGATCCAGATACCGCTCTGTCAAACCGGTCAGTTGGCTCAGCTTTTTGCGAATCTTGGCGCGCTCTTTCTCCGGCAGATTGCTTCCCTGCGCCATCGCCAGCCAATACTCACAAAGAGCAAACTTCCGCGACTCCGCCAGCCGATCCTGCAAATCCCCAGAAACCTTCCCGTGGAAGTGGCCGGTAGCGGTGTAAGTCGGCAAAAAGAGTGCGTACGGCAGGTCGTTCCCTTTGACAAATCGCGCGGTTTGGAAGTTGATGATCGAGCTCACCAAGATGATCCCATTGAAAACAATGCCCCGCTCAGCGAGGTATCCGCTGACTCCGCTTGCGCGGGTTGTGCCGTAGCTTTCTCCCGCCAGATAGAGCGGAGAAGTCCAGCGTTGCTTTCGGGTCAGGAACAAGCGAATGAACTCGCCGGTCGCTTCGATATCACCCTTCAATCCCCAGAATTTCTGCGCGGTCTTTTCATCTTTTGCCCTCGAGAATCCAGTCCCCACCGGATCAATGAAAACGAGATCGGCAAACTCCAACCAGTTCGCGGGATTGTCCACGAGATCGAACGGCGGTGGCGGCATATCACCGTGGGGTTGCATTTTCACGCGCTTTGGGCCAAGCGCACCCAAGTGAAGCCACAGGCTCGGGCTCCCCGGACCGCCGTTGAACGAAACGATCAACGGGCGATCGCCCTTGACATCGGTTCGTTTGTAATAGTGATAGAAAATCAGTCCATCAATTTCGCCTTCGTTATCGAAGATTGGGAGCCGCCCGGTTTCGAGATCGTATTTGATCCCTGCGGCTGAGCACGATTTGACTACTGGTTCTTCTTCGGCTAACTTCTTGGGCTCTTTCTTCTCATCGGCTTTTTGGTCTTTTGTTTCTTCTGACATTGTGCGAGCCAGTCTACACGCGGCAGGGCGATAAACTACAACAACTTGACCTGATGCCTGTAGCTGCTTTGCTCAAACGACTAGCCGATGCCGTCCACGATTCCCCGTGGCACGGCAAAGTGTATTTCGTGGGCGGGTGCGTACGTGATCCCTTGCTTGGACTCCCGCTGAGCCATGACTTCGATTTCATGGTGGAGGAAGATGCGATTGGGCTCGCCGAATTCTTAAAGCGTAGCGAGTTGAAAGAACTCGCCCTTACGACATACACCGCTTTTGGCACAGGGGCATTGCTCGGTGGAGCGGCTAGCTTGGAATTCTCCACCAAACGGTCAGATAGCTACGATTCTGATTCGCGCAAACCAATTGTCCGAGAGGCATCACTGTTGGAAGATGCTGAGCGGCGTGACTTCACCCTCAATGCTCTCTATCTACCCCTTCAAAATTGGGAAGCTCTGTTCGACAAAACTCAGTTAAAGAAGCTGTTCCTTGACCCAACAGAACTTGGTCTCAACGATCTCAGAAGCAAGCTTCTAAGAACCCCGCGTGACCCAAAGTTTTCGTTTGATGAAGACCCGCTCCGTATCCTTCGCGCCGTTCGGTTCCGGCAGCGATTTGGACTTGCATACGACCCCGGAATCGCAAAAGCTGCCAAAGAACTCTCGCCTCGCCTAAGCATCGTTAGCCGCGAGCGCATCGCCGACGAGATCACCAAGACCCTCATCGGCCCGAACCCCGGAGTAGCCCTTCGCGATTGGGATGAATTCGGAATCCTAGAACAGATCAGCCCTGATCTTGCCGCCATGAGCACTTGCGTCATGTCCCCAACATCAGAAGGCATGACGGTGTTGGAACACACTGCTCGCCTCCTCGACAAACTTGAAAACAATAGCTCCGTCGTCAGAATCGCTGGCCTTCTCCACGACATTGGCAAAGTGCCAACAAAGCAAGTCATTGACGGCAAGGTTCGATTCCCACTCCACGAATCGGTTGGAGCGGAACAATCCACCAAAACTCTTCGCTCACTCCGATTCCCCACCAAGGACACAACCAGAATCCACCATCTGGTGAAGGGCCATATGCGACTTCACGGGTTATCCGACATTGGAAAGCGCGCCGCCCGTCGCCTCATCCACGATTTTGGTGATGATTTCGACCTCCTGCTCGATCTGATCGAAGCAGACCGCGCCTCATACCGCGACGGCAAGCCCGACCACAACTTCCAAACCTGCAAGCGAACAATCCTTGAAATCCGAAATCAACTCAGCCAGCCAAAGTTTGAAAGCCCCCTTTCCGGAGAAGAAATCATGGAAATCACCGGGCTAGAGCCAGGACAAAAATTAGGGGCACTCAAAGACAAGCTCACCGATGCGGTCATTGATGGCGAACTTGAGCAGGGTGATAAGGTCAAAGCCATTCAGCTGCTCAAAGAGTGGGCCACCCAAGATTCCTAAATCCTAAACCCCCCGCCGCTCCGTCCGTATTGGTGAGCAACCAGGGCTATGTTCAACACACGCATCATTTTTTGGGTCATTGCATTCGCCAGCGTCATCGGCGCAGTGATCCTGATCACACCGTTCCTTCCCGCGATCCTGTGGGCAACGGTCTTCAGCATCCTGATGTATCCGACCTATCTCAAGCTGCGGAAGAAGAATTGGCCCGCGAATGTTGCTGCATTGACTGTTACTCTTGCCCCGCTCTTACTCGTTATCACTCCGCTGGCCGTCTTCGGCACGTTCGGTGGAATCCAAGTTTATGAATACGTCAACAGCTGGGTAGCAGAATCCAAAGCGAACGGCGAGCAAGATTTCCTTGTCACCGCCGCAACCCAACTCGACACCTTGATAGAACCCATTCTCTCTCAAATGGGAGTCAAGAATTTCGATCTTGTTCAGATCATCAATGAAAACAAGGATCAGCTCGCGAAAAACATCACTGGCCCATTGACGAAAGGGCTGTCCTCTTTTGTCGTAATGATCGTGACCCTGGTCATCTCTGTTCTTACAACCTTTTTCATGGTCAGGGATAGCCATCATCTGCTCGATCCAGTGAGCGACATCATTCCCCTCCCTAAGGATCAAACCAGAGACATCCTCAACCGAATGGCGCGAACTGTCCGCTCAGTTTTCTTTGCCGTTTTCATTGTTGCAATCTTGCAAGGATTCCTGTGTGGGATGGCATTCCTAGTTGCGGGAGTAGAAGCTTGGCTCGTGCTGATGCTCGCCGCCACCGTTGCCGCAATGATCCCTCTCTTAGGTGCCCCCACGGTGTACGTGCCTGTTGGCTTGCTCTTGATTCTCAACCACAAGCCAGTTGCAGGGGTTTCGATCCTCGTATTCGGATTCCTAGTTGTCTCCCAGCTTGATAACTTCCTACGCCCCTACTTCATCGGGAAGGAAACCAAGATCCACTCAATGGCGATTTTCTTTAGTTTGTTGGGCGGAGTGCTTGTGATGGGGCCAGTGGGATTGATGGCCGGGCCGATGCTCCTCACCCTCATCTTGGCGATCACCGACGTCCTCCGCGCAAAAGAGCAAAACGAGGAACAAGAAGAAAACGGGCCAGAACCCCAGCCCGCTTAGACTCAAAACGAGATTTGCCTTATTTAGTTGGTGGCTGAAGGCGCAACGTCTGCATGATGTTGTCGGCGTTTTGCTTCAAAGCCATGCCCTGACCACCCGTTTGCTCGAAGAGGAAGGTGTAGATGTCGGTTTCATTCACGATAATGAACCACATTCGGTACACCTCATCACCCGTGATCATCTTCTGCTTGATCTGAATTTTCTTGGCGGGTCCGCAAGGAAGCTCAACATCAAACGATTCCTCACCCATCAATTCCTTTTCAATGACCTCCGCCCGGTTCTTGAGCGTTGATCCACCTGGAATGTGAAGATGGGAAACCGTAACTCCGGTCACCGGCTCGCCTGGGATCGGCTTCTGAGTCTTATCCACGATCTGCATCACAAAATCGCCGGGTAGTTGGTCACCAACTTGGCTCACTCCATAAGCGGCGCCAACGCTACCAATATTTTGCAAATCACCAAATGACAAACCGGCAGCGGCATCTTCTTCTTCTGGCAGTTTCCATGTATCTGGAACCCATACCGAGAATCCTGTTTTTTCGTAGGCGTGCCAACCTGCCGCACCCTCAAATGCGGGCACATCGGTTTTCATTTTTGTCACTTCGCGCGGGCCACATCCAATCAAGGCCATCGCGGTGAAAGTTGCGAGAAATAATGCTCTCCTATACATATCAGACAGATATTACACAAATCTTGCGGTTTTGGATGCAATCATTTGCACCTACTTTTCGCATTGCTTGGGTCTGAATCAATCAACTTCAACTCAAAGCCGTAGAATGGATGTGGATATGCCGTTCGCCACAATCCCCGATGCCCTGGAAGCTCTCAAACGCGGAGAAATGATCATTGTTGTTGACGATCCCGACCGCGAAAACGAGGGTGATCTCATCATGCTTGGCGAAAAATGCACCGCCGAGGCGATGAACTTCATGATCATGCACGGGCGCGGCGTTCCCTTCATCTCCACGATGCCGGAACGGCTGGATCAACTCGGTCTGCCGATGATGACCAAAGTCAATACCGCGCGTCGAGGCACGGCTATGGCAGAAACGGTTGATGCCACTCACGGAACAACCACTGGCGTATCCGCTGCTGACCGCGCCAAGGCTGTCCAAGTCTTTACCGATGACGACGCAACCCCCGATGACATTCTTCGTCCGGGGCACATGCTCGTTCTCCGCGCTGAAAAGGGCGGCGTTCTTCGCCGCGCAGGTCACACCGAAGCAAGTGTCGATCTCGCCCGACTTTGCGGTTCCAAGATGGTGGCTGTTGGCGTAGAAATCATTGGTGACGACGGAGAAATGCTCCGCCTGGGAGGAGGGCTCGAAGCTTATGCGCAAAAGCACAAGCTCCTGATGATCACCATCGCCGATCTGATTTCCTACCGTCGCCAAACCGAGAATCTTGTTCGCCGTGCCGCCGGCCCGATTCCGTTCCCTACTAAATACGGCACCTTCCAGCTGTACGCTTACGAAACCGATGTCGAGCCAGACCCCTTCCTGGCTATTGTCAAAGGCGATATCGGCCCGGAAGACGAAGTTCTGGTTCGTGTTCATAGCTCCTGCCTGACGGGTGACATTCTTGGTTCACTCCGCTGTGATTGCGGCGACCAACTCGCAATGGCTCTCCAGATGATTGAGAACGAAGGCAAGGGCATCGTTCTCTACATCGCGCAGGAAGGGCGTGGAATTGGAATCATCAATAAGCTCCGTGCATATGAGCTCCAAGATCAAGGGATGGACACCGTCGAAGCGAACGAAGCTCTAGGCTTCAAACCCGATCAGCGCGATTACGGGCTCGGCTCACAGGTGCTTTTTGATCTAGGAGTCCGGAAGATGCGCCTGATGTCGAACAATCCAAGTAAGCGGGTTGGCCTCAGCGCGTTTGGCTTAGAGATTGTGGATACCGTTCCCATCGTCGCTGGCCTCAATGAGCATAACCAACGCTACATTGAGACCAAGCGCGAGAAGATGGGACACACGATCAGCTGATCATTTAAGCCGCGTGTACATATCGGTGTGAACTTCTTCCGGAGCCACCTGCGAACAGTCGTTCATGTACTCCTCAAAGCACCAGCCATCCATATCCATCTGATCAGGATCGACAGTGGCCATAAAGGCATTCCATGCGTCCTGGAGCCCTTCGTATGGCCCCATGTGCGTTCCCATGGCATATCTGCCCGCCGGACGCACCAAAACTGTCACATCAGGATGTTCGCTCACAAAGCCAGAATCAACCGGCACACAAGCATCGGATCGTAACTCTGCTTCCGGAACTTTGCACGGGTCATCCCAGTACACACCAATTGGATTCCCACGCACGATCCCTTTCGGATAAGCCCATGCGCAAAGTGCCTCAAACTTCGCCCCAATCCCTGGATACGGGCCCACATGCCGCATACACGCAAACGTCTGCTCAGGGAGTTCAACAATCTTCGCCATGCGTCTATGATGCCAGAAAATAAAGACTGATGTCTACCAAAACATTTCAATTTTCCCCATCCCAGTCCCACATGAGCCCTCAACCCGAGTATCATGGGCAAAGCGAGATAAGGCCAACGCGCCGAACAGGCCGGCGGATCCTCGTAACGGAAAGTTGCAGGCTCCTCCGGCTTTTTTGTGTGTGAGGCACCGCAACCCCGTCAAAGGGAAAACACTATGCCAAGTCTGGTTATCGTCGGCGCCCAGTGGGGCGACGAAGCGAAAGGAAAAATCGTTGATGTTCTCGGCAATCAAGCCGAGCTTGTTGTACGCTACTCCGGTGGAAACAACGCCGGCCACACCGTCATCACTGGCGGCAAAACGTACAAATTCCACCTCCTTCCTGCCGGGATTCTTCACCCGGGCAGCGTCTCCATTATCGGCGGCGGAATGGCGGTCTGCCCAAAAAGCCTGATCGAAGAGCTTGAACGGACTCAAGAGCTTGCTGGTCATGAACTGGGCGAACTCGTGATCTCCCCTGCCGCTCACGTTGTATTTCCTTACCACCGCGCCCTGGATGCTTTAGAAGAGACTGCCCGAGGCGATAACAAGATCGGAACCACCAGCCGCGGTATCGGCCCGATGTACACCGATAAGGTGCAGCGAATGGGAATTCGAATGGGCGAATTCGTTCAACCAGAACGCTTTGCTGATCGCCTCAAACAAGTCCTCGAATTCAAGAACCGCTTGATGGAGTTGCTCGGTGGTGAGCCAATGAGCTTCGACGAGATTTACAGCGAATACTCTGCCTACGCCGACAAGATTCGACATCTGGTTAGCGATTCAGAAGCCCGCACCCAACGATCCATCCGCAAGGACGACAAAGTGCTTTTTGAAGGGGCGCAAGGAGCTTTTCTTGATCTTGACCACGGCACCTACCCCTACGTCACCAGCTCACACCCCACAGCAGGAGGAGCTTGTCTTGGCACAGGAATCGGGCCGCGCGACATTGACAATGTCCTTGGCGTTTGTAAGGCGTACAACACCCGCGTAGGTGAAGGCCCGTTCCCAACTGAATTAGATAATGAAATTGGACACCAGATTCGGGAGCAAGGCCACGAGTACGGAACAACAACGGGACGCCCTCGCCGATGCGGGTGGCTCGATCTGGTCGCTCTCCGCCACGCCGCACGAATCAACTCACTCAGCGGCCTTGTCATCACGCGCCTGGATGTGATGCAAAACATTCCGGAAATCCAAGTTGCGACGGACTATTTGGTCGATGGGAAATCGCTCGGGCACATGCCGTACACGCTGGAGGAATGGGATCAAGTCGAGGCTGTCTTCGAAACCATGCCTGGCTGGAGCGAAGACATCAGCTGCGCGAAATCTTGGGATGATCTTCCCGAAACGGTACAAAACTATGTTCAGTTCATCGAGAAGTTCACGGATACTCCGGCCGCGATCCTCAGCATCGGCCCTGACCGAGATCAAACCATCATCTTGCGCCCAGAACTGATCTGGGGCTAGTTCCCGGTCGACGTTTCGGTTTCAGTGGAAGGGGGATTGGTGTGTGCCGGTTGCCCTTCCCCAGCCGCTTCCCCGGAATCTTCTCCCGAAGTTGGCGTCGTGGGCGGTACATCATCACGAGGGACGATGTTGGTGGGCTCGTTTGTCCAAGCATTCGGGAAGACCACGCGAGCAATCGCTTCCATCGTCTCGCCTTTTTCGTACATCGCCGCCGCTTCATCATATGCGGCGCGGCTGACCACGGCACTAAAGGCAAGGTTCCGCGCCTTGAGAATCCGCACTGTCACCGATTGCATCTCGGGGCGAGCATGAAAAGCATCGGAAGCCATGTAAACCGCAGTTTCGTAAAGCGGCTCATCATCAATCGCTGATCCCGTAATCACCGCAGTTTTGGAGCTATTATCGTTCACCGCGCTCAAAACAACATTCCCTCGACGCCCTGTCGTGCGGATGTCTTCCATCAGCTTGATGTCTTCGAGGCTCATCCCCGGACGCTGCGCACCCGTGTCTTGCCGGGTTGGTTCTGCTTTTGGCTCTGCCGGGATGACGATCGGATTACTGATGTCCTGCTTGGGATTCGCCTTTGCATTCTTCGCCGTAGCTGTCCCGATAAAATAGCTGGCAATCCCGACCACGGCGATAGAAGTCGCCACGATCCCTACATAGAGACCCGTGCGAGGAGGCTTGGTGTCGTTAATCCCAATTTGACGGGCTGTCTCCGCGGCATCGGACCGCTCCATCCGTGTTTTGATTTTGTGGAGCATATTGCGCTCCCGCTCGGCGGAGGGATCAAGGTCGAGAGCCATCTCGTACCACTCGGATGCCTGCTTCAATTCGTCTTTTTCGTAGTAGATGTCACCGAGAAGAGAGTGCGCGGTGAGGTTATTCGGGAATCGCCGCAAAATGCCAAGGCAGGTATCTACCGCTCCTTGAAAATCGCCCCGCATCCGTAGCAGGTTGGCACTCGCCAAATCTTGATAAACCTGGGAATCGCTCCCGTCTGCTGAGTCACCGAGGCTCGCCCCACACTCAACGCAAAACTCTGCGCCCGGGTCGTTTATCGCAAAACATTTCGGGCAAGAGCGTCGATTATCATTTGATCCCTGTGCTTCCAAATCCACCTTCTCCTCGCTGAGTTTGGTCGAGTTCATCGACCGCAACCAGCTTTGCTTGAGCCACAGGAGCAATCACCATCTGCGCGATGCGTTCCCCTGCGTCCAATTCCACCGTTTCTTGACTCAGGTTGATGAGGATCACACCCACTTCGCCGCGATAATCGCTGTCGATTGTCCCAGGGGTGTTTACCATCGAGATACCACGTTTGAGAGCCAACCCCGAGCGAGGGCGAATCTGAGCTTCGTACCCTTTCGGAACAGCGATGCGTAGACCAGTTCTGACCAGTCGCCTTTCCAGGGGGCCAAGCGCAACCGCTTCAATCGAGCGGAGATCCATCCCCGCCGCGCCCTCAGTTTCATATTTCGGGAGCGTGGCTCCGTCAATGCAAACGACTTCAATAACTGGTTGATGCTGTTCTGGCATACTTCTTCGTCAAAATAGGTGAAGTGATCAATTGGACGCCGGTTGGCGACACCTTGTTCATTATGAACGAGCCAGAAGAGGAATTTTTACCGGAGCAAGCAGCAAGTTTTGCAACTTGGATAGCGAATCAGCAGTTCCCTCGTGTCCAAGAGGTGGTTCCCGTCTTCAGCACGGTCGGGGTCTATGTCGATCCGCTCTTTGATCCAGAACTGCTTCCTCGTGAACTGCCAGCTTTGGAGGAAAGGGAAATTGCCCAAAAGCTTGTTGAGGTCAGAATGAGTTTTGATGCTGAAGTAAGCGACTTCGAAGAGGTTTGCAAACTTCTGAGTGTTTCCAAAGAGGAGTTCATAGGCAACTTCCTCGCCAGCGAATTCACGGTCGGAGCGATGGGGTTCTGCCCCGGATTCCCATACTTGCTCGGCCTTGATGAGAAGCTCCAAGGGCTCAAGCGCAAAGAGACACCGCGCAAACACGTCCCGGCCGGCTCCATAGCGATTGTCGAAGATCAAGCCTGTATCTATACAATGAATCGCCCCGGGGGATGGTGGATCATCGGGCATACATCTGACCGTTTGGTGGAACTGGAGGACAATTTTTGTGCATTCTCCACTGGTGACAAAGTGAGGTTCGTGCAGAAATGAAATCCATCGATCTCAACGTGGATATCGGAGAAATGGCGGGCTATGATATCCCACTCCTTGCTTTTGCCTCCAGCGCGAACATCTGCTGCGGAGCCCATGCTGGCTCGCCCGAGCATTCTCTCGAAACCGCATTAATCTGCCGCAAGCTTGGGGTTCAGATCGGAGCCCACCCCGGCTATCCTGATCGTGAACACTTCGGTCGCCGTAGTTGGTCAGAACTCCCCAGCGATATCCGAAACAACTTCAAAGAATCGCTGAAAACACAACTTGACCACATGGTTGAGTTTGCCCTCTATGTCAAGCCTCATGGCGCGCTCTACAACGATTGCACTCAGCCCTGTGAATCCGCCGAAATCCTAACCGAGGTGCTCAGTGAATCGGGATTGATGCTCATGGGGCTCCCCAGCACTCACCACCAAACCATCGCTCGAGACGCCGGAGTTCTCTTCATCCGCGAAGGATTCGCTGACCGCAAGTACACCGATCAGGGCACTCTTGTTTCCCGAAAGGAGCCCGATGCCATCCTCACCGAACCTGTAGAGGTTTGTAAACAGGCAGAGCGACTTGCAGTTGAAGTGGATTCACTCTGCCTTCACGGCGATACACCGGGGGCTGTCGCATTCGCTGATCAACTCTTCCAGCATCTCCAGTCAGCGGGGTTTGAAATCGCTCCATTCCGGCCGGGGGGAAGATGAGTACATTAGTTTTCTCTCAATATCACGGGAACACCATTATCGGGGTTTCGCCGGGCAAACGAAGCTTCGGAGTTCCACCTGGTGGCCCGCTGAATCCTTGGATTGTTGAAGAAGCGAAGGAACTCCTTGGTCACGAGAATTGCGCCGTTATTGAAATTATTGCTCCCATCCATGTTGAGGCTCAACAAAACATCAGAGTAGCAAGCGTTCGGCTCAACAGAGAATTCGGAGTTGTACTCCTCAGTCTGGATTCAGGCAAGCACACGTTCACACCTCCATCAAGCGGAGTTGGTTATCTCGCTCTCATTTCTGAAACTCCTAGACCCTTTCAGTCGATATCCCTCACTTCCGTAGAACTTGAAGTGCCCGAATCACCAGCTATCTCCCCACTTCGCGCAGATTACAGCAACTATTTGGACAACACACCAACACTCCGCGTTATATGGAATACCGACTTCCAGCCTGCTACCGGCAAAATCGAATCCATCAGCCGAGTGGGGGCAAGAGTTAGTGTCGAAGGTGCACCTAAGCTAGAATCTCCACGACGTAGTTTGCCCACCGTACCCGGAGCAATCCAACTCTCTCCCAGTGGCGAACTCCTCATCCATGGCCCGGATGGACCGGTCACAGGCGGATACCCGATCATCGGAGGAGTCATCTCTGCCGACTTACACAAATTCTCGCTTTGGAATCCCAATTTGGCAATTCGATTTCAGCCTGTCAGCCGGGAAGAAGCGGTTGAAGCCCACGCCAACCTCCTCAAATCACACCAAGCCCGCCTCAAGAAACTGGAAATAGCACGTAGAATTCATTTAGGCGACACACGATGATCACCTCGCAGTACGACCCGACACGGACAACAATCCTCTTTGATGGGGATTGCGGGTTCTGCAATTGGTCGGCTGAGATCCTCATCAAACGCGGTTCGTATAACGCGATCCCTGCGCAATTTGCCCCCAGCCCCCCGATGACGCCAGAGCTCAAAGTCGGATGTGAAACGGCGGTTTATGTTGTGGAGCCCAGCGGGAAAGCTCACCGAGGCTACGACGGCGTGATGCACGTCCTCGCCGAAACGGGATGGGGATGGTTCGCCAAGTTCCTGATGCTCCCGCCTTTCGTTTGGATTGGGCGAGCCGGATACTTTGTCATCGCTCGCAACCGCAGGACAATCAGCAAGATATTCTTCAAGAATCAGGTGTGTGGATTGCCGCCTGCGCCCGCAAAACCAGACGAAAAAAAAGAGCCGACCGCTTAGGGTCAGCTCTTTTCATTGCTATGGTGAGTTAGCCTTTCGCGAATACTTCGAGCGCCGCCTCGAAATATGCGTCTTTTCCATCGGAAGTGCGTCCGTTAGCCACTTCTACATCGGGTTTCCAAGGATTCCCTTCCAAGCGAACACCCTTGAGCGTCACATAGTCACTCACCGGATATTGGAGCTCAAATCCGCCTGGGAGGCGACCATATGTGGATGCCAGAACCGCACCACGAGTTTGTGTCCCAATGATCGTTGCGCGGCCAGTTTCTTTCATCGCCGAGGCGAAGATTTCGCTTGCCGATGCCGAGCCCCGGTTCGTCAAAACAACCACTTTGCCTTCAAATCGCTTGATCGTCGGGCGCGCTGATTTGAATTTCTGATCCGACCAGCTAGCGATTTTGATCAGGTCAATTTTGTCTTCCTTAGTTTCTTCTTGGAACGAACTGACCGTTCGGCGATTCACAAATGTTCCGACCGGCTCAGCTTCATTAAGGAACAGACCGAGCAAGTGCGCAAGGTTACTGACGGCACCACCACCATTATTGCGGAGGTCGATAATCAGCGATTCTGCTTTCTTCTCATTCGCTTCCTTAACCATATCCTGGAGATCAGATCGGTTGTAGCCGTTTGAGAATGAATTGATGCGCATGACGGCCGTCTTGTCATCCAGCCAATTCAAAGTGTCCTTGCGAGCTGTCCGGTATTGCCCAGCAACGATCGGGACAGTGCGCTCATCACCAGCCGCATCACGAACCGTTAGGGTAGCGGGCTGACCTTCTTGTGTTGGTAAAGCGTTCAAGTCTTCTGCTTTCTGGCCGTTGATAGTGAGAATCACATCGCCAACGACCAAGCCAGCCTGATGTGCGGGGCTCTCCTCGACCACCTGAGTAATGCGGAGTCCATCGTTCACTTTTGTCGTTGACATTCCCATGCCGCTCGTCCGACCGGTTCGTCGTGTTGTAGCGGCTCTCGGGGTGCGCAGACCAACGTGGCTAATCCCAAACTCCCGCAGTGCGCGATTCACAGAGTTCACAAATGATCGCTCGTCGTTGGCCTTGTCAAAATTCTCTTTGTTCTTTTCGACAAGCTCATCCCACTTATTGAAATCGAGCCCGGGAACAAACGCCCGCTCTTTCAAAATTTGCTCGATTCCACTCAAGACACCAGCTTTTGTTTCGGCCGTGAGTTCTTCTTGAGCAGGAGGTGTAGATTGGGCGGAGCCGAGCGCGGCAATCGCGAGGCCCACCGACAGCAAGATCATTCGGAAACGCAACTTCATGCTTTCCATTATTGCGAATGACGACAAAAAGTTCGCGAATTTCAGTTGGAAATGAGAGAAATCTATTTTTCTCACTGAACTAATGCATGGAATTGTAAGCCAGATCAAGGGAATTCACTCCGCCAAACTTCCTCACTCAACACCACGACTCCTGTATAATCGGAGAGACCCGCTGCACCTTCCGCCGCGTGTCACATCTTTTTTGAGGCAGCATGGCGAAGTACATTTTTGTAACTGGTGGAGTCGTTTCTTCAATCGGCAAGGGCATTTCGAGTGCCAGCTTGGGCCGTATCCTCCGCAATCGCGGCTACACCGTTGCTCCCGTCAAGCTTGACCCTTATATTAACGTCGATGCGGGCACCATGAACCCGTTCCAGCACGGCGAAGTCTTTGTCACCGATGACGGAGCGGAAACCGACCTCGACCTCGGTCACTACGAACGCTTTCTCGACGTTTCCTGTTCCACTGCTAGCTCCATCACAACCGGGAAGGTCTACCGAAACGTCATTGAAAAAGAGCGACGCGGCGATTATCTCGGCGCAACAGTTCAGGTCATCCCTCACGTCACCAACGAGATCAAACGCCTCGTTGTGGATGCTGGAAAACAGCAAGAAGCCGATGTTGTCCTCGCTGAAGTGGGCGGAACCGTTGGCGATATTGAATCCCTGCCATTCCTCGAAGCCATCCGCCAAATCCGGAAAGACTTCGGGCGAGAAAACACGATTTTTGTTCACGTCACTCTTGTCCCGAGCGTTGGCCCGTGGGGAGAAATCAAAACCAAGCCCACCCAGCACAGTGTCATCAACCTCCGCGAAATTGGGATTTCCCCGGACATTCTTGTCTGCCGCACCGAATCCCCGATGCCGGACGATGTCAAAGAAAAAATCTCGATGTTCTGCGACGTTCCCAAGGAGGCGGTTGTGGAATCTCTCACCGCCGACACGATCTACGAAGTTCCGCTGATGTACGAAGAGCTTGGCCTCGGCGATTACGTCTGCAACCTCCTGAACTTGGAATCCCGCGAGCCCGATTGGGCCGAGTGGAAGGGCATTGTCAATACAATCAAGAACCCGAATCACACATGCCGCATCGCTGTCGTCGGAAAGTACACCAGTAACGGCGACGCATACAAATCCATCAGTGAGGCCCTTGTCCACGCAGGAATTTCCAACAACTGCAAGGTCGACATCGAGTGGATTGAATCCGACGTTTTTGAAGAAAATTCAAACGGTGATAAAGCCGCCAGCCCCGAAGAAGTCTTCAAAGGAGTACACGGTGTTGTCATCGCTCCCGGCTTTGGTGAGCGCGGGGTCGAGGGCAAGATCAATGCCCTCACCTACGTCCGCGAAAACAACATCCCATTCCTCGGAATCTGCCTTGGTTTGCAAATGGCGGTCATTGAATTTGCACGGAACGTCTGCCAACTGGAAGGGGCAAGTAGTGAGGAGTTCTCCAACAAAACGCCGTATCCAGTCATCCACTTTATCCCGGATCAAGCCAGCCACACTCACAAGGGCGGAACCATGCGTCTCGGCTCATACCCTTGCCACCTGAGCGATAACACTCTAGCTCACAAGCTTTACGGCACCAGCCCGATAGAAGAGCGTCATCGCCACCGCTACGAAGTGAATAACGACTTCCGCGAGGTTCTGATCAAACACGGAATGCTTGTCAGCGGTGTCAGCCCCGACTATCGGCTGGTCGAAATGGTGGAAGTGCCGGATCACCCGTTCTACATCGCCACCCAGGCTCACCCTGAGTTCAAATCACGCCCGAACCGCCCGAGTCCGCTGTTCTTCGGTTTAGTGAAAGCGGCGATTGCTCACCGTGCGCACTTGTTGGCTTAGAAATTTTTTGATGATTTCTAGGCGGAAACATTAGCACTTCGGGTTAGAATCCCAAGTGTTATGAACCCCATTCTTTTGCTGGCGGTTTCCGTAGTGCTGGGATCACCCACGGATTCGCCCATCCTGCAACAAGACCCAACATCCGCCATCGTTGCTCAACAGCGCGGGCAAGGCGGCCCGCCCCGTGGACAAACCCCACCAGCGCAAGACGACACCAAAAAAGACGAAGACCCCTGGGCCAAGGCGATCAAAGACTTCAAAGAGCAGAACGGAATGTTCTCTGTCTTCACCAAAGAAGATGATGTCCTCTTCGCTATCCCTGAGAATATGCTGGAGCGAGATCTGCTCTGGTACATCGAACTCAAAGGGGCACCCACCGGCTCCTACAGCGGACAAAGCATCAACGAAACGCTTGTCCGGTTTGAGAAACGCGGCGACAGCCTATTGCTCCGGCAAGTGCGATACAACGTCCGCGACACCGTCGGCGATATGAAGCTGGCCTTGGAGAAATCCACCATTAGCCCAATCCTTGCAGTTCTTAGGATCAAAGCAACTGACCCTACGAAAGGGATGCTTGTAGATGTCGGCAGTTTCTTTAGCCGCGGCCTCCGCGAAGTGCCATTCGCATCTGCCGTGGGCGGACAAGTCGATGGCTCCCGGTCATTTATTGATCGTGTCGTGGCCTTCCCGGAAAACATCAATGTCGAAGCCACGATCACTGGAATGTCTCAAGGGACTGGCGGTGGAGGCAGATTCGGTGGCGGGCTCAGCGGAACAAATACCGCCGTTGTTCACCACTCTCTGCTTTTGCTCCCAGAAAAACCGATGCAAGGGCGGCTTTGGGATTCCCGTGTCGGCTACTTCTCCAATCGATTTACTGACTACAGTTCTCGAACACAGGGTACACGCGACTATCGGTTCATATCTCGCTACAATCTCGTAAAGAAAGACCCGCGGGCAGCCGTCAGCGAACCGGTCGAACCGATCGTTTACTACATTAGTAACGAAGTACCGGAAAAATACCGCGCTGCATGTAAGCAAGCGATCGAAGATTGGCAACCGGCATTCGAAGCAGCTGGATTCAAAAATGCGATCATCGCCAAAGATGCACCAACTCCGGAAGAAGATCCGAATTGGAGCCCAGAAGATGCACGCTACTCCGTGATCCGATGGGCGCCGCTCCCGATTGCGAACGCGATCGGCCCCAGCGTCACCGACCCGCGATCCGGTGAGATCATGAATGCTCATGTCATTCTGTGGCACGACGTCATCAAACTCGGCGCGGAATGGTACTTTGCTCAAGCATCAGCAACCGATCCACGAGCGCAATCCATGCCCCTCCCTGATGAGCTGATGAGCGAAATCATTCGATTCGTTGTTGCTCACGAAGTCGGTCACACGCTCGGTCTTCCTCACAACGGGAAATCCAGCGCGATGGTGCCAACCGAACTCCTTCGCAACAAGCAATGGACAGAAGCGAACGGCACCGCCGGTTCCATCATGGACTACGCACGGTTCAACTATGTTGCTCAGCCAGGTGATGGTGCACGTCTGATCCCGATGATCGGTGCTTACGATAAGTTCAGCATTATGTGGGGATACAAGCCGATCTCGGCCGCAAATCCGTTTGATGAAGTTTCCACGCTTGACGCCTGGGCTTCTCGCCAAGTCAATGAGCCGCTTCTGCGCTTCTACGATAACTTCAACGGTGCCGACCCAACTGCACAAGCTGAAGCACTCGGTGATGATGCTGTCGTCGCCAGCACCTATGGCGTGATGAACCTCAAACGGTCGATGGGATATCTCAGCACTGGCATGACCAAATTCGGCGAGGACTATAGCGAAATGGATCGGTTCTACGGTGCGCTGTGGGGTCAGTTCAACCGCTACATCGGTCACGTTATGGTGATGGTTGGTGGCGTTGTCGAGACGGATTACCATGCTGGTCGTGGCGGAGATGTCTACAACGCTGTTCCTAAGGATCGTCAGAAGGCGGCAGTCAAGTGGCTGCTAGACAACGTGATGGAAACGCCGGAATTCCTGGTTCCTAACTCCCTGCTTCGCAAAGTCGGGCCAAGTTCGGGCATGAACCGAATCAGCGGCGCGCAAGGCCGGGTGGTCAATGGCTTCCTCAGTGACTCCCGCCTCGGACGCATGCTTGACAACGAGCTAATGTCCGGTTCCAAAGCGTACACCGTCCGCGAAATGATGAGCGATGTTCGCGCTAACGTCTGGCGTGAACTCGGAACCGCTAACCCGGTCATCGGGCAGTATCGACAAAACGCTCAACGAAGCTGGGTCACCGCCCTCATCAGCAAACTGCCAAGCGATTCCAGCACCGTGCGAGCCTACGCTCTTGCCGAACTGCGAGAATCTCTCAGCGCGATCAATGGGGCCATGCCAAAGACCAAAGAAATGGTTACCAAGCAACACCTCAGCGATCTCAAGCTGATGATTGAACACTCGTTCAACTTCCCGCCTGCATCACCAGCGGCGGCTGGTGGAGCGGTCACGTTCCCATTCGGAGCGCGTGATGAAGACTGGATCAGCCACGATGGTTGCGGCATCTGCCAAGCCACCGGCAAAGGCTAATCAAACAATCACTTAAAGTGAGAGCCCCCAGGAAAACCTGGGGGCTTTGTTTTGTCACAAACACAAAAGAACGCGCTTTTATAATCAGAACCGGAATTTCTTCTGAACCCAGCCAGAAATCCAGTACTGCTTAGTGGTGTTAGAAGTCAGATTCTTGACAAATGTTCCCGGATCGAAGAACGCAACCGAAAAACCGTATTGCGTGTTCTTATCCGGATTGGTGATGAAGGTCAGATCAAGCTCATCGCCCAGGGTTCGCCCGCTCGTTCCGGTCGGATCAATGAAGGAACCACCTGGCCGCTTGTTGATACGATTCAGAGAGGTGCGATACCAACCATCGCGGCTATCGCGGAGCCAGAATCGGCTGTAGCTCGCCTGGAAAACAGAGTTTTCGCCAACTTCTTGTTCGATGCCCAGACGGATTTGCTCCATGTTCTGCCATCCGGTCATGTCAATCTCACCGTATCGCTCGTGAGTCGAAGGATAAAGGGAATCGAATGATCGGTTCTTGGTCGCACTGCTTCCACCCGAAGCAACGTTCAGTTCAGCAATGAACTTGGTTTTCTCAGCGATTTGGCGATCTGCCTGGAAGTGGATTGCCCACGCTTCCTGATCTTTGCCTTGGAAACGACCTGTTTGGAGTGCCGCCTCAGCATCGATATCGAATCCACCAAAGCTGTACTTGCTCCAATGGTGCAGAGTCCAGAGATCAACGCGACCGCCCGTTGTGTCGTCGCCTTTGTAGTAGATGTAGGTTTGGTCGTTGCCCTTCTTGTAGCCAAGACCCCCCAGTCGAACATCGGAATCTGGGGTCGCATCCCAGCCAATCTTGGCGAAATAGACATCGAATGCGCCTTGTCCGTAGCGAATCGCATCATAGGTGCGGCTGGTGTTGCCCCAGTTGGAGCTGGCCTGTAATCGCTTGCTGGAAGCGTTCAATTGTTGGCGACCAATCTTCAGGCTTCCTTCGCCGGTAGGAATGGAAACGTAGCCTTGGTAGAAACCGACTAGCTCATCTGAGCCGTTGCCGCTGTTCTGCCAGAACCAGTCGTGAGTGCCTTGGAATTCGAGCTTGCCCGAAATCCCTCCGTCTTCTTTGAATTCTGCTCCTACACGAACGCGGGAGAAGAACTCAGATTTGTTGTCATTGGCGCTGCTAGTGAAGTCCTTATCCGTCCGCCGCTCAAACCGAGTGCGAGCTTCAACGGTTGGGGTCACTTCAATCTTCGCTTCGTCTTTTTTTACAATTGCTTCAATCGGAATATGGGGAAACCAAAGTGGCATAGTGTGTCGTCCTCAACATCTCCAACCCAAGGAAGAGGTTGGAAATCCGAATCAACAATACCGCCGAAAATTCACCTAATCTTAACCATGTTAAGATCGTTAACTCACCCTTAACGAAACGCGGGACTTCGGTCTTGGACTGCGGGTCTGGGCAACAAAACCGCCATGGGTAGACTCAACCAGTGCCACGACGCACCGGAAATCACGGTTCCCAGGCAGCCGGCTCAGAGAGACAATCTCCCTCTAGCGGCCCTACTGTTCCCGTTACTCCTCCATCCGCGTCGCTGATTCGCGATATAGATTCGCTGGCACAGCAACCGAAGGAACGAGAAGAACCGATGGCCACTGAGAATTTCGATGCCGATGTAGTAGTGATTGGGGCTGGCCCCGGCGGATACGTTGCCGCCATCCGCGCCGCCCAACTGGGAGCAAAAGTCGTTTGCGTTGAGAAGGAATATCTCGGCGGAACATGTCTGAACTGGGGCTGTATCCCAAGCAAAGCCCTCATCGCGTCCGTTGAAAAGCTGAACTCCGTCAAGCACTCCGGCGACTTCGGCGTTACGATCAGCGGCGAGATCGGCTTCGATTTTGAAAAAATCGTTGCCCGCAAAGACAAGATCGTACAAACCCAGCGCGGCGGTGTCGGCTATCTGTTCAAGAAGAACGGAATTGAGCACGTCGAAGGATTTGCCAAGTTCATCGACGCCAACACGATTGAAGTTGATAAAGAAGGCAACAAACGCACGATCAAAGCCAAGAACTTCATCCTCGCCATGGGTTCCAGCGTGATCTATCTGAACATCCCTGGCCTAGAAGGCGGTCGAGAAGACGGCGTCTGGACCAGTGATGATGCGATCACCGCAACTGACGTTCCGAAGCGAATGCTCATCCTCGGCGGCGGCGCGGTGGGTGTGGAACTCGGCTACGTTTTCAACGGCCTCGGATCCGACGTCACTCTCGTCGAGATGATGCCGCAAGTCGTTCCCATGTTCGATGAAGAGCTGGGCAAAGAACTGACCAAACAACTGGCTCGCCAAGGCATGAAAGTCAAAACCGGCGCAACTCTCGATAAAGTCGAAAAGGTTGCGGGCGGCTGGAAGTGTTTCGTCAAAACAGGCGGCAACACCGAAGAAATCGAAGTGGATGTTGTCCTGCTTGGTGTGGGGCGCAAAGCCAACACCGAGGGCATGAACCTCGAAGAAATCGGTATCAAGATGCACCGCCGTGGAGTCGAAATCGTAGATGACACGATGATCACCCATGTCCCGAACATCTATGCAATTGGTGACGTCACCGGACGCATCCAACTTGCTCACGTTGCCAGCCACGAAGGCATCATTGCCGCCCACAACATGCTGGAAGGCAAACAGGAAAAAGCAAGCTACAAAGCCGTTCCGAACTGCGTTTACACTGTGCCGGAAGTCGCCGCTGTTGGTCTCACCGAAGCAGAAGCAAAGGCGCAAGGTTACGATGTCAAGGTCGGGAAAGCCCAGTTCCGCCCGAACGGAAAAGCTATGGCTTCAGGCTACCAAGATGGCTTTGTCAAGGTTGTGGTTGATGCCAAGTACGGCGAAATCCTCGGAATGCACATGATCGGTGGTCACGTCACCGACATGATCCACGAAGGGGTTGCCGCCCTCAATCTGGAAGCAACACTGGATTCCATGATCATGTCGATCCACGCTCACCCAACAATGGCGGAAGTCGTGCTGGAAGCATTTGAAGATGCTCACGGCATGGCGATCCACAAAGCCTAAGAACTGATCGGAGTTGAAGCTCCTCTCGACCAATTGGTTGAGGGGAGTTTTTTATTCCTGCTCAACAATCGGGAGCATGACGGTAAACGTCGAGCCATACCCCGGCTGAGAGGAGGCTTTCAGTTTCCCACCGTGCGCTTCCAAAACCGTCTGCACCGAAGTCAATCCAAAGCCCGTGCCTTCAATTCCGAGCCCCTCATCGACCGCG
>JAGQUX010000032.1 GCA_020438215.1 Armatimonadota bacterium | reverse complement strand
GGGAGCAGAGCGGGTTGTTGCTCGCTTGACTCGCGCAATTGATGTCGCAAAAACGGTGAGTTGAGCCTCTGGTTCGGCTAAAATTGTGGGGCGAATGAAGCGGCTCGGATTTGTCGGATTAGGGGTGATGGGTGGCCCAATGGCGGGGCACCTGATCGAAGCAGGACATTCCGTTGTTGTTTGGAACCGAACAGCGAGCAAGGCTTCTGTTTTTGCAGATACGGGGGCTGAGATTGCTGATTCCCTTGCCGATCTTGCCGAGCAGTGCGACGTCATTTTTCTGTGCGTGGGACGGTCGGAGGATGTGGAAGAGTGCATCCACGCCATGACGCCGTCGGCAAAACCAGGAACGATTTTTGTTGATCACTCCACGATTTCCCCGAGCGTGGCGGCAATGTTGCACCGCACGCTTTCGGAAGATGGGTTCCGATTTATTGACGCCCCGATTACGGGCGGTTCGATGGGTGCGCAATCCGGCAAGCTCACGATTTTCTGTGGGGGTGACGAGGCGACCTTCAACGAAGTCGAGCCGTTGATGCAGGCGTATGGCAAGACCGTCGCTTATGTTGGTCCGGGCGGCAAAGGCCAGATGATGAAGATGGCGAATCAGATCGCCGTGGGGGGTGCACTGATTGGGCTGTGCGAGAGCCTTGCTTTTGCTAAACGTGCCGGGCTGGATATTGCCCAAACGCGCGAACTTTTGAGTGGAGGTGCGGCGGGAAGCTGGGCATTTGAAAACTACGGCCCCAAGATTCTCGATCAAGATTGGACGCCGGGGTTCAGTATCAATAACCAGGTCAAAGACTTTGGCTATTGCCGCGAGGTGGCGAGTGAAATTGGGGCCAGTATCCCGATGACGGAACTTACCGAATGCCTTCTGAGCGAACTCATTAAGCAGGGACGAGGCGAAGAAACCACTGCCGCTCTGTTCGATCTTCTCGCTCGCGGGGAGAATTCATGAGCGAAATCATGGTGCAGATGTCCGGCATCACGATGGACTTCGGGGCGGTGCGTGCACTTGAAAATGTCAGTTTGTCCGTAAAGCAAGGACATATCCATGCTCTGGTTGGCGAGAATGGCGCAGGCAAAACCACGCTCATGCGCATTCTCTATGGAGCGATCCAACCGACAGAAGGCTCTGTTCAAATTGGCGGCGAAGAAAAGCATTTCCGAAGCCAGGATGAAGCCATCCATGCCGGGGTTGGGATGGTGAGTCAGCATTACAGCATCATTCCGGAACTCACCCAGCTTGATAACTTGATGGTGGGAGCTGAGCCTGGATGGCTCATTCCCCGGGCGGCGGCAAAGACTCGCGCAGATGAGCTGGCTCAGCGAATGGGATTTGAGTTTGAATGGGATGCTTTGAGTGAGGGAATTGGACCGGCACAAGCCCAAAAGCTGGAAATCCTCAAGCTACTATGGCGTGATTCCCAGATCATGATTCTGGATGAGCCAACCGCAATGCTCACCCCCGCCGATAGCGATTTGCTCTACGGCAAACTTCGCGAACTAGCGAATGCAGGCGCGACTGTTATTGTTGTCACGCACCGTTTGCCGGAGGTGATGGAGTATTGCGATGAAGTCACGGTGCTGCGGAGTGGGCAGCTGATTGGGAGCAAGGTGGTCAGCGAAACAAATTCTGCAGAGCTTGCTGAAATGATCGTGGGGCATGCTATTGAATTCCAAAAGCCCGACAAATTTGATGCGGGAGAAGTTGTGCTTTCCGTTTCTGGGCTGAGTGTAAAGGGAGATCGCGGGGACGAGGCGGTGAAGAGCGCATCCTTTGAATTGCGGGCGGGTGAGTTTGTTGGCCTTGCCGGGGTGGATGGCAACGGTCAGCGTGAGCTGTTTCTGAATCTCATGGGATTACAACCGACTTTGGGTGGAGGCATCACTCTAGATGAAGTAGACATCACTCGGCACTCCACCTCAGAACGGTTGCTCAACGGGATGCGGTTGATTCCGGAAGATCGCCATGAAGAAGCAGTGATTGAGGACTGGTCGATTGAGGAGAACGGGATTCTGGGGTTACAACGATCAGGCTCGGTTAAGTCGGGAATGGCGATCAACGGAAGTGCAAAAGCCGCCATCGCTGAACGGATCACAACCCTCTTCCCTACTAAGTTTGATCATGTCCACCAGCGGTTTGGTGCACTCAGCGGCGGTAACCAACAGAAGGTTGTGAATGCTCGCGCCTTTGAAGGAAATCCCCGCGTGATCCTCGCGTTTCAGCCTACTCGCGGCATTGATATCAAGGTCAGCGAATTGGTCTTTCAGAAGCTCCGCGCATTTGCGAGATCAGGTGGCGCGGTTGTCATGGTGAATTTTGATGTGGACGATCTGATTGAGCACTGCGACCGCATTTTGGTGATCAATCACGGAGAAGTTTTTGAACCTCGACCGGAGGAATCACATGACCGGGCGGCGATTGGGCGGTTGATGGTGGGGGCGCAATGAACTGGAAGCTGATTCTGCTTACCCTTGGTGCATTTATCCTGATTTGGGTGGCGTTCTTGGTCACCGGCGTATCCACTGTGGAAGGGCTTCAGCAGATGGTGAAAGGCTCGATGGGGAGTGCGCGCGGATGGACAGGCACTCTCCGCGAAATGACGCCTCTCCTTCTGCTGGGGATTGCGGTTTTTGTTGGGCTCCGGGCGGGGCTCTTTAATATCGGCGCGGATGGTCAGTTCAATATCGGCGCGCTGTGCGGAGTTTTTGTTGCGCTGAACTATCAGGGGCCAGGAGCGATTATCGTGGCATTGCTCGCCGGATGCGTCGGTGGGGCACTTTGGGCTTGGCCCGCTGGGTTGATCAAAGCGCATCGCGGCGGGCACGAGGTCATTACGACAATCATGCTCAATAACCTGGCTTTCTTCTTGACGCTTGCGCTCGTGAAAGGGCCGCTGAAAGATCCGAACGCGCAAAGCCCGACTTCTGCGAATGTTGCGGATGCTGCGTTCTTGCCGTACATTTTTGAATCGGGCAATATCAAGATCAGCTTGGGATGGGTTTTCGGGATTGTTGCCGTAATTGGCTTGTGGACATGGCTCAAGAAAACCGTGAGTGGATATGAACTGGAAGCGACAGGTGCCAACCCCAAGGCGGCAGAAACCGCCGGGGTGAAAACCAAGGCAGTTACCGTTCGAGCGATGCTATTGAGCGGGATGATCGCGGGATTCGCCGGGGCGATCCAGGTGCTTGCTTTTGAACACCGTTTCTACTCAGGTTTCTCGCCGGGATATGGATTTGATGCGCTCGGGGTTGCCCTACTGGCTGGGAACTCACCGATTGGGTTGCTTCCTTCTTCACTATTGTTCTCGGTGATCTCAAAGGGCGTGACATCGGTGAGTTTGCTCGGGGTTCCGAAAGGGATGAACGGGATTCTGATTGGCTTGGTGGTGATTGTTTTTGCGGCAATGCGATATCGCAAGGCGGTGAAAAACGATGGCTAATACTTCTCCGGTGATCTCGGTCCTCACGAGCACACTGACCTTTAGTGCGCCGCTTGTTTTGGCGGCACTCGGTGGACTCTGCAGTGAGCGGAGCGGGGTCATCAACATTGGATTGGAAGGCAAGATGCTGGGGGCGGCTTGCGCAACGGGTTTTGTTACCCAGGCGACGGGGAACGCTTTCCTGGGCATGATTTCCGGTCTGATGACGGCGATACTCCTCAGCTTTTTGCACTGGCTCCTTACGCAGACGTATCGGATGGATCACATCATTAGCGGGATGGGAATCAACCTGCTGGCTGGTGGTGCGACCGCCCTCGTTGCCAAAACGTTTTCGAGTCTGGGCAGTGAGAAGATGAACGCTTTCCCGGTGGCAGCTTACTGGGTGATGGCTTGGACCGCAGTGTTCGGAGTCTATTGGTATCTCAAAAATTCACGCGGGGGATTGCGGCTGAATGCAGTTGGTCAAGACCCGGATAAAGCCCGTCAGATGGGATTGAAGCCGGTGAAGGTTCGGTTCATGGCTTTGCTGTGGACAGGGGTTTTCACAGGGATTGCGGGTGCACTCGTTGTGAGCAACGCGGGCTCGTTTACCGACAACATGACTGCTGGTCGCGGCTATATTGCCCTTGCCGCGTTGATTCTGGGCGGATGGCGACCGATCCCGGCATTCTTTGCCTGCTTGTTCTTTGGGTTCTTGGATGGGGTGCAATTACAGCTTCAAGGACAATCGCTTTTTGGGCAGACAATTCCCGTTGAGTTCTGGCAAGCCTTGCCATACTTAGTCACAATTCTCGCGCTTGCCGGGTTGCTTGGAAAAGGGAGTAAGGCTCCCAGCGGACTCGGTCGCGCCTAAGTTCGCTTATGCTCATTGCCGCCTTGATCGCCCTGCCTCAAAAGTCGTTCACCGATTTTGTACTTGATGGAATGGCGTACCGCCAGTGGGCCGAGCACGATGAAGTGATTATTGCGACCGAGACTCGCACCGACGGCAAAAAGGTTGTCTATGAGCTGAATCTCAGCCGTCCGAATGTGACATCAATCAAGGTGACAGGCGTTCCCGAGATTCCGGCGAGCCGGACGATGGTGATTGAGCCGGAAAGTTTTACGATTTTTGATACTAAGCTACGGCAATACGAGCGGCACGTGATGCCGGATCTCAGCCTCGCGGAAGTGATCGGTCAATATGCGCCACAGATTGATCCATTTGTTGCCGGGCTGATTAATGAAGGCGGTTTGGAAGAGTGGCTGGAAACAATCCGCGATCATGGCGAATTCAAACTCAAGAACGTGCCGAGCGGATACGCCATCCGATTTGAAAGCCCGCGTACGTCGGCAGAGCTGTTTATTACTGCAGGTCGCCCAAAGCTCGCCGGCATCACGATGAAAGCGGAAGGATTAGATTCCCGCTGGACACTCAACTATCGACCTCTCAAATCCAAGTTTGCGCTGCCCGGCGACGCATATGAAGTCGCCAAGATTGACCCAACCAAGTCTTTGCCGAAAGGATCTCCGCAAGCGAAAAATCTGCTGACCACTGTGATTGCAACTTACGAGCGCCCTTCTGCAATGAACTACGCGGTGAAGGAAGATGGTCAGGAGATCAAGGTTTGGTATCGCAGTGACTTCGTTGCCCAAGAATCGGACGGGGTGTTTTGGTCTTTCGATGGCACGCGGCTAAGTATCCGCGACAAAGACGGGGCAGTTTATACGGGCAAGGCATCAGGCACGCTCGTTGTGGAAACGGTTGCGAAAGCAGGCACCCGGGTTGAGCCAATGCTCCGCAGTTGGGTGCTGGGCGAGAACCCGCTGGCTCGGCTCGTCACAGGTGACGGCAACGCCAAAGCCACGGGTGATAAGCAGTGGCAAGGCAAAACTTGGGATACGATCACGGCGGAGACGAGCCAGCTTCGCGTGACGCTGTTTGTGGATAAGAATTCTCACTTCGTTGGACGGGTGCTGAGTGAACCGAAAGATGAAAGCGGCAAGGTGATTATCCAGCGCGAGCGTGTCTTCCGGGAGTTAAAAGGAAACGAGGCCAAACCTTCGGTTGACCTCGCTTCGGCTTCGCGAACAAAGCCTTTGGATGATTTGCGTTAGCTCTTGATGATATCGAGAGCTTTCTTGACACCAACATCTTCTTGACCGAAGAATGTCAGCGGTGCTTCGACGTCTGGTTTGAGCGGATTGGCTTCAATACGGTAACCATTGATGGTCACGTAGTCCATGACCGGGTATTGAACCCAGAAGCCGGTGGAATCGCGAAGAGGCATGATGAGCGATGCAAGCACCGCACCAGCCGTCGGTTGACCAACCAGCTTTGCTCCACGGATTTCTCGCATGGCCGCGGCCATCATTTCGGAAGCACTGCCGGAGCCGCCATCAATGAGAACGACGACATCTCCTTTGAAGACGTTGGTTGCTTCATTTGGCATTGCGCGCACTTTGAAGCGCGTTTTGTTCGCAATTTGCACGACGTCTTTCGCCTCGCCGAATTCTCGCTCGTAAGCTTTGACTTGGGATGAGCCAACGAACGTGCCCATCGGTTGGTTTTTAGAATCGATGAAGAACTTGGCGAGGTGCTGAAGATTCAGAACTCGTCCACCACCGTTGCCACGGAGGTCGACGATAATGCTGGTCGCTTTTTCGTTTGCCTGCGCCATCAGTTCATCGACATTTTTTGTCGAATAACCCTGATCAAAAGTTGGGATGGTGATGACAGCGGTTTTGCCGTGCCAAGCCAAAGTTTCCGGGATGACGGTGGAGTAATCGCGGCGAACAACTTCGAATTCTTTCTTTTCGCCTTTCCGCATCACCGTGATCTTGGATTTTTGACCTTTGTCGCCTTGAAGTTCGGCAACAGAGTGGACATCTTTGCCATCGGCGGCAATGACGAGGTCACCGGCTTGGATACCTGCATCGCTTGCGGGACTATCAGCAAAAACGTGGGTCACGGTCAATCCGATTTCTTCGCCGTTGGTGTCTTGGATGCGGATGCCGATGCCAGCGCGGGTTCCGGTCATGCGTTGCTGACCGTATTCCGGCGGAAAAACAGCGATGTGGCTGAACTTGTAGGTTTCGAGGGCTTTGTTGATTGCACTTGTGAACTCGCCCGGAGTCTTCGCTTTTTCAACGTCGGGTTGGTTGGCGATCAACTTTTTGAATTCTTTGAAGTCGACCCCAATGACAAACGCTTGCTCGGAGAGGGTGAGTTCCAGCCGCTCGATGGCTTCCTTCTTCGCGTCTTCAGTGAGTTCTTTTATCTTCGGGGGATCCTGCGCAAACGCCACCGATGCAGTCATGAGCAAAGCGGTGGATGCCAGGGCTGTCGTAGCAAATCGTTTCCAGTTCAGCATTTTTGTTCCTAGTGTTATTGAAGTGATTGCATCTGGGTTTGAAGCAGATACTTTCTCAATACGTATGGTATCGGCTTGATCGTGGCGCAAAATTCGTTTGTTGCGCAACCTTTGCCTGATTTGACGAACGAATTGGGATTGAGTTCGTTACTTGTTCAGCATTGTCAGAGCGATTTGGAAGTAGATAATGAGCCCGGTGGCGTCTACGAATGTTGTAATAAACGGCGCACTCATCACCGCTGGGTCGATGCCGAGTTTTTTTGCTCCGATAGGGAGAACGCTTGCCACCGTTGCCGCCCAGAGAACAATGGATGGCAAAGCGAGGCCAACAACCGCGCTGAGTTCCCAGCCAGAACTCCAGCCAATGGGAGTCGGAGCAAGTGCGCGAAGAAATCCAACGAGCCCGAGACTTGCGCCAATCATGAGGGCGACCAGGAGTTCTTTTCCCAACACGGCAAGTGTGTCTCTTCCCCGGATTTCATCCAGCGCAAGGGCGCGGGTGATTGTGGTTGTGACCTGCGAGCCGCTATTCCCTCCTGCACCGATAATGAGGGGGATAAACATCATCAGCGGTTGGATGCCAAGACTCGGATCGTTCTGACCATAGTGGCGCATGACCGAGCCGGTCAGATATTCCGCAGCAAAGAGAGCGAGGAGCCAAGGAAAACGTCGTTTGTAGAGCTGCCAGACGTTGAGCGACATGTACGGCTCGGCATCACCAGAGACCGCACCGATCGCAAGGACGTCTTCGGTTTCCGCTTCACGGAGGATGTCCTGCGCGTCATCCCCAGTGAAGACGCCCACCATCACGCCGGCCTCGGTCACAACAGGCAAGGCAAAGAAGCCGTAACGAGCCATACGCCGTGCGGCGGCTTCTTGGTCTTCGGTGTCCAGCGCGGTGACGACATCGGTATTCATTACCGAGGCAGCGGTTTGATCCGGGCCAAGACGAAGAGCGCGTCGAAGGCTGAGAACGCCTTGGAGCGCACCGTCTTCGTTCAGGACAAACAGATCGTGGATGGTTTCGTATTTGTCCTGCGGAGCCAGGCGCATGTCTTCCAGAACTTGACCCATCGTATCTTCCGGCTTAACGCGGAAGAAGTGTTCGGTCATCACCCGACCGACGGCATCTTCGTCGTACGCCATGAGCCGCCGGATTTCTTCTGCGTCTTCATCGGGGATGACTTCTAGCAACGCCTCGAACCGTTCGGGTTCGAGTTCTTCGCTCAGGTCAATGGCGTCGTCCATCGGGAGGACGTCGAGGTAAGCAGCGAGGGTTTCGTCGCTGAGGAGCGGGACGATCTGCTTAACCGTCTCGGTCGGGGCTTCGACCATGATCTCCGCAGCTTGGAAAATGGGAAGAGCTTCGAGAACCTCAGCGGCTTCATCTGGCTCAACACGGGTGATCGCTTCCGCGATGTCAATGGGGTTCTCGTCCTTAAGTTCGGAGCGGATGGCGGCGCGGTCTTTCCGACCGGTGATCCGCTCAATCAGCGAGACTAAATCTTTGATCGGGGATATCACTGGTCTCGCCTCCGCATAGGTTCATTGTACCGGCGGGTGTATCCTGACCAGTCGTGGTCGGTCGTTTCCAGGAACATTGGCAAAGTCATCCTGTTTTTTCATCAGCGCGGAGCGCTTTGGTGGGGTATTCGGGCGGTGCGGATTCGACTGCTCTTGTTCATCTACTGCACTCCATCGGGGTGGACATTGTTGCTGCGCACTTGCACCACGGGATGCGCGATGAAGCCGACGAGGAAATGCGCCGGTGTGCAGAATTCTGTGATTCCTTGGGTGTGCCGATTGTTACCGGACGAGCGGATGTTCCCCGAATGGCGAAGGAACTCGGTGTTGGGATTGAGGAGGCAGGGCGCGAGGCACGCTACAACTTTTTCCGACAGGCGGCGTTCCAGACTGAGTGCGATTGGGTTGCTACAGGACACACGCAAGATGACCACATCGAGACGGTGCTCTTCCACATGGCGCGAGGAACGGGGCTCGCGGGATTAGCTGGCATCCCGGAAGTGCGCGAAGGGATTATTCGCCCATTGCTTCCCTTTACGCGGGCGGAACTCCGGGAGTATTGCGAAACCAACAATTTTTGGTTCCATGATGACCCCGCGAACTCCGAGATTGATCTGAGTCGGGTGCGATTACGCGAGAGGGTCATCCCAGAATTTGAGAAGGTTCACCCAGGATTCCGGGCGGGAATACTACGGCTTTCGGAATCCGCGCAGGAGGATGAAGCGTTCTTGAATGGTCTTGCGGCGCAGATTCTCGAACGTGCAGAAATCCAGTTGAACGGCTCGCTTAACTTCATTACGAGGGATTGCGAGATGGCGTTCTCGCGAGCAGAACTTGCCCATGCTCCCGATGTTCTACGACGCAGAGCGCTTCGTCTGGCGGTTCAGTATCTGGGTGGCAAGCTGAGCTATGACCAGGCGGATACTTGGTCTTCCGAGATTTTGGGCAGAGACAATTCATCGTTTACCAGCGACCAGCCATCGGTGATTTTGGAAATCAAAGAGGACTCTCTGACTCTTCGGCAGGCGGCGATTGATCAACCTTTCCGGTTTCACCTCACTATCCCCGGTGAGACGGAGAGCGAAGTCTTTGGATGGAAGCTGGTGGCGCAGGATTGGGATGTCGAGGATTACAAGCGCATCCCTGCCAGCTTAGATGCTGTGATTGACCGGGAAAAAACGAAAGGTGAATTGTTCTTCCGGTCGGTGCAAGATGGCGATAAAATCTTGCCGCTTGGTGGGACAGGTCATAAGAAAATTGCGGATATTTACCAAGAAATGGGTTTGACCCTCGCTGCCCGCCGAAGATTGCCGATCATTTGTGATATGGTGGGGCCGATTTGGATACCCGGTGGACGCATGGACGACAGAGTCAAAATCACCCCGCAAACAAACCGGGCCTTGCGACTGTCTTTTGAACCGCTTCACCCGGTTCAGAAGTCATAATCACAGGAACGTCTGCGTAGATTCGGACGTAAGGTTTTTTACGTAGCGATCGTTTCGCAAAAGTAGAGGTCAATTTGAACAAGAGCGCAAAGGCATTTATCGTCACCGTGTTTATGGTGCTGATTCTCATCACATTGATGAATTTCATCAGCAGCACCCCCGGTTTCATGTCTTCTGGGCCAAAGAACCTCAACATCACCGAGTTTTATCAACAAGTTGAAAACAAGCAGGTGAAATCTGCGGATTGGCAGGGCACCAAGATTCAAGGTGAGCTGCGCGATAACTCGAAATACGTAGTCAACGCTTTCGATTCTGGCTCTGATTCTGGTTCGAGCCTCCAAGCCACGATGCGCGAATACAACGTTGCGGTGAAGATTCTTCCGCCACCGATGGGCGGAACCATTCTCGCCGCGCTTGGCTACATTTTGATGCCGCTTCTGCTGTTCGGCCTCATCTATTTCATGGTGATCCGCCCGGCGCAATCCGGCGGAAACCAGGCGATGAACTTTGGTCGCAGTAAGGCTAAGCGTGCCGGTGAGAACACTCCCAAAGTCACTTTTGAAGATGTTGCCGGGATTGACGAAGCCAAAGAAGAGCTTTACGAAGTTGTTGACTTCCTGCGTAATACCAAGAAGTATTCGGCTCTTGGAGCAAAGATTCCGAAAGGGATTCTGCTTGAGGGCCCTCCAGGGGTTGGGAAAACGCACGTTGCTCGCGCAGTAGCGGGTGAAGCTGGAGTTCCCTTCTTCCACATTTCCGGTTCCGACTTTGTTGAAATGTTCGTTGGTGTGGGTGCATCCCGTGTCCGCGATCTATTCGAAACGGCGAAGGCGCACCGCCCGTGCTTGATCTTCATCGACGAAATTGATGCCGTTGGTCGCCAGCGTGGTGCTGGTGTTGGCGGTGGTCACGATGAGCGCGAACAAACCCTCAACCAACTGCTGGTTGAAATGGACGGTTTTGATCCTAATAGCGGCGTCATTATGATTGCGGCGACGAACCGCCCGGACGTTCTTGACCCGGCGCTTCTCCGCCCTGGTCGCTTTGACCGACGTATCACGGTTGATCCGCCGGACGTTGTTGGTCGCGAAAAGATTTTGGAAATCCATGCTAAGGGTAAGCCTCTAGCCGATGAGATCACGTTGAAAAAGCTTGCACAGCGCACCCCTGGTTTCACGGGTGCTGATTTGGCGAACTCGCTGAACGAAGCGGCATTGCTCGCGGCACGGCGCAACCACTCCAAGATTCACCAAAACGATTTGGAAGATGCGCTCGATCGCGTGATTGCTGGCCCAGAACGAAAGAGCCGTGTGATTGATGCGAAAGAACGCGAAGTAATTGCTTATCACGAAGCAGGACACGCGATTATCGGTGAACTGCTGGAGCATTGCGACCCAGTTCATAAGGTCACGATTCTTCCGCGTGGGATGTCGCTCGGTTCGACATGGAGCCTGCCGGAAAAAGATTTGCACCTTGTGAGCAAAAACGAATTGCTTGATGACATCTGCGCTTTGCTGGGCGGTCGCCTGGCCGAAGAGATTGTCTACGGTGAAGTGTGGACAGGTGCTTCGAACGACTTGCAACGAGTCACCGCGATTGCTCGCGCGATGATCACCCAATTCGGGATGAGCGACAAGCTTGGCACTTTGGCGATCGGTCGTCGAAGTAGCAACCCGTTCCTTGGTCGGGATTACGCGGAAGATCGCGATTACAGCGAAGAAGTTGCGCGGATGATCGACGAAGAGGTTCGACACATCGTTGATATTTGCTACAAGCGCGGTCACGATCTGTTGATGGAACATCGCCAAAAGCTGGATGATCTGGTAGCCGCTTTGCTTGAGCGGGAAACGCTAGATCGAGACGAATTCCTTGCCGTTTTGGCAGGTGAAGAGCTCCCGGCATTGGATAAGAAAGACCAAGGCACGCCGGCAAAGATCGATGCGCCTCCGACCGAGTCGGAATCAAAAGGCAAAAGCGTTCCGCCGTCCGGTAAATTGGAGCCAGGTACGGCAAACGGTTAATTGCACGTTTCGTGCAAATTGTCCGGTATTATGGGAATTCGATTGATTTCCGTGCTGTAGGTTATGAGCGTCGAGTCACTTTACGAACAAGGGTTTCAAGCGCGTTGCGAGGGCAACTATCGCCTGGCGCGTATGTATTTGGAACAGGTGATTGCACAAATGCCCGAGCATTCTGATGCTCAGTGGCAGATCGGGCTTATTCAAGGCTTTGAAGGCGACTTCGATGGTTCGCTGGCAACTCTCCAGAAATTTGTCACGGAACACCCGAACCATTGCAACGCTCGCTATGATTTGGCGATGACGATGATGATGCTGGGCATGGCGGATGAAGCTTGCGCCCACTTCCATGAAGTTCTGCGGCAAGAACCTACGCACGAGAAAGCCAAACAACAAATCGTCTATTGCCCTTAGGGTCACAATATGCCGGCGAAGCTCACCGTTGAAGCAGTTATTGAGAGGCCGGTTCAAGAAGTCTTTTCTGCGTTTACCGATTTTGATGACTTTTCCCGGATTCTGCATTCTGCGCACAAAGTGGTCTTTTTGACTGATCACAAAAAAGGGATGGGCGCAAAGTGGCAACAAGAGTCAGGCGAGCTAGAAAACCCGACCAAGGCGATCCACGAAATCACTTCGTTCAATGAGCCGCGGAGCTTTACTCTCGTTTCGCACGATGTGATGGCTGACGAGACGATGCACTTCCTTTTCACCCCTGCAGATGGCGGCACCCATGTGCAGTTTGATATGCAACCCGAATTCCGTAAAGTGTGGGCGTTCATTGCCTGGCTGTTCTTGAAAGGGGTCATCCGCACACGGATGGAAGAGGATTTGCTGAGAATGAAGAGCCATGTGGAGAAGCAGGCGTAAGTTTCCGTCAGAATATCGGAAGAACTTCGCATGTCGGAAAAGAAAAAGTTACGTTTTGAGATCGGGCTCCTCCTGATTCTCGTGAGTTCCCTGCTCCCGTTTGCGGGTGCGCTTTTTGCCGGAGATGGGCTTGGACCGTTTAGCTACATCAATGAGATGATGGCGGGGCAATCGTTTACACACGATCACAACTACGACATCCTGCAAGCCGACGGCGTTCTTCAGTTTTATCCCTGGCGCGATCTGGTCTTCGAGAGTTGGAGTCGGTACACACTTCCTGCTTGGAATCCTTATCAGCTGGGAGGGACACCGCTCCTTGCCAATAGCCAGTCTGCGCCGCTCTATCCACTTCATATCCTGATGGGGGTTCTGCTCGTCCCGACTCTGACGGCGATGGTGATTCTGGCTTGGTTCCATTGCTTTGTCTTTGGGGCAGGTATTTTCCGACTGAGTGAACGACTCGGAGCGCGAAAGGAAGCGGCGATCTTTGCGGGGATGCTGGCTTCGATCACGCCTTTTTTTGTGATGTGGTCGGTACTCCCGAGCGTGATCACGACATGCGCATGGATTCCCTGGGTTTTGGTGGGGCTCCACAGGTGCTGGCGCGAGGGGAAGAACGGCTTGGTGCTGGGTGCATCCGTCGCCATGATGATGCTGGGCGGGCACTTACAGTTCGCTTTTTACGGAATTTTTGCCGCGTTGATCTTCGGGGTGACTTTGCTGATCGGTTCGGTGCGGGAGAAGGAATGGCTCGGTAAGCCACTGATTCACACCGGGCTCGCCGTTTTAGCGGGCGTCATGATTGCGATGCCGCAAGTGGGAGCGACCCTAGCTTTTTCCAAATACAGTCACCGACAGGGGTCAGCAACAGCGGAGGGTTATCAGGCTTATGTTGCCGGAGCGATCAAGCCGTGGGAATTGGTTTCGTTTGTGATTCCTTACACGGTCGGCAATCCCCTGACAAAAGATCAAGAGGCGACGGCAGAGAAAGGTTACTGGCCTATGCTCGTGAAACCGGGTGGGAATCGCGCTGAGAGTGCGCTAATTTGGGGGCCAGCGGTGCTTTTGGGGGTTGCGCTTCTCCGGCGCAAGAGCTGGACAACCGAGACAATCGGGATTGGCGCAGTCGGATTGCTGGGGCTTCTTCTGGCGATGGGGACACCAGTCAATGCGCTTTTCTACTACGGTGTGCCGGGTTTTGCGGCAACGGGATCTCCGGGGCGAGCGGCAGTGCTCTTCGTGCTCGCGGGCTGCGTGCTGGCATCGCTCGGTTTCTCACGGCTTCTGGATGCGATTGAGGTGAATGAAAAGGCGAAGTACAAGCCTTGGATTCCGGGGGCGATTACGGCACTCGTTTGTTTGGTGACGGTTTCTTGGGCGGCGAGCCTGTCGGGGATGGGGACATGGCTGGAATATCCCAACTTTGCAGTTCTGGTGCGCAGCGCAGCGCAGCAGGTCATGCCGATGGCTCTGATTTCGGCAGTGATGATTCTTGGGATGATGGCTTGGCGGATCAAGAATCCACAGGCACTGGATGGGAGCAAAGCATGGGGGCCACTGATTGGCTTAGGGCTGGCTCAGATGATTGCTTTCAATGTTTTCAGCTACTTGCCTCATGGGAAGTTGGAGAAGATTGATTTAGCTGAGCCGAATCCAGATGAGCGACATGCGTTCGAAATGCACGAGAAGCCAGTATGGAACTTCTTCCGCCCGCCGCTTAGAGTTATTCCTCCAAATATTGCCACGTTGTATCGGATCAATGACATCAGTGGCTACGATTCGCTGATTCACCGCGACACGGTAGCGATGATGAAGGAGATCAATGGCGGCGAAGATCCGGCTCCGCCTATCAACGGCAACATGATGCTTGTTCGACCGAGCGTTGATCTCAAAAAGCTGGGAGCAGCTGGAGTGGAGTCATATTGGTCCGTTTCCGAGTACTACTACGTCAATGGCTTGCCAGTCCCTGGTGAATTTTCTTCCAAGTGGCAAGATCACGACCCAATGGCAGAACTCAGATTGACGCAGGAGTTTCGCGGATTGCCACAAGCTAAAGTCGAATCACAAGACCTCCGTACCGCACGGGTCAGCTACTCTGGCGATGGCACCCTCACCTTCCGGAACCGAAACATGGCGGGCTGGTCAGCCACGGTCAATGGCAAACCCGCCGCGATCAAAGGCGAACGCTGGCTAGAAGTCGGTGTGGAGGGCGAGGGCGAGGTGGTCTTCACCTACACTCCTCCGAACGTTTTGAACCCGTGGCTCGCTTTCGGCATAGGGCTTGCTTCACTTCTCACCACGAGCGTATTTGTGGGCCGAACTCGCGCTGAGTCAACGGATCACGAGAAAACGTCGTACAATAAACTTGAACCCACGCATGAGCCATCAAACCCAGGAACAGATTCTTGATCAAAACTCGGTGAGCGTTGAACGCTACCGGGTGGTGATCTTTAACAACCCCTGGAACACGATGGACGAGGTGATGTACGTTCTGATGCGCGCCACTGGGTGCGATGCCGAGGAAGCCTACATAGAGATGTGGGAAGCCCACAATTTTGGCAAGGCCAACGTCCACTTTGATTCCGAGGACGAGTGCTTGCGGGTTGCCACGATCATCTCATCGGTGGGAGTGGAAACGGAAGTCAAGAAGGAGTGGGATGAGTAGAGTCAGCTTCACTTCGGCACCAGGGATTGCGCCTGGCATCCTCGAACAGATTTCCGAAATGGGTGATCCCGGCTGGAAAGTCACGGTTTATGACAACAGCAAGAACACCTATCAGGAAGTGATTTTGATCCTGGTCGCCGCCACCAACTGCTCGGTGGATGAGGCGTACTGCGAGGCTTGGGAGATTGATCACTATGGGCAGTGCATTGTCCACCGCGCAGATCAGGAAGAGTGCGAGCGGGTTCGAGATATTATCGCCACCATCGGGATTCGCGCTGTCGCGGAGCCTGAATTGGGTGAGTAGCCTTCTCGATTGGTACTGGTGAAACCAGTGCCTTTGATCACTTTGGTTTTCACTGGCTGTGCCAGTGCCACACATTTTTTGGGAGGATAAGCTAATGCGGAACGCAAACAATTCGTTCACTGCTCTCGAATATGTGAAGTGATACTCACACTGGCTTCGCCAGTGCCACGCTGCCACAAGGATTCCTTGGCTGCGCCAGTGCCACACATTGCTTGCACCTGCAGCACGTCCCAACAAACAATCTTCCCAAAAATGCGCGCTTTCCAGGTAAGACCGAAAGCATGTCGCTGTCTCGCAAAGAATTCCTCCGCACAATGGCCATCGGTGCGGCTGGGCCGCTCCTCCCTGGATGGGCTCTCGCCAAAACAGAGCCTCAAAATCGCAATGCTGGTCCGATCACCCTTGACGACCTGAAAGCCGCCCAGAAGCTCCACGAAACCAAGTTCACCGATGAAGAATTGCAGGCGATTGTCCGCGATGTGAACGATGTCTACACCGGCAACCGCGGAGTACGTGAAGCGGCGGCAAACTACACCTCCGTTCCCGCAACTCATTTCCGCATCCCCGGTGAACAATACGCCGATAGCACGATGCGAACCTGCACGACGCGATACATCGCCGGGTTCAAACGCCCGAAATCGGACGAGGACATTGCTTTTCTTTCTGTGGTGGAGCTTGCTGAATTGATTCGCACCAAGCAGATCACCAGTACAGAACTCACCAAGATTTATCTCGCCCGGATGAAGAAGTACGGCAACAATCTGCGGTGCCTCATCACCCTGACCGAGGAACGCGCCCTGGCCGAGGCCAAGCAAGCTGATGCTGAGATCGCGGTGGGGCAATATCGCGGGCCATTGCACGGAATTCCCTACGGCGTCAAAGACCTCTTCGCGGTTCCGGGTTACCCCACGACTTGGGGAGCCGAACCATTCAAAGATCAAATGATGGAGGAAGAAGCGGCGGTGGTGAAAAAGCTCTCGCTATCTGGTGGTGTTTTGATCGCCAAACTGAGCATGGGGGCACTCGCACAGGGTGATGTTTGGTTCGGCGGGCGGACAGAATCACCGTGGGATCCCAAGATTGGTTCAAGTGGTTCCAGCGCGGGATCGGGGAGCGCGACGGCGGCGGGGCTGGTTGCTTTCTCCATCGGCACAGAAACCAGCGGTTCGATCGTCTCTCCGAGCCATAACTGCCGGGTGACTGGGCTTCGTCCGACATTCGGGGCAGTGAGCCGAGCCGGAGCAATGGCCCTTTGCTGGAGCATGGACAAGATCGGCCCGATTTGCCGCTCGGCGGAAGATTGCGCTTTGGTTTTTCAGGCGATTCTCGGAGGTGATGAAAACGATCCGAGTAGCTTTGACCAGGCATTTGAATACAAAACCCCGAAAGGGCATGATCTCAGTGGCTACAACCTCGGCTATCTTGTCACTCGTGAAGAAGATGCGAATAAGCCAGTAGATGTCAACGGCAAACCGCATTTGAAGCTGTTGGCGGACATGGGTGCGGAGTTCAAGCCAGTCTTCCTCCCTGAAGGGCCGGATGGGTTGTTCAATATCCTGCTCGCAGAGTGCGGAGCCGCATTCGATAGCTTCACACGGAGTCCGGCAATCCAGAATCTAAAAAATTCCAGTTGGCCCGACACTTTCCGATCTGCTCACTTTGTCAGTTCGATTGATTTGATCCAAGCTGATCGAGCGCGGTGGGATATGGCCAAGGATTATCACGGAAGGATATCTCCATTTGATGCGATTGTTGCCGATGACCGGGTTTATCCACGGGTTTACAATCTGAACCTAACCGGGCACCCGCAAATCCTGATCCCGTTTGGTACGAACCCGAACGGTAGCCCGCGAAGCTTCTCGATTATTGGGCCGTACTTTGGGGAATCGAATCTGCTGGCGATTGCTCACCGGGTTCAAATGCAGACCGGACATTGGCGGGCGCGCCCGGATATGAGCATCTGGGAATAGATATGGCGATCGAGGTCGTGCGGAAGACGGAGCTTGATCAAGATGTGATTGATCTGGTGACCGAACTGAGTGAGGAAATGAACCGGCATTACAGCCAGTGTCAGCAGCACGGCCTCAAAGTCGATCAGATCATGCAGCCGCAAATCGCATTCTATGTTGCGTATGTGGATGGCGAACCCGCCGCGTGCGGAGGGGTTGATCTGCAGTACGAATGGGGAGAGCTCAAGCGGATGTATGCGCGACCAGATTTCCGAGGAACGGGGGCGGCGCAGGCGATTTTGGATGCTCTCTTTGAAGTGGCAGAATCAGCCGGGAAAGATATAGTTCGACTGGAAACTGGCATATATCAGAAAGCAGCAATTCGGTTCTATGAGCGGAATGGATTCAAGGAGTGTGCGGCTTTCCCACCCTATGACGAGATGGGGCCATCCACGATTGACACGAGCTACTTTATGGAACGGTGTTAGAATCGTAGACCAGTTCGCCGGCGCGGTAAACCTGAGTTGGAGAACTGCCGGGCTTCGGCTCAGAATCGTAGACCTGGTAATCAGCCCATTGCCCTTCTTTTAGTTCACCCATTGATCCAAGATCACTGTTCGCATCGGCGCCCCCGTGGGTGTAGAGGTCGATAGCTTTTTCAAGAGGGATGTTCTCGCTGATCACAAATCCCTCTGGACGATTGACGGCGGCCCCGATTCCATCCCACGGATTTCCACCAACAATGGGTCTGTCAGAGTTGAATGAAAGACGAATGCCTTTATCCAGGCAACTCTTGACTCGCTTGAGGTGGCTGGAAATTTCGGGCTCTAGTTGAGCGCGATAAGCGTGACCAAACCAGTGCAGAAACTCAGGCTGCATCGTGACATGGCAATTAAGGTTGGCTAACCGATCAATTTGCTGATCGCTGAGGATCATCGCGTGTTCGATGCGGTGGCGAGTGGGATCGTCAAACTTTTCGTATGCATCCATGACCAAATCGGTGGAGCGATCACCGATAGTGTGAACGGAGCACTTCCATCCAGCGGCATCAATTTTGGCGAGAATATCGGCAAGGTTAGCTTCGGAATAAATGAGCTGTCCACGTCCACCGGTTGTGCGAAACCGTGAGTGGATGGCAGCCGTTGCCGACCCGATAGCTCCATCGGCGAAAACCTTGAGCCCTTCCATTCGGCAGAGATCAGGGTTCATTTGCCGGGTCAGTTCGCGGAGGAGTTCGGGCTGGATCGCTTTACGTTCGTGGAGCACGGTTGCCCATTGAACGTAGAGTCGAAATCGAACGGGGCTCCCCTGCTCGGCGGCGGCATGATACGCCATCAATTCTTTTTCCAAGTTCCAACGCCCGGTCATCATGTCGGTGGCGGCGGTGATTCCGAGTTTCGACATCTCCTGAGCGGCGAGCAGAATTGCTTCCGTCATCTCTTCAAGCGAAGGTTCGGGCATGGCGCTGGTCACGACCTCGTGCGCTTTTTCGAGGAGGACACCATTGAGTTGCCCTGAATCATCGCGTCCGAATTCTCCACCATCCGGGTCGGGAGTGTTGTGGTCGACTCTAGCCGCTTTAAGGGCAGCGGAGTTCGCAATTGAAGCATGCCCGTTCACATGGCGTAGCAGGATGGGGCGTGTGCTGGAAATTGCGTCGAGCTGCGCACAAACAATATGCTTTGAACCCTCAAACTTAGTCTGATCGTAATGGACTGCGTGGAGCCAAGCACCCGGCTCCATCGTTTTTTCCCATTCGGCAACGGCTTGGAGTACATCTTCTTGAGTTTTGCAATCGTCGAGTTGTAGCTTGGCGAGATCGAGCCCTGTGGGAAGGATATGGCAGTGAGCGTCAATGAATCCAGGGAGGATGTATTTTCTTGGTGCGCCATCTGATGAACCAGAAAACGACGAAAACTTGCCGTTTTCCACAGTGAAGCTATTACCTGATCGACCAAAGAGAGAGACGTTATTCATTGTTGATTTCCTGATTGACTCGCTCGGCACTTTCGAGTGCCCCTTCCATAAAACCGAACCATTCTGCCGTCCAGTCACCGGCGAAATGGACATTGCCAACGGGCTCGGCGCGTCCTGGCCAAGCGGTTACAAACTTGCCGGGCTTGATAAACGGGAATGCACCGTTTGCATAAGGATCATCTAGCCAAGCATGGACTTTTCCACCAATAAAGTGATCGCTGGATTCGGGGAAGATTTCAGCAAAGGCGTTCTGGACTCTTTGGGCAGGATCGGAGCTTTGCGCGATCATTTGCGCTTCTTCCCCGCAGATGTAAGCGCAGAGAACATTGGCTCCGTGCCGCCCACCGATCCAGACTTGCTGACAGGGCAGATCGGTGAGTAGCCGCCCCGACCAATCGCTCTGCTCCCACCAGGCAGTCTTGTATTCCAGCGCAACTTTGATAATGCGCGCCATGTTGATCTGAGCGATTTGGTTGCGCCGGAATTCTTGATCCACAGGCCATTCGATTTGCGCAAGTATTGGTGGAGGAACTGTGATTATTGCTCGGTCGGCGAAGACCATTTCATCCTCGAACCATAGCTCGACATGATCTTCCCTCGTCTCGAAGCTCTTCAGAGATTTGCCGTAAAGGATCTCAGCTTGGAGACCATCCGCGATGTGCTGGCAGAGCGTTTGGCTCCCACCGGGGATGCGCGCGGCACTCATCTCTCCAACTTCGCGGGCGAGATAATTTCGATAGAAGTGGAGCCAAGAAAGCAGGCTGATCTGATCGGTGTCTTCTCCTTCATCAGATCGGTAATACGCCTCAACAAACCACCGCCCCACATCGCTGGTGCACTGACGGTCGAACCAATCAGCGAGAGATTTCCTGTCGAGGTCGGCGTAGTCTTCGTCGAGCCAAGGTTCGGCGGGCATCCGCTGAGCGATGGCAGAGGCGGCTTCATCAATTCCATCGAAGTCGGCAGTTGCGCGGTCGCCGGGATTATCTTCCGGAGCCACTTCCCCGCGTGACACCACGATTCCGGGATAGAAATCGGTAGGTTCTGGCTCCAAATTGAATTCTTTCAGGAGACTGATAAGTCGGTGGTGGTCACCATCAATCCACTCACCGCCACCTTCGTAGAAGCCTTCGCTGGATTGGACCGTATGGAGTCTTCCACCAACCCGATCTCTGGCCTCGAAGATGACGACTTCATTTCCGGACTGCTCCAGGAGTTGAGCCGCCCGCAATCCAGCAAGACCGGCACCCACTATCGCAATCTTCATTTCTTCTGCCCTGCGGATTGCCGGTTTGAAGACTGAATGGCAAAGTCGGCGAGGAGGCAAATGACGAGAAGGACACCAAGCGCAATCATCAAGGGTTTTGGCCAGCTTTCGCCCATGCCAAGGCTGAGAAATCCGAGAAGAATGAATCCGCAACCCATTGCGATGGCGCGTCCAGGTTGCTTTTTGAATCGGAACGCCCAGGAGAATGCGAAGAGAAGGCATATCCCCGCGGCGACAGGAAAGAAGATCGGATTGACGATCACGGAGCCTTCAATTCTCCTAGCGCGGCTTTGACTTCTTGGGCCGATCGGACACCGACTAGAACCGGATGCTCTTTCGCATATTGCAAACCGCTGAGATCGGTTTCGACAACCACGCCAACGCGTTTTTCTTGCGCAAGGCTGAGGACAGATTGGAAGTCAGATTCTGATTCGGGAGTGCGTTTGGTGAGAACGCATTCAAAGGCATCGTGGAATCGCCAGAGGCTAGTGGCGGCAAGGGTTGGCCCGGCAATACAAAGTCCAATATGGTGAATCAGACCTTCTTCCTTTGCCGAGTGGAGAGCCTGCAATGCGCCATTGATTTGGTGTTCTTCTAAGGCACGACGAACATACAGAAAACAGAAGGACAAATATGTTCTTTGGAGGCTACTGAGCGTTTCAATAAGGTGCGCGCCGATGAAATCGGCGGATTGATGATCGCTGGTGGCGCGTTCAATATCCCGTCCGGCGATGGACATGACCTCTGTAGTTATTTGCTCACGAATGAGTTGGCCCCAGAGCGCGGGATTCGAGCCTCCGTCCACGATAACGGGAGTATCCGCCCAGGATTCGGCAAGCTCTTCGTGGTTACCACCAACAAGAGGTCGAAGCCAGATTTGCGGTACGGATCGATTTGTACGCCCGAAGACTGACTCCATCTTATTGCCACCATCCGGGCAGGGTAGCAAAGAAGAACAGGATACTGACAAATCCGTTCACGGTGAAGAAGGCTACGTTGATTTTGCTCAGGTCATCGGGTTTGACGAGCGATTGCTCGTAGATCAGGAGTGCGGCGACGAGGGCGACACCAATCAAAGCGAGGGGGTTGTACATCAGGCTCCACCCTGCGAGGATGAGAACAGTGATCGCATGGAAAATGCGGCTCACCAGAAGAGATTTTGATACTCCCAGGGTTTGCGGCATCGAGCGGAGGCCCTGATCTTGATCGAACTGTTCGTCTTGGAGGCTGTAGAGGATATCGAAGCCGGCCGTCCAGAACATCACGGCAAAGAAGAGAAGGAATATTGCTGGTTCGAATTTGCCCGTCACGGCGATGAAAGCAGCGGCAGGAGCAATCCCCAAACTAGCACCCAAAACGACATGGCAAAGCGGAGTGAATCGTTTGGTGATGCTATAAAACAGGGTGATCCCGAGTGCCAACGGACTGAGCATAAGGGCG
>JAGQUX010000031.1 GCA_020438215.1 Armatimonadota bacterium | reverse complement strand
AGGCGAGAAGGTCGCGGACTTTGGATGTTTTGAAGTGTGAGTTCAGGTTGTTGCCGGCTAAGACGCCAGCAATCCCAAACAACTTGATTTGGAACTTATTCAATTTTTCTCTCCCGTATGCAACCGGTTCACGATGGTTTCACCGCACAGTTGCTGGGTGAAATTTACCAGTAACCCAGACTCTTGTCAACCCCTACTACATGAAATACTCATTTTTTGCCGTGCGCGCAACCTTGGACTCAGATTCAGTAGTACTTGGAATATTGACGCCTTGAGGAGCGTCTAAAATAACGACTATGAGATTGCTCAAAACTTCTCTGCTTGCGGTTGTCGCTTTGCCATTGCTGATTCAGGCTGGCGTCCAAGATTCCGCGAAACTTCGATTTAACGTTGCTTCTGATCAGAAGGTCACAATGAATATCGTTACCGATACCAAGACCACTCTGACCGGCATGATGGAAGAGGAAAGCGTAACGAAGTCCACCATTACCACGGTGTATTCGTTCGGAAAGAAAACCGAAGATGGTTGGATGCCTTACTCGACCGAAAACACGAGCGTCAAGTATGAATCTGACTCAGATGCGATGGGTGGTATGGGTGATCCGGAAGGGTCATTGAAAACCGTCAAGACTAGCGGCGAAGTGAGTGATCGCGGTGCCACTCGCAACCTGAAGGTTGAAGGCATTGATGAAATGATGGCGATGTTCTCGGAAATGGATCCGAGTAGCAAAGCAGGCATTTTTGGTGCGACATATCCTGAAGAAGCGATTAAAGTTGGTTCGGCTTGGGAGCACCCAGTGAAAATGCAAGGCATGGTCACTGGCGAAATCCCGTTCAAGTACGAAGTCGTTGCCTTTGAAGATTTGGATGGCAAAAAGACCGCAAAGATCAAGGTCTATTCTTCTGGAAAACTTCAAATCGATCTCTCTTCGATGGGGGCTGGTGCAGGCGATATCACCGCGAACTTCAGCGGCTTTATGTGGGTCGACCTTGCTAATGGCGTCGCATCCAAGACTGACATGACAGTTGGTCAAGTTATGGAAATCCCGGGCATGATCACGGTGACCTCGAAAGGCACAGTGAAGACCACAGCGAAAGTCAACTAATCGACATTTGACCCCCGAATCCGCTCCTGAATATCAGGGGCGGATTTTCTTTTTGCCGGACTAGGCTAAACTGAAAATGGTGCAACCTCAACTCAACCTTTCCTATGACCCGGCGATTCCTGGCCGGAAGTTCGACTTCTTCCCTGCGAATGCGGATAGCGCACCTTTGCTCGCCATGTTTCATGGTGGTGGATGGATAAGTGGTGACCGCGCCCATCTGCACGAGGAAGCCGAATGGTTTGCATCCCAAGGGATCAATGTTGCGTCGGTTGGGTACCGGCTTGCGCCCCTTCACCCTTTCCCCGATCCGATTGCTGATATCCAGGAGTTCATGCGGTTTGCGAAGGCAAACGCCAAAGACCTCAACACAAGCGGAACACAAACGATCAGCTTCGGGGTTTCTGCGGGCGGACATTTGGCTTGCATGGCGGGGCTCTGTGATAAAGCGTTCCGTTCGGAAGAAGATGTTGTGCTCGCTGATGGAGTGGTTTCTATCTGCGCGATTACCGATCTGCGGAATCCAGAAGAAACTCAATTCCCTATCGCTTTCTCATTCTTGGATCAGTTCATCCAAGAGCCGCACGCATTGAATCCAGAACCTTGGGCAGAAGCCAGTCCCGTTACCTATGTCAAGGAGGAGGCTCCTCCGTTTTTGATCTTCCACGGGACAGCGGATGATGTTGTCCCGGTGAAGCAAGCCCAGATTCTTCACTCGGCATTGAACCAGGTGGGATCTCCCAGCGAATTGCACTTGCTAGAAAGTGAAGGGCACAGTTTTATGTTCGATACGTGGAATCACATGCGACAGCAAATCGTAGAGTTTGTGAGGACAATCTGATGAGCACACTTCCCCGCGTAGACCTTCGCTCAGATACAGTTACTCAACCGTGCGCGGCGATGAAAGAAGCGATGATGTCGGCTCCGCTAGGCGATGATGTCTTGGGCGATGAGCCGACGGTACAGAAGCTAGAAGAACTCGCTGCCGAAATGCTGGGAATGGAAGCGGCAGTGTTTGTGCCGAGCGGGACAATGGGCAACCAGATTGGGATAGCGGCTCACACTCGCCCAGGAGATTCGATTCTCGCGGAAGACGAAGCGCATATCCTCTACTATGAAGTGGGTGCTCCGGCGGTTCTCAATGGCGTGACGGTGCGGACATACGGCGACGGGTCGGGGTACTTCACTACTGAGCATGTGGAGTCGCGTGGATTGGTTGGTTCGCTCCACACGCCGGGCACGACACTACTTTGTTTGGAGAACACCCACAACCGCGCGGGGGGAACCGTTTTGCCCGTCGAGCGCCACCGAGAACTTCGTGATCTCGCCGACAGAAAAGGGTGGAAAGTTCATCTGGATGGGGCGCGGGTTTTCAACGCCTCGGTTGCGCTTGGTTTAGATGTTAGCGCGATAACCAGCCAAGTGGATTCAGTCAGTATCTGTCTGAGCAAAGGACTCGGTGCGCCGGTGGGGTCAGTTCTCGCTGGGAAAGCCGATTTCATTGATCGCGCTCGTCTCTGGCGGAAACGAGTCGGTGGGGGAATGCGGCAATCGGGGATTCTGGCGGCGGCGGGAATCTTTGCGCTGGAGAACAACGTTTCCAAACTCGCCGATGATCATCGGCGGGCCAAGGAGTTCACGAATGCGATTTCGGGGTTACCGGGGTTGCATCCGCAAGAACCAGAAACGAATATCGTGATGGTACGAACCGAGAGTGACGCTCAGCAGTGGATTGACGGGCTGGAAAAGAGCAATGTCCACGCCTTTGCGCTTGACCCACAGCGGATGCGGTTTGTTTTTCATCTGGATGTGGATGATGCCGGACTCGCCCAAGCGATTCAGGCGTTTCGATCTCTGGCGGTTGAGTTCAGCTAGATCTGCATGACGCCCTGGCCCTTGGTTTCGACGAGGAGCTTGTCGTAGGCGATCTGGGCGAGGGTTTCTAGATTGACCACATCTTCCTCGTTGTAGGCGATGAGGGTTTGAAGTGATTCCTCGCGGCCCATTTGGTATTCGCGCCAAAGACGGATGGCGTCCAATCCGTTCAGCCCGTCGGTTTCATCAGTGCGACCGATACCGAACTGCTTTTCGATTTTCTTGAGGCCTCCGCGAATTCCCAGTTTTTTGAGGGCGTGACAAAGATCAAGATGAATATGATCGAATTCGATGTACGGGAATGCTTTGCGGAGCATGGGGATATCGAATCCGGAGCCAAAGAAAGTGACGATCATGCCGTACCGCGCGATGACGTCCGGGAACTCATCGAGGTCTTGCCCTTTGACAAGGCAAGTGAATCGCTCGCCATCGTACATCCCAACGGTGGTGATGCTGCTTCCGCTCATTCCGCCATCGGTTTCTATATCGAGATAGACGGCACGATCTCGGAATTCTGGCCAAGCACGCCAGCTTTCTCGGCCCCCGAGTGCTTCCTTGAAGAAACGGTGGTCGCGGCGATCATAGGCATCCACGGATTTGTGGATGCTGTCGAGCATGGTGGCTTTCGCAACTGTCCCCACAGAAAACTGATCAGGGGTACGAAGATAGGTTTCCCAATCTTCGCACCCCTGATTCCAGAGTGATTTTTCTGTATGGGCACCGAGGCCGGGAACGTGGCAGAAAGTACTTGTAAGCACGACCCTTTCGGTTTACCCGATTCGCTTTATCGCTTCCTGATTTCTGGAGCCTTATCGGGTCGCTCAATGGAAGAATACTTCGGTAGCGGCAACGGTTGAAGGGCAGCATTCGGGAACGCTTGCTTTTCGTTCGCCTTGTCGTACCAATAGTCACCCGTTTCTAGCAGACCAGTTTCGGGGTTGCGTGCGAATTCACCGGAAATGTTGACGATTCCCTTACCGAACCAATCGGCTTTCATATCTGAGCCGAACCAGTGGATAGATCGCCATTTTCCATCGGCAACGAGTTTTCCGGTTCCGGTGTAACAAACGCGGTCGTTTGCATCAAATTCCTTTTTGACGGCACCCGTGATGCTGAGATCGCCGTCCATCTTACTGACGAGAAGAGTGCCCGAGAAGGTCATTTCGAAGCGTCCTTCCCCGTCCAGACAGCGGATACTTCCGAGCAGAGTGCGCAGGTGGAGTTCCGAGTATTCCGGATTGGCACTTTTATTCACTGCTTCGGTTGAACCGGCTTGCGTGAAAGCAAAGCTAGATAGAGCTAACACGCTCAAACTGACGACTACATTTCGCATCAACATTGCTGAAAACCTAGGTGGATTGTCTGGTGTGGCCAATGTGAGATCGGCGCGACCTGACTATTTTATCTGATTCTTGACCGCTTCCTTGCGGACGCTGTTCCCATCCAACGAATTTTGTGAGTCGCAAGTTCCATGCCGACCCAGATGTGGACACTTCTTTTGTTTTTCTCGCGTACACTACGTTTAGGTCATGAACACGAAGCAGTTGGCCGGAATTGGTGCGGGTGTTGCCGCCCTTGCCGCAATCATTTTTGTTTTCTTATCGAACGCAAGTCCGTATGCGACCGTCTCGGAGGCGAAGTCGATGGAAGGCGACAATATCCATTTGTATGGATCGCTGGTTCATGAATCGGTTGTGGCAAGTCCGGAAGCGCGCCAAGTGCGATTCACCATCAAGGATGACAAAGGGGAGTCAATGAATGTGATCTATCACGGTTTTCCTCCCGCGAATATGGGTGAGGCAACCGAAGTTGTTGCCGTTGGCGGCATGAAAGGCGAGAACTTTGAAAGCCATAAGCTGCTTCTTAAGTGCCCGTCCAAATACGAAGCAGAGCGCGATAAAAAACTCCAGGCGCGAGGTTCCTAGTTCATGGCTGAGCTAGAGATTGCGAGTTGGGCTTCTTTCATCGGCCTTCTCGGCAAAGGCTTTATCCTTCTTGCTCTCGTTGCCCATCTTGCTTCAGCCATTTTCAGTTTTGTCGCCAAGGGTGATGTTAAGAAAAACCTGCTTTCTCAGCGTATGCTCCTGGTAGGCGGGCTTTCCTTCTTTGGTGCACTTGCTTGCTTGGGATCGCTTTTCCTTGGGCATCAGTTTGGGTTTGAGTACGTCCGGAAGCACTCGGCACTTGACCATGAAATCCAGTATTTGATTGCCGGGATGTGGGCCGGTCAAGAAGGGAGCTTCCTTCTTTGGGCCCTTACTTCGGCGTTGTTCGCGATGGTGATCGCCCCGAAGACGGGCATTTACCGACCTTGGTTCACTTTCGTTTCCAGCCTATTTCTTGCCGCTCTCGCCGGGATTCTGACTTACGAGACACCCTTTTCTATTGCGGCGGCGGGAACGGATATTTCCGAGGGAGTCGGGCTCAATGCTTCGCTTTTGAACTACTGGATGGTGATCCACCCGCCAGTGATTTTCCTTGGATTTGGCAGCCTGACGGCGATGTTCGCATGGGCGTGTAGCGCGCTCCTCACCAAAAACCTCGATGAGTGGGTGATGGGCCTCCGACCATTCGCCATTGTCAGTGCGACCTTACTTGGGCTCGGGTTGTGCATGGGTGGTTTCTGGGCGTATGAGACGCTCGGTTGGGGTGGATTTTGGATGTGGGATCCCGTCGAGAACACCTCCTTCGTACCTTGGGTTGTGGTTGCCGCTTTGATCCACGGGATCATCATGCAGGTCACCCGGGGAAGCTGGAAGATGGGCAATGTTGTTCTCGCCGCACTTCCCTTTTTGCTCTTTGGGTACGGCACGTTTTTGACCCGCAGTGGGTTCCTGGGCGATACATCCGTTCATAGCTTTGCTGAGATGGATCGCTCGGCGCTGTGGATTCTTGTGGGGATCGTGCTGGCATCTACGCTCGGATTTGTCGGGCTTTTACTCACTCGCAGTAAGGAGATTGCAAGGTCTGGTGTGCTTGCTCCCAAGGCAAAAGCAGAAGGTTTCTGGCATAAGGAGCGGATGTACGGCTACGGAATCTGGTTACTCCTCGCGACTGGGGTTGTCACCGGAATCGGGATGAGCGTTCCGCTTTTGCAATCGCTCGCGGGCAAATCTCCGAAGGTTGTCGAGGAACATCTGTATCACCAAGTGCTTGCTTGGCCGTATCCGATTATCGTTCTCCTCGTTGGCTTAACACCGTTCCTTTCTTGGAAGGAAAAGCCAATCAAGGAGATTTTGGGATCGCTGATTAATATCTTTGCGGTGACTTTCTTTGTTGTGGGGTGTTTGACTCTGTGGGTGAAGTGGGCCGGCAAAGAACTAGTGATCGGCAACTTCGCAATCTTGATTCCTGGGCAACCGGCCGTGCTTGACAAGAAGGTTCACTTCTTCGGTGGAGTCGAGGTCGGAGCGCTTCCATGGATTCTTTTCCTTACCGGCCTGACGGTTTTTGCTATCCTTGCGAATCTCGCAAGGCTCTGGGGGAATCGAAAGCGAAACCTCTCGGGGTTGGGTGGGTTCATCACTCACGTTGGGGTAATGGTATCGATGGCTGGGCTGATTTTCTCGCGTGGGTTTGAGCAACGCGTTGATTTCCTTGCTCACCCGACCAAAACCGCTGATGCATTTGGCTATGCGGTGGATGTCGAGGGCCCAACAGAAAAGTATCCGTTCATTGGGCGGACGGGCGAATATACAGATCGGGACAACCGGATTCGACTGGTGGTTCATAACCAGAACGAGAAGTTTGTTGCGACGCCCGGGCTGTACTTTATGATGTCCTCGCAGGGGCCAGCCCCGATGGTTTGGCCGTTTGTCCACCGGACGCCTCTCTACGATCTCTATTTTGTCGCACACGAATTCACTTTCCAAGGCAGCGAGCCAACCCCATTTCAGCCAGGAGAACAAGCTCGGTTCAACACGATACTTGTGCAGTTTGATGGTCTGAGAACGGAAGGCGAACTTGGAACCGTAGGGGTCAAGTTCATCGCGGATATCACGATCACCGATGAGAACGGGCCCCGCAAGTTCTCGCCGTACTTCCAGTTCATGGGGCCAGGCGAGGCAGAGCGTCCAAGCATTCCGGTGAGCGACGAATATTCGGTCTCTTTGGATCATGTAGATGCGGCAACCAAAGAGCCGTATTTGGTGATTGACTACCGAACCGAGGCGTTTCCGGTGGAGGTCTACTACAAACCTTTGACTGGGTTCGTTTGGTGGGGGGTTGGTATTATGACCCTCGGCGGATTGATGGCGGGATACGCACGTCGTAGCCCGAAAAAGTCCCCTGATTCGAACTCGGAAACAACGCCAGAAATCGAACAAATCGAAGAATCCCAAGATGCAACTCCTGAGCCTGTTGAAGTCTAAATTACACCACGCACGGATCACTTATGCGAATCCGGATTATGTGGGCAGTATTGAGATTGATGGCGACCTGCTGAAGGCGGTCGGAATCAAAGATGGCGAGCTTGTCCATATCTGGGCGGTGGATCACAAGGCGCGGATTCAGACTTATGCTTTCAGCGGCCCGAAAGGCGTCGTTGGTTTGAATGGTGGCGCGGCTCTCCACTTCGAAACCGGTGACCGCATTATCATCGCCGCATTTGCCTTGACCGATGAAGAGATCGTGCCCAAGGTTGTTCTGCTTAACGACAGCAACGAGATTGAACGGGAGTTGATTCCGCACGATGTCCTCGGTTGATCTGGAACAGCTATTGATTGAAAGCGGTGCCTATATGAAGGGGCACTTCAAGCTGACTTCTGGGCGGCACTCGGACGTTTATCTTGAGAAATTCCGGATTCTGGAGCAGCCCAAAGTTCTCTCTGCTCTCTGCACTGAAATCGCGGAGAAGTTCGCGGGCCAAGCCGATCTGGTTGCCGGGCCGACCACAGGGGGAATCATCATTGCCCACGAAGTGGCGCGACAGATGGGACTCAATGCGGTTTATATCGAAACGGAGAACGGTAGGAAAACTCTCCGGCGCAATGCCTCTATTCCCGCTGGCGCACGGGTGCTGGTTGTTGATGATGTTTTGACCACTGGCCTTTCGGTTGTGGAGACGATGGACGCGGTGCGCGAATTTGGTGGAGAGCCGTCCGCGGTCGGTGTTTTGATTGATCGGAGTGGGGGGCAGGTTGATTTTGGCGTGCCGATGTTCGCTTCTTATACGGTGAATGCGGAGAGTTGGGCCGAGGATGAGATTCCCGATTGGCTCGCGGCGGTTCCGGTGACAAAACCGGGAACGCGCGTATAGAAATCAGAACTTTTCACTAACGAATCAAGATTTGTCACACATTGAATATTAGTTAATTAGCGACACTTGTTGCTTTTGTGTATTTTTGTGGTATGTTTGTTTTTGATTTTGCGAATGCATGGTTCGTAATTGAGAGGAGACATATAGATATGAAAGCAACTCGTTGCGCTGGCATTGTGGTGCTAGCGGCATCGCCACTACTTGCCCATGCGGTGACGTACTCGGTGACTGATTTGGGTGTTCTGTCTGGTGACAGTTTTAGTGAGGCTACTGATGTCAACAATTTGGGACAAGTCGTCGGATATTCTTTAGGCTCAACTTCCCGGGCCTTTATCTGGGATCCGATCAACGGAATGCAGGAGATCGGAGATTTGCCAGGCGGTCAAAACATTAGCCAAGCAAGTAGCATCAATGATAATGGGTTCGTCGTTGGTAGCAGTAGCGCCTCAACCGGAACCCGGGGATTCATTTGGGATCCAACCAATGGAATGGTTGACATAGGAGATTTGGAGGGAGGAGTAGATTTCAGTAGTGCGCACAGCCTGAACAACAATAACCAAGTGGCCGGGTTCAGTGCAGTCGATGGAGGTAACCATGCCATCCTTTGGGATGCTGCTAACGGCCTCACAGATCTTGGTGAGCTTCCGGGAGGCAGTGTAGCAGGGTACGGACTTTCTATTAACTCTCATGGTGATGTTGCTGGATATAGTGTGGCCGCTACCGGACATCGAGCGTTCCTTTGGAACTCCGTTACAGGAATGATTGACCTAGGCGACATCCCAGGAAGAAATGACTTCAGCCAGGGATACGGCGTCAATGACAATGGATTTGTTGTTGGCCGAAGTTCAACTGGAAATGGAGATCACGGATTTATTTGGGATGCTACCAATGGGATGGTAGATATCGGCGACTTGCCCGGCGGCATTGAACTGACGATTGGGTTTGCAATCAACAACTCCAACCAAGTTGTTGGTCAAAGTGACACAGTTGGCGGTGGTCATGCATTTATCTGGGATTCGACAAATGGCATGGTGGATCTCAACACACTTCTGGATGCAACTGGCTCTGGCTGGACATTGATGAGTGCAACAAGTATCAACGAGTTGGGACAAATTGTTGGGACAGGGCAATTCAATGGACAAACGAGAGCCTTCCTCCTCACTCCCGACTCTGTACCGGAACCGGGCACAATGATTGCTTTGGGCATTGGTGCGCTTGCACTAGCAAGAAAGAAACGCAAGAAATAAGCGATAGCTTAAATCGAGAGAAGCCGCCCGACCTCGCCCAAGGTCGGAACGGCTTTCTGCTTTTTCCCTTTTGACTTGCCCAGAGGCTTAGTTGGAAGCTGTGGTCATCATGCCGCTCACGGCTTGTTGACTTGCTGCCACGTCAATTGTGGGGACGGCATCTTTGCCTTCTTGCACTGTGGTGAAGAGGCAAGCGATTGCGCGTCGCATATTCTTTTCTGATTTATCAAGATCGCCAGCGTGAGCGAGTCGGTGAGTTTTGGTTTCCACTTCCTTGAGAGCAGCCAGAGCTTTGTCCAGCTTTTCTTGGATGGATTCATCCTCGCCGTGTCGCTCGGTCAGGTAATCCAGGAACATGACTTTCATTGCCGCAGCAACTTCGTCGGTGGTTTCCTTATCTTGACCGGCCAGGATGATGGTCTTGAACTGATCTTCGTTGTCGTACAAGAATTCAGTTAGAACATGATCCAGAGTGTCGCTGGTGTTGGTTGCCAGAGTATCGAATTGCTGTTCCAGCGTATCTTCAAGAGATTCGCGGTAGATCGGCATTTGATCTTTGGCATAATCCGGCACTGACTTGATCAGGCTTGGGATTTCAGTGCTAAGATAGCTGCTCAATTGCGGTTGAGCTTCATCTAGCCGTTGCACGACCAGGCCCTTAGCAATCTTTGCTGCTTCTTTCGGTTCGAGGTTGCTCGCAAAGCCGTTGGCAATGCTGAACATGTACACCATCAGACCGAAGACACAAAGCGAACCATAGATTTGAGTGCTCTTGAGAAGTTTGCGGACTTGGTCCATTTCTCCGCGAACATATTCCACTGCATCATCAGCAGAGATGTTCACCATCACTTCGTTATCTTGAATGCTCATTTCTTTGACACCTTGATTGCGGATTTCATATCGTCACGCTCGGTTTTCATCGGGGACTTGGTTTTGTTGGCTTTTGGCTCGTTAGAAGCCATTTGTGCTGCCGGGGCACCTTGGTCCGGTCGATGAGCGTGAAATTCGTCTCGGAAGAGATCCAGCACAGCCAGACCCATTTCCCAATTCGGATCAACACCCACGAGATACTTTGCTTCCTTATCGGAAATGATCTCGAGATTTGCGTGGATGTTTTGCAGCACTTCAAAGTGGCTACCAAACAGTTCCACTGCAGCGGAGCTGGCTTCTTCTCCCGAAGATTCGGTGAGGTTAGTCAGCAGTCGCTCGATTTGTTCGTCGGTTGCTTCCGGGAACATTTCGTGGAGTTGGTCTTCTTTTTGCACCAGCATTTGGGCGAAGGTGCGTTCGAGAACGACTTCCCCGCGCTTCGGCAGATTTTCTTGAAGCTTGTCCAGCTCAGCAAGGCTTGCTTGCGCAAGATGCGGGAGTTGGTTGTTTACGTCGTCGAATGCTGCTTTGATTTCCGGTTGGACTTCGCGAATTGTGTCGCGAGCCATGCTTTCCACCATTGGGGCAACATCGTTCTTCATGCCCTCGGTTAGTTCCGCTACGAATTTTTCTTGTGCTGGTCCTTTCTCGATCAGGTTAGCTGCCGCCGTTTTCACAGTGCTAATCGCTACCCACACGACAAAGAGCGCAGTAAAGAACAAACCGTATCGCCACCACCGTAGCTGATTTTTCAATCCTTTGAGTTCGTCAATTTTCTTTACTTCCATGCCCGAGTCCATTTGAACCCTCCGTGGCCCTTCTGGGCTTGAGAGCAGAAATTCTCCCCCCGCAAAAACGCGGCTCGTATTCTTACCCTCGCAAGACTTATTGGTAACGAAAATTGCGGAGAGGAGAGCAGTCTTAGAAAACCCGGCACCATTACCAGGGTCTAGTTTTGGGGGGTAATCTGGGCTCAATTGAACTGCTATGGCTGACCCTATTTTTGTTGGAAAATCTGATCAAGACGTCTTTCTTCTTCCCAAACTGGCAAATCGCCACGGATTGATTGCGGGAGCAACCGGTACTGGGAAAACTGTCACCTTACAAATCCTGGCCGAACAGTTCTCGGAGATGGGCGTTCCCGTGTTCATGGCGGACGTCAAAGGTGACCTGAGCGGGATCAGTCAGCCGGGTGGCGGTAAGCCTCCGATTGACAAACGCGCGGAGGATATTGGTCTTGGCAAGCTGGAATACAAAGGCTTCCCTGTCATCTTCTGGGATTTGTTTGGTGCGAAGGGGCACCGATTGCGGACGACGGTCAGCGAAATGGGGCCACTGCTCCTTGCTCGGCTACTTGATTTGAACGAAACTCAGGAAGGGGTTTTGAACGTTGCTTTTCGGGTCGCGGATGATGAAGGTTTGCTTTTGCTCGATCTCAAGGATTTGCGCTCGATGCTCTCGTTTGTGGGAGAGCACGCCTCCGAGCTAGAGAAAGACTATGGCCGAGTGGCATCGGCGTCGGTGGGGGCGATTCAGCGACAACTTTTGGTATTAGAGCAGCAACGGGCGGAAGATTTCTTTGGTGAGCCAGCTCTTGATCTGCGCGACTTGATGCGAGTGAATCACGAAGGAAAGGGGATTATCAACATCCTGGCTGCCGATGAGCTGATGCAAAACCCGAAGCTGTACTCGACATTCTTGCTTTGGCTTTTGGCGGAGCTGTTTGAAGAACTCCCTGAAGTAGGCGATCTGGATCAGCCGAAGCTCGTTTTCTTCTTTGATGAAGCGCACCTGCTGTTCAACGATGCTCCAAAGGCGTTGGTTGAGAAAGTTGAGCAGGTTGTACGCTTGATCCGATCTAAGGGCGTGGGTGTTTACTTCTGCACCCAGAACCCGATCGATGTTCCCGATACTGTTTTGGGACAGCTCGGCAACCGCTTCCAACACGCTCTACGGGCGTTTACGCCGCGAGATCAGAAGGCGGTGCGCTCGGCGGCAGATACTTTCCGGCCCAACCCGCTTTTCAAGACCGATGAAGTCATCACAACCCTTGGGGTGGGTGAAGCTCTTGTTTCCACTTTAGAAGGAAAAGGAACGCCGATTGTTGTCCAGCAGACCCTGATTCGCCCGCCGCTTTCTCGGCTTGGGCCGGCGAATGACCAAGAGAGATCTTCGGTAATGGCAGGCTCCCCGGTTGGAGCGATTTACGATAAGGAAGTGGATCGGGATTCGGCATATGAAGAACTGACGCGCCGGGCAGAGAAAGCGGCGGAAGAAGAAGCCAAGCTCCAGGCTCAGGAAGAAAAGGCGAAACTGATGGAGAAGGAACAACGTGTTACCTCGCGGAGCCGAAGTCGATCACGAAGGAGCGACTCTCCGGTTGAAGCGATGCTCAAATCTACATTGCGGTCGGCGGGCACAAGCCTTGGAAAGCAGATTGTCCGCGGTGTGCTAGGTTCGATTTTCAAAGGTCGATAGATTTCTTTGAGGGTAGTTCAAATAGAAAAATCCCCCTTGCCATCTGGCGCGGGGGATTTTGTTGTTTGTTCAGATTTGAACTTAGTTCTTGCGGCGGCGGCGAGCAGCAACTCCTGCACCAATCAAACCGAAGATAGCCAACGTGGATGGCTCGGGTACGGGAGTCCACATGACCGCACGATTCCTCCCGTTGAGCTCGGCGTAGCCCACAATATTGCCGAACTCGTCCACGCCCAGTGCACGAGCGTTAGTCGTGCCAGGGACAAAAGCATTGAGGTCAATTGCCGAAGCAGAGGTACCGCTCCAAACCACGGCGTGAGAGACGTTGTTGGCATAGCCGTAACCAACTTGCACGGTTCCGTTTGTTCCCCAAGCATAATCCCATTCCAACCAAGATGCGTGGAGGTTTGTAGCTGAATTGGTGAAACCGTCCCAAAGGAGAGCGTGTGGAGAGGCCGTGCTTGCTTCGCCGCCGTATCCTACAATTTGCGTTCCAGAAACCGCGTTTGCTTGGGAGTAATCGTATCCAGCTGGATGAAGATTGAAGGCGCTCGCTGCTGTTCCCTGCCATGCGAAAGCCTGCTGCGGAAATGTTCCACTGAGTGCGGCATAACCAACTTGAGTTCCGTTATCCACGCCTTTTGCGGCAGAACTCGCATATCCAGCTGGCATCAGGTTGACAAACGAGGCTGCGGATCCGCTCCAGAGCATTGCAGTGAGGATGCCATTTTGATATCCTTCCCCGACTTGCTGAGTGCCATCGGTTCGGCTGGCAAAACAGTTGGCAAAGCCAGTTGGATTCAGGCTAACCGCACTCGCGGCCGTGCCAAACCAAAGCATCGCTTGAGCACCACCGTTTTGGTAGGCGTAACCTACCTGCTGGTTGCCAGCAACATCCACTCCGATGGAGCTGGAATATCCAACCGGGTTGAGGTCTACAGCAGACGCCGAAGTGCCACTCCACAGAATCGCGTGGGCTGGCGTTGTAGCCGGGAAAGGCGCACTGAGTTTCGTCCCAAACTGAACTGTTCCGTTCGAGCCCCCAGCCCACGAACCGTAGGGAGTTACGGCTGGGTTGTCAAGGATCTTAGCGGTGTATTGGGCAGTAGCAAGTGTAGGAATCGCAATAGCAATAAAAAAAACGGGCAGAAAAAACTTTTTTGCCATGCCCTATCTTTGCATGATTTGCCCAGCAATTGAACCTGTCAAAGAAGTGCAAATCGCCCGTTTTCAAATGGAAAACGGGCGATTTAATAATTGCGCTGGGAGCCTAAGTTAGCTCTTGCGGCGGCGGCGAGCAGCAATGCCCAAGCCAGCAGCAGCGAGGAGTCCCATGGTTGCTGGTTCCGGAACTACGTCTGCATTTACAGTAACCATATCCCAGCGGGAAGTACCGGTTGTGCCGTAGGTTGAGGTGGAACCGTTCGCAACGTATCCCGCACCACCAGGAGCAAAGATGGAAACAAATCGGAAACCGAAGTTTGCATTGTTGTTGACGCCGGTGATGCTACTGAAATCAGCCGAGTTGTTATTGAAGAACGTGGTCGTTCCAATCCCTTGGTAGGTTGAGAACGCATTCCAGGTGGAACCGTCGGTTGTGTATTCCACTGCCCAGTTGAGTGAAGCAGTGTTGCTCAACCGTTGATCCCATGTAACGGACACGTTTTGGAATCCGGTAGTATCGGTGAAGAACGCAATACCAGCGGTTCCGCTACCAGTTCCTTGTGCTGGATAGGTAGCAGTGTTGATCGAGTTGTTCGGTGAACCTGCGTCGGTTGATCCCGAACCGGAAGCAGAGCTACTTACAACGCCACCCTGGAGGGCGAGCGAACCTGAACCCGTGCTTGGGTTGGTCAGACTGTTATTGAAATCCCATTGAACGACGGTGATAGCAGAAGCAGGAACGCTCACACCCACTACTGCACCGAGGATAAGTAATCGTTTGATCATATTCTCTCCAGAAAACAAAACGAAAGACTCGTAAGAGTTTTCCAGCTTCAATCTTAGCTCAAGGGAATGTTATGGAATCAATAAGAGAACTTGTGCTTACGCGCTTGCAAATTTGGAATAATTCAAAAAAGAAAGCCGCTAAGCTCAATAAGAACTTAGCGGCTTGAATGATTCTCGAATCCCGAGGATTTACTTCTTGCGTCGGCGAGCCGCAGCAGCCAGACCAGCTGCAGCGAGGATCACCATGGTTGCCGGTTCCGGAACTGGAGCCAGTTCTGGGTTGAAGCCACCAGCAGAAGTGGTGTTGAAGCTGAGATCAGCAACAGTTGCAGCCGATGATTCGAACTGGAAGAAGGTGTCGCTGTAGGTGAACGGGCCAGGAACGGTTCCGCTGAGGCCAGCACCAAACCATTCGCCGGTACCGTCGAGTCGAGCGTATCCGCCGTAGCCTGCATTGAAGTTGAACGAGGTGAGATAGTTCAGGTCGGTAGCACCGCCATCGTGAACGCCAACACCGTCTACCACTGAACCGAGGCTGGTGTAGGTAGCGTCAACGATACCGTCGTTGTCGCTATCGATGTCATCACCTTGTGCGCCGGTGAATCCGGAAACCAGCAGGAAGGAGTTGGAACCGTTTTCGATGTCCGGGTTGAAATCGTCGGTGTTGACAGAAGTTGCAGCATCGATGGAGTTGATGGCTGCGCTGTCGCGCCAAAGGAAGAGGCCGTTCGAACCGGTGCTGAATGCATCCAAGCTGAGTGCCTTATCGATGGTGCCAGCACCAGTGCTGTCGCCTTCGATCACGAGAAGCCACATATCCGCCAGGGATTCGTTTGCGCCGCCCAGAAGTTCAAAGAATTCGCCGCCGTTATCTGCGCCGGGAGGGTTGATAACGAGTTCGTTAATCATCACAGCTTGGGAAGAAGCTGCCGCAGCCAGAAGACCGCCAAGGATCAGGGTTTTTTTCATTTTTTGTCCGCTCCAAAAAGGAAATCTAGTTCACGCATACGCCCGAAACCAGACGTGAGTCAGGATACCGCCGAGAATTATTTAGAGAATGTTATGCCCGGGCAGTTGGGCCAGAACTGGTAATTCCACTAGGGACCTTTTAACAGGAAAATCCCCGGATCTGAATCAGCTCCGGGGATTTGAGATTGATTGGGAGATTTATCGAATTGCGAGTTCAGTTTCGCCGTCAAAAATGTGAGCTTTCTCGAGATCGATGACGAACTCGGCAGGTGTGCCCATTTCCAATCGGTTTGCAGGATCCAACGTTGCGGTGATATGGACACCATCTGAATCAAGATACGCCGTGTCTTCTGCCCCGAGTTTTTCGAGAACATCCACTTTTGCAGTGAAGCTGTTTTCGTTGGTTTTAGGCAAGTGGTTCAGGCTGGCATCGTAGATGTCTTCTGGTCGAATCCCGAACGTGACCGCCTTCCCTTCCATGCTTGCGGCGGGATGACCGCTCGGTAGCCCGAAAGTGACGTCTCCGGAGACGAACTTCCCACCGGTGATTTTGCCTTCGAGGAAGTTCATTGGTGGGGCACCAACGAACCCAGCAACAAACTTGTTGGCAGGCTGGTTGTAAACGGTTTCGGGGACATCGCACTGCTGGAGCAAGCCGTTGTTCATTACGGCGATGCGTTGCCCCATTGTCATCGCCTCGACTTGGTCGTGGGTGACGTAAATTGTTGTGATTCCAAGGTCGCGGTGCAGGCGAATGAGCTCGGCGCGAGTTTGGATGCGGAGCTTGGCATCCAGGTTGGAAAGCGGTTCATCCATCAAGAAGACCTTGGGTTTCCGCACGATGGCGCGGCCAAGGGCAACCCGTTGTCGCTGTCCACCCGAAAGTTCTTTTGGTTTGCGGTGGAGCAGGTGATCGATGTCGAGCATCTTGGCGGCTTCTTTAACTCGGGAATCGATGTCCGCTTTGATTTTGGAGGCGTCGCTGCTGTTGGCGATTTGCCAGAAGAATCCTTTGAGCTCGCGCAATTTGAGCCCGAAAGCGATGTTATCGTACACCGTCATGTGGGGGTAGAGCGCGTAGTTTTGAAAGACCATAGCGATATCGCGATCTTTGGGGGGGACATCGTTGACAGTGGTTTCTCCGATGATGAGGGAGCCTGACGTGGCTTCTTCTAATCCCGCGATCATGCGGAGTGCGGTGGTTTTCCCGCAACCCGATGGGCCAACCAAAACCATGAACTCCCCATCATTGATATCGAGATTGAGGTCGTTGACCGCCTTGACATCCTTCCCGAAAATTTTCGTGACATTTTGAAACTTGACGCCAGCCAAATGAGTTCTCCAAGCAGTTTTTTCAGGACACCCCTGAAAAGTGAGGCCCCATTATATCGGATTCCCCTTCTTTGTTTGCACGTTCAAAGCGGGGGATTGTCTTGTGGGTTCAAAACTAGTACAAAAAAATGCGGCGAAATTTGCTGTTTGGTCGTATAATCGCATTAGTGTGCGGTTGATACGCCCCAACTGTGGGAGACGGCGAACGCATACCCCTCGCTCAGAAGTCTTTTTGGGCAGGAGTATTCACTCATATGAAAAAGAATGCATTCACCTTGATTGAACTGCTCGTTGTGATTGCGATTATCGCAATCTTGGCAGCAATTCTGTTCCCGGTCTTTGCTCAGGCAAAGATGGCGGCGAAGAAAACCCAGTCTCTCTCTAATCTCAAGAATATTGGAACTGCAGTCCAAATTTATATTGCGGATTACGATGACATGTACCCATTGAGTTCTGTTCAAGTCACATCAATCGGCCCGACTTCAACGACTTCTAACCGGTTTGTTCCTACGCCGGCGAAAATCGCAGTGGATTTGGGTGTTGAGCCCATTCGAGTTAATGCAGCGAATGCATTTGTTTCGAACTCGATCCAACCTTATATTAAGAACATTGATATCTTTTCCGATCCCGTTGCAATTCGACACGACGGTGGAACATTTAGCATGCTCGGTGGCTTAACCCCTCCTAGCACTGCGAAAGACATCACCTACACCTACAACGGCCTTCTTCACGCGTATAGCTCTACTTCTGTAAATAGTGTTTCCAATACTGTTCTTTACTGGCCAGGTATGGGTAAACGTAGTTTGATTGCTGGCGGCTATGCTTCACCTTGGTTGAACTGTACGCAAACCAATCCGGTCTGTGTTTATGTTCCAACAAAATCGACCTGTAGTTTCAGCGTTAACGGCGAATCGAGTTCCTACACTTCCAACTCTAGTGGTCGGGGCTTTGAAATGTTCAGCGGGGTGATGACTTACACGTATGCAGACAGCCACGCTAAAGCTCGCCGAATTGGTGTCAACCAAACCGGAGATCAGGATCCTCGTACAGACCCATTTGCACGATACAACGGTATCTTTGTAGCGAATCGATCATGGGATCAGTTCTTCTGCCACCCCTACTTGTTCCGCCCGGACATTGATCACCAAACTTGGGAGCCACGGATCATTTTCTAATGAAGAAGATTGCCGTACTATTCCTATGTGTTGCGAGTATTTTTGTTGTTGCAGGATGCAGCAACAAAGATGCTGACCTTGGCCCTGCTCCGAAAGGGGACAAGCCGGAGTCAGTTGACCTGACTCAAGACCAAAGCAACCTCACTCCACAACAGCAAGAGCTTCTGAATTCACGAGGTGCAAGCGGTGAAACGCAAAGCAACTCCTCAGAAGGCGATGCTGGAGAGACTGAAGGACAGTAACGTTCTCTATTAGAACGATTATGAAGCCCGGTCGAATATCGACCGGGCTTTTTTTTGTCTTCACTGTCACTGTCATGTGGCGCAACTGGAGCGACTTGACGCATAATAAACACCATGTCCGAAGACATCCGGCGTATTGTCGCAACCGACTGTGGTTCGACCACGACCAAAGCCATCATGATTGAGCGCAACGACCAGGGCCAGTATCGGCTGGTTGCGCGGGGTGAGGCTCCGACCACCGTTGAAAAACCGTTTGAGAACGTCACTGTTGGCGTACTGAACGCCATGACCGAACTCGAAGAAGTTTCGGAGGCACATGTTCCGGAAGGGTTCACTGCGGCGAAGCGCAACTTGATCCGCGATGGTCAGGTTTGGCGCATGATCAAAGATGGCAAGCGCAGCGAAGATCGCACAGCCGACAACGATGGAGCGGATATGTACGTTTCCACCTCATCCGCAGGTGGCGGTCTCCAGATGATGGTTGCTGGGGTTGTCAAAGAGATGTCGGCGGAATCGGCAGAGCGCGCCGCACTCGGTGCGGGTGCAATCCTGATGGATACGCTCGCCGTGAATGACGGACGACAAGATTTTGAGCGAGTCGAACGACTTCGCAAATTGCGCCCGGACATTATCCTGATGTCGGGTGGTACCGATGGTGGTACCAAAACTCACCTTGTGGATATGGCGGAAGTCATTCGCCGTGCTGACCCGAAACCGCGCTTCGGTGATATGAAGCTTCCGGTTATCTTCGCAGGAAATAAAGAAGTCCGTGAAGAGGTCGGTGAAGTTCTTGGCGAAACCATCGCATTGAAGGTTGTTGACAACCTGCGCCCGACTCTGGAAAAAGAAAACCTCGACCCCGCCCGGGATGAAATCCACGAGCTTTTCCTTGAGCACGTTATGCAACAAGCTCCGGGCTACTCCAAGTTGTTGGAATGGGCTTCGGAAGAAGTCATGGCAACACCGAACGCGGTCGGGAAACTCCTGAAAGCTTATGCCGATGAAGAAGGCATCAACATCCTGGGTGTTGATATCGGAGGGGCCACCACAGACGTGTTCTCCGTTTTTGATGGGGTTTATAACCGAACCGTTTCGGCGAACCTTGGGATGAGCTATTCCATCTGTAACGTTTTGAAGGAAGCGGGAACCGAGAACATTGCTCGCTGGCTGCCGTTTGATATTGATCCGTTTGAAGTGCGGAACCGACTGCGCAACAAGATGATCCGCCCGACAACAATCCCTCACTCTTATGAGGATCTGTTGATTGAGCAGGCCGTCAGCCGAGAAGCTCTTCGCCTGGCTTTTGATCACCACAAATCGCTTGCGCGATCCCTCACCGGTGTTCAGCAACAGCGCGACGTGGGACAAATCTTTGCTCAGGAGTCTAGCGGCGATACGCTGGTCAAGATGCTGAACCTCGATATGATCATTGGTTCGGGTGGGGTTCTCAGTCACGCTCCCAAGCGGGCTCAGAGCGCACTCATGATGCTCGATGCCTATCAACCGGAAGGCGTCACCATGATCACCGTTGACAGCATCTTTATGATGCCGCACCTGGGCGTTCTCAGCGAGCACTTCTTTGAGGCGGCGAAGCAGGTCTTTGACTATGACTGTATCGTCAAGTGCGGTCACTGTATCGCTCCGGTCGGAACTGGCAAAGAAGGCGATCCATGCGTCCGCGTGAAAGGCGACGGCATTGATGAAGCGATCAAGGTCGGTGAAATCAAGGTCATCCCGGTTGGGCGACACGAGTTCAAGCAAGTCACGATTGAGCCTGAAAAGACCTTCGATGTGGGTGCGGGCAAGGGCAAGCCGCTCAGCGTGAAATTGGAAGGTGGAACCGTTGGCATCATGATTGATGGTCGCGGTCGCCCGCTCAATCTTCCGGAAGATAACGCAACCCGGATTGCTAAGCTCCGAGAATGGCTTGGCGCGATGGGCTTACCATTGCCAAACTAACTGCTACCTTTTGATTGCAAAGAAGTGGCTCAATTCAACTGAATTGAGCCACTTCTTTGTCATTTAGCTCGCAATTGTTGAAGTTCAATTGAACCTAACACTACAAAAATCATTCAAATCGCCTACAATACATGTGGGCGAACTTGTTCCCCGTATTTCTTACAGGAAACACACACATGAAAACTTGGCTTCTCTCCCTGGCTGTCTTGGCACCGATTGCCGCACACGCACAGGAAGTCACTCCGGTCGACATTGACTTCGATCTGACCTACTCCAGCAAGTATGTTTGGCGCGGCGTTGCGCTGAACAACCAAGGCGTTTGGCAACCGAGTCTGACTCTTTCGTCCGACTCCTGGTTCTTCAACCTTTGGGGCAACTTCGACTGGACAAACTCCAATGGCATGAGCCGCCGGTTCACCGAATTTGACTACACCTTCGGTTATCAACTGCCGTCTAACGGCGGAAATGCGATCAGCATTGGGGCAACAATTTACCAATTCCCTGGTTCTGCTAGTAGCGACACCACAGAGCTGTGGTTGAGCTACGCTTTGGGCGGTTCCTACGGGGCAAGCATTGATGTTTACAAAGACATTGATGTCAACAAGGGCTTTTATGTGAGCGTGAGCGGATCTCACCCGCTGACCATGGCTGATCCGACTTCTAGCCTCTCGCTGGATGCATCGCTCGGCTGGGGTGATAAGAAGTTCAACAACTTCACCTATGGCAATAACAAGGGCGCTTTTGCTGACTACTTCGTTGGTCTGAGCTGGGCAAAGTCCATGGATGACAATCTGTCGTTGCACGCAGCACTGGGCGCAACCGGTTTCTTGGATAAGAACCAACTGGCTGGCCAACCGAACCGATCCAACCTCACCTTCTCCTTTGGTGCGGGCTGGCGCTTCTAAAGCTCGGTTAGCAAAACGACTTACAAACCCTCGGTGCAAAGGCGCATCGGGGGTTTGTTATTTAATGTTGAAGTATTTGGCTTCGGGGTGGTGAACGATGATTGCCGAGGTGGATTGCTCTGGCTCCAACATGAATTCCTCGGTGAGTTTGATGCCGATATCCTCCGGCTGGAGGAGTTCCATCAGCATCGCTTGATCTTCCAGATTGGGGCAAGCGGGATATCCGAATGAATAACGCGATCCGTGGTACTTTGCGCTGAATAACAGCCTGAGATCCTCGGGGTCTTCGTGGCCGATACCGAGCTCGTGGCGCATGGTCTTGTGCCAATACTCGGCGAGCGCCTCGGCGGTTTCTACGCCCATCCCGTGGGTGTAGAGATACTCCTGATAGTCGCCATCGGCGAACTGCTTGCGCTCGTGCTCCGAGACTTCTGATCCCACGGTGACAATACTGAATCCCACGACATCCATCTGCCCCGATTCGGTGGACTTGAAGAAATCACTGAGGCAGAGTCGCTTGCCGCTGGATTGCCGGGGAAATCGGAAGCGACATCGCTCGGTCTTCTGATCTTCTTGGTAAATGATCAGGTCGTTGCCTTCTGATTGCCCATAGAAGTAACCCCACTTCACCCGAGGTTGGAGGATTTTGCTGAGCTCTCGGCATTTGCGATCGAAGATGGGGCGGACATGCTCTTCCAGCCAATCCGTGAACTCTGGGTTGGACATCCCGTCCGGCTTCTTGTATTGCCATTGCCCGCGGAAAAGAGCGATCGGATTGATGTATTTGTAGATTTCTGTGATATCGAAGTGGGTGCGTTTTTGGGCACCGTAGAACGGGAGTTCGGGGACGGGGATATCCGTAGAAACATCACTTTTGGTGCCATCAAAAACGTATAACTCTGGGTCGTTATCTGGCAATCTGTGCGATGAAACTCTTTGTTGAGTGAGAGTTTTCTCGGGTTTCTTACCGCTTTCGATTTGTGCATCTTTATTGCGTGAAAGCTCATCCATTAGGCGGAGACCTTCAAACGCATCTTGAGCGTAGAAAACACGACCTTTGTATATGTCTTGCAGGTCTTGCTCAACATAAGCCCGGGTTAAGGCGGCTCCACCGAGAATCACTGGATAATGCTCTAAACCACGGTTGTTCATTTCATGCAGGTTATCGCGCATAACGAGCGTGGACTTGACGAGGAGTCCGCTCAAACCTATGACATGACACTTGTTCTTTTCCGCTTCCGAAAGAATGTTGTTGATGGGTTGTTTGATTCCGATATTGACAACGCGGTAACCGTTATTGGTGAGGATGATATCGACCAAGTTTTTGCCAATATCGTGAACATCACCGGCAACGGTGGCGAGGAGGATTGATCCCTTCTCCTGCCCTTCGATGCGCTCCATATGGGGCTCCAGATGAGCAACAGAGGCTTTCATCACCTCAGCAGACTGGAGAACGAACGGAAGCTGCATCTTCCCTGCTCCAAATAGCTCACCGACGGTCTTCATGCCATCGAGGAGAATGTTGTTGATGATGTCCAGCGGGGGGATGGTTTCCAGTGCCGTATCGAGGTGGGAATCTAAGTTCTTCTTGATCCCATCGACGATGTGCTTTTTGAGTTTGTCTTCTGTGCTGAGCCCCTCGAATGGATCGATGGAGGAATCCACCGCTTTCACCGACTCGAATCGACTCATCAATTCGATCAGGGGATCATAAGTACATTCGCCGCGCTCAGACATGAAGCTTTATTATGAAGGGTGTTAAAAAAAAAGAGGGAGCGAGGGGGAGGTAGGGGGTTCTCGCTCCCGTTGGGGTGGGTGCGTTGGGTGCCCTTACAGGCTCCTCAACACATCCATGATTATATCAACGTTCGGTTTGATTTGTATCGCTTCTGTCACCTCAACATGCACGAGTTTTCCAGATTTGTCGATGACGAAGGCGGCGCGTTGACTTCCTGGACCGTGCCCGGCAAGGTCTTCAAGAACGACACCATAGTCCTGAATGATTTGCTTTTGATAGTCGCTGACGAGCCGAATCCCGATGTTTTCTTGCTTCGCCCAGGCGGCTTGCGAGAATGCTGTGTCGGCCGAGATTCCGATGACTTCGGCATCCAGATTCTCGAATCCATCAAAGCCGGTCATGTCGCACATTTGCTCGGTGCAGACGCCGGTGAAAGCAGCTGGGAAGAAGAGCAGAACGACGTTCTTGTTTCCTTGATATGAGCTGAGAGTGATGGTTTCGAGACCGTTTGCGCCTACGGACGGAAGAGAGAAATCAGGTGCGGTTTCGCCGACAGATAATGCCATGACGTCGCATTCTACGAGAGCTTTTTGTGTTACAGCGCGTTTTTTGGGCGGAAATCAAACCAAAGTTGGCAGAAATTCGTATGATAGGTGATATGAAATGGATTCCATTTCTCGTTTTGGCTGTTTGTGTCGTTGGGTGTAACTCCAAGGATGCTAATGACATCACTCGTGATGCAGGCAAGCTAGCGGAAACCACTGTCCGATCTGTTGCTAACGCTACCGTTGCGGTGAAGGTAAATACAGCTCTATCTTTGCGGAAGGGCGTGCATATGGAGAATCTCCACATTGAATCGGAAGGCTCCACGGTGACCATAGGTGGTCATGTTGAGACTTCCTCTGAGAAGAAGCTGATTATGGAGATCGCCAAGGAAACGCGCGGGGTCGAAAAGGTTGTCGACGACCTTCGCGTGGAACCAAAGAAGTAAAGGAGTCCCCTTCTCAAGTTGATTGAGAAGGGGATTTTTGTGAGCAATTACTTTTTGCGGCGGCGTGCGGCGAGGGCACCTGCTCCCGCGGTGAGCAGGATGAGGGTTGCTGGCTCGGGGACTACATCAGTGACAACCATGTTGTTGATGAATGATGTCGCTTGCGGGTGGACAGAGGTATTGACCGCACCAAAACCAATACTTGATAGTGCACCCAAATTGTTAGTGATCACGTGAGAATCAGTAGCCAACGAAGCCAAATCTGTGATTTTGATTTCTGTGTTATTGGAGGCAAACCGGAACACTTCCAAGCGCATTGCGGTGCCTGTCCAAGCGATGGTGCTAGCAGAACCGTCAGAGAACTTGAGCGTAGCCTGGGTCGGGTCATAAATGACACCGTAATTTCCAACGACTAGAGTTGTGGTTCCAATTGTCGTCAGGCCCAAATCGAAATCCAGGCTAACGTATTTTGCTGGGCCGGAATTCACAATAGAACGGCCAGTCACGATAGTCGAAGCGGGGCCTGCCAGGATTCCTAAAGCTCGGCCAGCGGTATCAATGTTCGGGGTGATAACCCCGAAACCGTTGCTAGTCGAGGTAGTTACGGCAGTTGAACCGCTATTTGACTGGGTAATAGACCAAGCTCCAAAGCCAAAGCCGCCATTGTCGCCATGTTGCCAACCGTTGCTATAAGCTGAATCAGCGGCATTATCAGATGCCAAAATAACGCCGAACGAAGGTGCGGCAAATGCGCAGGCGACGCAAAGCGCCACGAGGTGTTTCATATTCATGCTCTTCTCCAATGTGCAAATGCACGGAGTTCAAAATGAACTCAATAGGTTGATTATGCACCGTATTTTTCTCTAAGTCAATGCAAATCGAAGATGCTGGTAAATATGCGTGAGGCTTAACAAGAATTCAGCCCAACCAAAGTGGAATGGGCTGAATTTGCTATGATTTGTGGCTGTTACTTTTTGCGGCGGCGTGCGGCAAGAGCACCGAGGCCTGCGGTCATCAAGACCATAGTGGCTGGCTCCGGTACAGATTCCACTTGAACACTATTGATGAACGCATCGTTTGTGCTTCCCGGCCCTGCTGAGATGTTAGCCAAGACAATCTGAGCCATGTTCGCAAACGAATCAGTAGTTACAACATGCGAAGCACTCGCACTATCACTCAATCGAGTGGTATCAAGTTGAAAGACTCCATCCGACAGCTTTGTAACAGAAAATGCCATCCCAGTATCCGTAAAGCCAATTCCAGAGTCAAAGTAGTTATGGACGCCATTTTCAATTGATAAAAATTCGTAATTCGTTTGTCCGCCGCGAAAAATGAGTCCAACAGAATCTTCATTAGTGAGTTCTACACGACCAGCAATAGATCCTGCTGTGATCCAGCCATTATCAAGCATCATGCTGGTTTTGTAAGCTAAGGCAGGGTCAAAATCGAAATCTCGTTGCAGAGTACTAACGTGACTCAGCAATGCCCAACTTCCCCAAGAACGCCCGGCAGTATCAATATTAGGTGAAGTTGTTCCTCCACCGTTGTTTCCAGATGTTCCTACAAAATGCCCTCCACCCTGCGATGCGCCGAGAATCCAGGGCTGAAATCCAAATCCACCGTTATCAGTATTTTGAATTCCGTCATCATAAGTGACATGTGATGCGTCATCAGCTGCAAGAATCGCGGCATACGATGGCGAAGCGAGCGTAGCGAGTACGCAAAGTGAAACAAGATATTTAGTTTTCATGCTCTTCTCCAAAACGGAAATCAAGATTCAAATCGAACCCAATTATTGAATTATAAATGATCTATCAAGAAAAATCAAGGGGGATAAAGCAAAGAAACCTCCGCTAGGGAGGTTTCTTTTGAAAATTTATCCGCGCGACGTCCATATCTCCCGGGAGGTCGCCCTCCAAGTACTTCCGGCGCTGAGAGGCTTAACTTCTGTGTTCGGGATGGGAACAGGTGTATCTCTCTCGCTATGATCACGCGAAAACTGTATTCGGTTTTCGACCGTGTGCTAATAAAAGCACTTTGAAAGTTGCATAGTGTGCGTGCGTGTTGCGCATAAAAAACACCGAGCGAGTCCGAGCTTTTTAGTATTAAGCCCTCGGCCAATTAGTACCGCTTAGCTGAACACATTACTGTGCTTACACCTGCGGCCTATCACCATGTAGTCTTCATGGGGCCTTACTCTTTCGATGGGATATCTTATCTTGAGGTGGGCTTGGCGCTTAGATGCTTTCAGCGCTTATCCCTTCCCGACGTGGCTACCCAGCATATGCACCTGGCGGTACAACTGGTACACCAGAGGTCAGTTCATTCCGGTCCTCTCGTACTAGGAACGACTCCTCTCAAATATCCTGCGCGCGCAGTGGATAGGGACCGAACTGGCTCACGCCGTTCTGAACCCAGCTCGCGTGCCGCTTTAATCCGTGAACTCCGGAACCCTTGG
>JAGQUX010000030.1 GCA_020438215.1 Armatimonadota bacterium | reverse complement strand
AATTGAGTTTGTTTGCGGTTGCGCGCGTCGTGTGGCACTGATGAAACCAGTGTTTTGTGGAGGCATTTGGGATTTCGCTGGCTTTGCCAGTGCCACATAACTCAGTTTAGAAATTAGCTTCTCCTCCCAAAGATTGGGAGGAGATCGAGTGGAGGGTTGATCGTTGTTTCAGAGCGCCTGAAAGGGGGTGATCAACCCTCACCCTTCCCTCTCCCGATCTTCGGGACAGGTGACTTCATTTCAAGTGTGCTGGTGCAACCGGTGCTCATGATGCTGTTCATGAATATCACTGGCTTTGCCAGTGCCACACAACTCAGTTTAGAAATTAGCCTCTCCTCCCAAAGATTGGGAGGAGAATTGATCGTTACCTCAGCGTGCGGATAGAAGTGATCAACCCTCACCCTTCCCTCTCCCGATCTTCGGGAGAGGATGCTCCCCATACTATTTCGAGGTAACAGGCACGGAGGTGCCGCCGAATTTGCCTTGAACCTCGGCGTCCACATCCACTTCGCCAGTGATTTTGATTCCATCACGGCGGATAGAGCTGATCTCCGAGCGCAAATCACGGAGTTCACTGCGGATGTTGCCCAGTTCACGGCTAGTGTCATCCAGAACTGTTGCCGAGGGGAGCGGCCCCGCACTGACTCGACCGGCAAAAAAGACGATGGCGAGACCTCCCGCTAGAGCAAACCCTTTCCAAAACGCACGTTGTTCGTTCATGGAAAGAGTTTATCAGACTTCAATGGGCCTTTAGCCCCCCCCGCTCAAATAAGACTTACCAGAGTTACAATATTTGTATGGGAGGCAAGCACTTTCGCTGGAAATCAGTATTTCTTTTATCTACTCTGCTTTTAGCATTTGTTGCTCTAGCAAGTGCATTTTCATCTGATATAAGGCATGTGCCAACCGCTGTAAGGCGAGTATTCAATCCCGGTCTTCCAATAAACACCGAAGTAACAGATCCGCTATTATTGACGAAGCTTCCTACAGGTAGTGCAAATGCAATCTTAGTATACGTCGGAGAATGCTCTAGTTGTAGCATGAAATCAATATTGAGTTGGGAACTAATCCCAAAAGAGGATCTAAATTGGGTTTTAATTTTTAGTTCCAAATCAGACGAGAATCTGGAAGCGGTAGCTTTATTTGAAACTAAAGGGGTTGATGCGGATTACATAATTGACTCCAACAGTCAGATTCAGAAATATCTCGGAGTTACGTTCGTAAATCAAACATTTTATTTCGAAGGTAACAAGCTAATTGGGAAGCAGGCTTCCAGTTTAGATGCGCCTGAGTTTCTGACGGAGGTTGTCCGTTGAATCGAAATAGGAAGAATTTCGGACTGTCGCTGATTGAGATTCTAACTAGCATCTCAATCCTTCTCTTGCTGATGGCAATTATCTTTCCGATTGTGTCTCGCGTGAAAGAATCTGCTCGCCGAACGAAGACGATTAGTAATCTCAAGCAAGCCTTAGTTGGGCTGGAAATCTATCGGCAAGATTACGATGGATCTGGCTTTTACGGTGAACCAGATGAAATGGGTTTACCAATAGGTGGGCTTTCTGTAGAGTACACAGGTGGTACCCCCATGACATGTGCAGGTGATCTTTCTGGAACACTTAGAGAAGCCGGTTTTACTGTGATGTGGCTCCCATCCGCAGTTGACACGAGGAATCCCAATTGGGCTGATGCTTCGCGTGAATATCGTGAAAGCACCCCAGTATATCTGGCTCTTTGCCATACGGATTGGTCGAAGTGGACAGAAAACTCCTTGTACGTCGAGTATGACGTCTACGCTGGATATTTGGGCGGATGGGTGAAGCACTATCCGGCTGTCCCTGCTAGTAGTTACGGCGATTTTAATTCATACATTAAGAACTAGGAAAAACTATGAAAATTCTGAAATCAACATTCGTGGTAATCGCAACATTTGGGTGTGCTATTGCTTACTCACTTTGTACATACAATACCGGACCCTTGGCACCTTGTCCTGATGACTGGGATCCCGTATGCTCAGGATTGCCCTACGCTACTGGTAATTACTCTGCACCGATATTTCAGTGCTATACATCAGGCACCTCGTGTTGTACTTGCACTAAGAGGCAAAAGGAGTGCGCAAATCCATGGCCCTCAACCCACAAGTTTTGGATTGATTGCAGTAAACCCGCTACCGACAACAACGCCGTATGTGATGGTGGCGATAAGTGCCTCGAATTAGGCGATCCAGGTGGTGGCGGTGCATAACAAAAAGCCGAGTCAAAAACACCTAACCCTGATCATTGTAGTAAATTCGGTAGCTGTTTGCATATTGGCTTGGTATGGCTGGATGTACTTAAATAAAAAAAATAGCCGAGACATTAATGGACTGGCACAAAAAGCTGGAGAAGCGTTTGCTACCAATGATTTCAAAACGTACTACCGTCAAGTCGACTCTCGAGAAATCGAGAGTTTTGACATGACGGAGTCAAAAGCACGCGCTCTTTGGGATGAACTCTACGCGCCACGCATTGAAAGATACTTTTCAGGCGCACAGTGTGAGCTAGAACCGATGTCAGGGAGCCAAGCACAATATCGTTGCACCATGCAAGTCGATGGGAAAGCAATGGATAGTGGAGTTTTGGTGACTTGGTCTCCGAGGAAAGGAACCGCAAGCCTTGTTATGCAATTGCCAGAGTTATGGAAATTGGAGTATATGGAGCAGACGAAACAACCATTAGGAGAGCTAGGCGAATTCGAGGCTATTATCGCTGGCGTCACTAAAGATCGATCTACACTAGAAAAGTATGGTGTGACTGGATTCATCGGTAACACGCCGACTAGCAAAGTCTCAAACTGGGATACTGTTCTTTCCAAGTACAAGCAGATTCTTGCTCAAAGAAGAAATCTAAAAACCAACTGATTGCGCCCAAGCCTGCTCATCCGTATCGTGATAGCGGCTGGTGGCGCGGCCTGGGCGTTTAGTGATACCGGCGGCATAGGCTTGGAGGTGGCGGGCGATGGCTTCTCCAAAAAGAACGGGGACGGCATTCCCCAACTGACGATACTTCTGCGCTGTTGAGCCGCAAATCTTCCAATTGTCGGGGAAGGTTTGTAGCCTCTGGTATTCCTGAACGCTCAACGGGCGAAGCTCTTCTGGGTGAGCGAGGAGGGTGGCCGGCATCGTGGGGTCTGTGACAAGAGTTGGGGAGGGCGCTTCCCAGTTGACCCGGCGTAAAAAGCCGGTGCGCCCCCCACCGCTATGGAAGGCGTTCCCCAACGCCTCCTTTTGGAGGTCTGGCGGCAAGGAGCGCCAGTTTTCTCCAGGTCCCACGAATGGCAGAAAGGGAAGTTGTTTTGACCGGAGCGGGCGGAATTCATGCTCGCAATCAAGGTCGGAAATTGCTTGTCGAATGGTGATCGGCTCATCGTGGGTGGGGATCAAGTGAGGAACCGGCCCGCCATCTTGTTGTGCGATGAGCACCACACGCTCACGAATTTGCGGGACACCAAATCGGCTGGTGTCGTATAAGCGGAATGAAACGGAATAGCCCGCCGCTTGAAATTTCTCAACTATGCGTTTGAGTGCGCCGCCCTTTTGCTCGTCATCAGAAAGCGGGGGATATTGATCGCCACGCTCAGAATGGGGGCGATGGACGAGTGCTGCTGATAGCAACCCTCGAACGTTCTCAACAACGACAAATCGTGGGTTGATGCCGATTGCGAGATCAACAAAGTGAAGAAAGACGTTGCCTCGGTCATCTTCGAGGCCACGACGGCGACCAGCGGTGGAAAACGCTTGGCAGGGTGGCCCGCCGACAATCGCGTCGACTTTGAGTGCCATTGAGCCGAGTTCGTCACGGAGGCGAGCGGGAGTAATGTTGCGGATATCGTCAGGAATGACGGGCAGGTCAGGGCGGTTGGCCCTGATCGTTTGAAGCGTAATGGCGTCGATCTCGTTTGCGCCCAGACAATGCCACCCCGACCTGTCTAAACCTTGATCTAAGCCCAACGCTCCGCTAAAGAAGCTTAGGTAATTCATCCCTGACTGTTTCCCAACCCTCCCGGTCGGGATAGCACATCCTGTGCTTTTCCGCAAGTTTTCCACATTTGCTGTAAAAATTGCTGGGTCGGAATGAAAATTGAGAAATTGATCGCTTCAGGTCGTTGGAATCAGGCCCGATAACAAAGTCCCTGTTGATTCCGTCAAACTGAAGTTAATGAGTACGTTCGCCGAGTCGGTTCGCGCACAGTTTCCAATTTTGGATCAGCAGGTTCATGGTAAGCCGCTGGTGTATTTGGACAACGCGGCGACAACTCATCGGCCGCTGGTGGTTCGGCAGGCGATGGACAACTTCTATGCGGAAACAAATTCCAATGTCCATCGCGGGGTGCATTGCCTCAGTCAGCGAGCAACCGAGCAGTTTGAAGCTAGCCGCGATACGGTGGCCAAGTTCATCAATGCGCGGGAATCCGCGGAGATCATCTGGACCAAAGGGTGTACCGAGGCAATCAATTTGGTTGCGGCGACATGGGGTCGAGCGAATCTGCAAGCGGGAGATCAGGTGCTTTGCTCGAACCTGGAACATCATGCGAACCTTGTGCCTTGGCAAATGATCGCGGCGGAGAAGGGCGCGAAAGTCGTGCCCATCCCGATTAGTGATGATTGCGAAATCCTGCTTGATGAGCTGGAAAAGCTACTTCAAACCCCAACGAAGATCGTTTGTGTGAAGCACGTTTGTAATGCAACGGGCACGGTCAATCCGATTGAGGAAATCACTCGGTTGGCTCATCTGCATGGCGCAAAAGTGATGGTTGATGGAGCGCAAGCTCTTGCCCATGTGCCAGTAGATGTTCAGTCGAGCATGGTGGATTTCTATGCGATGAGCGCGCACAAAGTCTATGGCCCGATGGGGATGGGTGCTCTTTATGGTCGAAGAGAGCATCTGGAAGCGATGCCTCCGTATCAAGGCGGTGGCGACATGATCCGCACGGTGAGTTTTGAAGGCACAACCTTCAACGAGATTCCCAACAAATTCGAAGCCGGGACGCCGTATGTTCCGGGTGCGATCGGGTTTGCCGCCGCGCTGGATTGGCTGAATTCCATGGATATGGCGGGGATGTGGTTCGAAGAAGCTGAGCTTCTTGACTATGCAACGCAAATGTTGGAGGATCTTCCTGGCTTCAGGATAATCGGCAAAGCCAAGAAGAAGACCGCAATTCTGAGCTTCGTCCACGAATCTATTCATCCTCACGACATGGGCACGATTCTGGATCGCGCGGGTGTAGCGGTACGGACTGGACATCATTGCTGTATGCCACTCATGAAGCGGATGGGTGTCCCTGCGACTAGCCGAGCCTCGCTCGCGGTGTACAATACTAATCAAGACATAAAAGTCTTGATTGACGGCTTGAAAGAAGCCGTCGCCTTATTCCAGTGAGCCTCAACGACCTTTACCAAGAAACGATTCTCGACCACGGTCGCAAACCCCGCAACCGCAGGAAGCTCGATTCGTTTACTCACGAAGCTCAGGGTCACAACCCGCTTTGTGGCGATGAAATCCATCTTCGATTGAACGTGAAGGATGGAGTGATTGTTGACGTCGCTTTTGAAGGTTGTGGATGCGCCATCAGCACCGCATCAGCTAGCTTGATGACGATGGAACTGAAAGGGCGGAAAGTGGAAGAAGCTGAAGCTCTGTTTGAAAAGTTCCAACTCCACCTGCGGAACGAGAAAGTCGCCGATGAACTGGGTGAAGTGGAGTGTTTGGTTGGCGTTGCCGCATTCCCAGAGCGGATCAAGTGCGCGATTCTGCCTTGGCACGCATTTCGTGCGGCAATGGCGGGCGATCAACTTCGAGTGATTTCTACGGAGGGCGACAATGCCGGAAAAGATTGATTCCACACAAGAATCGACCCACGATGAACCTCTGAACAGCATCACCAAAGCACTGCTGGAAGGGGAAGTAATTGAGGCGATTCGCACGGTTTATGATCCCGAACTCCCGGTCAATGTGTACGATCTCGGTTTGATTTACGGCATACACATCAATCAAGATCGAACAGTGGAACTGACGATGACATTGACTTCGCCGGCTTGCCCGGTGGCGGGAACGCTTCCTGGGGAAGTAGAAGAAGCAGTGCGGCAGGTACCAGGAGTGAAATCGACGTCGCTTGAGCTGGTTTGGGATCCGCCGTTTACGATTGATCGAATTCCTGAGCACGTCCGACTCGAATTGGGGCTATTCTAAAGGTAGAGAGATATGAAACTCAGTGCGCAAGAAGAATATGGAATCCGGTGCCTCATTACCTTGGCGAACAAGGGTGAGGATGCCTCAATGACGATTCCAGAAATTAGCGAGATTGAGGGGATGACACCGAGCCATGTCGCAAAGATCTTAGCGATACTGCGTCGGGCTGGGATTGTTGAGAGCACTCGGGGACAAGCTGGTGGCTACAAAATGGCTCGCCAACCAAAAGATATTGTTCTGAAAACCATTCTTGATCCGCTAGGCGGCCAGATTTTCGGGCCAGATTTTTGCGAGCGATTTATGGGCGGACATGAAGAGTGTGTTCACGAAGGAAACTGTAATATTCGTCCGCTCTGGACAAGCATTCAAGCCGCAGTCGATGCGGTGACAACGCGCTACACCTTGGAAGACATCATGCAAGGCCGAATAGAAGAGCCTTTAGTCAAGGTTGCGTTGCAGTCTCCGCGTAACTAACGTAGAAGAAGTAGTGAGCGATTTCCCCGTTTCCGTGACTCCCGAGGCCGTTGAGCAAATCAAAGGATTGATTGCGCGTAAGGGTAACGAAGGCTCTTTCCTAAGGATTGGAGTGAAAGGCGGTGGATGCTCTGGGCTGGAGTATCTTTTCCGGCTGGACGAAAAACGGTTGCCTATCGATCAATCACTTATTGTGGATGGTGTTGAGATCGTTTGTGATAGCAAGTCAGCGGAGTTCCTCCGCGGGGCGACACTCGTGTACACCGGCAACTTGATGGGTGGCGGTTTTGCCTTTGAGAATCCCAACGCCGAACGAAGTTGTGGCTGTGGAACAAGCTTTACGCCAAAGAAGCGCGCCTAACTCTTACTGACCAAGCAACTGCTTGTAGACGCCCAGCACTTTGCGGACGTAGTTCTGAGTTTCGCGGTACGGCGGTACACCATTGTGGCGACTGACTGCACCTGGGCCGGCATTGTATGCGGCCAGGGCGAGGATCAAACCTTCTGTTTCGTCACCCGTTTTCTTGACGAACGTATCCAGTTGTTTGCGGAGGTATTTGGTTGCTCCCCAAACGTTCTGGTTGATGTCAAATGAATCAGTCACACCAAGTCCAGCGGCGGTCCCTGGCATCAATTGTCCAAGGCCTTGCGCACCTGGTCGACTGGCGGCATAAGGATCGAAGTTACTTTCGCAGGTAATGAGCGCCATCATCAGGCGAGGGTCAACGCCGAATTCTGTTGTGTGGGTAAGAACACAGACCGCAATATATTCTGCCGTCGAGCGATCAAGCTTTTTGTTTCGGGACTGGATGTAATCCGCGTAAGGAGGGACAACGGAGAGAATTGCCGTGTTGTCTGAACCTTGAACTTCCTTTGGTGATGTGCGCCCAATAGCTCCTTCAATTGTTGGGATATTGCCAGGCATGGATGCCGGTCGGCGGGACGATGTGGTCGAGGTTCGGCTATTGCGATCAGCAGCTTTTTTGGCATCAGCGGCCGCTTTTTCGTCCGCGGCTTTCTTCGCGTCTGCCGCTGCTTTGGCGTCATGATCTAATATGGTCGATTCCATGATGCCGCCGATGAAGTGAGCATCAATGGGTGAAACCGGGCTTTCCTTTTGGACCCGGATGAGCATCCGAACTTTGACAGAACCGTTTTTTGCCCAATCCGGTGCTTGCTTTGCATTCACAAAAAGCGACGGGCCGGAAGGGTTTTCGACAATCATCATCTGATTGTCTTGTGATGCGATGAACCCCTTGATCGTGCCGGAGATTTCGACAACTTTGGAATCGCGGATGTCTTGAAGGTCGTTGAGGGGGGTAGCGGTCGTAACTTTATGTTCCTTTCGGAGCTTGAGATACGCCTCAAGAGTTTGGGCAAAGCTTGCGCTTGCCAGGCCCGCTGTTGCAATCGTTGCGAGCAACAGCCGTGCAGTTAGTTTCCAACTCATCCCAAATTTCCCTTCCCGGAGGTCTCTCTATCAAGACGACCAGGATTGCCCTCGGTTCAGTTCGGTGGCCCGAAAAGAAAACTGGCGGACAGAATGGGATTCGAACCCATGAAGGGGCTATCGCCCCTTACCCACTTAGCAGGCGGGCGCTTTCGACCACTCAGCCATCTGTCCGCGGCTCGAATATATTACCCATTTTCGGCAGAAACGAGGGTCTATCCCTAGGTTGAAATTCAGGTTCCTAGGGACATTTTGAAAACCAGCCGTTTTTGAACCGTTTTGAACCTCTGATTGGTCAAACTCAGTAGAGGGTCAGTTTTGCCGCAAATCAGAATCGAACGGACGCCGGTGTATTGGGTGTTCCAACTCGTGATCGGGTTGGTGCGGCCATTCATTGTGTGGCTGCCGGTCGCGGCGATGACATTCATTGGTGGGCTTTATCTTCACCGCTGTTATGAATTTCTAAAAGACCCGGGCAAACCGTTTGTTTTTCAGTACACCGGTGCAGAAGGGCCGATTACTCTCCGAGCGGAGAAATATAGCCTGATTCCATTTCCTCTCGCAACAAAACTAGAGGGTGTTTCACTCACGGATGATCAGGATCATCTTGTGGCACGCATTGATGAGGCAACAATTCGTCAAAACGGAAAAGCATTTTTGATTCGGGGCAAGAAGGGATTCCTTGATCTCACGCGTGATCCGAGCGGAATGTTGAGTGCCCAGCGTCTCATTCCCCCCGCTGATCCCAATGCCAAGCCAACCGGTGTCAGCGCGGAAGTTGATGAGGTGACGATCCGTTATCGCGACGAAACCCAGGATGTTCCGGTGGAAGAGGAGATGCAGGCGCGCGACCTCGCTTTCTCTAACTCTTCAGAGGGGTATGTTGCCGGGCTCACGGTTGTTCACCAAGCAGGAGAGATTGACCTTTCTCTATTACAAAAATTCCAATCGGATTTAGAAATCGAGTTCAAAACGGACGATTTCGATGTAGCGCAAGTGCTTCCTACCATCGAACGCTGGGTGGATTGGGAAGCACTGGGTGTTGATCCACGGATCAAGGCGTCGTCATTGATCTTTGATGGTGCTGGACACGTGGTCGTCCCGCCATTTGATTCAAAGAGGCCTCCCAAAATCTATGCCGACGGAGTTTTTGAGGGCCGCGGCATTTCTTATCCGGGCTATGTGTCCTCTGCATCGGCCGACGGAGAGTTTCGATATGCGGACAACATTGTTTCCGGACGAATCAATGTCCGCGATGGGGCGACGCGAGCGATTTTTGATGGCGGTGTCAAATTTGGTGAGAAAGTGCTCGCTCAGGGTCAATTTGATCTGACGACTCCAAGCGTGACCTCTTTGCCCGCTGATATTCGTAAGCTGCTACCAAAAGATTTCGGCTGGCGTGATCTGAATGCTGTCGGCAACGTTACTTGGAAAGACAACGAGACTGCGGTCGAAGCAGTGATCAAGGGTGGGTCGCTGGTGGCGGTGGGGCAGAGATTCGATCGACCGCAAGGGCGCGTCACATTTGCGCACAACAAACTTCTTGCCCAAATTGAGCGCGTCTCGTACCAAGAGATTCCGACTTCAGGCTGGATCGGGATTGACTTTGGAACCGAGGAAATCAGCGGGAAGTTTGATGCCGATTCTGGTTCCTTGCTCTCCAAGATTCCGGAGGAAGTGCGAGACAAGCTGATCATCGGTGGAGAGACGCAAGTACTCCTCACTGGTAAGTTTGAAAATCCCCGGTTTGATCTAGGGTTCGTTGGCAATGGCAAGGTTCGACTGGGTGATTCTGGTTGGCAAGAGCTCGGCATCATCGTTGCGGCAGGCAGACTGGAAGGCAATATTCTGACAATCGATCGGGCGACGGCGGACGGCAAGCTGGTTGGTCTCGCCGCTCGCGGTGAGATTGATATTGCCGAGCAAACCCTCGATCTGGAATGGGATGCGCGGGGCTTTGATGTCAAGCAGTTCGTATCCTCTCTTTCCGAAGTGTCAGTCGGTGGTTTGGGTTACGCTCAAGGCACAGTTGCTGGATCATTTGAAGAGCCGCTGATTGCCGGAAAAGTTCAGGTATTCGATATTGAAAATGAATACATCGAAGTTCCTTACATCACGGCCGATGTGTCCTTTAACAATGACCAATTTCTGGTTACGAATGTCGATGCCAAGAGTGGCATGGGGAATGTCGAAGGGGAACTCGCCTTCAACGTCACTACTCAGGCAATCGATGGTCGATTTTCCGGCGCCGATATTTTCCTGCAAGACATCAAGGCTCTGACAGGGCAGGATGTGGTTGGGCGCGTTCAAGTGGATTCCGCGACAATCACGGGAACTCTTGAGAAGCCAGTCGCTACCGCAAGTTTGTTTAGCAATGACCTGCTTGCATTCGGGACGAGGGTGGATCACGCCGAGGCGAAGATCAGCTTTGAAAATGGCGTTGCGCGGGTCACAGAGGGAATCGCCAATGTTCAGCAAGGTGTTCTGAGTTTTGATTCCCAGTTCAATGTTGAGGCAAAAACGCTGGAAGGGAATCTGGAAGCAACAGCGCTGCCGCTTGGGCGCGCTCCGATCTCCGGGGCAACCCTGACTCTGGGCGGAAACCTGGATGGAACAGGTCAGTTCAAATACAACCTGGAATCACAAAAGGGCGAAGGCAAGTTCGATGGCTTCCTCGACGGTCTGCAAGTCAACGGATTTGATATCGGGAGCGGTTCGGTCACTGCGAAACTGGCGGAAAATCTCGCCACCGCATCAGCGACAGTCGGTTCTATCCAAGGCTATGTCGAATTGAGCGAGGCGGCATATCGGCTCGATACGAAGGAATGGCGGGCCAAGATGGTCGCCGATGGACTTGGATTCTCTCAAGTTTGGGTTTCTGCGAGAGACAAGGCGAACATCGAGAACGCGGAACTCTCTCGACTTCTCGCCGGGCTGGACGCTAGCCTAGGAGTTGAAGTGATAGCAAGCGGGAAGGAAGAGCAATATCAGATTGATGTTCCCACTCTCCATGCAAAGAACATTACATCGCTTGGCTCTCAATTGGGTGACCTCGATTTGGTGGGGAGTCTGTCGCCCGAAAGCTGGAATTTGCAATCACTGACTTGGAAATCCGATGAAGGCACAATCACGGCGCGTGGGAGCCGGAAGGCTGACGACACTATTTCTGGTGAGCTGGATGTCACCAACTTTAACCCTTCAATCCTCGCTAAATTTGATGAGGAATGGCCAACGATCAGCGGAAACCTTGGATTGACGGCGGAAATTTCCGGCACTGTTGATGACCCTCAAGGGCAGTTCTCGTTTTCTGCCGCTGATATTGCCGTTCCCGATAAGGCCGGCGAAATCAAGAAGATTCCGGTGACTTTGAATGCATCCGGAGAACTCGCCAACCGACTCGTTACGATTGACAATGGGCAGGTGGCATTCCAAGGGCTCAGCGGTGAGTTTGATGCCCGTATCCCCTTGGATGTGATGGATGTTGGTGAAGGCGAAGATGCATCAATGCAGCTGAATTTCACTGAGCGATCCATTGAAGACCTCTCCGAGTACCTCGACGTTCTGGATATCAAGCGGAGCCAAGGAAAGATTGGCGGTCGCCTGACAGCGGGCGGTCGGAAGGGCAATTGGGAAGTCAAAGGAGATATTAGCCTCTCTGGTGATGAAGACGGCAAGGCAACAATTGCTTTTGTCAATGGCGATACTGTTTACGAAAACGTCGCTATTAATGTGCAATCTGAAGGCGAAAAGATTAACTTATCTGGTTCAGCCAACAGCAGTTTGGGTGGGGAAACCGAAATTGTAGGTGCGATAGACCTGAAATCTATCCTGAGTGGTCAAATCACCGATCCTTCGTTCGCAGATGTCCCAATAACAGCAAGTTTAAAGCTCAAAGACTTCAATATTTCTGAGCGCATTCGGTTGACAGGTGTGGTGGAAGGAAAGCTCAAGTCGGTGACATCTGATAAGCCGACAAAATCGAGTGTCAGTGGTGAAGTGAATATAGGCGGATCGCTTGCGACTCCCCAGATTTCTGGGCAACTCAATCTCGCTGATTTGGAAGTGAATCTCCCGAGTGAGTTTCCGCAAAGCCCGGCGAAAGAGCAAAGCTCGGTCGTTCCGTACTTCAACGATTTGCGGATTACGGCGGGGACTGGCTCCGTCATGAACATCCCTACCGGTGATCTCAAACTGAGCGGTACGGCGATTATTGATGGGCCGCTGGATCAAGTGGACATCATTGCTCCGCTCTACGTTGAAGGGGGCTCTCTGCTTCTCCCAACAACACGTGTCCGATTGAACGAAGGTGGCTCGGTTCTTGTACAGGCAGGCTCTAATGTGGATCGCCCGAGGGTAAATGTTGATCTGACGGGTACGACCGTGGTCACTCTGCGTCGATCTCAAACTCAGTTCCAGACCTACACTTTGAACCTTGAAATGCGCGGAGATTTGCTTGATCCAACAGGTGCAAATATCAGCGGCACATCGAGCCCGCCAGACCTCTCGCAAGAAGAAATTCGGGCGATTGTGGGTCAACAAGACTTTTTGGAATCGCTAGCAAATTCCGCGTTGGGTGGAACAACTTCCGGGCTTCGCGATAACCTTTTCCAACTGGCTGTCCCGAACCTCACTCGTGGCTTGACGGATTCGATTGCTGACGTCTTCAAGCTGGATTACTTCGTTTTGGATTACAACCCATTTGATGGTGCGGTAGCCCGAGGTGGAAAAACGCTGATCCCGGGCTTGCAATTGGAAGCCAGCCGCCAGCTTTTCAACAACGAATTTGGTCCGACAAAATACGAAGTCAAATTCAACTATCGCGTGCCGTTCAAAGATGAGTTTTTCAGTCGTTCCCGGTTCAGTTTTGGGTTCAACGAGCAGGTGCCGTGGTTCGTCGGATTTGAATACACGGTGAGATTCTAATAGGCCAATTCTGGAAAACTTGCCCGCAAAGATAACGGGGAAGGAGGGAATGCGTCTAAACTAGCATCTGATCCAGACGAGGGCTAAATTGCAGTTCAGACTCTTTGTTTTATTGTCACTTTTGTTCGTTGCGACACTAGCTTGGGCGCAAGATGGGCGACGCATACGGGAAATTGAGGTTCGTGGGAATACGCGAATCAGTACCGTTGCCATCACATCGACGATGCGTTTGAAAGTTGGGCAGACCGCCTCTTCAGCGGCGATCACCCGCGACCAAGATTCGATTTTGAATCTGGGCTTCTTCAAAAAAGTCCAGATTTTCTCAAAAGATGTCGGTGATTCCGAAACCGATTTGCTGGTTGATGTTGAAGAGTATCCCGTGGTCAAGGAAATCTTGATCGAAGGGAATACGGTTATCAAAACGGAAGTCATTCGCGAAGTTGTTTTGACCCACCAACAGCTCAACGAAATTTGGAATAACCGTGCGGCTCCGCAAATCGTTGCTGATGTTCGCAAGCTCTATGAAGATGCGGGCTACTTCGCCGAGTTCGAGCAACTTGCTCCCGCCGATGAATCTCCCAACACTCTGAGCCTGAAACTCCTGGAAGCAACTCTCGGGGAAATCCGATTTGTCGGTTTGAACCGCACCAAGGAATCTACCGTTCGCAAAATCATGAAGTCGAAGCCAGGTGAAGCCTTCAATCTTGAGCAGTTCCGGCAAGACATGACAAACCTCTTCTACACGAACTGGTTTGAAGATCTGCGACCGGAACGAAAAGTCGGCGAATCGCCTTCAGTTTTTGATTTTGATGTGACCGTGAAAGAAGCACGCACCGCGATTATCAACGCAGGTGTTGCCCTTGACCCGCAATCCCGAATCGTGGGGACATTGAGTGCAACCGACTCGAACTTCCGCGGCACAGGCCAAAACGTTGGCTTGTTCCTGAGCCAAGCAACTGTCGGTGGTGGCCCATCGGCTGAACTCGGCTGGGGCAATCCTTTCTACGATGATCACGACACCTCGGTGAACTTCCGAGTGTTCTCGAAAGTGGTTTACAACTTCACCGGTTCGGGGCTGTTCACGAACGGCAGCGCAAGCGTTGATGATCGCTTTGACGAACGCCGCACCGGTTTCAGCATCAACGCTTCTCGCCCGATCGGCAAGATGCACCGAGCATCGCTTGGTTTGCTGGCACGAAATGCGAAGACCATTGATCTTTCGACGACGAACTCGCAGAACTTCATCCAGCAAGATGGTGACCTCGTTACTGTGCAAATGGGTTACGACTACAACAGTAGCACTCCCGTCGCTGAACCTGTGAAGGGCGAGGCGGTGCAATTCCTCGTAGAGCCGGGCTATTCCAACATCACCAAGATAGGAGGCACAATTGGTCAGAACACCGAACTGCTCGGTCAGAAGACTTTCGTGCGATCGAGTATTGAAGTTCGCAAATATTTCTCCAAAGAGCCGAAAAAGAAAGAAGGCGAAGAAGAGGAATTCGGGGTGATTGCTCCCCGACCGGTCGTTGCGCTTCGTGCGCGATATGGCGTGATCTCCGGAACTGTGCCGTTCTTCGAGCAACTGTTTATCGGTGGAGCCGATTCCCTTCGCGGTTACGAAAACCAACGCTTCTGGGGGAATCAATCCTTCTTGGCTACGGCGGAATATCGCCACCCGATCCAACGATCCTTCAACCTTGTAGGGTTCGTTGATTACGGCGGAGCTTGGGGCGGATATGGTGAGTTGAACAATTTCAGCCAATCCTCTAAACCGAACTTCCACTTGGGATACGGCGCGGGCTTGGCCTTCCGCACGCCAATGGGGCCGATTCGCATTGACTTCGCTTGGAACGAAACAGGGGGTTCAAGGACTCACTTCTCGTTCGCAACCAGTTTCTAATATCAACTAAGGACGTCCAAAGAAATAACACTATGAACAAACAGAAAATTTGGGGCATTACCGGATGGGTTGCCGCTTTCGCAATCGGATCCATCATGTTCGCGACTGGTTTCCAGGGCACGGCTAGCAAGACCGGTAACGTCGATATTGCTCGACTGCTTGCTGATAGTAAGCGCGGTCAGAAGCTGAACGATCTGCTCCGCAACGAATTTACTCTTCGCCAAGGCATTTTGGAGTTTATGAACACCCAGCGCATCTTGACTCAAGATCAAGCGGTGAAGCTCCGAACTCTGACGCTCAAGAAGGATGCAACAGCGGCAGAAAAAACTGAGCTGGAGAGCCTGAAGGAAGCGGTCAAGGCGGATGCAAAGAAGTTCAATGACCTGAATCGAAAGCCCACTCCAACCGAAGCGGATCGCACTCTTTTGACGGATTACAATAATCGAATCCAGTTGACGGAAGGCATGCTCGCGCAATGGCAGCAAGAGTTCCAAAACGAACTTCTGAATATTGAGGAGACCGAGCGCGGAAAGCTGATGGAAGATGCTCGCAAAGCCGTTTCCGAAGTTTCCAAGCGTGGCGGATATTCCGTTGTTTTCACATCTCAGGCTGCGGTTTATGCCGCGAACGATGTGACCGATGAAGCAATCAAAGAAATCGATAAATAAGTACGTCGGACTTCTGGTTACGACAGCGATTCTCGGGATCGGCGGCTGCAGCCCCGATCCCGAAGCTGTTTTTGTCGATTCTGCTTTGGTTGCCCAAACTTCGCAGTCGTTTGAGATTACGATTCCCGGCGTGTCGGTTGAAGGAAACTCCGATAGCGCGTCATTGGAAGTAGCACAAGGTTCTGCTCGGCAAACTCGGGTTGATCGAGTCCGATTGCTGGAATTACAGGAGGCGTTTGCCCAAGGGCGGCAAGAAGCCTTCGACCAGGTGCTTGATGACCTGCTTGCGCAGGCGATCCGCAGGGTGCGAGCAGAGAACGAAGTCTATCGGCTTCAAATTCAGGATGAGATTGAGGCGAAGTGGGAAGACAAGGCGGCACGTCTCAGAGAGATTTTTGAGGAAGCAGCGGACGTTGAAGGGCCGCTTCTTCAAGAGCTAGCAGGTCGATGGGGTTGGCCGCCAAAGGAACCTTCTCGTATTCGATCCGAAGACAAGCCGTTTACTGAATACAACCGCAAGCGAGCGGAAGAGCTAAGCGCGAAGCTAGCGGAAAATCGGGCTGAGTTTTCGCGCCGAGCAGAAGAGGTGTTGGCTGAGTTTGAAGCGGAGCGCCGTGAAATTTGGAATGATTACCGTGTGGACGCGGAGTTCGCTGAATCGAATGCATTGGCTGAAGCGCGCACTCAGAGTGAGTTGATTGTTGAATCAAACCAATCAGAATTGGAAAATGTCCTTCCAGAAGGAGAACTGGGGTGGGATCTCCGGTCAAAATCAGGGAAGGCGAACTTCCGAGTTGAAGGCGAGCAATCAAGTGCCTTATCCGAGACTCGGACTCTGGATGAAGACACTGAATTGCTTGTGAAAATATTCGCCGAATCAAAAGGGTATCGGCTAGTGTCTGATTCAAGGGCGGGCCGCAACGCGACGCAGGAATTTTTGGAATGGAGACGACGATTCAAAGCTACACAGTAACCGAGATTGCGCAGGCGATCGGTGGGGAAGTGTTGGGCGATGGATCGGTTGTGATCTCCGAAGCGACACCAGCTGGTGAAGACTGTCCGCATGGGATTACCTTCGCGGGCGACGCCGCGTATCTGGACAAAGCGTTGAAGTCGGATATTGGGGCGATTATTGCGCCGAGCGAGACGACCTCAAAGGAGCGCCCCCTCATTCTTGTTCCGAATCCTCGTGCGGCTTTTGGAATGGTGTTGGCTATGCTTCGCCGACCACTCCCGTTGAATTCTGGAATTCATCCGACGGCGGTGATTTCGGAGGTTGCAGAAGTTGACCCCACCGCTCAGATCGGGCCTTATGTAGTGATCGAATCAGGCGCAAAAGTAGGCGCGCGTTGCCAAATCTATGCGCATAGCTATGTCGGTCAAGGGTGTGTTCTCGGAGACGACTGCACGCTGTTCCCACGCGCCACGTTGTATCAAGATGTTCATCTCGGGCGAGGTTGTGTGATTCACTCTGGTGCGGTGCTGGGCTGCGATGGATTCGGCTTTGTTTGGGATGGCACAAAGCAAGTCAAAGTCCCGCAAATTGGGCGCGTGGAGCTTGGTGATTTCTGTGAGGTTGGGGCAAATACTTGTATAGATCGCGCGACCTGCGGAGCGACCCGCCTTGGCCAAGATACAAAGCTTGACAACCTGATTCAGGTCGGCCACAACGTTCAGATCGGAGAGCATACAGTTATCGCCGCCCATGTTGGGATTTCCGGAAGTAGCACTATTGGAAGTAACAACACGATTGCCGGGCAGGTGGCAATTTCTGATCATGTAAACATCGGTGATAACGTGATTTTGGGTGGGCGGTCTGGCGTGATCAGCGACATCACGGAGCCAGGAGCTTATTTGGGTTTGCCGGCGATTCCTCTCCAACAAGCAATGCGGGCAATGGCACTCCAAGGGCGATTGCCCGAGATTTATCAACGGCTTCGGCAAGTGGAAAGAGAGCTAGCGGCTCTGCAAGAAAATGAAGATCTTTCCTAGGCAGACGCTCCGCGAATCGGTGACTTTAGAAGGGCCTGGGCTCCATTCTGGTGAGCCTGTGTCGGTGACGATCCACCCGGCGAGGGACGGTATCTACTTCCGCCAAGGCTCTGAGCGGATTGAAGCTCATGTTCGGAACGTCACGGATACCAGCCGCTGCACAATGCTTGGCTCGATTTCGACGGTAGAGCATGTGCTGAGTGCGCTTGCTGGGCTTGCGATCACCGATGCTGAAATCGAAGTGAGTGGTGGCGAGTTACCTGCCGTAGATGGTTGCTCCCAGCCGTATGTCGAGGCGTTTGAATCCGTGGGTTACGAGTCCTGCGGAACACTTGAGATTGAAGGGCCATTTGCGCGGGTGTACGCAGTGGAAGGCCAAGCAAAAGTCGCTGTTGCCGCCGGAGAAGGTTGGTGGCGTGCGGAGTTTGAGCTTGAAGACTGCTTCATCGGGCGTCAGGAAGTTGAGATGAGTTGGACGCCAACTCGTTATGCGGCGGATGTCGCGCCGGCCCGGACAGTTGTTCTTGAGTGGGAGATGGAGATGGTCAAGAAATACGGCCTTGGCAAGGGTTTGGACGAATCCTCTTGTCTGGGGATTGGGCGTGAGAAGTATATGAATCCAGCCAGATTTCCTGACGAACCAGTTCGGCACAAACTCCTCGATCTGATCGGTGATTTGAGCCTTGCTGGTGTTCCGGTCGAGGCACTTGATGTTGTCGGTGAGCGGTGTGGTCACGCGGTGAACATCCTTGCCGCCCAGCGGCTTGCCGAGCGAGTCACCATCCGCCGTGTGGATTAGAGCGCACGGTAATGCGGCCAGCGGAGAGGAATGCCCTCATCCATCAAGATTTCGCTGAATTCTGTATAGCGAGTCTCTTCTAAGAATGTTGCTGGCTCATAGTCTTGTTCTAAGCATTGCCATGCGAGAATGCCCGCAACTTCGCCAATGTTCCATTCAATGGGGTGGAGGCGATAGCATCCGTTGGTGATATGCGTCACACCGATGTTTTTGCAGGCGGGGAGGAGATTCTTTACTCGCTTGGGGATAAGGCTCCCCAGTGGAATCTGGAACGGGAGGGTGCTGGTGTCGATGGTGGGTGCGCCATTTGTGGAAGGGTGGAGGTCAATGCGATATGCCCCGATTCCCACTGGGCAAGGCATCTCAGGGGCGAGATGACAGCCCTCATTGGTGTAGGCGGCGACATCTTGCTCGCAAACTGTGTGCATGGCTTCAATACGGCGCGACTCACGGATGTAGGGTGATTTGGCGAGTCCGTCTCGCGTTCCGGCAAGGTCTGGGCGGAGCATCAAGCCGGGATAGCCTTGTTCGGTCTGCATCCAGTAAATCATGGACAGGGTGAGTTGCTTTGCCCCCTCCAAATGCTTTTGCTTTTCCTCCTCGCTGACATCCAGGATTGATCCGAGTGCGTAGTCGTTCATTGGCCAGTTCATACAGGTGGCGGCTTGGGCTGGCTCGGAGAAGTGTTCCGGCTTGACAATCTGGCGGTACGAAAATAGGTTGAACCAGTCATCGGAAAAGAGCGGGAAGTCCACCGCGTGCCCGCGCTGGACATGAAGCATTTTGAAACTCAGGAGTTTGTCGGGCCAGTGCGGCGGATGGTATTCACGCCAGAAATCGTACTGCTCGGGTTTGGGGATTGTGTGGTCACCGTTCGGGTCGTAGCTGAGGATCGCGCACCAAGTGATTCCCTGAACATTGTCCGGCTCCGAATCGCCATCCAGAGCATTGGGTTCACTAGTTTGGGCTTTGGATTCCGCACCGATCCGGTATTCGGTTCCAGTCATGGGGAGGAGATCACCAAGCTCGGTGGCATCCAGAAAGAACTTGGCTCTGATCGTGGTTTCAGCTCCGGTTTCCAGATTTTTGACCGTGACGGATTCCACCTCGTCATTTCTCGTTGATGCACTCACTGGGATGGTCTGGAAAAGGACTTGAACATCCGTCCCGATGAGTGAATTTGCAAGAATCTGCGCGCCGATGGCTGGTTCAAAGCAGAGATGGCTGACCCAGCCTCCCCCGGGATTGAGCCGGCGGTTTCTTCTGGCCGCGGGGGTGAGATCGCGGTGAGCGCGGTAGTAATTCCGAATTTGATTGCGGAAATCACGGTACCGGGCGGTGCATCCCATTGCTTCAATCCAGGGGTGTTCATCCGGGGGGACGGCTTGCGAAGTGAGCTGTCCACCGAGCCAGTCGGTTTCTTCAGTGAGGATGACGCGGAGCCCCTTGTCGGCGAGGGCTTGGGCGGCGGCAACACCGCCGGTTCCTCCCCCCACGATCAGGATGTCGCAATTCAATTCGCTCACGGGTGGATGTTACCGGGGAGGAGGTTACTTTCCTGGCCCGTAGTTCCGGAGATACTTGAGCTGGCTGTTCCGAGCGCGGAATGTGTAGACAACGTCCCCGGTTTGTTTGACTTCTTCTTCAACCGTTGATAGAAGTTCTTCACCGCCATGATCGATGCCGTCGGGGCCGACGGAATACAGCTTGAATCCCCCCTGACCGGGAACGTATTTCAGTTTGCCCTCGGTGTAGAGCTCATTTTCGATAAGTTCGCTATCTACAGGTGGATACTTGCCATTTTTGAACTTGTATTCGTGGATGTTGATGGCAACCGCAAGCACTTGACGCAACTGTTTTTCCTTCATATGCGCCTCGATTGCGCTATCCCAAATCGGTGAAAGTATCATGGCGAGCGCATAGTCTGGTGAAGCGTCTTCAAAGAACTTGTCGTACTCTCTCAGGGCCGCTCGGAGTTTCAAAAGGTCATCTTGATTTTCACGGAAAATTTTACGAAATTCAAGATGCTTTTCCAGCATTCTGGCTTTGATGATTCGACCAACGCCGTTATTCGGAATTACTGGCACGGAGCCTTCTTCTCCAACTAGCGCTCCTACATCGATCGGTTTGGACATGCTTCCAAAGTAGTAGCATGTGTAGCTCTCGTACTCTAAAGAATTTTCAAAGCTCATTTCAACCAAGTTTTTGGAAGCGTATTTGGCAAGTGAGACAACTTGCTTTGCGTCTTTTGCATCGTCGAACAGATTCCCAACCGCGGCAAGAGTAATGGCGCGACTAGCAATGGAGACAAGCGATCCGATGAGAATTCTTTCCTCTGCAGTACGGTTGCAGATTGCCACAAGAGTTTTGATATCGCGGTTTGCGCGCGCCCAATCTCCCTCTTTTGCGGCTAATCGCATATCAAGGCTATGCAGTTTTGCCAGCTTCTTGAGATGCGAAAACTCGGGGAAGAGGGTGTTGATAGGATCGGAGTAGTCGCGCTCAAAGACCATCTTAGGTCGCTGAAACGCTTTGTGTGACATGGCTAGATACTCTTTCGTTTCCTTGCTGAGCTTGTGGTTTGCGGGAGGTGCCTTTGTCGTTGACAGCAAGTCAGCGTCCGCATCTATATTCGCTTTGTGCTTCTGGTAGTACTCAAATGCTGGCGCGAGAATGACGGCAGCGTTTTCGTCATCGAGGGGCATGGGCGGCGCGATTTCTTCAGCAGTTGTGGGGACGCCATCTTCTTCCATCTCGGCAAGGAGTTTTGGCAGGCTCGCACCGACAGAACGGTATTTGTTGATGAAGAACAAGCCTGTTCCACATGTTGCCACCATGAGGAAAATGAGAACGCCGAGGATGTATTTTTTCATAGTTATCTGCCGCCAAAATCAGTGTCGGGCATACGATACCGGTAGACAAGATCAACTTCTTCGCGAGAAACTGAGTTTTCAATTCTGCCGCCATCATCTTTGCGATTTGCTCCTAGTGAATACAACGAGAAGCCAGACTTGAAGGTTTTGAGAATCAAGTCTTTGTCGGTGAAGGGATCGGTGGGGAGAACGATATCGCCTGCTATTGGGTTTTTGCCTTTTGCGGCTTTGTAGCGATGGATTTCAACCGCCCCTTTGAGAAGAGCGTCTTGTGCATCTGCAGTACGCAGAGTATCAGCGATGTTGGGGGCATAGCTGAGCATTTTCCAGACGGCCCCATTCGCTTTCGCAGACCTTTGCGCATCCACTTCCAGCTTTCTGAGAAGGGTGTTGAGGCTATCAATATTGTCGCCATTCGCTGACAACGCTTTGTACTTCGCTGTCGCCTTTTCCACGATGAACGCCGCCTGTGCAGTACGGACTGCCTGTGAAGACTGATATGGCTCGCTTGGCTCATCAATTTTGCGTTTGATTTTATGCCATAGATCGAGAAGTGCGTTGCCTGATTGAGAAGGTGGGGAAAAGCCGAGTACTGAATAAGCTCCTTCCGAAGTCTTCTTATTCGACAGTAGCTTTGCTATTTCAATATGCATAAAGGCCTCACCTTTCTGATAGTGCATTATCGAATGAGGTTGCGAAGCTCCCGCAACCTTTTCCACGATTTCCAGGCTACGCGGGTGCGCATCTGTTTTATGGACCATACGTTGCATGGTTTTCGCGTTCATAGTGTTGATCGTGTGGGCAAGAAGAAAGCCGAATTGGAAAGGCTCGCTAAAGCAGTACTGACTGATTTTTGAGATGGCGACGGCATCTTGCTCGGCAGTATCCCAATTTCCTTTTTCAGCTTGAATTACCATGTCGTGACCGAGCATGTGGGCAAAGAATTTGAGATCTGGTAGTTCAGGAAAAGTAGTGCGAACAGGATTGCTCCAATTTCTTTCGAATGAGCAGCTTGGCTTATGGCTTGCTTGCCGACATAGTGCTAGGATTTGTTCTGCTTCTGGGGTGAAAGGTGCCGGGAGAACAGTTGGATCATCGTGCGATTTCTTGATGTCGCCGACCAAAAGATCAAAGTAAGCTTTGTTGGCTTCTAAGATCTTGCGAGCTTTATTGAGCTCTATGGCGGCATTGCTTTCGTCTGGAATAGGCGGGCCAAGCAATTCCTCAACAGTTGCAGGGATTCCAGCTGAATGTGCTGCCTTGAGCGCTGAGTTGAATTTATTGGCACTTCCAACGTGCTGAAGGTCGGGTGCGATAGTTAAAACTGCTACGGCGAGAGCCAGCGCGCCAACGATACCGACTATCCAAGCGACTTTCTTCTTCACCACTACCTCCCGCTGAAGACCGTGTCGGGCATGCGGAATTGGTAGACCAAATCGATATCGCGATTCGAGACCGGGTTCTTATAGATACCGCCATCGTCTTTGCCATTCGCTCCAACGGAGTAAAGCTGGAACCCAGTCGCCGAGGATTTGAGGAGCAAATCTTTGCCTGAGAACGGATCGGTGGGGAGAACGATATCTCCGGTTTTCGGAAACCTTCCTTTGGCGGCATGATAACGATGGATTTCCACCGCAGTTTCAAGAAGTTGTGCTCTCAATTCTGAAACCCGGAAGGAAAGAAACGCCTGATCAAACATTGGGAAGATGTATACGGCAAGTTCATTCTCGACACTGGGTTGCATGTTGTTGATTCGATTTTCATAGTCCAGTGATTTAGCCGCTTCTTCCCATCTGAGATCGCCCTGTAGTATTGGTTGGTACATCTCTGTAGTGAGCTGGACGAGAGTTGTCGCTTGGGCTCTGCGTGCGGTGAATGATCGAGGACGTGGGGTTTCTTCATCGGTGCTTCTGGAGAAGAGATCTTTCAATTTGTCGATCAGGGTTCCGGAGCTATATGTGGATGTATCCGACATTCCGCCCCATCCCGTCATCATCTCCTCAAACTCTTTGTGGCGCTGCTTATCGGCGGCAAATTCGGCAGCGTACATTGACATGTATGCTTCGCCTCGGAAGATGTGGCTGGGCTTGATATTTTGATTCTTGGCGCATACATCCTCAATAATTTCAAGAATGCGTGGATGAGCATTTGATTCATCCACGATCTGAACGAGAGAGCTGTAATTGATTGACTTGATAGCTACACTCACGAGCCCGCCGATAAGCACTTGGTCACTGGCGGAGAAATCGGCAAGTTTTTGGACGGCAAGCGCGTTTTCATGAACGATGTCCCACTGCCCGGCCCGTGCCTTGATGATCATGTCTGCGTCGAGCATTCTTGCAAAGTTTTTGAGAGGGGCATATTCGGGGAAGGTTGTATTGATCGGATCAGACCAGTCCTTCGTAAACTGACACTTCGGTTTCTTGGCCGCCGTGCGGCAGATATTCATAATCTGCACCATGTCGGGGGTTGGGGCGGGCACGGTCGCGGAGGGATCTTCGACCGCCTTCTTGATTTCATTAACTCGATCTGAAATAGCTGACCGATCACTATCATAAAGCTCCATTGCCACTTTGAGTTCGATCGCAGCATTTTCTTCGTCGGGGATGGGAGCAGGGGCAAACTCTTCCGCGTTGGTGGGGATGCCAGCGGCTTTTGCCGCCGCCAGAGCCTGCGGGTATTCGTTCGCGAGTTTGCGGTAGCGGAGGTCAGGAAGGAAAACGATTCCAGCGATAGCGACCGCGAGAATCGCCGCAACAAGGAGCCAGCGGAATAGTCTTTTCATATTGCTCTCACCTAGACAGAAATCGTACCAGGAAAAATTCACTAATTAACGTAGACAAAAGTCTATATTTTCGCGTACAATGATCGCATGGCTTGTGTGTTGGACGCCATCGGAATCGTGACCGGGAATATGGCTCGGTCGCTGGAGTTTTATCGTTTGCTGGGCGTGGATACGCCCCTGGACATCGACGATCATGTCGAGGCGACTTTGCCAAACGGCTTGCGTCTGATGTGGGATACGGAGGAGGTCGTCAAGAGTTTTGTTCCGGATTGGAAGAAGCCGATTGGGCAAGGGATTGGTTTGGCATTTCTTTGCGAAACGCCGGCGGAAGTGGATGAGATTTACGCGAAGATGACTGATGCAGGCTTTGGCGGTGCTAAAGAGCCTTGGGATGCGTTCTGGGGACAACGGTACGCCCAGCTTTCCGACCCCGATGGCTACACGGTCGATCTTTTTGCCCGGTTAGAGTAGCGAACAGTTTGCTTGTACCGGATAGGATGGAGTGATGGTACGAGCGCACGTGTTGGGCACCGCGCAGGACGGAGGCTTTCCGCAGGCCCTCTGTCGGTGTCCACATTGCTTGGCAGCGTGGGAAGACCCGGCTTTGCGGAGAATGCCGGCTTCTCTCGCCGTTGAATCAGAAGGTCAGTTTTGGCTGATCGATGCGACACCGGCAATTGGTGAGCAACTCCACATGATGTCTGGTTTAGAGTTCTCGGGCATCTTGCTCACACATGCGCATATGGGGCATATCATTGGTTTGCAGATGCTGGGCAAAGAGGGGCCGGGCGTCCGTGACTTACCCGTGTATGCCTCGGTGTCGCTTCTGAATTTTTTGCGTGCAAACCGCCCGTATGCAGACATGGTTTCAGATGGGTTTTTGCGTCCAGTTGAAATCGCTTCCGGGGACTCCATTGCGCTTGGAAAGGTAGTGTTAGAGCCAGTGTCCGTCAAACATCGCGGGGAGTATTCGGATACTTTTGGATTGCTCGTCAAAGGCGGAGAGAAATCGTTTTTCTATTGCCCCGATATCGATGATTGGGAGGATGGTCCGCAAGATCGCATCCAGCGACCAGACTTTGCCCTGGTTGATGGCACGTTTCTGAGCATGGATGAACTTCCCGGTCGAGATATTCGCGAGATTCCGCATCCTTTGGTTCAGCAAACCATCGAAGCTTGGGAGGGCAAATGCGGAGAGATTTGGCTGACTCACCTCAATCATTCCAACAGATTAGTAATGGATTCAGGAGAACTAGCGGTAGCCAAAGAAGGGCAGATTTTTGATTTGGAATAGTTTGGGCAAACCCAGAAAAAGGTAACTTGAACTTATGAAGCGGACATGGAATTGGAAGGCTCCGGCAGTGATTTGCAGTGGCCTTGGACTTGTGGTTTTGGGATGCTCCACCGGCGGCGCGAATGCCGAATCACCAGCTCCTGAAAGCATGAAAATGATGGCGCAGAGCCGCGTCAATGTCACCAATCTATACAACGACACCTGCGGCAAGTGTCATGGCGTCAACGGGCAAGGTGGTGGCGGCGGCACCAAGTCGCTGAATACCAAAGACAAGTTTGATCAGAAGTGGGATAGACCTTTCTTTGATGTGATCAAGAAGGGTGTGCCCGATTTTGGAATGGAAGCCTACGGCGAAACCATGTCCGATGAAGTGATTTGGGCAATGGTTGTTCATATCCGCGAACTGCAAGCCAAAGCTCTTCGGGCAGAATTCGGTGGCCCGCAAGCTGAGAATGGGGTTTACAAGGGAACTCGTGCTGACTATCGAATTGAGACAGTGGTCGATTCCGGGCTCAAAACGCCGTGGGCTATTGACTGGCTCCCTGATGGCAAGATGCTTGTTACAAATCGACCGGGCACGCTGAGTGTGGTTGTTGGCGGCAAGGTGGTCGGATCGGTTACTGGCATTCCAAAGGTGATCGAGCTTGGTCAGGGTGGACTGATGGAAGTCGCCGCACACCCGAATTACAAAGACAACGGCTGGCTCTATCTCAGCTACACCGAACCAGGCAAGGAGAACAGCGGTGCTGGATTCACCAAGGTTGTCCGCGGGAAACTCCGTTGGAATGGCAACAACGCACAATGGCATTCACAAGAAACGATTTGGGAAGTTGCCCAAGATAATTACACTGGTAGCGGTGTCCACTTCGGTTGCCGACTCGTGTTTGACAAGGGTTATCTCTATTTCGGGACAGGCGAACGCGGCAATGGTAATCGCGCCCAAGATTTGACTCGTCCGAACGGCAAAATTCACCGTGTCTTCGATGATGGTCGCATCCCTACCGACAACCCGTTTGTGAATACGGATGGCGCGCTCAAGAGTGTATGGAGCTATGGCCACCGCAACCCGCAGGGGCTCGTTATGGATGCCAACGGCGGTCTTTGGGATACCGAACACGGCCCGCGCGGTGGTGATGAAGTCAATTTGATCAAGAAAGGCGCGAATTACGGTTGGCCGAACTTTGCTTGGTCGATCAACTACAACGACTCGCCTTTGAATGTGCCGTGGGATCCGTCCGGCAAGATCAGCCAGCCCGCTTTCCGTTGGCTTCCTTCTATCGGGGCTTGCGGACTTGATCTGGCGCGCGGAGCGGCTTTCCCGGCTTGGAATGGCGACCTGCTCGCGGGTGGCTTGAGCGGGGCAAACCTCGACCGGATTCGCATGAAAGATGGCAAGTTCGTTGAGCGTGAAGAATTGATCTTTGGGATGGGCCGTGTGCGTGATGTTAGCGTCGCACCCGATGGCACGGTTTATGTGGCTCTGAACCAGCCGGACAAGATTATTCGGTTGGTTCCGGCGAACTAAGAACTAAGAACTGGGTTGGCGACACCGTCAACCCAGTTTTTTTGCCAGGGGATTTTGCGCTGGTTCCTTATCTAGCGGCTGGTACCCTTTTGAACCTATGCTTTGCTTTTCCCGGAGAGGGGCAGTTTTGGCTTTGGCCCTGCTCACAACCTCAGCATTTGCGGACGATCTTCGTGTCGCAACTTGGAACATTTCCAACTACACCGGCTCGGATCGGACTTCCGCGATTCAAAACGCTGTTTATGGCTCGTTCCAAGGTCGCAGTTTTTCCCCTGACGTCATCTTTGCCCAGGAGATTCAGTCCAATTCAGCGGCGAACCAGTTCGTCAATGTGTTGAACTCAGCATCCGGCTCCCCTGGCGACTGGTCGGTGACTTTCGGTTCTCTTACGGGCACGAGCGGCACCAACGCAAGCGACTCCGCAATGTTCTTCCGAACGAGCAAAGTCCAGTCCGTTGCTACAGTGAAAGTCGGTGCGGCGGCTGGGACATCCGGTCCTCCGCGCGACACCTGGCGATTCGATTTCACCATTAATGGGAGCGTTTCTGGCGAAATCTTCAGTGCGTATAACGTGCACATGAAGTCCGGTACTACTGTTGACGATCAAAACCGTCGTCAGCAAGAAGGCCAACTCATTGCCAACAACTGGTCAACACTTGGTGGGAACCGACTGGGCATGGTGGTTGGTGATCTCAATGTTCAGGACTCCTCCCAAGCGATGTATCAGACACTTACCGCTCCGGGATTCTTTGCTGACCCAATCGGAACTCCAGGTGATTGGAACAACAACTCCGCGTTTCGATTTGTACATACGCAAGATCCATCCGGCAACGGCGGAATGGATGATCGCCACGACCAACTACTAATGTCGGCGGGCCTGCACGATGGAGTTGGCGCGGAATACAAAGGCGTTTTTGGTACCGCATATAGTACGACCACTTGGGATGATGCCAACCACAGCTATCGCTCGTGGGGCAACGATGGCACCAGCTTCGATAATAGCCTGACGGTGAGCGGAAACACGATGGTGGGTTCATCCATTGCGCAATCACTCATTGATACGGCGGGAACAGCTGGCGGACATCTTCCGGTTTTTGCGGATATCACTTACAGCACGGTTCCGGAACCTGCAACACTCGCGATTGTTGGCTTGGGTGCGGCGGCTCTGATCCGTCGTCGACGGCAGTCCTAATAAAATTAGGATTAGACCCGGGTGAAGCAAGGCTGGCTTGCCTATAATTATGGCAAGCCAGCCCTTTTTATCAATGCGTATCGATCATCTCGTTCAGTCGCCGAAGCCGACATTTTCCTTTGAATTTT
>JAGQUX010000002.1 GCA_020438215.1 Armatimonadota bacterium | reverse complement strand
TAGCGCATCTGCTTTGGGAGCAGAGGGTCGCAGGTTCGAATCCTGTCGCCTCGACCATATTTTTTTAACTCCACTTAGTTTCTCCAAGACATTCCCGGTAATTGTCTCTCCACGCGCCACCCTAGCGTCCCTCCAGAACACCCTCCTCCACCGCGTCTCACCAAGTGCGGAACACCACCGCGCACTCATATCTCGTGTGAGAGGAACTATGAATCGAATACTTAAATTGACAATTGCGGCTATCGGAATCACTTCATCAGTGGGGGCAATCGCCGCACCTCAGGACATCTATGTCAGTAGCAGCGGGACAAACTCCGTGAAGCGCTACGACGGCCTTACCGGAGCGTATATCGGCGATTTCGTCTCTGCAAGCTCAGGCGGCTTGAACAACCCTCAAGGAATCATTTTTGGCCCAGACGGAAACCTGTACGTTTCTAGCTTTGCCTTCGGAAACTCAACCGTAAAAAAATATGACGGGACTACGGGCGCATACCTAGGCGACTTCACAACGGGTTACACCTTCACATTCGCCGCCGACCTGAGTTGGGTTGGCAATACTCTTTACGCCGCCGAATTCTCGAACTCCGGTGCCCAACGTGGAATCCACCGCTTTGATATGAGCGGGAACCACCTCGGGCTGTTTGCGAACACCGGCTCCGGATCGGATGGACACCTCTTCGCCTCGGATGGATTCTTCTATGCCGTGGCGTCTCAAGAAGGTCGCATCAAAAAGTTCGATGGCACAACCGGAGCATTCATTTCTGCATTCCAAGTTGGCGCAGGACTCATGCTGGATCTCCGCCAAGGCGCAAATGGCAACCTCTTTGTAAACACCTTCTCCCCCGGACGCGTTCAAGAATTTGACATCACGACAGGAAACCTTGTTGGCAACTTCATTTCTATCGCCCCAAACACACAAGGTCAGTTGGAAACACTTGATGGCAATTCCCTCCTCGTGGGTTCGTACAACGGCAATACGATCAACAAATACAACATCACTACCGGCGCATTTGAGAGCACATTCATCTCTGGTGGTGGCTTAATTGCTCCTAACAACTTCACCTACGGCCCTGCCCCCGTCCCTGAACCAGCAACATGCGTTGCCCTTGGTCTAGGGGCTCTGGTAGCCCTGCGTCGAAAACGCACCAAATAAGCAAAAATCAGGCAACTTTTAGCCTGAGAGGACGGGTATCGACTTGAAAGTGACCACGCTCACCGTCGACCCGTCCTCGTCTTTGCCGGCCTATCGGCAAGTCGCAGAGCACATCAAACAAGAGATTGTTGTAGGCAATCTCACTGTCGGTGATCGTCTTCCTCCTGTCCGTGAGCTCGCCCAAAGAGTCGGCATTTCTCGACTCACCGTCCACCGCGCCTATCTCAGCCTTGTTGACCAAAAAGTTCTCGAAGCGCGCCAGGGCTCCGGAACATTCGTTGCCCCTCAGCAAGTCCGCGAAGTGACCATGGGCGTCCTTCGTCAATTCACGGATCAAGGGCCGCTTATCCGTTTTGAAGAAACCGCGCGTCGAGGTCAAATCCGTTCTTTCGCCACCCATGTCCCCGATCCAAAACTTGTCGATCTCCGCGATTTCTTTGCGGATCAAATCGCACTTGCACAAGAAGACTATTGGAACCTCTACGCGCCCGAACCAGGCGGTGAGAGCCAGCTTCGCGCAATCTCGGCTAAATGGTTTGGGCTTTTCCACCCAGATGCTCAAGCTGAGAACATCTACATCAATAACGGGTTCACGTCGTACCGAAACTTCCTAGCTATCCACACACGACCGGGAGAGACTGTCCTCACGCAAGATCCTTCGCACCTGATGGCAAATGAGTTCTATCGCCGGGTCAACCGTATCCCATATGCGATCGATCCCGGCAATTTCCAACCTAAAGATCTTGAAGACATCATCGTCAAGCAGAAGATCAAAGCGGCGATCATCAACCCGTATTTCGGGACAGGGACAGGCGAATACTGGAAGCCCGAACTGATGACAAAGTTCATCGATCTCACCGCCAAATACAACATTCCCGTCTTTTATTCCCTCACCCGCGCACTCACCGGATTCGGCAATCTCGAAGCTCTGCCCTTCCCAACAAATACCAAAAACTGGTGGTTCGAACTCCAATGGCGGACAATCACGACCGCGTCAATTAACATCACGACCACGCTTGTTCCACCGCAGTACATCAACATCCTTCGCACCGATTACCGCGACGAGCCAATCCCCAAAATCCAGCAACTTGCGTTTGCTCGCTATCTCAAACGAGGGATGAAAGAGCACCTCAAGCGCACCAATACGATCTATGCAGAGCGCGCCAGTGCTCTCTACAAAATTCTGCGAAGCAACCTCAATCCCGACATCCAAATCAATCGCCCACGCGGCGGTCACGGCATGATCGTTCGGCTGCCCAAAGCAATTGATTCCAACTGGCTCTTCCACCGATCTATTGATGAAGGCGTTGCTGTCATGCCAGGAGAGTTCATGTGTCACAACGCGGAGAATTACAATATGGTGCGACTTTCCTACGGCCTTCTTGAAACTTATGAAATCGAACGCGCCGCTCCTATTGCCAGCCGTGTCATCAATGCGGCTCTTGATCGACCTAGCCAGTAGGCGTTGGCTCGGTCAGTGCCGTCGGAACCGGCAGATCGTATTGCGCGCTGAAGTCGATAATCCATCCAGCGATCAAACTGTATTCGCCCATCTCCTCAATCTCATCCACAGCACTGAGAGCCAAAGCTCGGAACATCCACGGCGGCACATCAGAGATTTTCTGAGCGGACTCACTCCCATCTTGGAGCACCATCAACTCTTCTCCCTCCATCCACGCTTCCAGATCATAATCCTCGCCAGCAAATTGCCCGCTTGCAATCAAAGGCATCTCCTTGGATCGTGACTTCAAAATGTCAATCAACCAATCTTTCAACAAAAGCAAATTGCTGAACCGCGCAAATGTCGCATCGTACTGCTCCTCATTGACCGGTTCGCTCACCGCCATCAAACGCAGAACCTTCTCAAACTCAAATCGCGCCGTCGCTTCCTGAGCCTCCACCTGCTGATCAGGAGAAAGGTTATCCCGCCAACTAGTCGGAGTTGCCACTGCGGTTTCGGCTTCCTTCCGAGCCTCTTGAACTTCAGACCGTGTCCATTTCAACTGCCACATCAAGAGCACGGCAACCAAGATAAACCCGATCATCAGTAGCTGAGCCCAAGCAATTGGCTTCTTGGGTCTAGCCGCCACCAAATCCGATGACCAAATCGAATACACCTGCACCGGATCAGTAATATTTTTGAGTGATTTCTTACCCAAATTCTTACTTTCAAAAGGCACTTTCCCTTGAACCAAATCAACGACCGCCCGCGAGCAATAAAGCTGTCCTGGTCCAGCTAGTCCCATCAAGCGAGCAGAGACGTTCACGCCATCTCCGACCACATCGCCGTCATTCAAGACCACATCCCCGGTATGAATCCCAATCCGATGCTCGAGCCCTTCGTCTCGACCGCTCATCAACCCCTGAATTCGCAGCCCGCAGCTCACCGCATCGACCGCGCTGGCAAACACCATTAGCAAACCATCGCCCGTGTTCTTGATCACCTGACCGCCGGCTTCCTGGCTACACGATTTCATCGCCGCAATGTCTTGCTCAATCCATTGCAATGCCTGCGGCTCGTTGGTATTCGCAAGTGCCGAAAACCCAACCGCATCCGTGAACAAAATCGCCGCGAGTCGTCGCTTGCCGACGCCCGCTATCTCCTCCGTCCGTGTCTCTAATTCGTCCACGCGATTCCCTTCGTTCACTTTGGCACAGACGACCCCACAAATGCCGAGTTCAAACTGCCTGGGCATAGCATCAATCCAAATCACCCGGTAACATCAAATCGTCCATGGAAGTCATCACTAGCAACGTCAATTTCAACGATGCCGAACATCAGGCCAACCGCAAGGCCATGGACGAGCACCTCTCCACCTACCGTGATCGCCTAACTCAGGTTCTCGCTGGGGGCGGAGAAAAGTACGTCACCAAGCACAAAGAGCGCGGAAAGCTTCTTGCCCGCGAACGCATTGACGCCCTGCTCGATGACGGTGCTCCTTTCCTTGAATTCTCATCCTTCGCCGCCTGGGATATGTATGGCGGTGCCGCCCCTGGTGCAGGCGTCGTGACCGGAATCGGGCGCATCCACAACCGCGAATGCGTGATCGTCGCAAACGATGCCACCGTCAAAGGCGGAACCTACTTCCCCATCACGGTCAAGAAGCACCTCCGCGCCCAGGAAGTTGCCGCCGAAAACAACCTCCCTTGCATCTACCTCGTGGACAGTGGCGGAGCATTCCTCCCCCTCCAAAGCGAAGTCTTCCCCGACCGCGACCACTTCGGACGCATCTTCTACAACCAAGCGAACCTCAGTTCAAAAATGATCCCCCAGATCGCCGCCGTGATGGGGTCATGCACCGCGGGCGGAGCCTATGTTCCCGCCATGAGCGATGAAACCGTCATCGTCAAAGAACAAGGCACGATCTTCCTCGGCGGCCCGCCGCTTGTCAAAGCAGCAACAGGCGAAGAAGTCAGTTCCGAGGATCTTGGCGGTGCCGATGTCCATACTCGCCTCTCCGGCGTTGCCGACCACATGGCCGAAGACGATGAGCACGCGCTCCAAATTGTGCGGAACATCGTCGAAAACCTGGGGCACAAACCCGCGCCCAGCCTCAGCGATCCCATCGCCCCCGAAGACCCGGTCTACGACCCCGAAGGGCTATACAGCCTCGTCCCCAGCGACAGCAAAACCCCCATGAAAATGCGCGAGGTTCTCGCCCGCGTCATTGATGGATCGCGGTTCCAAGAATTCAAGCCTCGTTACGGCACAACCCTCATCTGTGGGTTCGCCCGGATTTTCGGGCATCAGGTCGGCATCCTCGCCAACGATGGCATTCTCTTCTCGGAGTCTTCGCTCAAAGGCGCGCACTTCATTGAGCTTTGCTGCCAACGCCAAATCCCGATTGTCTTCCTCCAAAACATCACCGGGTTCATGGTCGGGCGCAAGTACGAAAACGAAGGCATCGCCAAAAACGGAGCCAAGCTCGTCACCGCCGTCAGCACCGCCAATGTCCCGAAATTCACAGTCATTGTCGGTGGAAGCTATGGGGCGGGCAACTACGGGATGTGCGGTCGCGCCTACCAGCCTCGACAGCTTTGGATGTGGCCCAACGCCCAGATTTCCGTCATGGGTGGCGAGCAAGCCGCCAATGTCCTCCTTACCGTCAAAATGGATCAGCTCGCCGCTTCCGGACAGTCGATGACTTCCGAAGAGCAGGCTGAATTCAAGGCTCCCACGCTTGCTAAATATGCGGAAGAAGCATCGGCGTACTATGCTTCCGCCCGCCTCTGGGATGACGGCATCATTGATCCGGTGGACACTCGCCGCGTCCTCGCTCTGGGGATTGAGGCGGCGCGGAACGCGCCGGTTGCTCCGGCTGGATTTAGCTTGTTTAGGATGTAGGGAATGTCCACGACTAATCAAGATATAGAGTGTCTCACTCAGTTCTGCATCAACAATCCAGAGCTAGAAAAGCTCGAAGACTTGGTCAATCGGTTCAACATCTTCGAAGCAATGGGAATGACTCGACAAGAGATCAAACACTCTAAGTTTTTGGCGTTTCTTCTTAACCCCACCGAACCACATGGTCTAGGGACACTTTTCCTTGATTGGTTTCTTCAAGAGGCAACGCGAAATGCAACCCACCTTGGTATCAAGCCTCTTGACTTTCACTTACTTGATACGAGTTCTGCGATTGTTACGACTGAAACAAATAATATCGATATTCTCATCGTCATCCCCGAACATCAGATCACAATTATTGTCGAGAACAAAGTTTCAATCTCAGAGCATTCCAATCAACTGGAAAGATACTTCTCCTACTGCACATCACAGTATCCCGACCACTCAGTTTTTGGAATCTACCTAACACCAGAAGGCGAAGAGCCTTCGCACAAAAAGTACACTGATCTTTCCTACGAGCAAGTCCACTCCTTGCTCGAAAGACTGCTCACACGTCTTCAAGGCTCACTATCTCAGGATATTGAGCTGTCCATACTTCACTACAAAAATCTCCTAGAGAGGCACGTTTTGAACAACCCGGAAATCGAATCACTCTGCAACGAAATCTATCGCAAGCACAAACATGCAATAGACCTTATTGTCCAAAACATCCCATCTAGCGAAAGGCAGATTTTGAACATTGTCGTTGATAAGTTGGAAGGCCAAGATCAATGGGCAGTAGAGTACAAAGCTTCGAAGTATTTGCTAGTGACGCCAAAATCCTGGCACGGCTTCCTTCCAAAATCAGATCGCTGGGATTACCTGCATGCAATAACAGTAGTTGTTGATCTCCGCAATGAAGTAGCTTTCCTACGAATTGCGATCCAGCCGCGTGAACAGGAATTCAAGAAACGACTTATTGACAGGATCAATGAGTTAGATGGATTCAAAAATATCACTCGATATGATCAAACCTACACGAGAATATGGTCTAAGCAACTTCTCGCTCCCAATTTACTGGAGGCAGAAGAAGACGAGAAAGTCGCAGACCGATTTGTTGAAGAGTTAAATCTGCTCCTCAATGGTGCGCTCAAGTCTTTAGAGGAAGCAGTGAAGACCGCAATAGTTTGATTGATAACTCCGAGCCCCCAGCAATCCCACCAGCAAATCCCCCGCAAAAACTAGGGAAACCGCCCGGAGAACTACCAGAACTCGCCCAAAACCCTTGGTGATTTCGTACAAATCCAGTACCATTCACTCAAGCCAGGACGCGGGCATCGAAGACAACAAACGAAGCCAACCATTGGATGATTGAGGAGAGGACGGCAACGTTCCGCTCCTGGCACCTTCCCCTAAAACAAACGCCCAATCAGGGCATCTTTCAACCCAAGAAATTCAATAAATCAAGCGGGTTGAACGCGAGAAACCACAACAAAACGCTCGGCACCAAGAGCCTTGCTGGGGCGCACATAAAAAGCGGCAATCTCGGGATTTTCAACGGCGTAATGCACATCGGCATCATCCAGATGAACCGTGCCAAACCCCGGAACCTTGACCTGTGCCGGAACCGTGGGAGAGCCAAGCTCTTTCCAGGTGAACAGATACTTATCGCCAACAACCGGCTCAAATGCCATACCGCCAGAATACCGACTCACTTCGCGCCAAGGCTAGGGCAAAGAAAAAGTGCCCGGCATCCCTCAAGCCTAGGCACTTCTCTTGTTCTGATGAAACGTCCGCTCACTCGCCCGAAAAAGCGAGATAGAACGGAATAATAAAGTTGACGCACGGCACCAACATCAGCAAGCCCATCCAACTTGGTTTTCCACGTCGTTCAGCGATTGCCATCCAAATGATGATGCCGGCCACGATGTTTACGCAGGGGATAAAGCAGAGAATCACCCACCACATCGGCTTATTGGCCAGTTTCACCATAGCAACAACGTTGAGAATTGGCACGAAGCCCATCCAAGCCGGCTCTTCACCTTCTTCCTTACACATCTTGAAAATCGGGAAGCCGATAATGAGGCTCCAAATGATGAGGCTCATAACGCTCATCATTGGGTTGATTTGCGGCCCAACAGGTGCAGTTGGAATGTCCTGTTGCGCGAACAAGTTAAATAGCAGCAAGTCCATCAAAAGTCAGGACGAAGCTAAGCGTCTTCTCGCTTCACCGAACTGCTGACTAATTCCGGGCAGTTGGAGCAGGGAAATACAATTTCGAAGGTTGCACCCTCACCTAATCGGCTCCGAATGGACACAGTCGCGTCATGGGTTTGTGCCAAATCCATGATCACTTTTGTGCCAAGCCCCGAACCGGAATTCTGCTCCCAAGAGCTACGCGCTGTACCGCTCAATATCTGCCGAATCTGTGCAGGGGATAGCCCCGGCCCGTCGTCAATCACTTGCAAAATATGGCTCCCGGCAGTATGCCGATACTTCACCAAAACCTTGGCGTATTTAGCATCTTCTTTCGAAAGATTTTCTGCAACCCATTCCGCAGGAATCGTCTCCCGAACCGCTTTGATCGCATTCCCAACCAAGTTCTCGGCAATGCGGATCACATACAGGTCATCAAACTCGAATTCGGGAGCATCGCGCTGCAGATCGTATTCGATCTTCACGTAGTTGCGGCGCGCCAAGTTCTCCATGTACTGCACCGCTTCCAATACGACACTGGCGAAATCACCCTTCTTTTTCTTGGGGACAAGCGGCTTGCCTGCTGCCAGATCGTTAATCAACCGCGCATAGCGATAAATCCTATCGGCATAAGGCGAAAAGACATCATCAAATGTGCCTTCCAACATATCAAGGAAGAACTGCGCTTCGGCACTCACACCATCCGATGCTTTCAGTGCGCGCCGCAAACCCTCGATATTCCGCTCAAAATCCGGCAAGAACGTCACCAGAACTCCCGCCTTGTTAGCAAGGTCGTGCGCGGCACGCCCCATCCCCTCAAGAGCCGCAACATGGGTCGACCGCTCCAGCATCCTGGAGTTAATGATTGCTAGCGTAGCAATGTCAGAAATCGTGTCCAAAACCGCTGAGTCCGTATCATCGAACGGTCCATCTTTTTTATTCACGAGTTGGACAATTCCGATCGGTTTCTGCCCCTCAATCTGCAGCGGAACCGTGATCATCGTGTTTACCGTGATCCCCGTTCTTCGCGAAATTGCACGCCGGTGAGGATCGCCATCTTCGCCATATTCACTAATGATCGTGCGCCCTGCTTGGAACGAATCACCCGCGACACCGTACTCGTCCGGAATATCGAGACGCTCTAGTCTTTTTTCAACTTCTTCCGGCAAAACATGGAGAAATCGGAGGGTTTTGTTGCCAGGATCGTGAATGTAAATCGTTCCGCCCATCGCGCCAACAGCTTCGACACAAATGCTCAAAACCTCTCGGAGTACCGTCTTGGTATCTCGCGTAGAGGCCAATTTGGATGCCGCCATGTGAACAGCATCAAGAAATCGAGCGACGTGAGCCATATATCAGAAATGTTTGCGCTAAGGACTTTAGTCCCTCTTATTCTAACGCATTCCGTTTCGGATGAGTTTCCAAAATGCCAACTTTTCTGTGTTTTTTCAGATTTCTTTCACAGAATCACTCTTTTGTGCCGCCCGACGCACAAGAATCAGAGCAATCACACCAATCAATGCGATCACAAGGCTCGCCACCTGACCGCTTGTCAATGGCCCAACAAAGCGATCTGCCGTCCGAAACTGCTCGGTTACAAATCGTAATGCGCCGTAAACCATCACAAAGAAACATGACAGCTCACCCGGATTCTTTGCCCAACCCAGCCTGCCAATCAGCCACAGCGCACCGGCCAGCAGAAAGTGAGACGTTGATTCATAAAGCTCGCTTGGGTGTCGCGGAACCTGATCCACATTGCTATAGATCACCCCCCAATTCGCGTTCGTCGGCACACCCCAGAGCTCGGCGTTCATAAAATTCGCCAATCGCCCGCACGCCAATCCAAGTGCCGCGGCAATTGTCACCGCATCGCCAAGCTCACCGAACCGAATCTTCTTCTTTCGCCCAAACCAAACGAGGGCAAGAACAACCCCGGTCAGCCCTCCGAAGAACGCCATCCCCCCTTCGTTGAATTTGAAAAAGAACAGAGGGTCGCTCAGCAAACGATCCGGATGCTGAAGGACAAAGCCCAGTCGCCCCCCGACAACGACTCCAATCATGATCGCAAAAAGCAGGGTTTCTAGATCCTTGATCTCCATCCCGTGAATGCGTTCATCTTTGATCGCCTTTCGCAATGCCAAATATCCGAACAGAAACCCGAGGAGATAAGAGAGCCCGTACCAGCGCAAGCCCATATCGCCATTGCCGAACGGCAACCGAAAGATAAAGGGATGCGGAGAGTGGTGAAAGATCTGTGCGAGCAAACCGTCCGAATTCTACACGCGCCCCGACTCAGTCCCCAACCCCGAATTCTTGACTCCCCTCGCGCGTCTATAATCTCGCAATGCCAGTTTTGAGTTCAATTGTTGCCCTCGCCATCCTGGGGGCACCCACACAAGAAATCAAACTCAAACCGTATCGCATGGAGCCGAGCGGGCTGGTTCTCCGCCTCCCCAGTGAACCCAAGAAATCCACTCCCGCCAACGACGGCACTACCAGCTACACGCTTACTCAAGACGGCTTTCAACTTTCTGTCCACGTCCAGCGAGCGAGCGAACTACTCAATCCAGGCAAATCGTATCTCGCCAAAATAGAGCCGCTTCGCGCCACCTGGGGCAAAAAAATCACCGGCATCCTCAATGAAGTTGAAATCTCTGCCGCACGACGATTTGGTTCCGAGCGATCCATCGGTTTCCTCCTCGAAATCGACGACAAAAGCACATCGGCACTTGTCTGGCACAAAATCGAAATTGACGGGTTCATCGTCGAACTGGAGGCTCAGTCCGATAGAAAGCACCAACCGCTTCTCGAGAACGTCGCCGACACCCAGCGATACGTCTCCCCCGAAACTGGTGAATACAAGCTCCTTCCCGTTGCTTCAACCCCACTCTCTACGCCAGCTGGGCTAGGGTTTTTTGAAGCTCTTGCTCCTAACGGCGACCCCACCGGAACCCTCCTCCTTACCGGAAGCAACATCCCCTGCATCGCCACTATCGAACCGCTCAAACCAGAGGACATCAAGTTGGATGACCCCGAAGCCATGCTCGCCCGAGTCCGCCAGCAAATCGAATCCAGCATGCAAGGCATCCGCTCAGACATCAAAATCAAAAAGTCCGAGCGCGGCGGCATCCCAATCTTCGAAATGTCCGGCACCGTCATCATCCAAGGCAAACTGATCCGCACGGATGGCGTTCTTTTCGCTGATATGGAGAAGCCATACTCCCTCGTAGTCGTGTACGACACCGATGACCCGGACGCGCAACCCTTCGCGAAAGCCCTACTCGAAAAATCCTCATATCAAAAGTCCGGCTCGGAACTAAAATAGAGGGCGTTGAATTTTGAAGAAAGTGAACTGGAAACCCGTCATTTCTGGCGCGGTTGGAGCCGCGGGTGGATTGGTGTATTACTTCATCATGAGTGCCGCGAACTCCACGTGACTCTCCTGCCAAAAGGGACCGGCGGTTCCTATGATTGCAGGCTTAGTCCTTGGCTTGATTGCCGCTTCTTCGGGCAAATAACTTGAGCGAATCCCCCGTCGCGATCTATATTCACACGCCGTTTTGCCCGAGCAAATGCGGCTACTGCGACTTCAATAGTTTCGCGATGTCCGGCGGAATCGTGGATCGCACCGTCAACGCCATGCTCACTGAGATTGAGCGATCTCCCTGGCGCGGACGCCCCGCCAAAACAATCTTCTTTGGTGGCGGTACCCCGACTTTCCTGAGTTCGGCACAACTGACATCTTTGCTCCAAGCAATCACCGATTGCCATCCCCCCATCCCCGACTGCGAAATCACATCGGAAGCCAACCCCGGTACCGTCGATGCCACCAAGTTCGCCGATATGTACGCCGCCGGATTCAATCGGATCAGCCTTGGCGCACAAAGCTTTGATTCCGGCGATCTCCACCGCCTCGGACGCATCCACGCATCATCGGATATTGCTCGGGCAGTAGGTGCCGCGCGTCAAGCCGGCTTTCACAACATCAACATCGACCTGATGTTTGCGCTCCCCGGACAGAGCATGATCGGTTGGAAAAAGAACCTCCAAATCGCGATGGAGCTAGAAACCAACCACCTCAGCCTCTACTGCCTTACCATCGAGCCAAACACCCGCTTCTATCGCCACCACCTGCGTGGACTCCTGGATCTCCCCGAAGAAGACACTCAAGTCGAAATGTATGATCTGGCCGTGGATGCCTGCGCTAAAGGCGGGCTCCGCCAATACGAGATCAGCAACTTCGCTCAGCCTGGTAAAGAGTGTCAACACAACATCTGCTATTGGCTCGCGGAGGAGTACCTCGCCTACGGGCCAGGTGCCGTCGGTGCGTATGGCACCCCCAGAACGCGTTACACCAACATGAAGCACCCGGAGCGATACTGCGAGTCTATTGAAATGGAATCCAAGCTCTGGTGCGAATCTGAAGAGCTGACCGAGGACATGCTCGCATTTGAGCGACTCATGCTCGGGATTCGCCTAACCGATGGGGTCTCCTCCCACAATCTCCCCATTGACCAAGCCGAATTCAAAAAACTGCAAGATCGAGGTTGGCTCGAGCCCACCGCAGACCATCTCAAACTCACTCGCGAGGGGCAGCACTTCGCTAGCGAGATCATTGCCCGCATCGCTCAATAAGCCTCGGTGTATCCTCGGGACTCCATGCCTCGCAAAATCTGGATGCTAGACATTGCCCGCGAGCAATCGCCGACCCTCAGCCATCTCTACCAATACGCTTCCCACGCGCTGGAAAGTGGCTACGATGCCCTTGGCCTTTATCTGGAACACAAATTTGCTTACGAATGCGCTCCTTGGGCAACTGGCAAAGGGGCCGTCACCCGAGACATGGTCATCAGCCTACAGTGCGAATTCCCCAGCCTCCAGATCATCCCGTTCATCAATCTGCTGGGGCACTTCGAGGGTTTTCTCTACACCGAAGAAGGCCGCCAGTACCGTGAGGAAATCTTCACCGGCCTCCAAGCCTGCCCCAGTTGTCCAGAATTCCAAAAGCTCTGCCACCTGATGCTCGCAGAAACGATGGACGTCTTCCAAAGTGACCTCATCCACATCGGTGGCGATGAAACCTACCAACTCGCCAAATGTGATAAGTGCCAAGCCCGCATCCCCGAAGGCACCGAAGATCCCAAAGCCTGGCTCTACGCCGAGCACTTCCGCCCCCTTCTCCAGCAAGTGATTGATGCTGGTCGGACTCCCGGACTCTGGGGAGACATGTACCTCGACCACCCGTCGGCATTAGAGATCGTCCCAAAAGAAACGATCATCTTTGACTGGCAATACATGAACGGATTAGGCGAAACCAGCACCAAGTTCTCCAATTTTCGCGTTTATGGATGCCCCACTCTCCATGTCTATAACGCCCCTTGGATGCACGTCTCTGGCACCGAAGAAAACATCCGCGCCGTCGCCCAAGATGTCCACGATCTCAACCTAGAGGGCTTCTGCTTGACCCAATGGGAAGGCGGCCTGTTCGGGGCGTACGACACTCAACTACCCGCCGTCAAATGGGCGGCCCAAATCGCCGACAACCCCTCAAACCCCACATCCCTTGTTGATGCCCACGACGAAGAATCCGGGCAACGCACCTGGGCGAACATCATGGGCGTCGAGCTAGAAAAAATTGGTGGCGTTTTCAAATACTCCAAGCTCCGAAACCCACTCAAAGCGCGGTTTCTGCTTTACAGTAACCCCTTCCTCTGCTGGATGCACCACCACGAGCAACTCGCTGGCCCACAAGGAGAAGAAGCTATTGCCCTTTGCGAAAAAGCTCTCCACTACGCACCTACCGATGCAGAGAAGAACGCCACCATCTTCGTCCGCTCAGCAATTGAATTTGTTCGCATGGCTGATGATGCTCGCAAGCTTTACGCCGCTGGGGATGCAGATGCCGCCATTGGCAAACTGGCTCCCATGCGCTATCTCTTCGAAAACTTAGAAAAAGCCGCAAAAGCCAATTACGACCGAATCGGAGGATCAATGGCAGATGTCTACCGTTGCCGAACTGCCAAGCTTCATGTGGAAACTGTAATCCGGCGAATCCGAGATTATGGACGCCGCGAACTTGGCTATCTTCCTGCGTTTGAAGTCATCACCAATCCACGATTTATGCCCCACGACCAGGGCTGCTGGTGGCTCGTCAATAAATGGGCGAACGAGTAATTAGGCCGCGTCTTTCAGATCGCTGAACGCGAAGACCCGGTTGCGACCTTCGCGCTTTGCTTTGTAAAGCGCTTCGTCGGCAGAATCAACCATTTCCGAGACACTACTAAACGACATATCAAATGCGCAAACTCCGAGGCTTGCGGTGACTTTGCGGTTTGCCCAACCTGTTTGTTCAATCTTAGTGCGAAGTCGCTCTGCAACACTTCGGCCAATCGTTTCGTCGGCACCTGGAATCATCAGCAAGAACTCTTCCCCGCCGTACCGAGCAACAATGTCGCCCTTCTTGACATTTTCTTTCAAAAGCTTGGCAAAAGCAACCAAAACTTCATCACCAACCATGTGGCCTTCTTCATCATTGATCCGCTTGAAGTGATCAACGTCCGCCATGATGATTGCGAAAGGAATACCAGTGATCAACGCTCGTTTGAAGATAATCTCTAACTCTTCATTGAGGGCAGTACGGTTCATGATCTGGGTCAAACCGTCGGTTTGTGCACGGCGCATTAGTGCCTCGTTTGAACGCGCTAACTGATCGTTAAGAATTTCCATCTGATATTGTTGTTGCTCCAAAGCCACTTGCGATTCATGAGCTTCCAACACAAATTTCTCTAATTTGCCTTGAGCAATTCGCTCTTCAGTTACATCGCGGGCAACACCCATCACCTGTGTGACATGCTCTCGATCATCAAATCCCACCGGCATGTCATGCCCAGAGAGGATCCTTACGGTGCCGTCTTTACGAACAATGCGGTATTCAAACGGAAGCTTTTCGCCAGGCAAGGCCGATGCCAACATCATCTTGTGTAATCGCACTTGATCCCGATCTTGCTCGTGAATCACAACATCAATGAAGTTGCCTTCAATTGCTTCGAGGTCAGCTCGGTCATATCCGAAATAGTCCCGCACGTTGCCACTCGCAAAAATGTTTCTGCCCGAAGCCAGCTCATAGACATAAACCAGTTCCGGAAGGAGAGAGAACAACTGGCTTTGCAGCGCAATGTTAAAGGAGTTCCCGGGCAAGTTCAAGTCAACTGCAATATCGGTCGCAAACAGAAATACGTTCCCACGATCATCCAGGGTGGACAACTCCAAAGTGATGTACTTGGGCAAACCGGCATGATCAATCAGCTGAACACGGATTGGCCCCGGTTCTTTGCCTCGCGAGACCATCGCCATCGCGTTCAAAGCTTTTCTACGATCCGATGAATCAAGAAGGCCAACGATCCCTTTAGGAGTCAACCTCAAAAGGTCCTGCTCGTCCTTGCCTGTCCAAGCAACCAGAGTTTCACCAACAGCAATCACTCGCCGCTCGTTCAAATTGAGTCGCATCCACGCAGAACTCTTGAGTTGGTCTATCCCCTTAACTACGGCAAAGGTGCTCGCCGCTTGATCTGCTTCGGTAAGTGCCTTTGTCACATCGCGGAGCCAACCCCCATACGATGTTCCCGATTCGGAAACCGTTGGGCGACCACCTATTTTCAACCCTCGTGAAAAATCAGTTCCACAAGCAAGCTCATATTCAAACACCCGCCCATCAGCAGATTCCAAGATCTCTCGCAATGGTCCGCGAATATCTGAGTCCAACATTGCCAGAAAGTCAGAGAGCGTCTCAAACTCTTCGTCGTCTCCAATGTTTATGATGCGGCGAGTTGTTGCATCGACAACGAACCGCCCCGAGTTCACATCCCAAAGCCAGAAACCTATATTCAATTCGCCCTGCAATGCCTCGATGGCATCGCAGAACGTACTACAGCTCCCTGCTTCTCCGTGGTGATCGGTATTACACATCAGATTTTCAAAAAAAAAAAACGAAATTCGTTTCCCTTGCAACTAAATTTTCGACAGAGGACAATCAAATCATCATCCCCCCAACCCCCTTGAAATTGTGCAAATTCCCGCTTTTTCAAGGCTCAAAGATGAATTCCTAGTGAATCTCCCCTCATTTCCCTTCCAGGGCCCACCGTCCGAGGGAACTCTATTGCCAAACCGAACATTATGAGTAAGCAAGATGTTTCTGACGATCCCCGCATCGCCAACCAAGGAGCGCGCATTCAGCTGGTTTCGAAAGCCAAATGATTTCGAAGCCTGCGTCCAGCCAGAACTTCCCGTTCTGTATCGCGTCGCAAAGCGAATGGGCTGTACAAACGAGGAAGCCGAAGACGTAGTACAAATGACGCTCCTCAAGGCATTTCGAGCCTGGGATCGGTTCGATGGGCAGCACCTTCGAAGCTGGCTGATCCGTATCCTGCGTAATGAGCGACTCCTTGATCTCCGCGGATCAAAAGAAACCATCTCCCTGGACGAATCCGATAACTGGGAAGTCCCCGATGCCCCCTTCTGGGATGAAGTCTCCTGGAAAATCCAAGCGGGATCAGTTCTCGAAGCATTGGAGACACTGCCTGAGATTTACCGCCTCGCCGTCCAGTTTTGTGATGTTGAAGATATGTCTTACGAAGAAGCCGCCGAAGCAATGGATGTGCCCATCGGCACGGTGCGAAGCAGACTCTTCCGCGCCCGCACAATGCTCCGCGAACGACTCGCCTCCAAAATCCAATTCGAAGGAGGCTCAAACTAATGCAAAAGTTCGACTGGCAAGCCTATCTTGATGGCTCGATGGATGCAGAAATCCGCACCCAAGCTGAGCAATATCTTGCCTCCAATCCGGCGGCCCAGCGCGAGCTCGATGGCCTCAAAGCCCTGATTGAACAATCCAAGTCAGAGGTTTTGGGCGAGCATGTCCCGACTGATCGCCTCAACGAAACACTCCGGTTTGTCGCCCGATCAGGAACACGATCTACCAACCTGCGCCGGCTGACTCAAGTAGGTGCGGCGGCAATCATAGCCGCAATTGCGTTCTCCTTCATGATGCCAAAACCCACCGCTGCACGTGAAGTCGATCTCGTCAAAAGCGGACTGGTAGCCAGCGTCCATGATCACGACCCCAAGCACGCTACTCAGCAGATCGTGAGCACACTTGGCTCTAGCGCGCCAATCGTCGATCTTGATTGCATCAATGCCGAGTTCGATGGCTATGATGTTGGGCACTGCTGGATGGCGTATAAATTCACCCTAGATGGTCAGGAATACACCATGTACGGCCGCCATGAAGAAAACACTTTCGAAGGTGTCCGCCCTAAGAAAGTCGGCAACAAAGAGTTCTACGAAATGAAAGACGGAGTGGGCTGGTACTGCGTGGATCACACCGTGTTCGTCGTGAAAGGCGGCACCGCAGAAGGCCGTTGGAAAGTCGCGGAGGCGGCAGCACAGCGCACCCCCAATCGAATCTACGCAACTCTATGAGCAAATGAACCTTATGGTTGATAACCAACCATAAGGTTCATTATTAGTTCAAATCAAACTTGTCGCCTTGCGCAGGGATCACTGTATCCCAACCCAACTGCTCACTAATCTTCTGTTGTAAAGCCAAGGCAGCATCCGGCTCACCATGAACAATGAATGTTTTCTTGGGAGCTTCCTTGAACCCTTTTAACCAGTTCAGCATCTCAACAGAATCAGCGTGGGCAGAAAGCATATCCAGCGTCTCAATCTGAGCATTCACCGGATGAACACCACGGAAAATCTTCACTTCTGGATCACCATTCTGGATGTCTCGCCCGAGCGTCCCTTCTGCCTGATAACCAGTAAAGACAATGATCGTATTCTCATTTTCGATATGCGCTTTCAAGTGGTGGAGAATCCGTCCGCCTGTACACATCCCGCTCCCCGCAATCACCATGAATGGCCCCTTCGCATAGTTCAACTCCTTGGACATCTCCCGGTCGCGAATGATCTTGACCATATCTTCGCGGAACGGCGAATTCCCTTCGCTCAAGTCCACTTTCATGTCGTAATCGTGGTCTTCATCCATCTCTTGGTAGAGAAGTGTGGTCTTACTCGCCATCGGCGAATCCACATAGATCGGCATATCTGGAAGTTCACCTTCCATCTCTAGCTCATGCAGATACCAAAGCAGTTCTTGGGTGCGGCCAATCGCAAAACTCGGCACAAGAATCACCGACCCATCACGATATCCCCGCTTGACAATCTCGCGGAGCTCCGCCTTCGCATCCCGATTGCTATGCACCCGATTCCCATAAGTCGATTCAATCACCAAATACTCAGAAAAATCGACCGCCGTCGGATCTTTGATTATCGGGCGATCATAGCGTCCCAAATCGCCACCCATGAGAATCCGCTCGCCATTCTCAAAGTAAATCTCAGCATAAGCCGAACCCAAAATATGCCCCGCCGGCATGAACCGAAACTGCGCTTTGCCCGGCAACTCTTTGAACTCAAAATAGTGAAGTGGTTTCAGCAATTTCAAAGCGTCGTAGGAATCCGCTTCCGAATACAACGGCAAAGCAGGATCATGCTTGGTCAGCTGGTGCTTGTTCATGAACCGCGCTTGTTCTTCTTGCAACCGTCCAGAATCCGGCAAGCTCACCCGGCAGAGACCAATCGTTCCCCGAGTTGCATACACCGGCCCGCGATAGCCCAGCTTCACCAATCGCGGCAAGAACCCAATGTGGTCGGTGTGCGCGTGAGTCAAGATAATCGCATCAATTTCATGGGGATCAACCGGGAACGGCTCCCAGTTCTTCTCGCGGATGTGTCGCGGCCCCTGGAACAGCCCGCAATCCACCAAGACTTTCTTGCCCTCAATCTCCAACAAATGCCGAGAGCCAGTCACCGTGCCCGCCGCGCCATGAAACGTGATGCTTGTTGCCATCACCTACAAGTATGGCGCGGTATCCTCATCTCGTGCCGAATGTGGATGTTGCCATCGTAGGGGGAACCGGTGTTGGCCCCCGACTCGCCAAGCTAGGAGGCAAAAAATTTCTGCTTCCCACTCAATACGGCAATATGCGCGGCCTGACTCTGGAACACGAAGGCGTCAACCTCCTTCTCGTCCAACGCCACGCCTCCGGTCACAAAGTGCCTCCCCACAAAGTGAACTATCGCGCTACCGCTCAAGCCCTCAAAAACCTGGGCGTCAAAGGTGTTCTGAGTAGTGCTGCCGTTGGGTGCCTCCGCGATGAATGGCCCGTCGGAAGTTTCTGCGTGGTCACCGATTTCCTCGACCTCTCTTGCCGCCGCACCACAATGTTCGACCGCACCGTGGAACACCGCGATTTCACTCACCCTTTGCCACTCGATCAAAACATCCTCGCCGCTGCGAACGAATTAGGAGAACATGTCCAGCCGCACTCCACCTATCTCTGCAACGACGGCCCTCGTTATGAAACCCCTGCCGAAATCCGCATGATGCGAACAATGGGGGCTGATCTAGTTGGCATGACCGCCAGCACCGAGGCCATCGCCCTTCGCGAGCTTGAAGTCCCCTACGGATGCCTGGCTGTAGTCACGAACTCAGCCGCAGGAATGAGCGGTCAAGAACTCCACCACGGCGAAGTCACCGATGTTATGCAAACGCGTGGTCAGACCGTCGTTGATATCCTGCTCCGCACCGCCGTCAAACTCGCTAAAAGCTAAGATTTCACGACCATGTCAATCACCCGCCGGAAGCTCACTCTCGCTCTTGCCGAGTGCCCCGGCATCGGTGCAAAAACAATCACCCGCATCCACACTCGCAACGATCTTCTCGGGCGAAAAATCGATGAGTTTCTCCGGCTTGGCGTCGAATCCCTGCATGAAGAATACAAGATCAAGCCCCAAACCGCAACGAAATGGGTCACCCACCGCGATGAATGGATGGCTCAAGCCGATGAGCTAGAAGCCAAGCTTGCCCCGTTCCAAATTCACGTGGTCACCGCCGCGGACGCCCATTACCCCCGCATCATCGAATCCCTTGATCCCGATCCCCCTGGCGTTCTTTACCTCTTCGGGAACACGCGTCTTCTCCAAAGCGAAACCTTTGCCGTTCTCGCCTCCCGCAACCCAGATGAAGACGCTCTCCGCACCATAGAAGCCTGCACCGAAGAGCACATCTTCAATGGGCGATCACTTGTTTCCGGGCACGACACCCCCACCTATCAGCGATCAGCCGTCACCGCCCTCCGCTACGGAGCCCCACGCACGATGGTCTTTGATACTGGCCTGTTCGACGCCCTTGGAGACACTCTCCGGAACGAACCATTCGCCGCCGCTCGCTTATGGCGTTACGAATTCGATCGTCAAACCGACCTCGCCGTCACTTTCATCAACCCGATCAAGAGCTACCACCGCAACTCAAATCGAATGCGAGATCGCATTGTCGCGGGGCTTGCCAAGAATATTGATTTCATCTCCATCTCTCCCGGTGGCAACATGGAGAAAATCGCTCAGCTTTCGCTCAAATCAACGCGAAGAATCCGTGTCCACGAGTCCGTTCCCATCGCCGAAAAACTCGAATCCCTTGGCGCATCCATTCTTGCCGCCAGATAAGTTACAATCACTCGTTACATGGCGGAAAAGATGACGACTGTTGGGTGGCTGGAAACAGTTTCCCTCCCCGATTGGGGAATAAAAACCCTGGTCGCCAAGATCGACACGGGCGCGAAAACCAGCTCGATCCACGTCGAAAACCTCCAACCGCTTGACGACAACCACATCCAGTTTGATGTTGTGATGAGCCGCCGCAACCCCAACAAGCGCGTCACAATCACCGAAAAAATCGTCCGGGATGTCGTGGTGAAATCCTCCACCGGAACCAAAACCCACCGCTATGTGGTGCAAACCACAATGGTTCTGGGCGGAGTCAGCAAAGTCATCGAGCTCACCTTAACATCTCGCAAAAGAATGCTCCGCAGAATGCTCGTTGGACGCCAAGCCCTTGAGCACACTTTCCTTGTCGACGCCGGCAAAACCCACCTCACTGAATAACATGAAAGTCGCTATCCTGAGCCGCAATCGCAACGCGTACAGCACGCGTCGCCTGAAAGAAGCCGCCATCCAACGGGGTCACCGAGCCCTTGTATTGGACACTCTTAAGTTCTCACTTCTTATTGAGCAAGAAGCTCCGGATCTCTTCTACCGTGGTCGGCACCTCAGCACCTACGATGCCGTCATTCCCCGCATCGGAGCCTCCATCACTCCGTTCGGGACATCCGTCGTGCGGCAGTTCCAACAGATGGGTGTTTTCTGTGCCAATACTGCCAATGGCATCAGCAACAGCCGCGATAAATTACGGAGCATGCAAATCCTTTCGCGATACGATATTGGCCTTGCTCCCACCAGTTTCGTTCGTGACCGCCGCGATATCCTTCCCGCGATTGAGCGAGTTGGCGGAGCCCCCGTTATTATCAAACTGATGGAAGGGACGCAAGGTGTTGGTGTCATCCTCGCCGAAAGCCAGAAGATTGCCGAGGCAATCATCGAAACCCTCCAAGGCGCAAACCAGAACGTTCTCATCCAAAAATTTGTTGCCGAATCCAAAGGCAAAGATATTCGTGCATTTGTTGTGGGAGATCGAGTCGTTGCGGCAATGCGTCGTGTCGCCCAGGGCCAGGAGTTCCGCTCTAACATCCACCGAGGGGGACGCGCTGAACCTGTTGAGCTGACTCGCGATTACGAAAGGACCGCCATCCGCGCCACCAAGATTCTTGGCCTCCGGGTTGCCGGTGTTGATATGCTGGAATCACAGGACGGCCCGCAAGTCATCGAAGTGAACTCCTCGCCGGGCTTGGAAGGGATCGAAACCTGCACAGGCATCGACGTAGCTGGTGAAGTGATCGATTACATTGCCGAACAAGTCGCCTACCCAGAGCTTGACGTCCGCGAACGTCTGACCCTCCAAAGCGGTTACGGCGTCGCCGAGCTCCTTGTCCCTGAAACCCCGGAATACGATGGCCGATCCATCGCTGAATCCGATCTCCGCGATCAAGACATCATCGTGCTGACCGTTATCCGCGACGAACACGCCGTTTCCAATCCTAAGCCAGACTTTGTGCTCCAAGGCGGAGACAAACTGATCTGTTTCGGGCGGATGATCAAAATGAAGCCGCTAATCCCTGTGAAGGTAAAACGGCGCAAGAAGCGACCTTCAACAATCCTCACGCTCGATTCAGTCGAATAAACTGTTGGTTCCAACTGGAACCAACAGTTCCGGCCCATCATTCTGGACATTCCCAACCGCCGCACTCACCGGATAGAAACGCATCTTTTCACTGGGATAGGGTCGGATGAGCGAATTCAAGTTTGGTGAGCCAGGCGTCCGCGGATCAATCCAGCGATCCACATTCCCCTCATCGAGGATCACCGGCATCCGGTGATGCAATTCACTCAGCAAGTCGTTGGCTTCCGTTGTGACAATGGAAACTGTCTCGAGATACCCTTCGCCGCGCTCCCAGATTTCGTACAACCCCGCAAATGCGAGTGGACGCCTATCACGTCGCTCAATAAAGCACGGTTGCTTGCTGCCCCGCGCACCCTTCCATTCATAAAACCCGGATGCCGGAACCACGCACCGGTGGTACTTATACGCCCCGCGAAAAGATGGCTTTTCTGCTAGAGTCTCCCCCCGTGCATTGATGAGCTTCTGCCCAATACTAGGGTCGCTCGCCCAAGAAGGCACCAGCCCCCATTGATAAAAGCCAGCCTGCTTCTTGCCATCCCTTACAGCAATCGCAATCACTGGTTGAGTCGGGGCGATGTTATACCGATCCGATGACGAAAGTTCGGCAAACTCTGGCCCAAGTTTGCCGAAATCCGGCGGAGCATCCACCCCAAACTCCTTAAGAAGGAGTTGGACATTTTTGAATGCAAATCGCCCGCACATTAGTTCGACGGTGGTGGGGGCGGAGCCGTCTCGCGCCCGCGGCTCATGCCCATCGACATCATCTGGAAGAACGCTGATTTCTTCATCTGCTCACTCATTGCTCTAATCGCTCCCTGCATCTCCGCAGGCGGGTTCTTCATGGAATAAAACGTCCCTTTCTGAGGTTCATCGAGCCATTGGAATGTATGTGGCATGACGACGTCTTCGGCAACGTAAATCCGAATATCCGCCCGTGTTTGTTGACCATAAAGCATTCGGTCAAAAGTGGGCAAATCGCCAGTGTCTTCGCCTTCCTGCGAAGCCATGTCTAGGAACATGCTAAACATGGAGACTTCCATCGCTCCCATAGGAATCGACATCGGAACTGGCTTCCCGTTCTTATCTACTTGAACCAAATATCCTTCTCGCACTGCCTGCGATACGATTCCACCTTGACCGGGCAATCCGTTAGGCATCACAAGAGTTGGCTCTGTTTTGGCTGCCGCAGGGCCACCGCCACCAAACATGCCTCCTCCCATAGAGCCAATCATTCCAAACGACTGCTCCATCATGCGATCAATAGGATTCTTTATTGGATCATTTGGATTCATGACCGTGAGATTTGGATTCGCTCCGAAAAGCATTTCTGTCAATTTCGTGCGGGCGACACCACCTATCGATGCAAACGGCAAGCGCTCTCCGCGTTTGAGAGCGTCGCGTTGCCCCTGAGCCAAAAAGGCATAGATCGGCATGAACGACATGTTTCCAAACAACTCGCCCATTTCCGAATACTGGGGAGCAACCGAAAGCAACATTGTTTGTGAAAAGTCTGAATCAAAGGCGTTTTCGTTGCTTGCAAAGTAGTTCGCAACCAGGTCTACATCGGGAACTGTTCGCGTTTCAATTGACCGAAGCAATGTAGCAAGTGCAGTTCTGTTCACACGCAGTTTTCTCGCATCATGGATATCACCTGGTCGAGCAATCAGAGTGTTGTTGCGATACCACAGTGTTTGCGGAGATTCGAGATCGTCATTGAACTGCGAACCAATGATGGAATTCACAGTTTCGCGAGAGCTTTCTTGGTAATAGCTGAATCCGAACTCGTCATCAGCAACGAGCGATATCAGGTTCTCGCCACGCATTTCTGCAGCTTTCAATAACTGCTCGCCCACCGACCAGCCAAGCGGCTCGTGCCGATCAACATCCCGCATAATCGCACGGATCTCTTCATCGACAGTTTCAACATTGAAATCGGTGAGCGATGTGCGAAACTTATTGAGCTTCAGTTGTGTTTCACTTGGTGCGACCTTCTCTGAATCAACATCTTTATCCGGATAAGGTTTCGGACGAGTTTCACGCTCTTTCTCTGGCTTCTCAATTGGGTGTCCTTCGTCATCAAAGGCCATCTCTAGATAGTCATATCCGCCACTGCCAAGATTTGTATTCACCGAAAAACGGTTGTTACCAGCACTATCAAAGACGACAAATGTAAATTGCCCAAACCCTGAAATCTCATCTGATTTCTTCGGGGTTTCGTGAATCAAAAGCGCAAGTGAAGGCTGACCCTCAAACTTCTTCGGTTTCAACATCTCTACGAGATTGGGAGGGAGCATGCTCATGTAGTTCTCATCTGGATCCTCCTTCATCATCTCTTCATACATCTGGAATCGATCATTCGCCGCCTTCACGATGAGGGGAGCAAACACATTCCAGTTCACCGCTGGCATCGCTCGTTGCATCCGGTTCGGAGACGACGAGTAAACAACACGATCCCCCGGCTTCATTTGCAAAATCGTTTGATCAGGCACTCGTAAGATCAAATCTTCCAGCATCCAGCTCATCTGGAAATCGGCATCTTCTGCCATCCCTTTCTTGTCTTCCTCTGTCCAATCTTTAAACATCTCGGCGCGCTCTTTGCGTTTTGATTCCCTTGCCTTGGCAAGAGCGGCGGCTCTCTTCTGGAGCTTCTCTTGTTCATAACGTTTGACTGCATCCGTATCCAAATTCAGGATCACTTTAACGCCGACGTCGTTCCACTTCCCGCCCGTCACAAACGCCATCTCATCCATAAACTGCTGAACGGGCATATCCTTCGCACGGACAACAACAATCTCTTGGCTGAGCTCCGGGCTACACTCTAGCGGCTTCTCCCAACCTTGTGATGCCGCCGCAAGAACATTGGCTACATTCGTCCCCGAAGTTTCGTAGTTCACGGTCTGCGCCTGGGGAGAAACCAATGCGAGACTCATCAGCAATGCCGAGATCGTCATACATCCATTTTACGGCTGTTCTCACACTTCCGATTCATGGATTCGTAAATTCTTTGGGCCAGACGGGTCATCCAAGCCGACGGGGATAACTTTCTGCCGTAATATGACCCAAGCATCCGTCCCTTAACCTGAAAATTCGGACGGATTTTCTTTCGTTGTGATGAGTGCACTTGAGGGCTTTTTGCTTTGTGGTCTTCTTGCGGCAGGGCTTGCGCCTTTTGTCGTGAGATGGCTCGGCAATGCCGCCGGATGGCTCCTCGCTCTCGTGCCTGCCTCTGCCTTCACTTGGGGACTCACTCTCCTCGGCAAAGACGCGTTCACGATCTCGCGCCCTTGGGTGGAAGACCTCGGCATCAACTTTGCTTTCCGACTGGATGGCCTGAGCCTCTTTTTCTGGCTGCTTATCAGCGGAATCGGCACACTGATTTTCGTATACGCCGCCGGATACATGAAGAAGGATCTCGGGCGACTCCTGAGCTACCTCTTCCTCTTCATGGTTGCAATGCTTGGCCTTGTGAGTGCGAGCGATCTCATCACGCTGTTTGTTTTCTGGGAAGCGACGAGCATCACATCCTTCCTACTCATCGGCTTCAGCCACGAGAACCCTACTGCTCGCAAATCGGCACTCCAAGCCCTTCTCATCACGGGCACTGGTGGCCTGCTTCTCCTTGCTGGTTTCCTGATCCTCGGCAACCAAAACGGCACCTACAACCTCGCCGAAATCACCGAATACAGCCCGGTCGCGTTCTGGCTCATCCTCATCGGCGCGATGACCAAATCCGCCCAGTTTCCGTTCCACTTCTGGCTCCCCAATGCGATGTCAGCACCCACGCCCGTGAGTGCTTACCTTCACTCCGCAACGATGGTCAAAGCGGGTGTCTTCCTACTCGCGAAGTTCTCGCCCCTTTTCGGGGCGCAAACTCCGATCCTGGTGATTGGGGCCATCACCTTCGTCCTCGCATCCATCCTCTCGTTGTTCGAAACCGACCTGAAGCGCATCCTGGCGTGGTCAACCGTCGGTGCCCTTGGTTCGATGGTCATGCTGATCGGGATTGGCACGGAGAAAGCCGCACTTGCCCTCGCGATCACGATCCTCGCTCACGCCGCCTACAAAGGTGCTCTTTTCATGGTCGCTGGCACCATCGACATCACTGTGGGTACACGCGATGTCTCCAAGCTCTCAGGGCTGGTCAAACACGCGCCCATCCTCTGGGGAGCGGCCCTCATTGCCGCCGCATCCATGTCCGGCATCATCCCCTTCCTGGGGTTTGTCAAAAAGGAAGTCCAACTCGCCGCCGCTCCTAGCCTTCTCATCACCCTTGCCATCATCATCGGGGGAGCCTGCTCAGTCGTTGCCGCGGCGAACGTTGCTCTCCGTCCATTCCTCGGTAACTCCGAATCCGCACCCGAGAAAACTCATCTCGGACTTCTCCTTGGCCCCATCGTTCTTGGTCTGGTTTCAGTTCTTGGTGGGTTAGCGGTCGCCCAGCTCGGCGCACAACTCCTAGAGCCCGTTGCCGCCTCCGTCTTCGGCCATGCCATCCACGAACATCTTGCCCTCTGGCACGGACTCAACACCGAACTGATTTTCTCTCTCATCGCCATTGGTATCGGAGCAGCTCTTGCCTTCCAAGCTCCCAGATTCTGGGCAATCGGTGAAAAACTCAAGGCTCAACAATTCACCACTGAGAGCATTTCCGCCGGACTCTTCCGACTCCTTCACCCGATTGGGGAACTCACCTCCGACCTTATCGAGAAGAACTCCTTCCGACGCCATCTGCTCGTCTACTTTGGATCGTTTGTCATTCTGTTTGCGATCGCATTCTTCACGTCGCCGTTTGATCTTCGGCATGTTCCCGAACCGCGCATCATTTGGTACGAAACGGCTTTCTGTGTCTTCGCGGTGATTGCCGCCCTCGCCGTCATCCGCATGAAAAACCGCCTGGGTGCGGTTGCTGTTCTCGGGATTGTTGGTGTTGCCATTACGCTCACCTACGCGACTTACTCCGCCCCAGACCTCGCTCTCACCCAACTCCTCATCGAGATTCTGAGCGTTGTCCTATTCGTGTTGGTGTTCTTCCACTTGCCGCGCTTCACCCAAATGAGCAAGCGCAACACCAAAGTCCGCGATGCAATCATCGCGGGAGCGTTTGGGCTTGTGATGACCGTGGTCTGCCTTGGCGTTCTCAGTGCCCCCAATCCAGACCGTCTGAGCGAATACTTCGCCCAAACCAGCTACGAGAAAGCCAAAGGCAAAAACGTCGTCAACACAATCATTGTTGATTACCGCGGCCTGGATACCCTCGGCGAAATCACTGTGCTTGCCGTCGCTGCTCTTGGAGTTCACGCCTTGCTCAAACTCCGTCCGAAATCATTGGAGGATAAATCGTGAGATCACTCATCCTCTGCTCGGTCACCAGGTTTGTCACGCCATTCCTGATGCTCATCAGCGTCTTCCTTCTCCTTCGTGGCCATAACAGCCCCGGCGGAGGATTTGCAGGAGGATTGGTTGCCACCGCTGCCCTTGCCCTCCACATGTTCGCATTCGGCGAGGAAGCAATGAAACGCATCGTCCGCCTTGATCCACGAACTCTGCTCGGAATCGGGCTGGTGCTCGCTGTCGTGACTGGGCTTGTCTCCCTCCTGTCTGGTTCTGATTTCCTGACCGGGATGTGGTTCAGCGTGCCCACGCCGCTCGGAACAGTCAAACTTGGGAGCCCTGTCTTCTTTGATATCGGCGTGTATTTCGTCGTCATTGGCGTCACCGTTAGTTTCTTGGAAGACATGTACGAGGAGGAACCCGCTTGAACCTCGTCCTCGCTTTGACCATCGGCTTCCTCTTTGCGACCGGAACCTATCTACTGCTCCGACGTAGCACGGTCAAAATCCTTCTCGGTATCGTCTTGCTCGGCAATGCCACGAACCTTGTAGTCTTCCTTTGCGCACGCCTCATTCGGGGACGCCCACCGATCATCCAAGGTGAAGATCACGTCCTCCACGCCCCTTACGCCGACCCGCTGGGACAAGCGCTCATCCTCACAGCAATCGTGATCAGTTTTGGTGTTTTGGCCTTCGCCATGATACTGGTACGGCGCGGATATGACATCTTCGGCACAGACGACACCGACACATTCATCGAGGAGGAGCAAAAGTGACCGTCACCCTGGTCGTTGTCATCCCGCTCCTGATGGCGGCAATCCTTCTTGCCACTTGGAACTTCCCTAAGTTTCGGCGGAGAATGTCCCTTGCCGGGATGGCCGTCCACTTGCTTGCCAGCGCGAACCTGCTGATGGAAGTGGCAGACAAAGGCGTGGCCAAAGCCCAACTTGGGAGCTGGCCAACCCCATTTGGAATCGCTTTCTCCGCGGACCTGCTCTCCGCAATGCTTGTACTTGTTGCCAGCATCATCGGTTTCACCCTGAGCATTTACAGCACCGAAAACATCGACGACAGCCACCGCGACTTTGGATTCCATCCACTGTTCTTTGTCTTGATGGCGGGAGTCTGCGGCGCATTCGTCACTGGTGACCTATTCAACATGTTCGTCTGGTTCGAGTGCATCCTGCTGAGTTCGTTCGTACTTCTTGCCCTCGGTGGAGAAAAACCTCAGATTCGTGGCGCACTGAACTACGTCATACCGAACCTGTTCTCCAGCATGATGTTCCTTTGCGGGCTTGGGCTCCTTTACGGCGTCACCGGTACGCTCAACATGGCTGACCTCGCCATCAAAACCAGCCAGATCAGCCCGAGCCTCCTCACCATCATCTCGCTCTTTTTCCTGACTGCCTTCGGCATCAAAGCGGCCATCTTCCCGTTCTTCACCTGGCTCCCCACCAGCTACCACACTCCTCCCGCAGCGGTGACCGCCCTCTTCGCTGGGCTCCTCACGAAGGTCGGGGTGTATGCCCTCGTCCGCTACTTCACCCTCATCGACCCGCTCCATAACACGATCATCCAAAGCCTGATGCTTTGGGGCGCAGTCGGCACGATGGTTTTTGGTGCCCTCGGAGCCGTTGCTCAGCGCGATGTCAAGCGAATGCTCGCTTACCTGCTTGTGAGTCACATCGGCTACATGATCGCCGGGCTAGCAATGGGCAAAACCTCATCTCTCGGCGGCACGATTTACTACATGCTCCACCACATCGTGGTCATCACCGCGCTGTTCTATGCCGCAGGAATCATCGAACACCACCTCGGTTCCACCCAATTCAAAAACATCGGCGGATTACTGAAATCACGACCGTATCTCTCCGCAATGTTTTTCATCCCGATGTTGGGGTTGATTGGCATCCCCCCACTCAGCGGATTCTGGCCAAAGATCGTCCTCCTCCAAACCGCTTTCTCCGATGGATTCGCTATCGTCGGCATTGCCATGATCTTCGCGAGCCTCATCACCCTTTACTGCATGGCCCGCATCTGGATGGAAGCGTTCTGGAAACCGAAACCCGATTTTGAAGCCGAATTCATCCCTGAACGCCCGATGGCCAAGTACCTTCCCACTGGTGCACTGACGCTCGTCATCATCTTCCTTGGGCTTGCCGCTGGCCCCATGACAAAAGCATCGCAACAAGCCGCCCAGCAACTCCGTGATGCTGTGCCTCTCACCATCACAATCTCGGAGGATGTCAGCCCATGATGCTCTGGAACGTCATGCTCGCTATTGTCTGGTGCTGGCTCCAAGGCTCCTTCTCAGCCGCCAACATCCTCGGAGGGTTCGTGCTCGGATATGGGATTCTCTTCCTGCTGTCCCAACGCGGCGTCATCAATGCGGATAACTACGTTTACAAACTTCCGAAGGCAATCATCCTCGTGCTTTACTTCCTTTGGGAACTGCTCATCGCCAACATCCGACTGGCAAAGGATCTCCTGACACCCGGCATTGACATGAAGCCAGCCATCCTCGCTATGCCCTTGGATGCCACAACGGATGCAGAGATCACCCTCGTCGCTAACCTGATCACCCTCACACCCGGCACACTCAGCATTGATGTCAGCGCGGATCGTTCCACGCTCTATATCCACGCGATGTATGTGGAAGATGAAGCCGAAGCCATCGCTGAGCTCAAGAGTGGTTTTGAAGCAAGGGTATTGGAGGTTCTCCGATGAGTAGCGCAATGGCTTGGGCAATTGATGCGTGCTTAGTCTTGCTCGCATTCAGCTTTTTCCTGACTCTTATCCGACTACTTCGCGGCCCGTCCATCCCTGATCGCGTCGTAAGCCTCGATCTCACCAGCGTCATCGTCATGGCGACAGTTGGTCTTCTCTGCATCCGCTACCAAAACGCCGCATTCCTTGATATCGCCGTCGTCCTCGCCATAGTGACATTCCTCAGCTCGGTCGCGTTCGCTCGCTATCTCGAAAGGAGGGCCAAGCAATGACGTCCACCGAAATCCTGGTGACCATCTTTATCGGATTGGGGACGGCATTCTGCTTCCTGGGCGCACTCGGATTGCTTCGCATGCCCGACTTTTATAGCCGTATGCAAGCCACCACCAAGGGCACAACTCTTGGTGTTGGACTTGTCATGATCGGAGTCGCTCTTTTCTTCCGAGAAGGGCCAGCCGTTACCCGAGCGATTGCACTGGTGCTTTTCCTATTCGCAACCGCACCGGTGGGCGGACATATGGTCGCCCGTGCCGCATACATCCTTGGAGTGCCGCTCTGGCCAGGAACAAAAAGCGACGCAATGGCCGATGCTTATGGCCGCCACGTCGCTGACGATGATGAAGATGTCGTTGATTATCTCTAACTCGGGATATTGTGCCCTGCGTTTCGCAGGTGATGATCAAGGCTGAAAACTTCGCTGAGTTCTTCCTCACTCAGATTCGCCCGGACATCCTCATCTTCATAAACCGATGTCTTGAAGTCGGAACCATCCCACGCTTTCGCCGCATTTCGCTGAGCAATTTTATAGGCATCTTTGCGCGCCAAACCTTTACGGATCAACGAGGTCATCAGATGCTCACTAAACACGAGATCACCCATGTGGCGCATGTTTTTCTCCATGGCATCCGGCAGAATCACAAGCCCCTTGAGAACCGAAGTCACCCGGCGAATCATGAAGTGGGCGAGGTGCATCGTGTCAGGGAGAATCACTCGCTCAAGGCTTGAATTTGTCAAATCGCGCTCATGCCAAGTAGCAACGCTTTCCAACATCGCGTGAGAGTTCCCACGCAGTAATCTCGCCAATCCAACAACAGTCTCACTACTCCAAGGATTGCGTTTGTGTGGCATCGCGCTTGATCCGGTCTGCCCCGCCTTGAACGCTTCCTCCACTTCTCGGATTTCTGTGCGCTGAAGATTACGCAGTTCCGTAGCAATTCGCTCGAGCCCAGCCCCAATCAAAGCGAGCACATTCAAGAGGTTCGCATGGCGATCTCGATTGATGATTTGAGTAGAAATCGGTTCAGGTTTCAGGCCCAATCCTGAGCAAATCTGCGCTTCCATCTCCGGAGAGACGTGTGCGTGAATCCCAACCGCCCCACTAATCTTCCCAAACGCTACTTCCTCACGAGCTTCTCGCAGCCGGCTTAGGTTTCGTTCAATTTCATAAAACCAACTTGCACATTTCGAGCCGAAAGTGATCGGCTCAGCATGGATCGCATGTGTCCGCCCGATCATCGGAGTATCCGCATGTTCTTTGGCCAATCGCGCCACTTCCGTCAGCAGTTCTTCCATCGCCGGGATCAATACATCGCACGAATCGCGGAGCATCATCCCGAGCGCAGTATCAATGACATCGTAGCTGGTAACTCCGAAGTGAACCCAGCGGCCTGCCTCGCCAACATACTCCTCAACACACCGTACAAAAGCAGCCAAATCGTGACGAGTTTCTAGCTCAATCTCATCGCATCGCTCCAGCGTGAAATTCGCCTTCTCTTTGATCTGAGCCATATCACTTGCAGGAACGGTTCCGTCCGCTGCGTGCGCTTCACAAATCGCGACTTCGACTTCCAACCACCGCTCGTACTTCGCCTGACGACTCCAAATCGCCGCCATTTCTGCCGTCTGATACCGCTCAATCACGAAAAGCAGGTTACCCAGGCTCAACCGCGCTCAAAAGTCTAAAGAACGAGGACTTCCGCAACCCATCCGTGCCAAACTCCGTCCAACCAATCGAATGATTCTCCCCGATCCCACCGAAAAAGAAATGCATCTTGCCCGAGCGATGCACATTGCATCCATCTTCACGCCGCTCTGGGTGCCTTTTGTTGTGTGGATTCTCACCCCCAAGCAGATGAAATTTCTCCGTGCTCATGCACGGCTGGCGGCATTCGATGGGATCATCTGGAAGGCAATCTTCCTTGTTCTTGCTGTGATTAGCCTCACAATCACGATCATTACACTTATCCACCACTTTTCCACACAGTGGCAAGACTTTGAATGGAGCCAAGTGATCTGGCGCGTTGTCATCTCACTTCTTGTGCTGGGAACGCTCTTTACCGTCAACCTTGTCCAGTCGATTAAGCAAGCATTTGATGCTAAAAAAGGACTCTGGCCGAAGCGAGAACAGAAGCTACTTGCAAAAGGTCACGCCGTGCTGGAATCAGAATCAATACGCGATCCACACATCTAGTTCGCGCCGATATCTGAGCGAAACTGCATCCCTTCCCAGTGGATAACTTTTGCGGCTTCGTATGCAACTTTTCGCGCCTCATCCAGAGTTTTCCCTACACTACTCACACCCAAAACGCGACCTCCATTGGTAACCAATTGATCGTTTACAATCCGCGTTCCGGCGTGGAACACTTCCACCCCGTCAGGGAGTTCACCGATCTCAATCGGTTTGCCCTTCTCGTAGTCACCCGGATAGCCACCACTCGCCAAAACGAGTGTCAAGCTGGCATTATCCAAAACAGGAATCTCTGGAATGCTCTCACCTTTGCCAACCGCAAGCAGAGCGTCTCCAAAGCCAGCCCCAAGCCGCCGCACAACTGTCTGAATCTCAGGATCACCAAAGCGCACGTTGTATTCCAGGCACTTCACCTGATCACCATCCATCATCAAACCGCTAAACAGAACGCCTTGATAAGGAATATCGATCTCCGCCAGCGAACTCAAAATCGGGCGGACAACCTCTTCTTCCGTTTGCTGCACCAACGCCTTGGAAACTGCCGACACCGGAGAATACGTCCCCATACCTCCCGTGTTCGGCCCCTCGTCGCCATCAAAAATCCGCTTGTGATCTTGTGCGACAGGCAGACTATGAATCGAATCGCCAGAAACCAAAGTCAGAAGGCTGAACTCTCGCCCGAACAGCCGATCTTCAATCACAACCGTCTTGCCAGCTTGACCAAATGAACCAACCTCTAGCATCTCACTGATCGCCTGGTTCGCTTCCTCTAGCTCTGAGCAAACCACCACCCCTTTTCCCAGAGCCGCGCCGCTTGCCTTGACGGCAACTTGAGCGCCTGCGTCGAATCGCGCGGCGACATACTCTTTCGCTTGAATCGGGTCGGAGAAGCTCTGGTACTCCGCAGTGGGAACACCCGCCCGCTTCATCATGTCTTTGCTAAATGCTTTTGAGCCTTCCAGCCTTGCCGCATCCGTTCCCGGCCCGAAGGTGGCAAAGCCGTTTTCACGGAACATGTTTGCCAGCCCCGCGATCAGCGGATCTTCCGGACCGATGACCACCAAATCTGGTTCGATGCGCTTGGCAAGCTCTAGAAGCTCCATCCGGTTGTTCAATGCAACTTCATAGACCTCGCCAAGTTCGGCTAATCCTGGGTTACCAGGCGCAGAGACCACTTCGTGCCCTTCCTGCACCAATTTCCAACCGATTGCGTGCTCACGCCCGCCCGAACCCAGCACCAAAAATCTCATAGTTCTCTCCTGTATTCCAAAGCACTCAAAAGCGTCGCGTTATCGGCAAAGTCTAGCTCACCACCTACCGGCATTCCGTGAGCAAGCCGAGTCGTTTTGATCCCCATGGGTTTGATCAATTTCGCCAGATAGAGCGCGGTAGTGTCCCCTTCAACAGTTGGATTGGTCGCCAGGATGATCTCCTCAACATCCTCCGCTAATCGAGCGATCAGCTCCCGCACTTTGAGTTGCTCCGGGCCAATCCCTTCCATCGGATTCAGCAGCCCGTGGAGGACGTGGTATCGCCCTTTGAACTCATTCAACCGCTCAAGAGCAGTGATGTCCCGCGCCTCCGCAACCACGCAGATTTGAGTTGTGTTGCGCTTGGGGTCGTTGCAAATCTCACAGATTTCATGCTCGCTGACGTTTTGACAAAGTTCGCAGAGTTTGAGAGATCGTTTGGCATTGAGCATCGCATCGGCAACACGGCGAACATCATCCTCCGGCATCCGCAAAACGTGAAATGCCAAACGCTGGGCCGACTTCGGGCCAATGCCAGGAAGCCGCTCAAACTGAGCAATTAACTCCGCCAAGGGGCGAGCAAACAGCATGCAGATTCCGGTTAGAAACCGAGCTTATCCATACCGGGAACATCCGGCATGATCTCTTTGACACGAGACTCGCGGAGTTCGGTGGCCTTGGTATAGCCATCTCGAATCGCACCCACGATCATGTCTTCAAGCATCTCAACATCTTCAGGATCAACGATGCTCTTATCAATATGAAGGCCCTGAATCTCGCCGACACCGTTGAAGATCGCCTTCACTGGACCCTTGTCAATTTCAATTGTTTGCTGAGCCAGTTCTTGCTCCAGGTTTTGCGCGCGCGCCATTGCCTGCTGAGCGTTCGCCAGCATGCCCTGAAAGCCTTGTCCACCAAAATTCTTAGGCAATTTCATGATTCGTTGTTCTCGTGAGATCCGGAGAGAAAAATTTCGCGACCAGCCTTGGCCAAATCCTCGCCTTCTAAGGCTAATTCTACCGAAGCCGTCTCAATTTTCGGGGCTGATTTCGGCTTTGTCCCGTTCTGGAACACGACAAACTCGAAATCAAGGTCTTCGCTGGTGTGCTTACGCCACTCTTCCGCAATCGCCGCCCGAAGCTTTTGGCGATCGTTCACCCAGTCCGCATCCGACATCCGCTCAAAGGCAATGGAGATTTTTCGGCCCGCCCGTTTATGAACTTGACCTTTGGGGAGCCGCATCGCTGCCGTCCGCGACATTTCGCACATCGCCTTGACCACTTTCGCCCAAGTTTCGCTTTCGCCCGGCAAATCCGGGTTTGACGCCACATCCAAATCCATGGAGATTTCTTCTCGCTTTTGGGTGGGTTGCGGCTGAGGTTGGGCTGGTTCTCGCACTGCTGTCGGTTGCGTGACCGATGCGGGAGGTGTATCTTTCGCGACCGGCTTATAAACAGGTGCGGGCTTCGACTCCGTCGCGGAAGCAGGTGCCGGTGCAGGTGCTGCAGCGGCAACTTGAACAACCGGTGCTTTGCCGGTTACGAGCTGGCTAATCCGGATCAAACTCGCTTCCAGCCAAAGTCGCGGCAAACTCACATCTCGGACGGCTTTATGGGTCTCCGCAAGCTCAGATCGAATTGCCAACAACTTATCGGCACCGATGCGCTTCGCCGTCGCTACGAGTCCCGCCTCTATCGTCTTATCCACGCCTTCGCCAACAGAAATTTCGTACATCGCCCGTGTGAGATCGCTCAGACGGTGCATCAAACTCTCAACAATGGAGCGTGGATCGCGGCCCTGCCGATAAATCTCTTCGACCGAGGTGATAATGAGCTTTGTATCGCCTTCCGCGACCCCACCGATCAGCTGATCAACCGCTTCGTCAGCAACCAAACCAAGCTGGTCGTAAACATGTGCCAACGTGACGGTTCCATCGCTAGTGATAATCGCTTGTTCCAGCAATGTCAGGGCATCACGAAAACCGCCATCAGCCAACCGAGCAATCGCAGAAAGTGCTCCCGGCTCAGCTTCGACTTGTTCCTGGGCAGCAACATGCTCCAAACGTTTGATCAAATCTTCAAGCGAACCACGGTGAAAGTCAAACTTCTGACATCGAGATCGAATGGTCGGTGGAACCTTGTTGTATTCCGTCGTCGCAAGAATAAAGATGACGTGCCCAGGCGGTTCCTCAATCGTCTTGAGCAAGGCATCGAACGCCTTAGACGAGAGGTCATGGACTTCGTCAATGATATAAACCTTGTAGCGGCAGTGGGTGGGTTGATATTCCGCCGCTTGAATCACCGACTCGCGAATGTCATCAACGCCGGATTCACTCGCTGCGTCCAGCTCAATCACGTCCATGCAGTTTCCCGCGCTGATTTCCGCACAAATTGGGCAATCATCAGGGATTTCTGCGCTCGGGCCACCTGTGCAGTTGAGAGCTTTGGCTAAGAGGCGAGCTGTCGAAGTTTTGCCTGTGCCGCGTGGACCAGTAAAAAGGTAGGCGTGACTAATCCGCCCGGACGCAATGGAATTGCGGAGAGTTTTGATGACGTGGTCTTGCCCAACCAGATCTTCAAACGTCTGGCTACGATACTTTCGATAAAGGGCAAGTTGTGACACCGATTTCTGATCCTCAAAAACATAAAAAGCGAGAACGCCGGGAAGATTGCGTCGCCCGAATCCGTCGGCTTACCATTGCTGCCTTCCGGCCCTGGCGGAATTCACCGTGAACTCGCCGCGCAGTTCCCGGCGAGAAAGATTTTCTCCTTCCCGCCAGGACGGCGCTCTCACTTTTCCTGAGTGATTAGTCTATCTTATTGACCCGTGACCGGAGGCTTGTTTGGGTCAGGTTGCGGAGCCCCTGGGAACGAAACTCGGTCTCGCAGGCTCGGAACGGTGAAGAACGTATCTGTATTCACTTCCCCAACGGCAACGTAATTTGGAGTTTGCACAACCGGAACTTTGCCGCTCATGCTCCATTCACCAACTCGAAGCAACTGATCTTGAGTCAATTTCAGCGATGCATATACAACTCGCTGACCTTCACGAACATCGGTGCGCAAGAAGTTTTTGTCGGTCAGACCTTCGCCGTTATAGCCGAATTTGTCTTGCATGTGCGCTGGTGCCGATCGGGTGTTGTAGTAGAACTCAACCGTGTAGTCCTTTTTCAACAACGGATACATCGTTGGGTCGCGGGACATATCAATCCGGCGGTTGAACGATTGGTTCTTGACAAAGAGACCATCCTGGAGATAGGTAATGCCAGTTGGAGGCTCAAGATTGACCTTCTTGTTCGCATCCCAATTTGCGCCACCTTCGATTGCTTCTGGATAGTCAGTATCCCGAAGTACAAATCGAATCCGTGTTCCGACAGGTTGGACATTCCAAGTTCCTTCGACAACAATAACACGTGGTTCAACAACTGTCACACGGCCGCTGAATCCAACATCGTAGGGAGGTTGAGTTCCATACTTGAAATCAGCTCGATTGAACTCGCCACGCTGCTGAGCAAAGTTACCCCGCTGCGCCATCCGAACAATCATGTTGTCGTAGTTCGATTCCACCGTGTCACGTTGGATACGATCTGTGTATTCTGCCGATTTTGCAAACTTCGCTTCCGCTTCATCCAGGAGCGTCTTGTACATATCCATGGCTTTATCTAATTTGCCATCACGAATGTACGCGTTACTCAAGATGTTGCGTCGCGCTTGCTGGATGTCATCGCGCTTGTGCGCTTCTTCCCACCAATACACCGCTCGGTCGTAGTTATCATCAATTTTGTGATACCAAAGCCAACCGGTTTCAAAGAACATCTCGTAGGTGTGATCGTTCTTTTCCGCACCTTCAGCACCCAGTGCCAGAGCCGCGGGGAGGTAACGACGATCCGAACGAGATTGCTCATCGGTGAAGTTGTAAGCAACGTGCCAAACGCCCGTTGCATAAACGTCAATCTGGTGCGGGTCGAGAATGGTCACCAGCCGAATCATCGGCAAGATCGCATCGTAGTTCCCTTGATCAAAGAAAGCGTCCGCGCGAACCCATAGAATCCCCGCCAACATTTCTCGGAAACCACCCAATGCAAACAGCATTTGGTCACCAGAGAGACCAGACAAGTCACCTTTGTTCGGCGAATAGTCTTTCGACCATTGCGGAAACGCCCACTTAGAAACCACTCCCTGACCTATAAAGGAAGCGATAACCAGACCGAGCAGTAACCCTTTGTTCTTCATTTCTCTTAGACCTCCTTGCGATCAAACACGATCACGCCGAGGAACAGACATGCACAGATGTAGAGAAGCGCGTAAAGAAGCATCTTCAGCATGAAGAACGTCGGGTTTTGGATCTGCTGACCCTGGTTGATAACCGAGTTCTCGATATTGAACATTCCGAAATTCGGAACGATTGCGTGGATGATTCCTGCACCCATCTTCACCAAGCCAGATGTCTTTTCGTTTGACGAAATGGAGTCAAAAACTGGGCTGAAGATTGTCCCGATCATGAACACACCACCACTGAGGAAGAAGTTCGTAATTGGCGGGACGAATGTGCTGAAGAAGACCGCAACAGCCGCCAGCAAGCTCATTTGAATAAAGAACATCACTGGAGCGCGGGTCAAATTCAGAATGACATCCATACTTGCGCCTTTACCCATGATCGCAAAGACAGCGACGAGAGTAACTGTCATCAGCGCCATCATCAGGCCAAGGGCGGCAACTGCACCCAAATACTTCCCGATGACGAACTGCCAACGGAGCACAGGTTTCGAAAGAATTGTATAAATGGTGCGACGCTCAATCTCGTTTGGAATCAAGTAAACGGTCAAAACGATCGCGATGATCGCACTGGTCAGCTTGATAACACCGAGCGTAAAGCTTGCCAAAACCGAAAAGTCTTGTCGAAGTGACAAAACGCTCAAGCCTGGAGCAACGGCAAGGAACAGAACACCGATCAAAAGGATGATCAAGAGAACACGTCGGCGAATTGCTTCCCCAACCGTCGTCTTTGCAATAGAGAGAATTACGTTCACGAACCTGCCTCCTCTTCATTGGTAGCTTCTGGCTCAGTGGATTCTCCCGTCATCTTGCTCATCTTGCGACCCTTGAGTTGGTTATCCGAAGCAACCGACTCGATAAAGAGGTCTTCCAATCGCTTCTTGCGTGGGATCACGCTAACGATTTCAGAACCACCACTTCGCAGAGCATCGATGACTGCACCAGTATCTTCAGAATCGCTCATTTCCAAAATCAAGCGACCGTGACCAAGCGAAACCGTTCGGTCATCGGTGCGGAGTTTGGCCGCGATCTCTTCCGAGGCGTTGTCGGCGGTGACTTCAATTCGGCCACCGGCCAGAAGGTCATCCAGTCGACCCTGAGCAACGATTTCACCCTTATTGATGATCGCCACTCGGTCGCAGATGCGTTCAACGTCGGAAAGCTCGTGCGAGGAGATGAAAACCGTTCGCCCTTCTTCGCGGAACTTGAGAATCAAGTCGCGAATTTCGATGTGAGCAATCGGGTCAAGACCACCGGTCGGCTCATCAAGGAAGAGCAGTTCGGGGTCATTGAGAAGACTTTGAGCCAAACCAACCCGTTGCTGCATCCCTTTGGAATACTGCGAAATTGGGCGGTTCATATCATTGGTCAGGTTCACGCGCTCTAGAAGACTCTCGCAGTGCGCCCGGTCTTTGATTCCGAACAGACTTGCGTAGAACCGCATGATTTCCAGGCCGGTCATGTGCTCGTAGTAGTACGGCTTTTCCGGCAGATAAGAAAGCTTCTTGTGGGCTTCAAGATCTCCAGCATCCTTATCCAGCACTTTTGCAACGCCGGACGTTGGATAAATGATTCCAAGCAGGATCTTAATCGTTGTCGTTTTCCCGGCACCATTGGGGCCAAGGAAGCCGAAAATCTCGCCGCGTTCAACCTGAAGATCCAGGTTGTTCACAACGCCGATTGATCCGCCTCCACGTGATTTATAGGTCTTTTGAAGATTGATTGTTTCTATGGCTAGGCTCAAGAGAGGGTCGCCTCCAAGTAAAATTGCTCGCCGATTATACCGATGAAATGAACCCAGTCATCGGGATAAGGCATAGCTTGTTTCAACGCACATCTGACAAAAATCGTGCCAAGAATGTTCGAGAATTTTTTCAAGCCAGCGACTTAGGACTTATCCTGAGCCTATCCCGGCAAAATTACCAGCCTTTTGCGGTGTCGATAAACCCTTTGATTTTCGCGCGATCTTTGATGCCCGGTGCGCTTTCGGTGCCGCTACATGCATCCACGCCCCATGGCTGCACTTGCTTGATTGCTTCCGCTACATTCCCCTGATTCAGCCCACCAGCTAAAATCACCTTCCCTGCGAAAGCTTCCACGAATTCTTTCGCCCACCCCCAATCGAGTGTGTGGCCAGTGCCGCCTTCTGCTCCTTCAGAAAAGGGGTCGAGGAGAACCGTTTCTAGACCCTTTGTCTCTTCAACCGCCAACTGAATATCCGAGCCAGGCCGTGGGCGAAAAACGGGAATCGTCACAATCGGTTGGAGAGGCAATATCGCCTGAACATCAGTGAAGAATCCGGCCGGCATCCGCGCCACCTTGTCTTCTGAGTAGCTCCCCATCACCGCAACTTTCCTCGCCTCAACATTAGACAATTCAGCAACTATGGAATCAAAATCTTTTACATATCGCTTACTCTGTGATTGCATCACAAAGCCAAGTGCATCCGCCCCACATTCCTCGGCATAGAGCGCATCGGAGGCGTTCATCAATCCGCAAACTTTTACGAAGACCAACCCATTACCTCGCGCACTTTTGCCCCGACATCGGGAGCTTTGCAGAACGCTGTCCCAATCAAAACCGACCGCGCTCCCGCCTTAGAAACCCGCTCGATGTCCTCAAAACTCTTCATTGCGCTTTCGCTCACAACGTGCGCCCGATCCGCAAACTTCGGAATCACCTGCTCGGCAACATGAAGGCTGGTCTCGAAGGTCGTCAAATCGCGATTGTTGAATCCGAGCAGTTTTGCGCCTGTCGCCAAGGCTCGCTCGCCCTCTTCTTCGGTATGCGCTTCGACCAGCACGTCCATCCCCAGCGATTCTCCCAACTCTCGGTATTCACTGAGCTGTTGATCGCTCAACCCATAAACGATGAGGAGGATTGCGTCCGCCCCCATCACCCGCGCCTCGTAGATATCCAATTCGTCAACGGTAAAGTCTTTCCGCAGCACTGGCAACCCGCTAGATTCGCGTGAAATCTTTAAGTTTTCGACGGAACCCTGAAAAAATTTGACATCTGTGAGAACACTCAAACAATCAACGCCCGCATCGCAATATGCCTTTGCAATCTCCTCCGGATCGAAATCCTCGCGTATCATGCCCTTGACCGGACTCGCTTTTTTTACCTCGGCAATCAGGCTGGGACGGTGCTCGGATTTAGCTAAGGCGTTGGCAAACCCGCGAGTTGGTGAGCAGTCTCGCGCCATGACTTTCAGTTCGCATAGAATTCCGGACGACTTTTTAGCGTCAGCGACTTCCCGTTTATAAGCAAAGATCTTGTCGAGGATGTTCATTCGCCCGCCAAAGCGGAAATCAGGGCCGCACCCTTCCCATCTTGAACTGCCTGCCGGGCCATCTCCGCGCCCACCAAAGGAGAATCCACCAAACCAGCCAGCATCAAGGTCACCGCCACATTCGGGATAATCGCATCGAGCCGCCGGCTACTGGCATTAGAAACAGATTCCTTCAAGATTTCCGCGTTTTCCTGCACGGTACTCCCCGATTCAAGCGCAGAATAGTCAACGTCGCTCAATCCAAAATCCGAGGGCTTCCACCCACCTTCGCTCAGTTGTCCATCCTTTACCTCTATATATAAGGTGTCCACGCACGGAGAAATTTCATCCATTCCATCCGTGCCGTGAACGACGAACGCGTGCTCTGCCCCTAACTCAGCAAGAGCCTCCGCCATCGGGCGCATTGCGGCAACATCAAAAACCCCGATCATCATTCGTTTTGCTCCCGCCGGGTTTGCAAGCGGGCCAAGCAAGTTAAAGAACGTCCTGACTCCCAAAGCTTTCCGAACCGGAGCAACATGCCGTACCGCCGGATGATGGTGCGGAGCAAACAAGAATGCCAGCCCAAACTCGTTCAGTCGCCGTTTTTGCTCTTCGAAACTGAGTTCTAGCGGGATGCCAAGCGCTTCCAAAACGTCTGCGCTTCCGCAATGGCTCGTCACCGCACGATTTCCATGCTTAGCAACCTTGGCTCCACAAGCCGCCGCCAATATCGCCGCCGCAGAAGACATATTAAAAGACTCGCGTCCGCCGCCAGTCCCGCAAGTGTCAACCAAACCATCCACGCCAAAATCGTAGGAAACAGCATGGCGGCGCATACAATCAGCAAAGCCAGCAAGCTCCTGTCCTGTCACCCCCTTTGAGGCCATCGCCACCAAAAATCCACCAATCAAACCGTGATGCGTTTCCCCAATCATCAAGTGAGAAAGTGCTTGATTCGCCTCCTCTTTTGTGAGATCTCCCCCATCCAAAACTTTACGCAGTGCCTGCTCGACGGTCATAACAGTCTCAAGTTTACTAGCAGACCCCAAACCCCGGTGGTAAGATCACACCATGTTCGGCGAGTTCATCCCGATCCTGATGCTCATGGGTTTGGCGGCAGTTGTCTGCACCGCCATGGTCACCCTCAGTTGGGTTCTTGGCCCAAAGCGAATCACTAGCTACAAGCAAGCCCCTTACGAATGTGGCGTTGCTCCCGCTGGTGAAGCCAACATCAGGTTCCCGATCAAGTTCTATCTCGTCGCCATCCTTTTTGTCCTCTTCGATGTCGAAGTTGTCTTCCTATGGAGCTGGATCTCCGTTTTCAAAACCTCCAGCCCGGAATTCAAGCTGTTCACGGGCGTTGCTCTTGGTATTTATTTCCTTCTCTGGATTCTCGGAGATGTTTACGCCATGCGCGTCGGAGCAATTGATTGGGATGAATCCACATCCCTCGCTCCGGAAAAGCTGGAATCAAGCGGCAATATCCTGAGTTCCTCCAACGCTGCGGGCGAATCAACTGCGGAGGCTCTCTAATCATGCCCACCGAAACCGCCAACCCAGATGTCAAAGCGATTTCAGATCGCTTCAAATCCAAGATCATCAAAGTCAAAGAATTCCGCGGGCAAACTTTCATCTGCATCGACCGAAAAGATGTTGTTGATGTGATCTCCTATTTAAAAGAGAATCCGAAACTCAACTACGACTACTTTGTTGAATGTGTGGGAGTGGATTACAGCACCTGGAACCACGAGCGCGACCTGCCTGGTCGCTTTGAAGTCGTTTACAACCTCTACTCAACATCTTCCAATCGCCGGATTTTTGTTAAGGTCAGTGCGAACGATGGTGAATTCATCCCATCCATCAAGCACATGTTCCTCGGCGCCGAATATCCCGAGCGCGAAATCCAAGACCTCTACGGTATTCCCTTTGAGGGCAATCCTGAACCGAAAGGAATGCGCTTCCTCCTCCCGGATACGTGGGTTGGCTACCCGCTCCGCAAAGAGTTTCCTCTGGGTGGAGAAGACGTTGTTTTCCACGAGCGCACTACCGGCCCGGCGATCGAAGACCTTCAGGTTCCCCATGCAGGCGAATCCTTCGAAGGAAAAACTGGCTCTTCTGAGATCAGCAAACGCTGAGTGAGCAATTCGGCTCAAATTTTCGGTTCCCAAGTTAGTGGGAACTAGCGAGTCAGGCTCAAATCTACAACTTGTTAGGCCAAAAGGCCTATTTCAAGATGTCTAACTGAACTGCCTCCCAGTTCAAATTTTCGGTTTGTGGAATATTCGCCGGAACATCACTTGCCCGACAACAATCCATCCTGTAGAATAGGTTATTCGTCCCGTTTCGGCACAGTTTTTGCACCTCACAGGTTCAGAAGTCCTGTTCCGGAAAAAACGAATAATTTCTTGAACAGGATTTGAAGGTGATCTCGCTTTCAAATTATTCAAAGGTCAAGCAATCATGAAAAAAGCATTTACATTGATCGAACTGCTCGTGGTTATTGCGATCATCGCAATCCTCGCTGCAATTCTGTTCCCGGTGTTCGCTCAAGCTAAGCTTGCAGCAAAGAAGACTCAAGGGATTTCGAATACCAAGCAAACTGGTACCGCTAACCTCATCTACATGGCGGACTACGATGACCTGATGCCAAACGGCTGGTCCCGACGCAGTGACAACTCTCACCGCTACAACACCATCCACCCGGCTCCGGCAACCGCAGTCCTCGATGGTTGGGAAGATCCTATCATCCAAAGCCAAGTCAAAGCAGCTTGGGCTGAAGCGATCCAACCGTACATGAAGAACTGGGAAATGATGAACGCTCCTGGTCAAAACCTCAGCGGCTTCTTCGGAACTCCTTCCGGAACCTACGCAGCTAAGGTCGGTATCCTCTTCAATGGTCTCCTCAGCAACTACTCGGCAACTGCGGTTGTTCAACAATCCACTGTTCCGATGTTCTGGACCGGCTTCGGTGACACCATGATGAATGGTCGATCCTTCTCCAACCCAGCTCTGCGATGCGACCTCTCCGTTGCAACTTGTGTGTTCAACCCATCCGGTCACCCACAAGGCGGCGCTGCTAACAACCACTCCGCGTTCTACACCCTTGGTGGAAACAAAGTTTGGGCATACGGCGACAACCGAGACAGCTCTGCTGGCGGCGGCGGAAACATCGTTACTCGATGTGACAGCTCCACCAAGTTCCTGCGCATGGGTACCGCCATTCAACCGGCAACTCACCAAACCGCGGACAAAGATCCTTATGCATACGTCACCGCTGACGGTATCGGCTTTGCATACTGGGCAACCTCGGATGACAACTGCGACACCGCTCCTTTGAACGTTGGCGCATCCCGATACGTCTGCTTCTTCCGACCAGACCGACGACAATAATCGTCGATCGAGTCGAATAAGCACTAGCCCCAGGGATTTCCCTGGGGCTTTTCATTTTTCAAAGTGTCTCTGGAACAGGCATAAAGACCCAGAAGCAACTGCTTCCCACTCTCCGTCTTTCTCCTCATTTTGCTGATCCCTCTTCCTTCTAATTTCTTGTTCCCGAATTTTTCAAATTTTTTAGGAACAGCATGAAGTCCCAATGGCCCGTATAGTGATAGCACTGTAATTCGGCATTAGCCAATCACAGAAATACTCCTGTCTCTGTATGAGAAGCTCACGCTTCCAACCGGAAACAAGAAGATGCAATCATGAAAAAAGCATTTACATTGATCGAACTGCTCGTGGTTATTGCGATCATCGCAATCCTCGCAGCAATCCTGTTCCCTGTTTTCGCTCAAGCCAAGCTTGCAGCAAAGAAAACCCAAGGCATTTCGAATACCAAGCAAACCGGTACTTCCAACCTCATCTACATGGCGGACTACGATGACCTGATGCCAAACGGCTGGTCTCGACGAAGCGACAACAGCCACCGATGGAACACCATCCACCCGGCTCCGTCCACCGCAGTTCTTGATGGCTGGGAAGATCCAATCATCCAAAGCCAAGTCAAATCGGCATGGGCTGAAGCGATCCAACCGTACATGAAGAACTGGGAGCTTCTTAACGCTCCTGGCCAAACGTTGAACGCATTCGCAGGTACTCCTTCTGGAACCTACGCCGCTCAAACTGGTATCACCTTCAACGGCCTGCTCAGCAACTATTCGGCAACCGCGGTTGTTCAACAATCCACTGTTCCGATGTTCTGGACCGGCACCGGTGAACTGAAGCTTAACGGCCGATCTTTCTCCAACCCGTCCCTGCGATGTGACCTCGCGGTTGCAACATGTGTGTTCAACCCATCCGGACACCCACAAGGCGGCACTGCTAACAACCACTCCGCGTTCTTTACGCTGGGCGGAAAAGTCTGGGCATACGGTGACAACCGCGACAGCGCAGCTGGAGGCGGTGGAAACATTGTTACTCGAACAGATAGCTCCACCAAGTTCCTGCGCATGGGGACTGCTGTAGACCCTGCAGTTCACCAAACCGCAGCTACCGACCCATACGCATTGGTTGCTACCGATGGTATCGGATTCTCCTACTGGGCAACCTCGGATGACAACTGCGACACCGCTCCTTTGAACGTTGGCGCATCCCGATACGTCTGCTTCTTCCGACCAGACCGACGACAATAATCAAAAAATCTGTCAAAATGTCTCTGTGGGTAACCGAAAGTTACTCACGGAGACATCTCCTTTTATCAGGATAAGAAATATGAAGAACGTTCTATTACTCATCAGCGCGCTGCTCGCATTGGGCACCGTATTCATCGCAGGTTGCTCCGGTGGAGATAAAACCGAAACCCTCGAAATGAACAAAGACACCGTTGACTCCAGCCAAGTCGAAGGGCTCGAAAGCCCAGACAGCGTTGGCGGCGCAGGTGGCGGTTCCGCTGACAGCGTACAAACTGGCCCCTAATTAGTAAGCAGAGAATTTTCTTGTCACGACGCGCTTTCTAATTTGGCATAGCCACTGACCAAGCGACCTTCTCTTCAAAATTGAAGAGAAGGTCCTACTTTTTAAGTTGCGACACCATCCCCTTTCGGCCTCTTTTTTAAATGGAACCTCCTTGTAAATACTTGTTCCCCCTTTTTGACCCATAGATTCCGGATTGTGTCACTCTCCTCGGCTCGTATTAGCCTTTACAATCGGAAATCTAACCTTGATTTCCCTGATTGTGTTTACAGGATTACGCACAGAAATACTACATTTCTGGCGTAAACAGCTATTATGAAAAAAGCATTTACACTCATTGAACTGCTTGTCGTTATTGCGATCATCGCAATCCTCGCGGCAATTCTTTTCCCTGTTTTCGCTCAAGCCAAACTTGCGGCCAAGAAGACTCAGGGAATCTCAAATCTCAAGCAAGTTGGTACCGCTAACATGATTTACATGGCGGACTACGACGACCTGATGCCAAACGGCTGGTCAGTACGAGCGGATAACACTCACAGGTGGTCAACATTGCATCCAGCTCCCGCAACTGCAGTCCTTGATGGCTGGGAAGATCCCGTCATTCAAAGTCAGATCAAGTCAGCGTGGGCAGAAGCAATTCAGCCCTACATCAAAAACTGGGAAATGATGAATGCACCTGGTCAATCTGCCGCTGGATTCATTGGTACTCCTTCCGGTACCTATGCTGCACCTGTTGGGATTACCTTCAATGGTCTGCTCAGTAACTACTCTGCAACGGCAGTTGTTCAGCAATCCACCGTACCGATGTTCTGGACCGGCGGCGGCAACCAGTTCATCCCGGGACGATCCATGTCAAACCCATCCCTGCGATGTGATAGCACCGGCCCGTGTGTCTTCAACCCGGCTGGTCACCCTCAAACTGGAGCATCAACCGGCGCGAACCACTCTGCGTTCTTCCTCCTTGGCACCAAGGTTTGGACATATGGTGACGGTCGCCAAAGTGGTGGCGGCGGAGTCATCATCGCTCGAACTGATAGCTCTACCAAGTTCCAACGAGCAGGTACCGCGATCGATCCTAGCGTCCACCAAACAGCAGCAACCGACCCTTATGCTCGAATCACTACAACGGGATTCAGCTATTGGGCAACAACGGACGACAATTGTGATACAGCTCCTCTGAGCACCGCAGGTTCCCGATACGTCTGCTTCTTCCGACCAGATCGACGACAGTAAGTCTCAGATTGGTCTCCAGCAACTCATCAGCCCGCCTTGTGCGGGCTGATTTTTTTGAAGCTAGATTGAACTCCCACGCAAGCCTTGAATAATAGGTGTAAACTAGCCCCCGGTCATGAGCCAAACCTTCATCCCCAGCACCGAAACGATTTTCGAGAAAACGGGCGAAAACACTATGGTCGTCAATATGGGGCCACAGCACCCCTCGACCCACGGTGTTCTCCGCGTCATCTGCGAGCTCGAAGGCGAAACCATTATCAAGGCGCAGTGCGTGATCGGCTACCTCCACACGGGGATGGAAAAGGAAGCCGAATATCAAACTTATCACAAGTGCGTTGTCATGACCGACCGCATGGATTACCTCAATGCCAACGGCAACAACCTCGCTCATGCCCTCGCCGTTGAGAAGCTTTTGGACTGCGAAGTCCCCAAACGCGGCCAATACCTCCGCGTTATCCTAGCCGAACTTAGCCGCATTGCTTCGCACTGTGTTTGGCTTGGAACCAGCGCCCTTGACCTCGGCGCGATGACCCCATTTTTCTATATCATGCAGCAACGCGAGATGATCCTCGACATGTTCGAGATGTTCTCCGGAGTCCGCATGATGCCTTCTTGGATTGTTCCCGGCGGTCTCCGCGGTGACATTCCTGCTGGCTTTGAAGTCAAGCTCCGCAAGTTCCTTGATACATTTGAGAAAGAACTCGCGGTTGTCGAAGATCTCCTGGTCAATAACCCAATCTGGAAAGAGCGCACGATCGGTGTGGGCGCAATCACCGGCAAAGAAGCTCTTGAACTTGGCTGTTCTGGCCCAATTGCCCGCGCATCAGGCGTTCCATTCGATCTCCGCAAAGATCAGCCGTACTGTAGCTACGAAGATTTTGATTTCAACATCCCTGTTGGACAACATGGCGATGTCTACGACCGGTTCCTCGTTCGTATTCAGGAGATGAAGGAATCCTGCAAGATTCTTCGTCAAGCCATTGATGGTCTCCCCAGCGGCCCCTACAACACGCTGGATCGCAAGATTGCTCCTCCACCGCGCCACGAACTCGACACCAGCATGGAAGGGGTCATCCACCACTTCAAGCTGTATACAGAAGGGTTCCGCGCTCCGGCTGGCGAAGCCTATGCAGGCATTGAGGGCTCGAAAGGTGAACTCGGCTTTTATGTGGTTGGAGACGGCACAAACCGCCCGTATCGTTGGCACGAACGCCCATCCAGCTTCATGAACCTCAAAGCACTGGAAGTCATGTCCGTCGGTCGCCTGATCGCCGACGTGATTGCTATCATCGGTTCACTGGATATCGTGCTCGGCGAAATCGACCGATAAAGTGATTCGCCCTGCCACCTCCGAAGACGCCTCCCGCATTGCCGAAGTCCACATCGCGGCATGGAAGGCGGCCTACATCCACTTCATCCCTCAGGTTGTTCTGGATAACCTCAACCATTCCCAGTGGGAGGAGAAAACCCGTAACCACATCTCCGAGGGGGCACACTTCCTGCTTTCTGAAGCGGAAGGAGTGACTGCTGCCTACGCGCTCTGGCTCCCTTTCCCTCGATCAATCGACTGGCCACACAAGAACCTGATTTCCAGCCTTTACTGCCACCCGGACTACTTCGGGCAGGGGCACGGTACAAAGCTGATCCGGGCCTGTGCGAGGCTCGCTCAAAAACAAGAACACACCGGAATGATGATCGAAGTGTTCAAGGATAACGTTCGCACACTTGCACTTTACGAACGTCTAGGTGGGCGGCAAATCAGCGAAGGCACTTTCACCTTCGAAGGCAAACCCTACCCCGACATCCTGCTCGCCTTCGATGACCTGGATGCTCTCGCAAGTGGCTAGTTCATCCGCTTGACTGACCACCGAGCCAGCTTCCCGCGTTCGCAGTAGTACACCTGATCCCAAACGGAGTTTTTGTAAATCCACTTGTCCTGTTTCATCGCCTGATCTGTACTGAACTTGCCGGTTGGCCAGCCGATCAGCCAAGCTAGCTCCCGCTTACTCATCCCTTTCTTTGGACCGCCGGAATACAGCTTGTCAAACGCTTCTTCACTCATTCCCAAATCAGATTGGAGCGATCGCTTTGAAAAATACCGCCCTGCATCCCACTCACCGAGCGACATGATTTCGCCCAGCGGGCAATCCCACTGATGATTCAACCCAGCAAGCGGGCCAACTTCACCGTAATCCACGTAGTCTTCACTCAGGTAGCCATCCCGCTCACCGATGACGTATTCGGGAGTCTGCACATTCATCAGCGAAAACAGGAAGATCACCTTGTCTCCGCTTGCCACTTGATGAAAGACTTCGGAGTGCATATCTCCTTGCCCGGCTGGAGCATCCCCCGCGATAGGGATTGCCGCTTCAATTCGCACACGACGCCGGCTCATCCTCATAGATTCCGGGTCGTCCGCTGGGAGGTTCAATTGATTGTTGTAGCTTGCGTCGTACAACCAAAAGATCTCTCCGATGTAGTCATTCCACCAGCCGTCTTCCTCGTTCTTGACTGGAAGCATCGTCTGAAACGGTGCATTCAGATACGCGACCGTAGCGGGATTATCAGCCACCAATCGAAAGCCACTCTTGATCTGCCCCACTACCGTCCAAATTCGCGGCTCATGGAGCTTCCGCTCCTCACCGTTCACCGTAATCTGGGTTCCAAACGGCAGATAAACCTGTCGCCCAAGTAATTCGTTCCCCCCGGCTTGGTTGAGCAGGGCAGCTGACAAAGCAATCGTCGCAATCATATGATTTGGAACGCGCAAATTTGCCGGGAGTTACGATCAATGCGCCCCTCATCAATTCAAAAGAATTCAGTAGAATAGACAGAAGCGATGAGCGATCTCATTCAACTAGGTGCCGTAAACGAGCGACCCCGCGCCCCGCGCCCCGAAGAACTCGAACTTAAGTTTTCGGAGAAGGCGGTGCAGCAACTCGAAGCTCTCAAAAGCCACTATCCCAACCTGAAGGCGTTGGTTCTGCCCGGTTTGTGGATGGCTCAGCGCGAATACGGTGGCACCCTCACCGCCGAGGCTATCGCTGAAGTGGCTCATCGCCTCGGGCGATCTTACGCCGAAGTAGAAGGCGTTGCGACTTACTACTCGATGTACAACACCGATCACGCGGTTGGTCGCCACATGATCGAAGTCTGCACCTGCCTCAGCTGCCACATGTGCGGCGCATACCGGATTGGGGATTACCTGAAAGAAAAGCTCGGCGTGGATTACGGCGAAACCACATCCGATGGAATGTTCACCCTCCACGAAGTGGAATGCCTGGATGCTTGCGACCGCGCACCGCTTCTTCAAGTTGGCGACCAATATCACGGCCCGGTTGACTATGCTTATGTTGATAAAATGCTCGACGAACTCCGAAAGGAAGAGTCCACTGTCGTCAAGCTGGCTGATGAAATCGTGAAAGTCCACTTGCTCAACGGCAAAGATTGACCCAGCTTGTAGCGCAAAAAATCCCCCTTGGAAATCCAAGGGGGAATTTTTTACGAGTTGGTCAGACTACCGACCGCCGCGATCACCGACTTCGTTAGCACCACCTTTCGATGCGCCAAGATTCGGATCTTCACCGGCAGCAGGTGATGTCCCCGCTCCAACCGGCTCACCTACGGCAGGATCCAGATTTGCTTTTTGTTCGGCTGCAGATGGCCCTTCATCTTCTTTTGGGCCGCAACCGATGACAATCGCCATCGAGAACAGAGCCGCAAACAAAAGCAAGAGCTTCCTAGTTGCCATATTCATCCCGATCTGGGCGGAAGAAGCACCAGTACCGAACACCAGTTGTTTGACCTGGCGCATAGCATGGATAGAAACTCCACTCGATACCCGTCGAATCATATGTTGCGAACGGGTCACCAAACGGGTTGTTGTTTCCAACAGATTGGCTCGGAGAACCCAGATTGTTCAGAACACGGACTGATGTGTCAGTTCGTACAATCGGATAGCCCTTACCGTAGATCCAGTAGCTGAAATCACCACCGCGATCCGTGTACCAAAGTGCTCCACTCATCAACCCGCTTGTCTGTCCTTGCGGGCCAGCATTCGGGTTGAACATACAGCTTGAGTTGTTCGAGTTGAAACAAGCTAAGTAAGGACTGGAGTACGCAATCCCTTCATGTTGTGCGCTGCCGTGAACGGGCCAGAGTAATGGTGTTGTGGATTGTGCGCTGACGGATGTTGTTGGGAATGTGTGTAGAAGTCCGTTCATCCCCATAGTAATGTCGTTCGGTCCAGGAGCGTTGGCTCGCTGCGTCGTGAACGAGGCTCGCGGTTCATCTGGTGTTCCGGCGAATTCAGTGATCTGCGGATTCTTGCGATACGGCTCTGTGCTATTCGCCCAAAGGTAATAGTCTTCATCGTCTCGGTAAAAACCGTTGTTACACCATCCCGTGGGATAGGCACCACCATATCCTGCCCAAACACCGTATGGCCCACCACCGTAGTATGTTTGAGAACGGTGAGAATATGCGCTCGGGAAATTATCGTCGTAGTCAGCAGTATAAATAATGAAGCTCGTTCCGACCTGCTTCAAGTTACTGATTGACTGGGTTTTCTTAGCTGCGACCTTTGCTTGAGCAAAGACGGGGAAAAGAATTGCCGCGAGAATCGCGATGATCGCGATGACCACAAGCAACTCAATCAAAGTAAATGCACGTTTTCGCATAATAAATGCTCCGCCAAAAAAACTTGGCTAAATCATTATAGCGAGAGTCGTCACAAAATCTTGGATTTGTGAAATTAATTCGGCGACCAAGCAAAACTGCAGGTCGCCGATTTTCTTGAATCTGGCCTAACTAGCCTTCGCCTTTGGTGGCACCAGACATGTCGTCTCCGCCACGTGAGCGACCGTTGCTATTCGGCGCGTCTTCCGACTTTTGATACTCGGATGGGGCCGGCTCGTTGTATTCGCCGCCTTCATCCTTCTGGCCACAGCCAGCAAGGAATCCAAAGGCTCCAACTACGAGCAATGTCACCAATAACCAGCTCTTCTTTGCCATAGCTAGAAGAGCACCGGGGTGCCAAAGTTTTGGAAGTCAAAGTCCGGTTGGAACAGGAGCGTGTGGCAGAAGTTAGTATCTTGCCATTCGTTCCAGCTCGGCACACCGTTCGCTTGATAGACCGCCCAGAAGTCTGTGCGGAAATCGGAAGCATTTGTCGCGCCGCCAGCGACCTTATTGAACTTCGCGTGGGAATCGGCATAAACCGCATTAACGCCTTGACCGAAGAGCCACATCGAAGCTCCGCCAGGGTTGCTAATTTCACTCCATTCGCCGTTGCGAGCTGCACCATTACAGGTTGGGCTCGAAGGGACGAATCGGCAGGTTCCAGCGTTTTGGCACCATAGTCGCGGGCCAGGTCGCATTGCGCCATTCCAGTTTCGATTTCCGTAAACGGTGGTCATCATTCGCAGACGCGCAACATCGGTAATTGAAGTGTGTGGGTACTGAGTCAACAAACCGTTCATCGAATAGTTGTTCAGAGTTGCGGTTCCATTACCTGGATAAACCCATCCCGGAATGTTGTAGAGGCTCGCGCCGGGAGATTTGAACATCTCGCCGTTCTTCACATAAGCCTGCACAGAGTTCGGGAATGCGTGCCGCCGAGCATCGTGATACGAAGCAGGAACGGTTGGATCCCAGTCTGCTGGCGTATCAACGTAACCTAGCCATTCCGTGGTAGTTCCAGTTGAAGGGAAAACCAACGGCATCAGATCATCGTAATCCGCCATGTAAATGTGAGTTGCCGTTCCAATCTGCTTTTGGTTGGAAATGTCCTGAGTCTTCTTTGCCGCGACCTTTGCTTGCGCAAAGACCGGGAAAAGGATGGCTGCCAAGATCGCAATGATCGCGATCACAACGAGCAGCTCAATCAAAGTAAATGCACTTTTTCTTTTCATTAATTGCTCCCGGCACGATTGGGCTGCGGAGCAATTTGCAGCCCAGAAAACGTACCGTTCAACATTGCTACACGGCGTCGATAGTCTCCTGCGGCACAATCGTCATGCTTCAAAAACTCGTTGAAATTCGTGGAACTCGTATTGAGAGTTCATGTTCTTTGCGCGTGCTCTAATTCGTGAAAGTGTCTCCCAAATTTCTCGAAAAGTCAGCGGTTGGTGAGGACATTTGAACTCTAGCCCCAAATCCACACCAGATCGCGACAACCTGAGTAGAATCAAAAAGCGGCCATGGCTGAGTACAAACTGCTTTTCGAACACGCGGATAAACCCGAATACCGAACCCTTGACGGCTACCTGAAGAACGGCGGCTACGAAGGGCTGAAAAAAGCGGTGAAAATGGATCGCCAAGCCGTCATCGACGAAATCAAGGCGTCTGGCCTCCGGGGTCGCGGTGGAGCCGGCTTCCCCACCTGGATCAAGTGGAACGGAATTGCCAAGGAAAAATCCACCACCCACTACATGGTCTGCAACGCGGACGAAGGCGAACCCGGCACTTTCAAAGACAAGCAGTTAATGGAAGAAACCCCCTTCCTCCTCATTGAAGGGATGACAATCGGTGGTTTTGCCACTCAAGCAGATGTTGGCTATATCTATATTCGCGGCGAATTCGTCGATGCCGCACGATCTCTCCGCGCCGCTATTGATGAAGCGTATGCCAAGGGCTACCTCGGCAAAAACATTCTCGGTTCTGGCTGGGATTTCGATCTGCACATCCACATGGGAGCAGGTTCCTACGAATGCGGGGAAGAATCCGCACTCATGTCATCGCTCATGGGTGAACGCGGGATGCCCCGCCTCAAATTCCCTCACGCGCCTCTCCCAACTGTTGCGGGATTGTTCGATAAGCCCACGATCATCAACAACGTCGAAACCTATTCCTGCGCCCCGTTCATCATCAAGAATGGCGGTGAATGGTATGCCACTCTCGGCGCATCAACCAAGAACAGTCGCGGCACCAAAATCTTCTCGGTCTCCGGACATGTTAATAAACCCGGCAACTTCGAAATCGAATTCGGCACGACGCTCAAGGAACTGCTTGAGCTTTCTGGTGGGGTCAAGGGCGGCAAACTCAAAGCCTGCGTTCCGGGCGGTTCCTCCGTTCCGATCATCAATGCCGAAGCGGTCGAGCTAGCCATCATCGGCTACGAAGAAATGGGCGAAGTCAAGTCGATGGTCGGCTCCGGTGGATGCATGTTCCTGAACGAGCACACCTGTATTGTCAGCTTCATCTGGCGCACATCGCTCTTCTATGCAAACGAATCTTGCGGGAAATGCACCCCCTGCCGAGAAGGCACCAAGTGGATGGAGCAAATCCTCCGCCGCATCGTGATGGGTAATGGTCAGCCGGGTGATATGGAACTGCTCGAAAACATCACCAAGCAAATCGATGGTCGCTCGTTCTGTGGATTAGGCGATGCCGCCGCCTGGCCGGTTGCCGCCGCCCTGCGCGTCTTCCCTGAAGAGTTTGAATACTATATCAAGCACGGCAAATCCATGGTGAATACGCCAGAAGCGATTGCTCTAGCTCCGAGCTGGCAACAACCAGTTTTGGCTTAGTTTCTGTTCATAATCTGCCATGTTCAAAAATCGTTTGGAAGCTTTTTCCGACGGTGTGCTCGCCATTATCATCACCATCATGGTGCTGGAAATGAAGGTGCCACACGAAGCAACTTGGGATGCCCTTAAAGGGATATTGCCTGTCTTTCTCAGCTATGTTCTCAGTTTTGTGTTCCTGGGGATCTATTGGAACAACCATCACCACATGCTCCATACAGTGGAGAAAGTCAACGGCAAGATCCTCTGGGCAAATCTCCACCTTTTGTTTTGGCTTTCTTTGATTCCATTCACCACAGGGTTCATGGGTGAAAATGATTTCGCACAGATCACTGCCGCAGTTTATGGGATCAATCTACTTCTCGCGGGAATCGCATACTTCATTCTCGAACGCTCTATTATTAAGAGCCACGATGCGGATCACATCCTTGCCCGAGCTGTCGGGAGAGATTACAAAGGCAAAGCTTCGGTCATTGCTTACTTCGTTGCGGTGGGTATTTGCTGGTTCAACCATTGGCTCGCAATTGGGATTTACATTGCTGTTGCCGTGATGTGGTTTGCTCCAGATCGACGAATCGAGTCTATGATGAGCGACTAAACATCTGTCTGGTATTCTGAACCTATGTCAGAGCAGTTGCCCGTTACCGCGCACACCCCTGCTCTGAACCAGGAACTCGTACTTTCTCCCGATCAAGAAGACATCTACGCTCGTTTTCCTAAGAGTGCGGGTGTCGGTGCTTTCTATTTCATCACCGGACGCGCTGGGACAGGAAAATCCACACTTCTCCGCAAATTTGTAAAGGAGACACCGCTCAAGAAAGTGATCGTGGCCCCAACCGGGCTCGCCGCTGTTAATGTCGGCGGGCAGACCATCCACTCACTGTTTCAACTCCCCCCAGCACCTCTAGAGCCGGAATCTGAGCGCATTACAATCTTTGCACCCGGTTCCCGCAAGCGCAGGCTTTTCAATCAAATTGACGTGCTTGTTATTGATGAGATCAGTATGGTGCGCGCTGACCTCCTCGATGCAATGGACTACTCCCTCCGGATGAACAGGGAGGATGAGCGTCCCTTTGGTGGGGTCTCCGTTGTTGCATTTGGTGACCCGTGGCAACTTGAACCAATCGTTCGGGGGCAAGCCGAAGCCGAGATGCTGAACGAATACTATCCCAGCCCCTACTTCTTTGATGCGCGCGTCATCCGCAATATGGGCGCGGAAATCTATGAACTCTCTACCGTACATCGCCAGATGCACGACCAAGAGTTTCTGTGGGCGCTCAACCAAATCCGGGGTGGAAACTGCGAGCAACTTGACTTTATTAATAACCGCGTCGGCGCAGATGTCTCCGGCGGCCCGGTGATTACCCTCACCGCCACCAACGCCCGAGCCACAACGATCAATCTCCGCGAGATGGCGATGATTCCTGCACCTGCTCAGTTTTTCGAAGGAAAAGTCATAGGCGATTTCGGCTCTGACCTCCCCACCGACCTTGTGATCCAGCTCAAACCGGGAGCGCAGGTGATGTTCGTTCGCAATGGCAAAACCTGGGTGAACGGCTCAATCGGAACCGTGGAATCTTTCGGCGACGACAAGATCCATGTCCGCCTTGCAAACGGCAAACTTGTTGATGTCACGAAAGAGTCTTGGCAAAAGATTCGTTATCAATGGGATCGTGACCGAAGACGGATTATCGAAGAGCCGGTCGGAGAGTTCATCCAATATCCTCTCAAGCTCGCCTGGGCAGTCACGATTCATAAATCCCAAGGGCTCACTTTTGATCGAATGATTCTCGACCTCGATCGAGCCGCATTTTCCAATGGGCAAACCTACGTTGCACTTTCCCGGGTGCGGACTTTGAACGGTTTATCCCTTGTGCGCCCGGTGGAGATCAGTGATGTCCTGGTTTCGCCGCGGGTGGTGGAATTTGCTCAATCTACTGGTCTCGCCGAATTGTCCTGAAACAATTCCAAGCCTGTCATAAGAAAGTTATTCCTGTGCACATCCGATACGCCGTCTATCACCATTCGGGCGATATTTGAATCTGGAACATATCATCCAGATTCACCGCATACTCGGTGACAAAATTGCTGTATTTAGCAAAAAACACGAGTTCCTGAACATTTCGGAACAGGTTTTTTTGATTTTGCGTCATACAATTTCGGGACTTTTCGGCTATACTGCCGATAAGGAATGTCCGGTTTCCGGACTCCCGACCTCCTTTGGAGGAGAATTGACTCATGATGAAACGTGCTTTTACACTCATCGAGCTGCTCGTGGTGATTGCGATCATCGCGATCCTGGCGGCGATTCTCTTCCCGGTGTTCGCTCAAGCGAAACTCGCCGCGAAGAAAACGCAAACTCTCTCAAACTTTAAGCAATCTGGTACTTCGGTTCAGATCTACATTGCTGACTACGACGATACATTCCCGCTGGCCATGCGCTTTAGCGGAGCAGCTTGGGTTCCTAACTCCCTCGCAGCTGTTCCTGCAGGTTGGACAACCTCTGCTTCTCGAAACGTCGATCCTCGACTTTCCGAAGAAAAGGTTATGGTCATGAATGCGATCCAGCCATACATGAAGAATACGGAACTGTACCAAGGTGCAGGTCTTCCTGACTACAGCTACGGCGTTGCACAAGCTCCAGGTATGCCTGGCCCAGCTAAGATCCACATGGCTTACAACGGTATGCTCCACGCATACAGCGCAACTGCAGTTGCTAACGTATCCCGAGCTCCGCTGTTCAGTGGTACTTCTTGGAAGCAAAACCTCATCGGTCTCGCTATCTCCAGCCCAACCCTCGACTGTTTTGGCGCATCCTGCCGATTCAACCCAACCGCACTTCCGAGTGAATCTGGTTTGTATGGCGGCGGTCAATACGGTTACGTTTGGTGGGGCCTCGGTTCGAACACCTCGACATGGCAATATGGCCGTGGCATGGTCTTCACCCACACCGACTCCTCAGCTAAGGTTATCAACCTGAATGCTCCTCTGTGGCCAAACTACGCAGAAAACGTCAACTCCAACCCATGGTCTGCTTTCGATCCTGCTTACCCAGATCGAGGCGATGCATACTGGATGACCGACTGCGTCCAACCGGGCGGAACCAAGCCTGGAATCTTCTATCCTGGTTACTACCGACCAGATAGTGACTTCAACTACGACAACACTGAATGCGACTTCGGTGGTGGCTAGACAGAACATGAAAAAAACTCTTCTCATCCTTACAGTTCTCATGTCCTTTGGAACCATGTTCCTTGTAGGCTGTGGTGACAAGGAAGCCGATTCTACGGATTACGGCGGAGAAGTAAAATCAGCTCCGGGCGAAGCAGCAAATGCTAAGAAAGGCGGACCGACTCCGGTCGATCCCAACCTCTAAGCCTCAGTTGATAAAAGATGATCAGGGTTCCGATTCTCGGAACCCTGATCTCTTTTTGCCAATCGGACTATTCCGGAAATCTTCGCTACCAATACTCGGTTAAATCTAATATCTGAGATGAGTTTTCAGGCGGCTGTGCGGAGCCTTACCGAACATTGGCAACGCGCTGTATTGAGCGCCATTGGCGTCGCGATCGCCTCCGTAGCCATTATTCTCCTCATCAGTATTGGGCTTGGCGTACAAAAAGACATCACCAGCCAAGTTGATGATCTCGGCGCGAACATGCTCATCATTGTTCCTGGGCAAGTCTCCCTTGGCGGATTCAACCCTAACATGATGGGTAAGAGCTACCTCACCGAAACCCACGCCGAGCAAATCAGCACCCTTCCGGGCGTTAAAAATCTCGCAAAATTCAGCTTTGCTGGCGGCGGGGTCACCCGCGGCGAAAACGAAGCATTCCCTCTTGTCATTGCTGTGGACAGCAACTGGTTCCAAATGCACCAGCTTGACTTTGTCGAAGGAACTCCATTCACATCGACAGAGGATGGCAAGAAAGTGTGTGTGCTAGGCGGCGTAGCCAAATCCAGCCTCTTCCCAGATGAAAACGCGGCGAGCCAATCAGTCACGATCAATGGTGAGGAATTTGAGATCATCGGAGTCACCGAAGACAAAGGCCAAGAGCAAAGCCCTTTCAGTATGCAGAGCCTCTCGAATGTCGCCTACATTCCCCTATCAACCATCCAGAGCACCCAAGACAACGTCCAAATCGACCGAATCTTCATAGAAACCGAGCCTGACTACAACCCCGAGTCCCTCATCGCCAGCATCGAAAGCGTGCTTGCCAAAAGCCTTTCCAAACAACAGTTTTCTGTCCTCACCCAAGAAGACCTTCTCAAAATGATCTTTCAAGTTATGGGGATTCTCGGCACTCTCGTCATCGGCTTGACCAGCATCGCCCTCTTTGTCGGGGGGATTGGAATCATGGCGATCATGCTGATGTCCGTCGGTGAGCGAACCAAGGAAATCGGTATCCGAAAAGCAACCGGCGCAACCAAACGCGATATCTTCCTTCAATTCCTGATCGAAGCCCTGATCATCGGCGTTGGGGGAGTGATTGCAGGTCTACTCATCAGCATTGTCGTCATCATCGTCCTGGCAAACACGACGGCAATCAAGCCGCTCCTCACACCAGGAACGGTGCTCCTTGCTTTCGGCGTCGGGGTCGGCACCGGAACAATCTTCGGATTACTGCCTGCCTTAAAAGCATCACGCCTCCATCCTGTGGAGGCGCTCAGATTGGAATAGTCGCGGAAGACTAGTGACCGTGAACAGAACAGTCGGTGTCAGCATCAAAAGCCCCGAGAGTGTAAGTACCACTCCCCGGACACTTCGGCTCTCGCTTTAGATACGTCGGAACGATATCCGCCATTGTTGGCGTTGCCCCTGCTGATTGACCCGTATCTTGAGCCCAATACTGTTTTGCATCATCCAAAGCCTTGCGTTGTTTGGCGCAGTTAGTTTCCTGAGATTTCAATCGAATCCTCATCCAACCGGGCACCGCAATGGTCAGGATAACCCCAATGATGAGAACCACAATCATGATTTCCACCAAGGTAAATGCCTTCCGCGACCGCATAACAAGGTTCTTATTCCACGTCTTTCGCAAAAATCCAACAACATTGCCAGATAAAATGGACTTTTGTTATGATCCCGGCAATCCTCTCCATGGTCTCCCAGCAATCCACCCTTCCTGAGCGCGTTGCTTACGTTTCGCCGCAGGGCGTTGTGGCGATCCGAAACACCAAAACAAACCAGACAACATTTGTTCGAGATGGGAGCGAGCCGCGCATCTCCGCTGATGGAGAATCCATCTTCATGCGGACGCTTGCTGGAGCATCCTCCAAGTTCGTAACAATCACGCTTAAGACAGGGCAAGCCACCACCCTCGCCGATGCGGGGAGATTCCCATCGCTCGGCCCCAACAACGACATCTTGTTCAGCAACTTCACCGGGAACTCCTGGACGCCGGCTTACATCTCCCCAAATCCACCAAAAACCGCATTCAACGATGGCTTCCGAGCGGAATGGTCTCCCCAGGGACACATCCTCTGGCCAACAATCCGCGAACTTCAAGAACTGACACTTGATGGTGCTCTCGTTCGCAAATGGGCATATGCCGATATCCTGCCCCCAACGGCGACCTTTAGTTGGGGCGACCGATTCCAAATTTCCCCCGCGAATCCGAATCTTCTCTTACTCTCCACAACCAGCGTTCAACCCGAAAAGCCGGATTCAAAAGTCGTCTACTTGATTGATCTCACCAAACCCTCAGAGCCGCATTCAATCCCCAACGCGACAGAGGCAACCTTCACACCGAGCGGAGAATCTTTCCTCTTCCAAGGGCAACGAAGCGACAACAGTGGCACATGGATCGGTATGTCCGATCTAACTGGCAAAATAGAATGGTTGTGGCCCGGCACCCAACCGGATGCCGGACCACTCAACCGCACAAAGCCGAACTAGGAATTCAGCTTTTCGCGAACCATTTTGATGAACTCGGGCACCGTCATTGCGCCGAGGTCACCATCTTCGCGGCTCCGGACACCCACCGTGCCCGCTTCCGCATCTTTATCACCGACAATCAGCATGTAAGGCACCTTGAGCCTTTGCGTTTCGCGGATCTTCTTGCCGAGCGTCTGCCGAGAATCATCAATCGTCACTCGCAGGCCAAGATCGGTTGCCTCCACCGGCGTGAACGGAACTTGCTCATCCTCAAGATGAATGTCTCGCTCAAAACCACAGAGGGCTTCGGCAATCGACTTGGCATAAGCCACGTGCCGATCCGCAATCGATAGAATCGCCACTTGAACCGGAGATAGCCACAACGGAAATGCTCCCGCATACTGCTCGGTCAGCAAACCAATCATTCGCTCCAGCGAACCGAATGGCGCGCGGTGAATCATGATCGGGCGGTGCGGCTTGCTATCTTCGCCGATGTATTCCAGCTCGAATCGCTCCGGCAAGTTATAGTCAACCTGAACCGTTCCCATCTGCCATTCACGACCCAGCGCATCCTTGATGATCAGGTCAAGCTTTGGCCCGTAGAACGCGGCATCACCGGCGGAGATTTCATAGGCAAGCCCAAGTTCATCGCAAGCCTGGAGAATCGCTTTTTCCGAACGATCCCAGTTATCCTGGTGACCGACATACTTCGTATCATCCGGGTCGCGGGTTCCCACTCGGACGCGGTAGTCATCCAGACCAAGCTTCTTGAGTACCGTCATCATCAGATCAACAACGCCTTTGAATTCCGGTAGCAGTTGATCAGGCGTGACAAAGAGGTGGGCATCGTCTTGCGTAAAACCGCGAACTCGAAGCATTCCGGCGAGTTCCCCGCTCTGCTCATAACGATAAACCGTCCCAAATTCCGCATAGCGAACAGGAAGATCACGGTAACTTCTGAGCGTAGAGCTATATATTTCGATATGGAATGGACAGTTCATCGGCTTGAGGATGAACGTCTCTTTCTCATCGTCCTCCATGAACGGGAACATCTTTTCCTTGTAGGTCAAGATGTGGCCGGACTTCTCATACAATCGCTTACTCGCAATGTTAGGCGTAACGACCGGCTCATATCCGCGATGAAGTTGTTCCGACTTCAGGAAGTCGCTGAGCGTGTCGCGCAGAACCGCGCCTTTTGGCAACCAAAGCGGCAAACCTGGTCCGACCTTATCGCTAAACATAAAAAGCCCAAGCTCGCGGCCCAGCTTACGGTGATCGCGCTTCTTGGCTTCTTCCAAATTATGGAGATAGAGTTCGAGCTCTTCCTTGGTCTCGAACGCCGTTCCGTAAATCCGGGTGAGCTGCTTATTCTTGACATTGCCGCGCCAATATGCGCCCGCCAAAGACATCAATTTGAAGTGCTTGATGGTGCCAGTATCGGGGATGTGTGGCCCGCGGCAAAGATCAATGAACATATGCTCATTGCCTTGCTTATCGGTTGCCTGTTGCTCGTAAAACGAGATCGGATCGCCTTCGGGAATATCTTCCAGAAGTTCCAATTTGTATTTGACAACCCCATTGGGTTGCCCCAGTGAGCACTCTTCACGAATGATCTTCTCTGCGTCCGCACGATCCTTCGCCTCACGCCGGACAATTGGCTGTTTGAGGTTAGAAAGCTCACGCATCTTCTTTTCGATCTTGGTCAGATCTTCCTCACGTAGAGGTTCAGGAAAGTCGATGTCGTAGTAGAAGCCGTTTTCAATCGGTGGCCCGATGGCAAGAGCGACTCCGGGGAAGAGTTCCGTCACAGCCTGAGCCATGAGGTGGGCGGCGGAGTGCCGCAATTTATAGAGTTCACTTTGTTCGTATTCAGCCTTATTCATAAGGGGTACCTCCCGGACAATGGGAATAGGTTGTGAACCTCAAGGATACCAGTCGGAACTTTTCTATCCCAGGTGAGGTCTAATACATCGGTATGCGAAAGGTACTGATTCCGGTTTTGGCACTCTCGCTCGCAGCAGGAGCAAATGCTCAGCTTGCGGCGGCTCGGGCTATGATGGCTCCGGCCTTGAGTGATCTTGGCTACACCGATCAATATTCGATCGTGATTAGCGGAAACGAAAACGATGGCTCCACCCTCACGAATCTGTGGGCGCGGGTCAGTTTTATGCGGACAACCGCCGGCGTGCCGTATCTTGAATTCCTCACCTACCGCAACACCACACTTTTGAATCGAGTGGTTGCTGATGGAACATTCCTCTGGAACTACGACGCCGAGAAAAACTCTTATTGGAGTTGGGCATACACGCAAGTCCCCACCGGGCAAACCCCTGAGCAAGCCATTTTGATGATGTTCAAGCGGGCCGTACCGGGTTCCTACGGTGTCCTCACCCAAACGATGGTGGAAGCCAACGAGGTTCGTCGAATTGGCACGGGATCAATGCAATCTCGCTGGCGGCCGTGGCAGCCTCTCAGCAACGTTTTGACATCATCTACCCAAATCATTGCCAATGCAAACACCCCTCGGGTCTCCCAAACAACCTACAACATCAGCACTCCCGTGCCGGGAACAACGCGAATCACCGCAATTGATTTCAACGAAAACGGATCTGGCGTCAAGTCGGGTTACTACACCCAGTGGTCGGCGACCTTTCAACATGGAACACTCGTGCCCTCCACAGATTTCACTTTCACACCGCCAGCAGGATCTCGCGCAACCGCGATCCAGCTAGCCAGCGGCGGCTAGAGGATCGCAAGAACCTCATCCCAAGCATCTTCCGTGGCGAGGCCAATCCAGGCTTCGCCACTTTTTTGATGCCAGCAGAAGGGTGCCTGCGGCTCAATCATTGAAAACTCTCCCGCAAGAATGCCGTACTTGCCGTGCCAGCTCGGAGGCACGAATAACCCAAGTTCGTCCAAATCAAAAGTGCCAATCAGTCCACAGAACAGATTCACATCTGGTCGCTCGGATTCGAACAACCTCCGCCAGACCTCAATCTTGACGAGATGCTCCAAGGCAAATCCCCCAAGGACGACCTCAACATCCGACACAGGCTCCCCAAACAGATTGACCGCCGACCAATCCAGTTGGCCGACGGTCTTGCGAGTCGTATTGTAATGCTCACGCCAGAGCATGTTTGCTTAGCGTCGAACCGGCATTGCCGCCGCAAGTGCAGAGACAGTTCGTGTTTGGGTGTAGACAATCCCTGGCCCCGTCATCTCCGCAACCAAGCCTTCGCCGCTGGTGATTGTAGACATCAATCCTTTTGCCGCCTTTTTGATGTTAAAGCCCATGCTCGCAGTAAACGCAACCAAGTGCCCCGTATCCACAATGTAGCTTTGACCAGGAGCTAACTGCACCGCATGGATTGCACCGTATGAACCTAAAAGAAGCAAACCTTGCCCGAAAATTTTGAGCATGAATAGACCTTCACCGCCAACGAATCCTTTCAAGCTGGTGATCGTTTCCATTTGCAGATTGATGTCGCCGGCCAGATAAGCTCCACCGGTCACCATCAACGGCTGAGAAGCATCCACGGCAACAATATCACCGGGAAAACCAGGTGCCAAGATGACTTCTCCGGCCCCACCTTGAGCCGTGAATGTGGTCTGGAAAGCACTTTCACCCGCCACCATGCGACCAATCATCTTGCCGATACCGCCAGGCACCTTGCTTTGAACGTCAATGTTCGGCGTCATCGACATCATTGCTCCGCTCTCGGCGCGAATCTGTTCATTCGCCTCAAGCATGATCTTCACAACAGAAAACTCTGGCTGGTACAAAATTTCGTACTGCATCACCGGACTTTACCGCCCTATCCGCGTGAATCGTACATGGCTAAACTGATTTTTCGTGTCCGTTAACGAGGCCACCCCCGAAGAATCCACCGAGCCCCAACCTGATGCCATAGCGGAAAACCCGCTCAAAGTCATCTGGAAGCTTGCCTGGCCCGCTGTCACGCTCAACTTTCTGCAGACCATCAACTCCTTGCTGGACACCAATTTCATCCAACACATCGGACGAAACGCTCTCACTGCTATTGGTAGCTCGACCACCACGCTTTTCCTTTTGGTGTCCATGAGCATGGCGCTCGGTGTTGCCGCTACTGCGATTGTCAGTCGGGCATTCGGAGCAGGAGACATGGATGAAGTCAAGGAAGGCAACCGCAAATGCCTCGGCTTCGCGGTGGTGGCAGGATTCCTACTTGCTTTTGTCGCTCCGCTTCTCGCCCCGATTGCTGCGACCGCATTCGTCCCCAAGGATGCCCCTGCCGCACGCGATCTAATGATCAACTATCTGCAGATTGTCGGGCTCTTCCTCCCCGCCGTATTTGTCATTCAAACCCTGGCTGGTTCTCTGCGCGGGATTGGCGACACCAAGTCACCAATGGTCATTAGTGGTGCGCAGATCATCCTCCACATCATCCTGAATTTCCTGCTGATCTTCCCCACCAGAACAGTTCACCCCTTCGGGCTGACCATGACTCTCCCTGGTGCGAATCTTGGCCTAAATGGAGCCGCTTGGGCGCTCGTCATCTCCGGTTGGATTGCCGCACTGGTTTATCTCTTCTATTGCATTCGCACCCCACTGGGCAAGGTTTATAACATCAAGCTCCCTGGGCTAGATTGGTCAGCCCGAATTGGGCGTCTGGCTGGCCCCGCCGCCCTGATGTCTTTCACTCGCGTCACCAGCATGATGATGTTCACCTACATCCTCACCCAAGTACCAAACGGTGATGTTGCTATCGGTGCTTTACGCCCTGGTTTCAGCGTTGAATCTCTCGCCTTCATGCCTTCCTTTGGGCTGGCGATCGCCGCAAGTGCCCTTGTTGGACAAAGCCTCGGCGCACGCAACCCAGATCGAGCCAGCAAATTGGGATGGATCGCGGCTCACCAAGCGGGAATCGTGTCGCTCGTGATGGCGGTGGTGATTTATGTATTCGCCCCGCAAATCACCAATGCCCTTATGGGCGAGCAACCCGCATACGCCGCTGAGTGCGCCCTCTTCCTTAAACACATCGCCGTGACGGAAGTATTCTTTGGCTACAACATGGTTCTGGTTGGAGCTCAGCAAGGGGCAGGCGATACGCGCTCTCCTTTCTGGCTAACCCTCATCACCATGTGGGGGATTCGTGTTCCCCTGGCTGCGTTTCTCGCCCTCTCCAGCGTGAATCTGTACTTCATCACTTTTGAGCATGGGCTCAACATGGGTTCGCGAGGTTGCTGGATGGCGATGGCAATCACCCAAGCGGTGGCGGGGCTTGGCTCGGTTTATCTATGGAAGCGCGGAGCATGGAAGACGGCAAGGGCGTGAGCCCCTATTCAAATTCCCGCATAATAACCTTCAAATCAGGTGAGACACAACGACGCCGAAACCGATCTGAAAGAGGCATTCCGACGCGAAATTATCGCGGATGCGGATGCCCAACCCTCCATCGAAGTCGAATTTGAAAAAGCCCGAGGCATCAACCACATCGAAATTCGATCCGGCTTTTCGGGCGTCCATGTCCTGAATCTCTCAGAGCCCTTAATGGCTTCCCGTCTCGGAGTTTTGGATGCGATAAAGAACGCGAAGATCAGCATCGACTTCGTCAAAATTACCCGCGACGGCCTGAGCTTTATCATCCCAGGCGCAGAGCATGACAACGCAAAATTCACGCTTGACAAGCTCAATATCAACGCAGAAGTCCGGCCAAACGAAGCAGTTCTTACGGTCCACGCCGTGAACATGCGCGACGAAGAGGGCCTCGTCGCCCGGATTGTCTCCGAAGTCATTGCCAGCGGGGCCAAAATCGACCACCTCGGTGATATGCACGACCGTCTGCTCATGGTCATGAACTTTGACGACGCTAAACGCGCCGAAGCCGCTCTCCGTGACGGAATTATGAAGGAGAGCGCCGAATGAAAATCAAAGTGATGAAGTTCGGCGGTACCAGCGTTCGCACCCCCGAAGCTCGGATGCAAGCGGCCCTCAAAGTGCTTTCCGCCAAGGAGCAAGGCTACGAGCCAGTAGTTGTCGTCAGCGCAATCGGTCGTCGGGGCGAACCATACGCCACCGATACACTCGGTGATGTCCTACTCAGCGTTGATCCCACCACCAAGCCCGAGCCGCGCGAAATGGATCTCATGATCTCCTGCGGCGAGATCATGTCCAGTGTCATCTTTGCCACCCTCCTCAAGGGACTCGGCTGCCCCTCCATGAGCTTTCGTGGTGGCCAAGCCGGAATCCGCACAGATGGGGTCTACGGTAACGCCCGCATCCTTGGCATTCACCCTGTCGCCATCGTCGAATCGATCAAGCGAGGATTCGTGCCCGTCGTCTGCGGCTTCCAAGGTGTTTGGGTGGAAGGTCAACTTCCTGGTGCCGAGCTCACCACACTTGGGCGTGGTGGATCAGATACCACCGCCTGTGCACTTGGCGCTGCCCTCAATGCTGACGCGGTCGAAATCTATACCGATGTTGATGGCGTCAAAACTGCCGACCCCGACTTTGTGAAAGAGGCTCCCACGCTCCGCAAAGTCACCTACGATGAGGTGGCGGAAATCGCCCACCTTGGGGCGAAAGTTGTTCATCCCCGCGCCGCCGAGATAGCGATGAAATTTTCCATCCCGCTTTGGGTCAAGAGCACTTTCAGCGAGGAAATTGGCACCGAGATCGTCCCTGGTAAAGACCTCCCGGGACGACGCGTGACCGGCGTTTCTCACACGGGCAAGTTGGTTTATCTCAGCGTCAATCTCGCCAGCGTTACTCCCGAACACCGCCTGGAAGTCGAAGCCAAGCTCTACGCGACATTCGCGAAGTACAGAGTCAATCTTTATCTCACAAACATCGGGGTGAACTCCATCGGTTTTGCCGTCGCTCGTGATGAGTTCCCTGCCGTCCAAGACATGCTCGATGCGCTCGTCCTGCCTTTCCAAAAGCCAGAGACGACGATCTACATCGTCCAATCCAGCGATAAGCCCAGCCAAGCCTTCGAGACTCAGCTTGAGCTTCTTAGCCCGCTCGGAGACATCAAAACTGTTCCCGTCAGCGTGACGGAAGGTTGCACTCTTGTTTCGGTAGTGGCGTATCAATATCTGCAACAACCGGGCGTGTACTGGGAAGTTCTCAGCCTTCTCCACGATGCGCAGATTCCTGTCCTCCAAACCTCGGACAGCGACTACTCGCTGAGCGTCTTGATCCCAGAATCGGAGCTCAGGCGAGCGGTTCAGCTTCTGCACGAAAAGTTCGAATTGACCCAAGCCCACTAAGCAAGCATAAGCTCAAGGCAACAATTCACCGAACATTAACGTCGAATAGGAACAACTGGCTTAACTCAAACGTTGAGCCTAGTAGTGCCAAGTCCAACGAGACAATTGGCACGGTTCTTGAAGCCTAGGAAGTCATCATCGCCGTGATTTCGCGTTGCCGATCAGGATGATCCAGGCTCAAGAATCACAAACTATCAAAGGTAGCATCAATAAAATGACAGATGGAAAAGTTTTGGTCACCGGTGCCGGGGGATTCATCGGTGGACACCTGGTCGAATATTTGAAGAACAAAGGCGCAAAGGAAATTGTCGCCATCGACAAAAAGCCTTACGACCAGTGGTATCAGGTTCACGACTATGCAGATAACCGCGTCAGCGACCTGCAATACCTCGAAAATTGCAATGACGCTGTCAAAGGCGTGGACTGGGTTTACAACCTCGCTGCCGATATGGGCGGCATGGGCTTCATCGAAAATAACAAGGCCCTTTGTATGCTCTCCGTTCTCATCAACACCCACATGCTGGAAGCCGCTCGACATGCTGATGTCAGCCGCTTCTTCTATGCATCTTCGGCCTGTGTTTACAACGGTGAAAAGCAACAAGACGTCAACAACCCTGGCCTCAAAGAAGAGGATGCTTATCCTGCTCTTGCTGAAGATGGCTACGGCTGGGAAAAGCTTTTCTCTGAGCGCATGTGCCGCCACTTCGAAGAAGATTTCAACATCACTTGCCGCGTGGCTCGGTTCCACAACGTCTACGGACCGTTCGGAACATATGACGGTGGTCGTGAAAAAGCTCCTGCCGCGATGTGCCGCAAGGTCATCAATGCAAAGCTGACCGGCGATCACAACATCGAAATTTGGGGCGACGGCGAACAAACTCGATCGTTCATGTACATTGATGACTGCACCAACGGCATCGACAAGATCATGGAATCCCACATCGATTTCCCGATCAACCTCGGTTCCGACGAAATGGTTTCCATCAACCAATTGGTGAGTATTGTTGAAGACATTGCTGGCATCACACTTGATCGCCACTACAAGCTGGATGCACCGAAAGGCGTCCGCGGTCGATCTTCTGACAACACGCTGATCAAGAAAGAACTGGACTGGGCTCCGAACATTTCCCTCCGCGAAGGTATGGAAAAAACCTACGCCTGGATCTACGATCAGATGACCGCGAAAGCAACCGTCTAAATCAAATCTGTCTAATAAAGAATAGCCTGGAGATAAATCCTCCAGGCTCTTGTTTTGTGTGGCACTGGTGCAACCAGTGTTGCTTGGTGTTAACTGTGCAATACCGACGGTGCAGCGATTTCCTCCTCTCCCGAAGATCGGGAGAGGATTGAGGTGAGGGTTGATCACCCCAAAACACATTGATCTCACTCTCAACCCTCCTCCTGACCTCCTCCCAATCTTTGGGAGGAGAAACGCAAACCATATGGCACTGGCAAAGCCAGTGACTTCATCCTTTCCCGAAGACCGGGAGAGGACTGAGGTGAGGGATGATCACCAAACAGTTACCCCCTTCACCCAGCATCAAAAACCCTATTCATGGAATAATTTCCCCGCGCCATGAGGATTCTTGTTCACGATTACGCCGGACACCCGTTCCAAGTCCAGCTCAGCCGCAGCCTAGCCAAACGAGGGCACGAGGTGCTCCACACTTTCTGCGCATCCCTCAGCACCACTCCCCAAGGCGCACTCAAGAAAACTTCCAGCGACCCAGCAAGCTTCGATGTCACCCCCGTCGACCTCGGCTACATCATCGAAAAATCGAATTTCAAGAAAGTCTTTTTCAAAGAAGACCCTGCCTATGCCGCTAAGCTTGTTGAAGTTGTCGAGAAGTTTCGCCCCGATGTCATCCTCAGCGCGAACACACCCCTCCGTGTGAACAACGCCCTCCTCAATTACTCCGAAGCAACCGGAGCATCCTTCGTTTTCTGGGTGCAAGACCTTTTCGGAGAAGCGGCCGCACGCATCCTCCCCGAAAAACTCGGATCGCTGGTTGGTGGAACTGCTGGTCGCTACATGAAGTCATTGGAGCACCAACTGCTCCGCCGCAGCGATGGCATCGTGCTTATTGCCGAAGATTTCAAGAACCACATCCCCAAAACGAGCAAGCCCGTTCATGTCATCGAAAACTGGGCTCCACTCGAAGAGATGCCGGTTCGCCTTCGCGGAAACAAATGGGCGGTTCGCCACGAACTCGAAAACACAACCAACTTCATTTACTCCGGCACTCTCGGCATGAAGCACAATCCTGACCTTTTGGTGGGAGTGGCTGAACATTTCAAAACCAACCAAAAGGTGAGAACCATTGTCATCTCCCAGGGGCAAGGGCAAGATTATCTCAAGAAAAAGAAGGAAGAGCTTGGGCTTGACAATCTCCTGCTGATGCCGTTCCAGCCGTTCGAGGATTTGCCCGATGTTCTCGCCTCTGCCGATGCGCTCATGGCGATCCTAGAGCCCGATGCCGGCGTCTTTAGTGTGCCGAGCAAGGTGCTCAGCTATCTCTGTGCCGCACGCCCAATCCTAATGGCCGTCCCGCCAGAAAACCTCGCTTCCAAGATTGTCGATCGCGAAGAGGCAGGCATCGTCGTTCCTCCGACAGACAAAGAAGCCTTCGTAACTGGTGCCGATCAGATCGCTAGCAACCCGGAGCGAGCGTTACAAATGGGCAAAAACGCACGGAACTACGCGGAAGCCACCTTTGATATTGATGGCATAACCAAACGGTTTGAAGCTGTCTTCCACGAAGTCCGCGCGGCTCACGGCGGCTAGGCCTCTGGATTCAGAATCTTCTCGATTTCATCCCAGACTTCGCAAGGCACATCAATCTCGCCCGCTTTGACGGTTTCCTCAATCTGAGAAACCTTGGTTGCCCCGACAATCACAGAGCTCAGATTGTCTTGTCGCAAACACCACCGCAAAGCCAACTGAGCCATAGATATCCCAAGCCGGTCAGCAATTTTGCCCATCTCCTCCACTTGGCGGAGTTTGGCTTCTTCCAGATCCTTCTGCATGAACTGATTCGACTTCTCATCCGCACCGCGAGAGCCTTCCGGCATTGAGCCGCCCGGTTTGTATTTCCCTGTCAGAACACCCTGCGCCAGTGGAGAAAACACAACCTGCCCCATCCCTAGTTGATCGCAAGTCGAGATCACATCTCGCTCAATATCGCGCTGGAACATATTGTATGGCGGCTGATTGCTCACCGGTTTGCTAGCCAGATAATCGCCCGCTGTATGCCACGCATCCATGATCTGCCCGGCCGACCAGCAGCTCACACCCCAATACAAAACTTTTCCTTGGCGAATCAGGTCGTCAATCGCCCGCACCATTTCTTCCATCGGCACATCGGGATCAAAACGGTGGAACTGAAAAAGGTCAACATAATCAGTTCGTAATCGCCGCAGACTGTGGTTCACGGATTCGACAATATGCTTGCGGCTCAAGCCCCGGTCGTTCACATGATCGGACATTGGCCAGTAGCACTTGGTCGCTAGGAACAAATGATCGCGGCGCAGATCTTTGATCGCCTTGGCGAGGCTAATTTCCGCTTCACCCATGTTGTAAACATCGGCAGTATCAAAGAAATTCACTCCGAGATCAAAAGCGCGATGGACAATCGAGTTCGTCATGTCATCGGTGATCGTCCGCCCCTGCGTCAGCCATCCGCCCAAGGCAATCTCACTGACTTTGACTCCACTCTTTCCTAACCGTCGATATCTCATAAGAATGACTTCACCTTACCTCTGGACAATTTTCAATTGCACGCACTGCAATGAGTGGCACTGGTGAAACCAGTGCTTCCAAATCCTCCTCCTTCGACCGCGTGGCACTGGTGAAACCAGTCTTTTCATACCAGAGCGCGGCACTTGGACAAGGCAATGAAATCCTCCTCTCCCGAAGATCGGGAGAGGATTGAGGTGAGAGTTGAACACGCTAAGCACCCTTATCTCGCTCTCAACCCTCCTCCTAACCTCCTCCCAATCTTTGGGAGGAGAGACCTTTTAAGTGGCACTGGTGAAACCAGTGTGATGCAGAAACATGGGAAATGAGCAACTATGAGTGGCTAAACAAGCAAACCTAATTCGCCGTATAGCATCCGTGCAATCTTCGCCGTCGGAGCGGGGAGCGCCAGTCCATCCAAATCCTCTGGAGCCACCCATTCCAACCCACTGACTTCCGATTCCAATCGAACAATAAAAACCCGCACCGTGATCTTATGCTTAGTGACAACATGCTTGATCTTCCCTAGTTCCTCCCAGCCCGAACCCAACAAGCCCGCCAGCTCATCCAAACCGGGAACAGAATCCTCTTCCCGAGGGAACTCCCACATCCCTTGCCACCACCGCCCCTCAGGAACTCGCCTCACCCCAAACTTCCCTTCACAAATCGGAACAACCACGATGTGCCGAAGCTCAACCCACTCGGTCTTCTTCTTAGGTACGGGAAGCTCATTTACCAAGTCCGAAGCAAAAGCAAAACACGAGTTAGAAACAGGACAATCTACGCACGAGGGATTCACCGGGCGGCAAACGGTCGCCCCTAATTCCATCAACGCTTGATTCCAATCCCCGGCGTGACCTTTAGCTAAAACCCCGTGTGCCCAATCCCAAGCGAGCCGATTCAGCTTCGAACCTGACTCATAGCAAACAGTCAGGCGTGCAAACACACGCTCAACGTTGCCGTCCACGAGCGGGACATCCCAACCAAAAGCAATCGAACCGACAGCCCCCGCCGTATAGGCTCCGATTCCCGGCAAAGCACGCAAGCCTTCGACCGAGTCAGGCCAACCGTGGTCGGTAATCATCTCCGCTGCTTGATGAATGTTTCGCGCTCGCGAATAATAACCCAACCCCTGCCAATAAGTGAGAACCTCGTCTTCCGACGCAGCCGCCAACACCTCAACCTTCGGGAAACGCGCCATCCACCGCTCAAAAAAGGGGATCACAGCGGCGACTGTCGTTTGCTGAAGCATGATCTCACTCACCCAAACAGAGTAAGGATCGGACGAGCTTCGCCACGGCAAATCACGCCGATGAGCTTCGTACCAAGTCAGCAAATTGCGCTGAAAATCAGGCAACAGGTTCCATCAAACGCAGATCGCGTATCGCTTGCTCAGGATCGGCGGCATTCGTGAGTGCGCGCCCAATGACCATGTAGTCCGCGCCTGCATCCAGAGCATCTCTGCCATCACCAATTCGATTTTGGTCATGCGATTCACCTTTTACCGAGCGAATTCCCGGAGTCACGATCACACCATGCCCTACTACTTTGCGGATCGCCGCCGCTTCGTGGACGCTACAAACCACCCCATCCAGTCCGAGATTTACGCCCCGCTCACTGAGTGCCACCATCTGCTCAGGTATCGAGCGACTGACGCCGTTCCAGTCACGCAAGTCATTTTCATTCATGCTGGTCAGCACACTCACACCAACAAGCATCGGCCTCACTACCATTGCATGTTCTTGTGCTTCTTCGACCGCCGCCGTAATCATGGCAGGGCCACCCGCAAGGTGAAGCGTTAGCATCCAGACACCTTTCTTCGCCGCTTCGCGAACTCCAATCGCAACGCTGCTCGGGATGTCATGGAATTTCATATCCAAAAAGATGCGCTCTGCTCCCGCATCATTCAGGCGATCAATCACATCCAAGCCGTGTGGCAGAGTCAATCCGTGACCAATTTTGAATGCCCCGGCATACGGAGCCAACCGGCGAACGATACTCGTCGCCTCATCTAAATCCCCAGTATCAATAGCGCAAATGATCTTGTGTTTCATCTGATCTTGCATGTCAAAATCTTAGTATAGCGACAATTTCACAAATCAACAAATTCGTGATCTAAGCCTTTTGAACAACAGGTTCAAATCCGTGCAAAAATGCCCATATCATGCATGCGGAACTCCTGATCAACGGCGTCTTTATCGGCGGGGCGTGTGATCAATGCGTGGGTAAAACCCAACACTACGCTCCATACGATGGTGCATTGGTTGGAACCGCTGCCGAAGCCGGATGGAGCGAAGTCGATGCGGCGATTGATGCCGCCGAAACTGCTTTTGAGGAATACCGATTTTCAAGCCCACAATTCCGCGCAGATTTGCTTAACCGCATTGCCCAAAACATTCGTGATCGGGCCGAAGATCTCGCCCAACTTCTCACCGTAGAAGTCGGTAAGCCGATCACCTTCTCCCGCGCTGAAGTCACCCGCCTCGCCCTGACTTTTGAACTTGCCGCAAAGGAAGCCCTCAACCAGGAACCCCAAAACATCGATCTTAGCTACGATCCGCGATACTCGGGGCAAACCTGCAAAGTCACACGGTTTCCGCTCGGGCCAATCCTAGCCATCGTCCCGTACAACTGGCCTTACAACCTCGCCGCTCACAAGATTGCTCCCGCACTCGCAACTGGCAACACCGTAGTGGTCAAAGCCCCGAGCACTGGCACGCTCAGTACGCTTCTTCTTGGGCGAATCATCAAAGAATCGGGGTGCCCGGATGGCGTTGTCAATGTCATCAATTGCGTACCCGCCCTCGCCGAAAAAGCCGCTCTTGATCCCCGCATCAAGATGCTGTCTTTCACTGGCTCCCCGAAAGTCGGGTGGATGCTGAAAGAAAAACTCCCTCGCAAGAAAGTTGCGCTGGAACTCGGAGGCGATGCCACCGCTATCCTGACTGAAACCACTGATCTTGACCACGCTATCAAGAAGCTCATGCCGAGCGCGTTCGGATATGCGGGGCAAATCTGCATCTCCACCCAGCACATCCTTGTTCACGATTCCCTCTGCGAACAAGCTAAGGAACTACTAATAGAAGCAACAAACAACTGCCCCACCGGCAACCCCACCGATGAAAGCGTCATTTGTGGGCCGGTCATCAACGACGACAGTGCCGACCGCATCATGGAGTGGATTGACGAAGCCGAATCCCAGGGCACAACCGTCCTCGCTGGCGGGCAACGCACCGGGCGAGTGATTGAACCAGTTCTCATCGAAGGAGTCACCCGAAAGATGCGCCTCGGATGTCAAGAGGTTTTCGGCCCGGTCGCAACCCTCAACCGGTATTCCACGGACCAAGAAGCAATTGATTGGATCAATGCGTCTGAGTTCGGGATTCACCACGCCGTTTTTTCTGCGGATCAAGGACAGGTGGATCGCTTCTACCAAGAGATTGAGTGTGGTGGACTCATCGTGAACGATGCTCCTAGCTTCCGGTTTGATGCCATGCCGTACGGCGGAGTCAAAAACTCCGGCTATGGGCGCGAAGGGATCATCTACACGATGCAAGAAATGACGGAACCGAAGGCGATTATCCGAAGCTAAACAATCTCGCCGCTCAGGCCCCACTTGTAAGCCTGCGTCGCCCGTACGGTGACGAGTTCACCGCGATAGCGGTCGGCATCCCCAGCAAAGTGCATCATCCGGAAGCACCGCGAATACCCCTGCAAGACCCCCGGATCTTTCGGCGAAGCTCCCTCCACCAAAACCTCGAACTCCTTCCCGATCTGCGCTTCGTTGATCTCCATCACGATCTCGGTTTGCACATCGATCAGTTTGTTCAAGCGATCCTTACCAACCTGCAAAGGAATCTGTTCCTCTAGCGCGGCGGGTGTGCCTGGGCGCGGCGAATAGCGGAACATGTACGCCCCATCGAATCGAAACTCCCGCATCGCATCCAGAGTCTCTTCAAACTCCTCTTCGGTCTCACCCGGAAAGCCAACGATCATGTCGGTCGTGATTCCGATATCGGGAATCTTAGCTCGCAATTCTTGCACAATTTTACGGAAAGACTCGCGGGTGTAAAGCCGCTTCATCCGCTTCAACTCAGAATCGCTGCCGGCCTGGAGCGGCATATGGCAATACTCCACGACTTGCGGAACATCGCGAATCACATCAATCAAATCACTCTTGAAATCGCGGGGATAGGGTGATGTGTAACGAATCCGCTCCAACCCCGGAATCCCACTCAGGAGTTGCAAAAGCTGAGCAAACGGAACCCGCCCTTCTGCCAGATTCTTCCCATAGGAATTCACTGTCTGCCCGAGCAACGTGACCTCTTTCGTACCGAGTTCGACCAGGCGCCGCACTTCTTGAACGATATGCTCGGTTGGACGACTGCGTTCTCGACCTCGGGTGCTTGGAACAATGCAGAACGTGCAGAACTTGTCGCACCCGTATTGAATCGGTACAAACGCTTTGAGCTTGCTGTGTCGCTCCAGATTCCGCTGAGGAATGTCGGTGACCACCGCGCCTTTGCGCTCCGGCAAATCCATCCGCTTTCGGAATCGCTTAGTGTGCAGAGCCGCATCCACCATCTCGGGAATCTTGCTGACCTGCGCGGTTCCAATTACAAAATCAACATGAGGATTGCGCTGGCGAATGTAATCCGCTTTAATCTGGGCCATGCACCCAGCAACCCCGATCACCATATTCGGGCGGGCTTCTTTGATCGGCACTAGCTCACCCAGGAAGCTGAGGGCCTTATCTTCCGGCTTTCTACGCACAGAGCAAGTGTTGAGGAGAACGACCTCAGCATCGCGCCAGCTTGATGCAGGCTGAAAACCCATATCTCGAAGGTAGAGAGCCATCTGTTCACTATCTTCTTCGTTCATCTGGCACCCCCAAGTCTGGATGAAGTAGGTGCCACGAACCGTCCCCTTGCTGCCTGGCTTGGGGCGAGAATCAGGCGAAACAAACGTAACGTTTCCCATGGGTTCAGCGCGAACTCAAATGGTACCAGCCTCGCTTCAACGCAGATGTGACACCGGCATCACTACTAGCAACTCATCCGGTCCGGAATCATTTGCCTCCTAAAAACGTATACTTTGAAAGTGAATCCTCATCTCGCCAATCGCATTACGATGGTGCTAGCATTTATCGGAATTTTTGTTGCTGGGGTGCTTTCTTATAGCCACCTCACCCATACTGTCGTGCCGTGTTCCACTCAAACAGGCTGTGAAACCGTCACGAGTTCAGTTTTCTCCCAGATCGGCGGGATTCCCATCGCGTATCTCGGTTTAGCCGGATACATTTTCCTCGCCGCGCTGGCAGGATATAGATTCTCCACTACTGGAGACAAATGGCGAAGCACCGCTGTGATTGGCCTGCTCTTTTCCATCGTAGGTGCGGCATACAGTGTGTTCCTCCAGATCGTTTCTCTCAACGCACTCGGAGCAAAATGCGATTGGTGCATGACCTCCGCCGGCATCATGGTTTTGATGGTCGTTGCTCACGGAATTGTTGGTGCAAAGTCACCTGAAGAAGCACTGCCGAGCCCCAAGGTTCTCCCTCTTGCCGGAGCACTCTTTGTTCTGGCACTCGGTGGAATCGGCATTGTTGGGAGCGGGATGGCCAAGTCCGAAACCAAGGTCTACACAGAAGTTGAAGACACCACAATCTTCCCGAGCAAAGAAAAGATGCTTGGCCCGGACAACGCTGGAATCACGATCGTCCAAATCGCTGACTTTAACTGTCCCGGTTGTCGAACGCACGCAATCGACTTTTACAACCTCGCGCAAAAGTATCCCGGACTGAGAATTGCTCACCGGAACTTCCCGCTTTACAATCTTCCCGGACACGAAACCAGCATCAAGATGGCGATGGCATCGGAGTACGCGGCAAGCAAAGGCAAATTCTGGGATTTCTATCGTGCGGCATTTGCGGAAACGAATACGAACCGCATCAAAAAACTAGAAGGCATCTCCGGCATTGCGCGAGAGCTCGGTTTTGATATGGACGAGTTCCAAGCCCAAATGAATGAGCAGGAAGATGATCGACTCATCCACCTCATCAATGAAGACTTCACTTTCGCAACTGAAGTCTTGAAGATCGACACAACCCCGAATTTCACTCTCATCGAGCGAGGAAAGACACCGCGCTCCATCACTTGGAAAGAGATTGAACCATATCTCAAAACTCCATCGGCAAAGAAGCTCTTAGACAGTGGCAGGTAAGAAACCGACCGTATGCGTCGCCATGTCCGGCGGCGTAGATAGCAGTGTAGTCCCGTACATTCTCAAAAAGCGGGGCTACGAAGTCATTGGCGTAACGATGCAAATTTGGCAAGAAAGCCAAAAAGATCCACGCCATGCAGGATGTTGCTCGCTGGGTGCAGTTGAGGATGCACGCCGCGTTGCCCGGATTCTTGATATCCCGCACTACGTCATCAATTTCAAAGATGCTTTCAAAGAAACCGTCATCGACGAGTTCATTGAGGAATACACCGCCGGTCGCACCCCCAACCCTTGCGTCACCTGCAACAAGAAGGTGAAGTTCGATGCGATGCTCAACAAGGCTGAGGAACTCGGATGTGACATCCTCGCCACCGGGCACTACGCCCGAATCCGGCACCACGGAGCCTCTAACCGCTGGCGGCTGATGCGATCACTCGGCGGAAACAAGGATCAAAGCTACGTCCTTTACGGAATGACTCAAGAGCAACTTTCCAAAGTGTGGTTCCCATTAGGAGAACTCGGTGATAAAGCCATCACCCGGGCGATGGCGAAGCAAGCCGGACTCCCGGTTTATAACAAACCGGATTCGCAAGAAATCTGTTTTGTTTCCGAGGCAGGTGGGTACAAAGCGTTCCTCCGCAAGAACCGCCCCGAAGTCTTCCAAGAAGGCGAAATCGTAAATACCGAGGGCGAAGTCATTGGCACCCACGGAGGTGTTGCTGATTTCACTGTAGGGCAACGTCGCGGCATCGGAGTAGCAACGGGACGCCCGCTCTATGTTATTGGGCTGGAACCCAAAACTAATCGTGTCATCGTGGGTGAAGATGACGATCTCAAACAACGGGAAGTCACGATCACCGATGTCACCTGGAGCGGATATCTCCAGTCCGCCGCCCCAATGAAAGTCATGGCTAAAATCCGCTATAACATGGTACCAAAACCGGCCATGCTCTACGCCTTTCCCCAGCCCACCATCGTTTTCGATGAACCTGTCCGTGCCGTCACACCCGGACAGATCGCGGTGGCATATAAGGGCCAAACTGTTGTCATGGGAGGAACCATCGTCTAATGCCCCCCGCACTTATCGTCTTCTTGATCCTTCTGATTGGCCTACTCCTTGTCGGAATCGTAATGCTTTCGGTGCAAATTTCGAAACTGAAGAAAACTATCGTTTCCACCAGCTTGCAAATTTCGAACCTAGAAAACAGGATCTCGCAACAAGAAGCAAAATTGTCTCGTATTCAAGCTGAACTAGAGTCTCGCAACAACGACCCGCTTGCTCTTGTCCACGAATCGTTGGCAAAGTTCAAAAAAAGTGGCTTAGCTTCTGCCCTCGGACTCTTAGGGTCACGCCTAATTCAGGCATACTTAAAGAATAGGAAGACAAAATCTTTGCCTTCTAAAACTGGAAAACGAAATGAGTAGCTCAGACGATCGAAATTCATTGGTTTATTTGCTTGCCGGCTTTGGACTCGGTGCTCTCCTCGGTGCTCTCGCGGGCATCCTCTTTGCTCCTAAAGCAGGAGAAGAAACTCGAGAAGAACTTGGCTCCCGACTGAAAGAAATCAAAGACAAGTCGGAAGATTGGATTGCCGAACAACGAGCAAAGCGAAAAGTCGCTGCCGTTGATTCCGAAGAAGCCGGAGCCTAACCCTCCGCGCAAGGCACAAATCACGTGTCTGGATGGCGAATCGCAGTTTGGGTGACGCTTGTAGTCGTCACCCTTGGCTTTCTCTACATGGTACGGGGCGTATTGGCCCCGTTCGTTCTTGCGTGGCTAATTGCCGTCCTTCTTGAGCCAGTTGTTCAGGCTCTCGGCAAAGCCAAAGTCAAACGCCCAATCGCCGTCGGGATCATCACCTTTGCATTCTTTGGCGGAACAGCCCTCATCGGATTCTGGGCGTTCCCTCGAATCGCCAATCAAATCAATCAGCTCCGCGTTCAAGTTCAAGACCTCTCCACTGACATCGCCAAAGATACGGCTAACGATAATGTATTTGTCCGGTGGAACCCCGCCGTTCGCGCCCAAGAGCGAGGCCCGCTCGGTACCGTTGATGGCTACCTTGAAAAGTACCGTCCTCAACTTGAGCAGGTTGGGCTTCCGGTCACTCGCCGCGCCTTTGCCGAGCAGTACATCACCCCTTACCGCGAAGACTTTGCCAGCACTGCCCGCAACATCTTCAACGGAATCGTCAATTTCCTTGGGATGGCGGCTTCGCAAGTGGTTCTCCTCGGATTCACCCCCATCTTCGTCATCTTCCTGATGATGGATCTCCCCAACTTCCGGCAGAGATTCCGCAACTGGATTCCCCCGTCTATCCGCGCGGGCATTCTCGATATGCTTGAAGACATTGGCGGAGTCTTCCAAAGCTATCTCCGTGGCCTCATTATCAATATCTCGATGTACATGGCAACCCTCGCCATCGTGTTGGGATTGCTGGGTGCGCCGTACAGCTACCTCATTGCAATCGTCGCTGGATGTCTCTATATCATCCCGAACCTGGGTGGCATCCTCAGCCTGATCACTCTTTTCCTGGTCACTGGATTCAGCGGAGTTCATAAGAACATGTTTTTCGAGGTCGGCAACTCATGGATTTTTGCCGTCATCCTTGCGCTCGTTTTCTTCACCATCACCACCACTTGGGACATGCTTGTCACCCCGCGCGTGGTAGGTAAATCCGTCAAGCTCCACCCGTTTGTGGGGATGTTCGTGGTGTTCTGTGGCGGAGCGCTCGCTGGGCTCCCCGGCATGATGCTCGCCTACCCCGTCGCCGGCGTCGTCAAGATTTCACTCGAACGCATCCTCAACATCACTAACCGCGACGGTAAGAAGAAGCTCAGGCTGCCCGCCGTCCCCCTTCGCCATCAGTCCACCGACTAAAACTATTTCCGCTCAATAAGCGTCAAACCCAAGAACACATGCTCACATTCGTCGCCGCAATCGCACTGGCTCCCGCCACCTATCAGATCAAACCCACTACCGATCTGAGCTACGACTTCAAAATGATCTTTGATGGGTTCCTTCCCATCCTTGGCGGCAACGAAGGCACCGCTGACATTGATATGGTCGTGAAGGTGAAGGGTGAACTCGGCGGCGAGAATGGCAACATGTCTGCCTCAACAGAAATCACCAAATTCGAGATGGCGTTCAATGGCGGCAAGCTCCCGCTCACCCTCGATATGGTGACCGACGTCTTCCCGAAATCGAGCATCACGTTCACCCCTCGCGGCGAGATTGTCAAGAACACCGCTCCCGATAAAAAGCCTCCTGTTCGCCTCCCCGGGCTCGATGTCAAACGTTTCCCGGACATCACTTTCCTCCCTATCATCTTCTCGGAAAAGGAACTCAAAGCGGGTGAAGAGTGGCAGTTCAAGAAGTCGTTTGACGGGGCAGATATGACTTACACTTGCTCGTTCGGTGAGCTGAGCGGCGACACTCTGCCCGTCAAAATCGCAATCAAGCAGGATTACACGGTGCTGGAAAACGACTCAATGGAAGTTGTCCCGAAAGAGGATGCCGTCCGCGAAGTGACCACCCACATGACCGGCACCGGTGAAGCCAACTTTGACACCAAGCGCGGCATCTTCACTTACGTCAAGATGAAGAACGTTGCCAAATCTGAGGCAACCGATTTTGATTCCAAAGAGAAAACCGAACGAGTTCTGAAACAAGAGCTGACTCTGAAACTCAAGGAAGAACCAAGAGTTGCCAAACCTCAACCGCAGAAGCCTGTGACTCTGATGGATCACGCCTCGGCTCTCTGGGATAACACGGTTCAGTTCAGCCAAAACTTGTGGGACAAAACCAAGGGTTACGCTGCTCTCGCTAAGCTTCTCATCCAATCCCAGATGAAGATGATCCCCGGTCTTGGCGGGATGATCGGTCGCTAGTTAATTGTAATGATGATCCCTGGTCCAACCTCTTCCTGAGGAATCAGCCTGCCAGACCGCACTGCATCGGCAAGCAGATAGCGATAGTACAAGTTTGGATCGGTCTTCATGACTTCGATCTCTTCGGGTGAGTAAGCCTCACCCGGGATCAGACCAGCCGCTTCCATCCATCGGTCAGTTGTGGCTGTCCACGCGGCCAGATTTTCCGGCGTAGAGTTCTCATCCCTCCGTGGCCAAAACTGCCGATTGAGGTAGACCGTGTCATAGCCGAGAGCTTTCATCTTATCGGCGTAATCCGCACCGTTTTCCGCTTCCAGGCATGGCGCAGCGGTGCCATGCCCAGGGTTCGCCCAGATATACGATTTATCCAAATAAAACCCAAAAACTTCTTCATATAAAGCGATTTTTGTATAAGCGGGGTTTGCGTTCAATACCTTCGCGGACTCTGCAAAAGGAGTGCTAGCGGCGACATACGCATCACGCTCGATTTGCCCAGTAAGAACCTTGAGCTGGGTCGTGAGCTGCATCTTCTGTAGCATGAACAGAGTGTAAAAGCATTGAACTCCTGCTACCGCCAGCGCACCGTATCGCCAGTTCTTATCCCGCATCAAACTCGGCGCAATCAGAGCCGCAGGAACCACGATCATGGTCAAGTAACGGCTCTGCTGACTGAGCACGAACCACATCAGCAGGATCATCCCGCACCAAGCGAGAGAGAACTTCACCCGGCGATCTGAGCCTCCCATCGCCGCCCCGGCAAACAGAGCGACCATCGCGGCAAACCCAACCGCCCCGGTCGGGAAACCAGCCCCCGCCGTCTGCCCTGGGTTTACATATCGCCCCGGCTGATAAACAAGCCCCAACACCGCATGACCGATGTCAGCAAAGTTTCGCGGCTGACCCGGAGCCACCCCAAAAGACCGCTGCTCATCCTGATAAATTTCCGAATGCCATTCCCCCCAGTTCTCGCCGCCCAACTTGTCGTAGAAGAACGGATAGACCGGATTGCCCGTGTAAACCGTTGTCTTGATGTACCAAGGGGATGCCACCAGGAACGCCCCAACTCCAACCACCAAAGCCGTTTTAATCGCCACTTTCGGAGTTCGAATCAGGAACAGGAACGCTACCAACGCGGCGGCAAAGATCGCTTGGAGCCCCGTGTATTTGGTTCCCGCGGCGAAACCCAAACCCAGCACCGCAAGCCAAAGCGATTTCTCAACCGCTTCTTCCCGCTGGGTTTTGAGCAGGAACTCACCCAGGGCGAAGACACCTAATCCTGCGTACAGGCCATGCGCGACATCAATGTATGCCGTGCCCGATTCCCAGAGCACAACCGGTGATCCGGCAAAGATCAGACCTGCCGCCAAACCCGCAAATTGTGAATCAGGAAAACAACGCCGCGCCGTGCCATAAACCGCCAACACACCAAATACCAAGATTGCAAATGAGAACGCCTTCGCTCCCGCTTCACCCCCAAGCGCGAGACCCCATATGTATAAGTTATCTATCGAAAATGGAAAATTACTGTGATGTAGATTAAGCACCTTGTGGATTTGTCCATCCTGGAGCCACATCTTCGGAACCGCCAGATGATAGGCAATCGAATCCCAATCCATCGTTGTGCTTGGACTCAAAGAAGCCACGAGCGGAAACAACAGCAATAACCCAAAGAGAGCAACTACCCCTAGATTCTTCCGCCCATCGAATTTCAGCAGACTCCGATCCCACGATTTGAACGTTGCCGTACCGATTCCTAGAACCGCCACAACAATCGCGGCAAATCCCCAACGTAAGCCGTTCGGAAGTAAGCCAACAAACAACGTCACCAACCCCACCGAACCGAGTCCAATCAAGCCGCTCCAGCCCAGCTGTTCCGCCGGATCCCAATCCGACTTCAATCGGGACATCACCCCAAAGAAAGCGAGAGCCACCACCGCGCAGAACGCGAGAATGAGCAGGAATCCGAGCATGGCCTATTATGTCGCCTAGCGGCCAAACCCGCCTACGCCACCAATCGCCTGACCTTGCCGACCAAGCCCAAAATCTCGACCAAATGGCAACGCCTTGATGCGGAAATAGAACGCAATCTGGCGTCCACTCCGGAATCCCGCTTTGAAATCGGTGAACTCCAGAACTGCCTCGGTGCAGTGCATATCATAGGTGAACACATACTGCTGAGCATCAAACTGTTTGCTGTATCCGTTGTAACTCAGCAGAAAATCAGTGCTGAGCCGTCCGGCTTTGAATCCCTCTACTTGCAAGCTCGCCGCCGACCAAACAGATCGCCGACCATCATAACGAACCGCAGCGGCGATATCTGTATCGCCGATTGAGAAGAGTGAATCCGCCCGCAGAGTGCTCCAATTCTGATTGAAAGTGTCGTACACCGCTCCGAATTGGAACCGCGAATTGCCGCTCCGATACTGCGAAAGAACATTCACCAGTTGCCAAGGAACCTGCCCTGTTGAGCCCAACCGGAAGTCATAGCCCGTGCTCGCGGTTGCCGTCCAGCCTCGCCCCATCCCAAGATTCATATTCAGGTTCATCGCATCGTTGCGACCGATGCGGTCAATCGCCAAGGGAGAGAAGCCAAACTGCCGAAGCCGTCGGTAATCCAGCCGCAAATCCGAATTTCGCCCGAATTGATGGGCCAGGTTTGCCCCGTACCCAATCACATACTGAGCAGTGTCATCGCTGGTTACCCCCTGCGAAAAACGCCCATCCCAGTTGAGGGTGGTCTTGGTGCTGAGTCGCTCCGAGCGGCGAGCATTGGCTTCGAAAGTTGTTCGCGTTACCGGTTCGGTCAAGCCAGGATCTTGCAACTGACCGAACGATGCGGCAAAGTTCACCGGCCAACTCCGACCAATTGAATTGCCAAACATCTTGCCCGTGTCGCTCCGCAGAGTCAAAAGCGGCGTGATGTCACTCCCCCGTGTAAAGTTCGTGGTTGCCCCGACCGGGATGCTGCGCTGATACAAAAGCTCAGCACGGAGCGAACGCATCTCTTGCGATCCCATATATCGAACATCGATTCGATCACTTTCCGAGAGTGTCGTTCCTGCCGATTTGCTCGCTGAGCGGTTTTGGTTAACGCTCAAATCGGAGCGAAATCCGCCCTGTGTTGCCCGGCTATCCGAGAACGAGAAGCTCTCTGACAAACTCGAAAACTGCCCGATATCCGAGCTATTGCGCGAGTAGCCAAAGTTCGTCAGCCCCGATCCATTGCTGATTGAATACTGGCTTCGTCCATTGAAAATCGTTGTGTTCGGCGCGGTCAGATAGTTGTTTCGATTAACGTTTGCGTCCAATGTCAGTTGTCCGGAACCGATCTGCTGGCGGTGCTGAACCTTGCCGACCTGCGTATTCCCCGGCCCGATGATGGAATAAACACCAACAGCCCCCACCATCGCATCGGTGGAGTAGTTGTAGTCACCGCCAATCCCAACGCCCAAGCGCGTCATGAGATCAAGACGTGTATCCAAGTTGTCATCCCCCTTCATTGGCACGACATAGCGAGACTTGAGATAGTAGCCTTCATCCTGTGACTGCCCTACTTCGGGCAAATACCGAGGGCGGTCGTTCAAAAGAGGGATGTACAGGTTCGGGATATCGAGGATTGTCCGTCCTCCAACCTGAAACTTTACATTCTTCATTTTCAGGCTCTTGCCCGGCACAACATCCGCAGATCCAACGGCAAAATTGATATGCGGATGCTCCAAATCGCAAGGAGTCAAATTCCCGTTCTCGACGTGATAGTGCGTTGTCTCCAGCGAGCCAGAACCAGCGGAAGAATAGAATGGCCCGGTTGTCAATCCGTTTGTGCGTTCAGGAACAATAGTTGCTTTTCCGCCACGAAAAGTATAAGTTTCTGTTTTGAAATTGACCGTTACAAATTCACCGTTCGCAACTTCCGTACTTCCAACAACCCGTCCATTCGTGATTTCAAAGTATTCGCGTTTGGAATCGGCCTCGATTCGATCGCCGGTCATTTTGTAGCCACGGTAGATCAGTTCAACACCGTTTTCCCAAACCGACTTATCACCAACAATTCGGAACTTGCCCGCTTTGACTTGCAACTCCTGAGAAAGCCCGGGATCGCCACCCGGCAGCACGCCTCCCTGATTCTGTTGGAGTAGCGGAGACTCGTTCTGCAGGTGATCTTGCCCGTAAGCAACTCCACTCAGCAAAACAAGAGGAAGAACCAAAGCCCTCATTCCAGCCTCCACATCCCGATGAAAGCTGCAATCGCAAACGCCGCAACCGGAAGCCAAGGAGCCAGCACCGCCGGAACCCACCGGTTCGGGCCAAAAATCGTGATGGCAACAACGTGGACGTTGTAATAAATCAGCGCCATTGAGAAGCTGAGCATGAGCCCTTGGAATGCGCTTGCCTTGGAGAATCGGAATGCCAAAACCACGCTCAGCATAGCAAAAATCACACAGGAAACGGGCAATGCATACCGCGATTGCAACTGCATCTCCAGCTCATTAACATTGAGTCCCGCCTTCTTCCCCGTCACAATCCGCTTCTTGAGTTCTTCTATCGTAACGTGCTCCGGCCTTTGTGATTCAAAGAACCCGGCAATATCAATCTCTTGGTTCAATTCGACCTCAGCCGGACGTGCAATCTCGACCAAGTTATCACCCTGCCACATCCAGACTTTGGGATTAGAAAAGTTCCATTTTCCCCCTACATAGTTACCTGTTTCAGCACGAAACACGGCAACCTCTCGCGGCCCCGACATCTCAACCAGCACGACATCGTTGAGTGCCAGCTTGTCGTCGCCGATCCGCCGTATCTCGCGGATGAACACCATGTAAGGCGGCAACCGGAAGGTTACGTTGCTCTGGAAGGTGGGGCGGCTACTGACAATAAACGCCTCCGCGCTCAGCTGAGCGTGCTTCTTCCCTGCTTGAGGAGTGACATATTCACCGATCAAGTACGAACCAACCGCGAACAAAATCGCCGTTATCCATACCCCGAGCAAAGCTCGACGTACGGAAACCCCCGCACTCCGAATTGCTGTCAGTTCACCTTCCCGCACCAAACGTGAGACCGCGAGTGCCGACCCCAGAGCAATCCCCAGCGGGAAAGTAAAAGATAGCCACAGCGGCACCCGCAACAAAACGAGTTGGGCTATCGCCATTCCCGGAACTTGTTGAATGTTCAATTGCTGAAAAGCATTGATCAGCTCATTCGCGGCAAAGAGCAGGGCGATAATCGCCGTACCCGTGAACGTTGGCACGAACAGTTCACGAATCACATAACGATCAAGGCGCTTCACCCTTTCAACTCCTTCAGAGTTTTTACCAGCGACCAGACCCCAAAACCGACCAATAGCAGAATCAAGCCAACTTTCATCGCATCAGGAAGCGGGGCATACGGGATCGCCCAAACCGTGATCCCCATCCCCAAAACGAGAATCAAACTGGTCACCACCCGACGACCAACCTCCATCGGCACCCAGCCACGCCGCGCCAGCGTGATGAGATACTCATGCCGGCACGACCAGCACACCAATTCGCCCGGCTCGTTTTCCACTCCACAATAAGGACACCGCACCGCTTTCTGCCAGTTCACTCCGCAGGTCATCTTCCATTTCTGGACAACTTTATGCTCGTCGGCATAAGCGGACTTGGGAAGATTTTGGAGTGCCTTATCCGCAAGTGCAATCGCCTCAGCATGGAGTCCGCGCCGCATCAAAAGCTCAGCGCATTTGAATCGCATGGCATGGTTTTCAGGCTGAAACCTTAACTTATCGTAAACGCGTTCGAGTTGCTCCATGTCCAATGCATCCATGGCGCGTTGCTTAGCTCGCCTTAGATACGGCGCGGCAAACATAACTCCCATGAAGACGACCGCAATCGTCGCATAGCCGATCATGGGGTTCGGAGGGTTCACCGCCAGGAATCCGGCCCAGAGCAAAAGCCCAACACCGGCAATCCCGCTGAGAGTATCGATTTCCTGCATCACCATCCACTGGATCAACCCGATTACACCAATCGCAATGGGAATCCAGCACGCAACACCCAAAAGTGCGAGGATCGGGTTTGCAAGAAACCGCTCGATCAGCACGCTACTCTCCGCCCGATTTCTTGAATGAGAATTTCTTTTCTTCGCCCTTAACAAGCTTTTGGATATTGCCGCGATGAGCAAAGATCACGAGCAAAGCAAGCACTGTGTACGCAAGTACAAACGGTGTTGATAGATCAAGAAAGACAGCGGAAGCCACCATCGCCACTACTGCGGCGACCGAAGCCAAACTCACAATGCGCGAAACCGCAACAACAAGAATGAATGTCCCCAGCGCAAGTCCGGCAACAATCGGCGAACTCCCGAGCAAAAGCCCAAGACCTGTCGCAATCCCTTTCCCACCTTTGAATTTCAAGAATGGACTGAAAATATGACCAGCCGCCGCGCTCACACCAAAAATGCCCGCCATTTGTTCAGCAGGGACTCCATTCCAAGTTCCGGTCATCAGCATCGGGAAGAAGAAAGCCGGGACAAAGCCTTTCAACGCATCAAGGAGCAGAACCGCAAACGCTGGCCCTTTGCCAATCACCCGCCCAACATTGGTTGCCCCGATATTTCCGCTCCCTTCTTTGAGAATATCGACGCCTTTCAAACGCGCAACGATGAGCCCAAACGGAATCGACCCAATCAGAATCGAAAGTGGAATCAATAGCCAGCCGTTCATAAGGACAAGGCAATCTCCCACGATTCTTCCAATATTGATCTCACTGCACGCGTCAAGTCTGAATACTCCGCTAAAAGCGCCTCACCTGACTCATACCCCATCCCCTCAGCAACCAATTCCAGCTTTGCCGGGTCTTCGGGCAGAATCACATCGGGCACCCCGATAAAGAAGAGACGTGCCCGCAACTGACTCAGATGCACATGAGCCCGCGACAATAGGTCACCTTGATCTTGAGTCATGCGATTTTTTGCCTGGAGTATCTTGATTCGAGAGGCAAGATCACCTGGTGCATCTGTAACTTGCGCGGCGAAGAGACGGATTTGCACAGCCCAAGCCAAGTCATCCAAGGTGCCAGTTCCAAGCTTCAAATGCCGCGACCGAACAAGTGGATTCACACGCTCATTTTCAATCCTTGACTTCATTTTCTTGAGTTGCAGGATTTGCTCCTTTGTCAGCGGCGGAGAGTAAGCCGCCTCCCGGCAAAGACCCTGACCAAAATCAGACTCTCCAATCCCCCGCGATCGAGCCAAAGCAAATCTCTCCCAGGTCTCCATCGAGCTCAGCACATAGTTTCGGAACCCTTGCCCACTAACAGTCAGCCGTCCCTTTCGCCCTTCCGGGCGTAATCGGAAATCCAGATCAATCGGAGCAGAAAGATTCCGAAGTTCCTTAACAAAGCGCATGAGATCCAGAACCCCCTTTTCATTCTTTTCTCGCTCACTCTCGTTCGGGACAAAGGCGATCAAATCGAGATCCGAATCCGGACTGAGATCGTTCGCAGCATAGCTTCCCAGCCCAACCAGATCAACTTCTGGGCAGAAATGTAACCGCATTGCCTCGATCGCCGCATCATAGTGAGCCGCGAGCCCACAACCCAAATCTTCTCTACCGAGCACAAACCGGAGGCATTCCAATGCCCAACCGTTCCTCACCGATTTCGCAAACAGCAGGGCATCCCAGTTCTTTGCAAAACCAGCGAAACGATCGGACGCAATGCTCGAATCCAAAATTTCTCCAGAGAAAACTTGCTCCGTCAGAAAGACACTCGATTTAAGCGAAGGAATCAGAGCCGGGGCAAATCGAACAATCCTCTCCGCCATTTCCGCGCTTTCGCGGTTTCTGACAAGACTGGCAAAAAACTGATCCTTGCCCGGTAAAGCGGAAAGCCAATCCCGAACAATCGGATTCCCTTCTTCCTTCGGCGTGGACGAAAAGCGATACCCTTCCTCATACCATCGCCGCGTCCTTGTCCGGTGGTGATCAATCGTCGTCATCAAGGCACTCACCCCGGTCATGCCGAGCGAATTCGCAATGAGCAGCCGCGACTGGTCATCTGGAGGAAGTTCGTGAGTTTGAAGCCCGCCAATGATTTGGCAGCGGTGCTCCAGTTGGCGCAAGAATCGGTAGCTTTCAATCAAGTCGCTTGCTGCATCCGGCGGGAGGAGCCTTGCTGTTCGAAGAGCATTGACTGCAGGGATCGTGCCTTTGATTTTTAGAGATTCTTCCCGGTGCCCCGCCAGCATTTGGAAGGTCTGAGTGAGAAACTCCACATCTCGAATCCCGCCTGGCCCCCGTTTGAGATCTTGCTGAGTGGTCAGGTTGTCGATCCGCGCCCGCATCTTCTGCAAGCTATCGAGAACCCCTTCTGACCGCGCCCCTCGAAAAACTATGGACTGACGAAGCACCTCCCATCGCTCCGCAATTCCACCAACATCCCCCACAATCCGCGAGCGAATCATGGCCAGATGCTCCCACGGCTCGGCGTAATTCTGATAGTAGTTCTCGACCGACTTCATTCGGCTCACCATTGGCCCTTGTGAGCCAAAAGGTCTCAACCGCAAATCCACGCGGTACAAATCTCCGCGCCCCATGTGATCGGCAAGAGCGGCACGCAGTCTTTCTGCAAATTTCAAGCCCAGTTTTTCTAATCTTTCATCCGCATCATCACGGATCACAAAAACAAGGTCCAAATCAGAGGAATAGTTAATCTCCTGACCACCAAACTTACCCATACCCACAATCGCAACGGGGCATTCCACTTCGATTTCTGCTTTACTCGCAATCTCCTCCCAAACCACCGTCCGAATCAGAGACAACACCCCTTCTGCAAGGTCATTGAGTGATTTCCAAATCTGCTCCTGGGGGAGAAGATTCGCCAAATCAAGTGCGGCGATCTTAACCGTTACCAACTGCTTCAGATACCGGATACGATCAAGTTTATGGGCATAACTGATCGAATTCAGGAGCAAACGTTCCCCTTCTGCCATGACATCAGCGACATCAAGCTGATGCTCCATCTGTTGTGGATCTAGCAGTACCGACATCATCTCCGGGTTCTGAACGAGAAGGTTGGACAGCTGCGGAGAATAAGAGATCAGATCGGCGGCAATCCGCGCCATCAGCGGATTCATCTCCATCGCCGAAATCAGATTCCCGGGTGTTGCCTGGGCTTCGACGATTCGTGCAAAGCGAGCCAAGCCGTCATCGGCAAACACCTGATTCTCAAACAGTGGCTTGACAAAATCGCCAACTGAGCGGAAGCACTTCTTCTCTAACCGAATAATGATCCGCTCAACCGCCTCTTCATCCCGAAACACGTTTTCCTCCCGTTCGCTTTTTCCGCATTTGCTCTCGAAGCTTTTCTGGCCCAACCCGCTTGAACCAGCGGCAATCATCCCGAATCACGCACGCCGCACAATTCGGAATCGGGGCCATGCAAGTTTGTCGCCCATGTTGGATCAAGGTGTTATGTATCCGAAACCCTTGCCCTGGCTCTACGAGCAAATCCATCACTTCATGAGCCCGATTTGCATCCATCCCCTCTGAGAAAATCCCAAGCCGCTTCCCCACCCGGTGGATATGAGTGTCAACCGGCACAGTATCTCGGCCGAGTGCAAAACAAAGAACAATCGAGGCTGTCTTTGGGCCGACTCCAGGGATTGTCGTCAGCCAGTCTCGCGCTTGTTCAACCTCCCAATTCCTGAGATCATCCAGCGAATACATCCCAAACTTCTCACGAATCGCCCCTAAAGCTGCCTGAATCGACCTTGCTTTTTGCTTCGCCAAGCCCGCTTTCTTGATGAGAAGCTCTAACTCTTCGACAGGCATCAACTCCATCTCCGCCCAGTCGGGAACTGCCGCCCTCAAGCGAATGAACGATGGAAACGAATTCGCATCCGCGGTGTTCTGGCTGAGGATGCAACTGACGAGTTCCTCCATCGGATCAAAGCGATTGATATATCGGGATCGCCCATAAACCACCTCTAAGCGATCCAGCAACTCTCCAAGTTCAAACGACAGACGCGGCTTTCTTACCTGTTTTCGGCCTGACCGCCCGCCTGTTTTCATGTAAGTCAGGATACACTCCCCATATGCCCCGCTGGTTCAATTTTGCCCTGATTGGCATCCTCCTATTCACGATGGTGGGATGCAAAAAGCAAACACTTGTTGGCAAATGGAAATCTGACATTCTCCCGCTGGAAATCGAGTTCCTCGGCGATCAAACTATGAACATGACGATGTCACAAGGGGTCACCGTCAACGCCGTCGGAAAATGGAAGCAAGAAGGCCCGCGCCTCACCATGAGCGACTTCCAGCTTCAAGGGCTTCCAGGAATGTTCGGCAACATGGGCGACATGGCCAAAGAGCAGACTGTCGAACTCTCTTGGAAGTCAGATAAGCAAATCATCCTGACTGGTGGCGGATTCATTTCCGGGGCATTCACGCGGGTGACCGAATAATGGCGAAGCGCCTTGCGTTCATCATGGCGGGGGGATCGGGGCAACGATTCTGGCCCGTCAGCACCAACGAACGCCCTAAGCAATTCCTCAAACTCGCATCACCCGACGCAACCCTCCTTGAGCAGTCCGTCGAGAGAGCCGCGAGCATTGTTGGACTGGAATGCACCCACATTGCCACGGGCAAACCTCTTCAGGCAACCTCACAATCTGCCTGCTCAAACCTCAAGCCGGAACAAGTGACCGCTGAACCCCACAAGCGCAATACGTCTGGCTGTTTGATCTGGGTAGCCGCCAATGTCATCGCACAAAATCCGACCGATTGGGCAGATACCACTATCGCCGTCTTGACCGCCGATCAGCGCATTGACCCGGAAGCCGAGTTCACCAAAACGGTTCTCAATGCAATGGAAACCGCGGAAGAACACGGGGCTATTGTCACCATCGGGATTCGCCCAGATCGCCCCGAGACTGGCTACGGCTACATCGAAGTCGGTGATGCTAACGGCAAGGCATTCGATGTCATTCGATTTCGAGAAAAACCTGATCGCGATACAGCCGAGCAATTCATCTCTGCTGGCAACTTCCTCTGGAATTCAGGGATGTTCTTCTACACCCTCGCCACGTTTATGGCGGAAATGGAACTCGCTCAACCGGAAATGGCTCGCATTACTCGGGAAATCGCGGGGCATCTGTCCCAAGGCGACACAGAGGCCGCCGAAAACGCATTTGCAGAATTGCCTAGCATCTCCATCGACTTTGCCCTGATGGAAAAAGCCCGCAAAGTGATGGTCGTCGAAGCGACATTCACCTGGGATGATTTGGGAGCCTGGGATTCAATTGAGCGCACCTACCCAGCTGATAACTCCGGCAACGTCGCTCTCGGGAAAAGTCGAGCGATAGAAGCGAACAACAACGTCGTCTATGTCGACCGATCCGACGCCGAAGTTTGTCTTCTCGGAGTCGATGATCTTGTCGTTGTAGTGACTCCAGAAGCGGTGCTCGTTTGCCCAAAAGATCGCGCTCAAGAAGTCAAAAAATTCTTGGAATAAGCCAAACCTCAATATTCGAGGGGGGAAAACCACAAAAACACCCGAAAATCTAGCGGGGATTGGGGGCAATTGCGGGTCAATCCGAGTTCATTGCCAGGTACAATCCACCCCTACGGACAGAGTGTGCCGTAACTAACTGGAGCAAGAATGGCCAGCACAGTAAGCAAGATTCAAGATTCACCCCAAGCTGGGGTTCTCACTATCGGTGAATTGACCCGAACAATCGCCCGGAACAAAGGCGTTTTCTGGTCAACTCTCATCATCGGTCTTTTGATCGGTGTGGGAGTCTCACTGTTGATGCCGAAATCGTACGCGGCACTCACCGAAGTTTTGATTGAAGGTCCATCCCCGAACGGTGTTAACGCAACTCCCGATAACATCCTCGAAGGTTTGACCGTCCCTGGTTCCAGCTACTCCATGGCCACTCAGTTGGAACTCTTGCAATCTCAGGACATTTTCTTCAAGGTTCTAGAGGCAAGCAACATTCCGCAGCCTCGCACACTCGCCGACCTTGAAGATTTGCCAAAGATCACCATTCGGCAAAAGAAAGATTCTAACGTTTACATCGTTGTTGCTGAAGGTGCTGATGATGAGCAAGCAGCAACCGTCGCCGGCAACTACCCGCAAGTTTTCGCCGACTACCTGAATGGCCTCAAGCAAGAGCGTGTTCAGCGCGGTGTGCAATTCTTGGATAGCCGAATCGGTGAAGAGCAAGCCGCTCTCAACCAAGCAGAAAGTGACTACGCTGGCTTCAAACAACAAAACAGCGTTGTCGATAGCAACTCAGAACTGCAATATCGACTCAACACCGCCGCGACCCTTGAGCAATCTCTCGCTGACGCGGAAAGCCGTGAAGCCGCCGCTGTTGCTGCCCAATCTCAGCTAGAAGCGGAACTTGCACGCACACCGGCAGAGCGAACTCGAGTCCTTGTCCAAGCAAACAAAGACGAACTTCTCCGCAACCGCGCAACCCTCGCCGCACTTGAAGTTCAGCGTGAGCAACTCACCACTCGCTATCTTGCCGATGCGCCGCAAGTCAAAGAAATTGACAACCAAATTGCCGCACAGAAAAAGCAGATCGCGGATATGGAGAAAGAAATCAATGCCGAGTACAAGGAATCCAATCCTGAATACGACGCTTTGGTTCGGCGAATTAGTGAAGCAAAAGCTGAGCGATCTGCATCAGCGCAACGAGCTCAATCCCTTAGTCGATTGGTCGCTGACCGTCAAAACCGAGTCAACGCTTTGGCTGGTCTTTCTGCACAACAGGCTGACATTGAGCGACGCATCCTGACTCACCGCGAATCGCTCACCACGCTCAACCAATTCAAGGATCGATTTAGCCTACGCGATAACGAAATGCGAAGCCCGGTCAACAGCTTGACCCAGGTTAGCTTCCCGCAACAAACCCGTCCGAACTGGATGATCAACATGGTTCTTGCTGGTTTGCTTTCCTTTGCGCTGGCAGTGATTTTTGCTCTGACTCGAGACTCTCTGCAAGACAAGGTCAATAGTGTGGAAGATGCTTACGCACTCTCCCATAGCGATGTCCTTGCTCGCATCCCCGAGCGACCGGGTAGCCGTAACGCACTTATTACCGATCCGCAAACATCGGTGGCGTTCGAAAGCTATCGTGTCCTGCGCTCCGTGATTGGATTCCTATCTGATGACAAGCCGATCAAGAGTCTTTTGCTCACTAGCACCAAGAAAGGCGAAGGAAAAACTGTCGTTGTCTCAAACCTGGCAGTTGCTTTTGCCCTTAACGGACAAAAGACAATCTTGGTTGACACCAACTTCCGCAACCCATCCACTCATACATTGTTCGGCAAAGAACCGCAACCGGGTATCGGTGATGTTCTACTTGGCAGTGCGAATGTCGATGATGTCATCCAAGAAACTGCAGTTCCGAATCTCATGGTGATCTCCGCGGGGACAACTCCGGCCAACGCTGTGGAAGCACTTGGCTCCCCACGGATGAAGGCCTTGATCAAGGATCTGGAAAATCGAAGCGACATGGTTCTCTTCGATACCTGCCCAACTCTAGGCTTGGCAGATACGCCATCCCTCGCACCAAACGTCGATGCCGCCGCCTTGGTCATGCACCTTGGCAAATCTAGCAAAGCCGAATTCGCCGATGCAGTCGGACTCCTCCGCGCCGCTTCCCCGCGATTCGCTGGTATCGTCCACAACCGCCTGAAAGTCAAACAGGCTCGTCTGGACAACGCCTAAAGAAAACGTGAGGAGCGAGGTTCGCTCCTCACACACTTTTCACCATGGCTAATTCAAATCTCTTCAACCCGCCTTATGTCAAAGGGCAGTGGGGTGCACCCGCTAAGTCCGAGCGGCTTATTGAGATTTGGATGTCGATCGTTTTCTTCTTCCTCCCCATTTCGCAGATGATTCTTGCGAACAAGATGCTCAACGACAAAGCGTACTTTGTCTGGGGCGGAATGTGGCTCATACTGATGCTTCTCACCTTCTGGATTGAGTCGCTCGGACGTTCACGCTTTCCATTCCTTGCCGTCGATATCCTTCTGTTTGTTGTCACTGTTTCAGGGCTATTTGGGATTCCGAATCAGTTCTTTGGCGGTCGAATTGGCTACCTCAACTCGATTGGTTTCACCGTCTTCCTCTTGATTCGGAACGTAGCGATGTTTATCATCCTGCCCCGAACCCTTGTTGCAAACCACGAACAACTCCTCAAGATAGCGACAAAATGGATCTACCGAGGAACCGTCGTCATCTTGGTGGCAACGGCGATCTTTGCCCAAAGCCGTGGTTTCGGCTTATCCGGTGGACGGTTTGCAGCTCCTGATTGGCTCCACCCGAACACAGTTTCGATCTACGCCGGGGTTCTGATGGTGTTTGTCGTTTGTACAAAAACGCTCAAACTTCCCAGCCGATTCTTCGGCGGGGGCGTTGCCCTCTACATCCTCTTGCTCACGCAATCTCGTACGACATTGGCCGCGCTGTTCATCGCGCTCTTTATTTATTGGGTGCTGGGATTAGGACGCAACGCCGGCAAAACCATTCTCGCCAGTTTCCTTGTACTTGGCGTCGGATTCATTGCCTTCTTAGCTCTTGCCCCTGCTCTGTCGGAGTTCGCGCCGGTCAAATCGATCATTGAACGAACCAACACAACAGACCCCACGGCTGGACGTGTAACTAAACTCCAATACGCCTACGACGAATTCAAAAAATCGCCTATTGTCGGCTATGGATATAATGCGGGCTTCCAGGTCGATAACTTTGTTGCGAAATACGGCACCGAAACCGGGATCGTTGGGCTCTCGCTTTATCTCTTCTTCTTCATGGCGGTGTCGGTCACGTCTTACCGCGTTTACAAATTTGCACAGGATGATAAGGTCAGGCATATGGGGCGAATCAGCCTTGCCCTGTTGGTTCTGCTCTTTTTCCGATCCGTTGCAGAAGCAACTGACCTGTTCCACCTTTCCGATATTCTCTCGAACGCGACGTTCTTGATCTGCGGATTCTGTGTCGCGGCGACAGCCGAACTTGCCATTATGGGGCGCAACTCGCAAGAGTCCATTGATCGATTCAACCATTCAGCTTTATTGGTGAATTTCTCTGAGAAGCACGCTGCAGATAATCAGCCAACAGACTGATTTGTTTCTGCCAGTGAGAGGTGCTTCTGGTACCGCATCCACATCCAACCCAGGCTCAGCGAACGGGCAACGATGATCCCAATTACAAAGCCGGGCATTCCCATCGCTCGATAAAGGAATCCGGCAAGTACCAGTCCGAGCAACCCACGAGTTAGCGACGCCCCCGCCGCATCCCACAACTTTCCGATGGACATGAACACACTCACGAGCATCATCTCGATAAAGGTGATAATAACGGCTACGCCCATCCAGGCGGTTGTTGCACCATCCAGCGGCCCACGATTCTTGAAAATGTAGCCGATAACTGGCTCGCCGACGGTTGCTAACCCAAGAGCGAAAACTGTTCCCGCCCCAAGCAATATCAAAACGGCTTTGCGAAATACACGCTTAAACCATGCGATGTCGCCTTGCCGCCAGGCATTGCTCATTGCCGGCCAAACCGACCCGGTAATCATTGTCTGAACGGTCGCCAAAACTGTGAGGTAGTAAATGACGTTCGTAGCCTTCTCACTTGCCTCCGTACCACCAAGGTTCGCTACCAAAATGATCCCCAAAGAAGTGATTCCCAAATCACCCATCTGGCAAAGCGTAAAAGCCATATTCGAAGAGATGAGGTCGGAGAACTTCTCCTTCGCGAAATCCGCCCAACGCGGCCGCAAATACGGACGCTCCACCATCATCAATCGATATGAGGAGATCAGCTTCGGCAGGAACGCTGTTCCAAAGACCGCAAAGAGCATAAGCGGCAGGCTCTTCGGGAAGAAAGGCACGATCACCAAAGCCAGCAGTGACAGACCATATCCAATCGCATTGTAAAACCGAACCTTATAGTCTTCCAGCAGCCCGATGTATGCGCCATCAAAGGCTGAAAACAGATTCTGGATACACCCCAGAACAACAACTGCTATCAAACCCGCCTTACCCTCAGAACGATAACCAACAAAGTCGTTGCCTAGAATGCGGTCAATCGGAACGAACAGAGCAACGACGAGGCCGATGATAAGTATCAAGATCAGAGCCCAAAGAGTGAGATAAAACGCATTCGAGAACCATTGACGCTCCTCCTCCTCTTGATCTTTGAGCACCAACCCGGAAAGCCGTTGTGAGAGCCCGGGGCCAACCCCCAAGTTCACTGTCCCAACGACGAGCATCAGACTCGCGAGGGGGCCATAGACACCATACAGTTTTCCTAAGTGATGCGCCGCAATGGGAAGTCCAATCAACTGGATAAGCGCACCCATCGTCTTGCTGAGCAAGGAGACTTTCATCGACTTCCGAACACTTTGCGAACGCAACTGAGCAATTTTCTGCTCGTGCGTCATTTCAGGCTCAGCGGAGTGGCTCATAGCGATGATAAGAAAAGGGGATCGACAGTTTGCCGAGCCCCTCTTTCCAATTCGGACGGATCAAGTCCAGGATTTAGACTTTACCTTCCGACTCTTCGTACAACTTGTCCATATAGTTGCGAGCAAAAAATTCAAGGTCTTCCATTGTAATGGTCTCATCCAGTCCCATAAATCGGTAACTGAATCCTCGACCAGGTTGACCCTTTTGCAATTGATACAAGAAGAAATCGACTTTCGCGCGGTTGTAGGTCACCATTCCGCGCGGAGATCGGAAAGCCAAAATCGCGTTGATCATCGGGCCGCCATCTCGACGAATTGTTGAGAAGATCGCGGGGTATTGGCCCCGGACATCGCTTTGAATTGGCTTGATTTCGTCGGAATACAGCTCGTAGCCTTGCGCTCGGAAACACACCGTTTGATCGTGGAGAGCTTTCATCGAGTCAGCGGCGATGATGACAACATCATAGAGTCGCCCACGATCATCGCTCATGCGTTGGCAGGCCATCCCGATCGGTTCCAAGGCTTCATAAGAACTCTCATCCATCTTGTAGCTGATCTTAGGGTTATCGTCCATCGGGTTGACCAACTCAAACTCACCTACTTCGGTGATAAGTTGATCTTCCAGCCATTTCTCTTCCGGCTTGGTTGACTTGGTACTACCAGAAGTCAGGCCCCAAGCGGCAAAAATGCCAAGGACAACGGCGACGACGACAAAGATTTTCTTTCTCATATCTTCCACCCGAGCAATTTAGAAACTTGATAGAAAATGTAGAACGCGAGGACAAGGAAGATGTAGCTACCATAATCGTGGAAGAGCATCCCGGCTTTCTCGCCGTAATGCTGACCCACCATCCCAATAGCCGTGATCCGCATCCCATTGATGAGAACGGCAAGCGGCAGTGCCATCGCGGCAAGGAGTAGATTCTTCCACCACGCCAATCGAGCAACCAAGATCACGAAGAGCGTAGACGCAATCATGGCCATCGTCAGCTTCATCCCACTACAAGCAACGGCGATGTTCAGCGTGTAGTTGTCCAAGTAAATAATGGTCGGCTCGGTTCGGAACGGTCCATAACCGAACATCTTCAACAAATTGAAAGTGATATCGGTGGACCAAAGCTGAAGCGTATTGGTGTTCTCATCAATCACGCGCTCCCAAAGAGGAAGCCCGGTTGTGGCGAAGAGCATTGTTGGAATCAGCGCAAACGCCCACCGGAAACCGATCAAGGCCCACAGAATGAACCCAACCGCCATGATCAAGATGCCAGTCTGGATCGAGCTAAAGAACCCTGACCTCGTGACGGCAAAGTTGAGATACAAAAGCGGGATCAGGAAGATGAGCGGCGCCCAGGATTGCTTCACAGGGATCTTCGAGAACTTATCCCAGTTCACATAAAGAATGTAGGCGATTGCAAACGGGATCAGCGGACCGTGCTGATAGTAGCCGTCCATATCAAACCAAAGGCTTGGGACAGAGTCAAACACCGGCCAGAACACGCCAATCAAAAGCGCAAAGATCACCAAACCCATTTGAACAGGCTGCATTCGCAACCAACCCAAAACAGTGTCTAAATCTATACGCAAACGAGGCTCTTCGGTAACTCCCGCTTCCTCAGTTATGGATTCAATCGTCGCTTCGTTATCCACTGGTCTCCAAACAATCTCCCGGATCGTATCCGGCCCTCACTCCATAACGACTGCTTTTAGTAAAGAGTGCCCGCTTCAGGCACAAAGAAACTCCAAATCAGTCCTTCTTAACAGGATAAGGCCGTCGACACTCCTGGGCGCAATTCCCATGCCGACGGCCTATTTTGTCACGAACCCCCGCTGACTTGCGGGGATGAAAGCTTTATCGAGTGTATCGACCAGGGTTTGCCCAGTCGAATGCAACCGAGTCGGTTTGCGGTGTGATCGCAGAATAGCTAGAATCCGTGAGATTCAAATTCGCTTTGGATTTGCCGGAGTTCGCCGCGAAATAGCTACCAACAAATACTGCGGCAACTAATCCTGTGATTGCAAACGCCTTGATTTCAAACATCACGACGTCCATGAATTCGGACTGCATGAATCGCGACCAAGAAGAGTCCTTCTTTTTTTGCGAACTAAATTCCGGTCGAGCTTGCTCAAACGGAAAAATGATGATTTCCGTCGTTTGAATGTGCTCTTGATGCTTCCTGAGAGCGCCCATAGTAACCTACATATCGGTACATAGAGCGTGCCAACTCAGGCCAAATTCAATTTTTCCTTACTGGCAAAATCACTCGACTGTGACGGACTTGGCAAGATTGCGAGGCTGATCAATCTCACATCCGCGTTCTTTCGCCATGTAGTAAGCCAGCATCTGAAGCGGAACGATACTCACGAGCGCATCCAAATACGGATCATCGCAAGGTGGAAGCTTCACCACATCCTCTGCGATCTTATCGAGAGAGTCGTCATCATTCCCGGTGAGAGCAAGAACATGTCCACCCCGCGCCTGGATTTCCTTGATGTTAGAAACCAGCTTTTCACGGATTTCCTTATCCGTCGCCCCGAACACCGCCAGCGTCCCTTGATCAATCAGCGCGAGCGGGCCGTGCTTCATTTCTCCCGCCGGGCACTCTTGAGTGGGGATGTAGGCGATTTCTTTCAACTTAAGGGCAGCTTCCAGAGCGATATTCGCGTCAGCTCGCCGCCCGAGGAAGAACACCAAACTGGAATCAGCGAACTTCTTCGCGATCTCCTGCATCTGCCCTTCCAAATCAAGTGCTTCTTGCACCGCATCCGGGAAATTCCGAAGCGCTTGAACCAGATCAGCGGTGCGGACACCAGGCATCTCTTTCTTCTGCGCGATGTGAATGCCGAGGAGCATCAAAACAATGGCCTGAGCAACATACGCCTTGGTAGATGCTACTGAGATTTCTGGGCCAGCTTGTGTGAACAGAACCTTATCCACTTCACGGGCAATGCTTGACCCCACGACATTCACAATCCCCAGTGTCCGAATGCGGTGCTGCTGGCATAGTTTCAATGCCGCCAAGCTATCCGCAGTCTCACCGGATTGGCTGATAAACACCGCCAAAGACCGCGGGGAAAGAATGGGCTCACCGTACCGGAATTCACTGGAAAAATGGACATCCGTTGGGAGTTGGAGCATCTTCTCAAACAGGTACTTGCCCATCAACCCCGCGTGATATGCCGTTCCGCAAGCGATGATGTTCACCCGGTCGATTTCTTGCCATACGTGGTCGGAGAAAAGCCCGTCCAGCGTGACCGTTTTCTCACTCAATCGCCCGGCAAGGCACTGCCGCACGACATCCGGTTGCTCATGGATTTCCTTGAGCATGAAGTGATCGTAACCACCCTTTTCTGCGGATTTCACGTCGTAATTCGCTTCAAAAGTCTCAAGGTCAACCGGGCGACCGTTCAGATTGGTGACCTTCACTCCATCGGGAGTGACCACCGCGACCATATCGTTTTCGAGGATCGCAAACTGCTTGGTGTAAGGGAGCATCGCCGTGATATCGCTGGCGACCATGTTCTCGCCATCTTTCCCGAACCCAATGACCAGCGGGCTGGCATTGCGAACACATACGACTTTGTCAGGCTCATCTACGCTGACCACAACAAAAGCAAACGCTCCTCGAAGCTTTTTGACGGCTCGCCGAACCGCTTCTTCCAACGGCACTCCTTCTTGGTACTCCTGACCAACAATGTGGGCGGCAACTTCGGAGTCAGTTTCGCTTTGGAAGATATGCCCATGCCGGACAAGCTCCTCTTTCAGCTCAATATAGTTCTCAATGATCCCGTTGTGGATCAGAGCAATTCGTGCCCCATGATCGTAGTGCGGGTGGGCGTTGAGGTCGGTGGGGGCACCATGCGTCGCCCATCTTGAGTGAACAATCGCCTGGTGGGAGGAGGGGTTTTCATCATCGACAACGGCTTTCAGCTCGCTGAGCTTCCCGGCACGTTTCAGGATGCGAAGCTCACCATCAACCGGAAAAGCGATCCCCGTGCTGTCGTACCCGCGGTACTCCAACCGCTTAATCATGTCGAGCACAACATCAACTGCGTTCCGCTGACCTACATATCCTGCAATTCCGCACACGCCGCGAGTCTACTTGAACGCCGTCAAAAGCGCATCTGCCATCATCAGACTTTCGGCACTCGTGTTGCGGCACGGAACTTGTGGAATCAATAATCTAAGAGAGCTTCTAGTGAGTCACAGCCAAAACCTACGCGTCCTCCATGTTGCCCGTACCGTGAATCCAAAGTACGGTGGGCCGCTTCACTGGATTCAGCAGACAGCAAGAATCCGCTCCAATCAAGGGCACCAGATTGAAGTTTTGACTTCCGACGGCTCTGCTGAAGATTGCGTCAAAAACTTCCCCGTCAAAGTTCATGCTTTGGGGCCGAGCGATTCCTCGTATGGTCATGCACCAGAAATGAAGGCTTGGCTAGGGGAAAACCTGAAAAACTACGATGCTGTTGTCCTCCACGCGGTTTGGCAATTCCCAGCTTTGGCTGCAGGTGAAGCCCTGATCGGTTCGGGAATCCCTTACTTCGTCATTCCACACGGGATGTACGACCAATATTTCCACCAAGGCTGGAGCCCGAAGGTTTTCAAGAAACTGACTTACTGGCATCTGAAGTTCAAAAAGGTGATTGCTAATGCCTCCGGAGTGCTTTGGACGAATCAAGGCGAGCTGAAGGAATCGGCGGCGTGTTACCGTGTTTGTCCGAACAACCACGTCATTCGTTACGGCACCGAAATCCCGCAATATAATCCTGACAAAGCCACGCAAGCTTTCTCAGAATACGCCCCCCAGCTCATCGGAAAGAAATTCGTCATGTTCCTCGGTCGCATCGATCCCATCAAAAACCTGATGAGCCTCGTGGAAGGTTTCGCCCAGGCATTTCCGGACGGTTCCGAGACTGAACTTCTCCTCGCTGGCCCCACTGACCACCCCTATGCAGATGAACTTCACGCCAAAGCAAAGGAACTGGGAATCTCCGATCGAGTTCATATGCCGGGGCTGATCACCGGCCCAGCTAAGGCTGGCGGGCTCGCTTCCTGCTGGACATTCGCCTGTCCCAGCTATCTGGAAAGCTTTGGAATGGCTGTCGCCGAGGGGCTCTCTTACGGCAAACCAGTTCTGATCTCAGACAAAGTCAAAATTCGGTTGGAAGTTCAGGATGGTGATGCAGGCGTAATTTCGACCACCGCGCCAACATCGATCGCGGAAAAGCTCCGTGAAATGGACGCTTGGAGCCAAGAGGAATACCAAACCAAATGCGCCAACGCCAAGAGTTGTTACGAATCCAATTTCACTGCGGAGGGTTCCGCCGAGGATGTCACCAATTTCATCCTGGATGCTTTGGGCAAAAAAGTGTAATCGGGTATCCCTAACGCGATGTCGGAAACTGTCTTGGTCACCGGAGGCGCGGGATTCATTGGTTCCCACTTGTGCGAGGCTTTGGTCAAGCAAGGCAAGCAAGTTCTTGTCCTCGATGATCTCTCCAACGGTTTCCGCGAAAACCTTGCTCACCTAGAAACCCAGATTGAGTTTATTGAAGGATCAATCACCGACAAACCCCTTGTCGAGGAGCTGGTCAGCCGCGCAAAAGTTGTCTTCCACATGGCGGCGATTAGTTCCGTCCCCAAAACGATCTACGAACCGGAAATCGGGCATTCGGTGAATGCAACAGGGACATTCAATATCATCGAGGCCTGCCGGAATTCCGGGGCGCATATGGTCTATTCGTCGTCCGCGGCCGTCTACGGCGATACCCCCGAACACCCGAAAACCGAAAGCTCGAACAAAGAGCCGATTTCCCCCTACGCAGGGCAAAAGTTTATCGGCGAGATATACCTGCAGTCGCTATCAAAAGAAGGTGGGTTCACCGGTGTATCACTGCGCTACTTCAATGTCTTTGGCCCGCGCCAACGTGCCGACAGCCCGTACAGCGGCGTGATCAGCGTTTTTTCGGATCGTGCAAAGGCTGGGGAGCCAATCCGCATCCAGGGAGATGGCCTCCAAACTCGTGACTTCGTCTCGGTTCATGATGTCGTTCGCGCAAACTTACTCGCGGCTGATGCACGCCATCTGAAAGGGGAGCCATTCAACATCGCAGGAGGCACCGAAACGACAATCCGTGAGCTCGCAGAAACAATCGTGCGAATCACTGGCTCAAATTCGCAGATCGAACACATTGACGCACGCCCGGGCGATATCCGCTACTCCCGCGCAAACGTGTCACGCGCTAAATCCGAGCTTGGATTTGAAGCGCAAGTGAGCTTAGAAGAGGGTCTGTCCGAACTCCTCTCCGAGTGACACATCCGGCGGAAGCATTTCTAAAAACTCGTCTTCGGTCAGCACAGGAACACCAAGTTGCTCTGCTTTCGCGAGTTTGCTTCCGGCTCCCGGCCCAGCAACGACAAAGTCCGTTTTTTTACTGACTGACCCTGCCGCTTTGCCGCCCATCATCCCAACAAGCTCCTCCGCTTTTTCGCGAGCAAATTTCTCCAGTTTGCCGGTGAACACAAAAGTCTTCCCAGCAAACACATCCGATACTGGAGCTGCCGATTCTACAGGGGCAACCCCCAGCGCAATCATCTCATCCAGCATTTCTTGATTCGCCGGGTCTTCCATCCAGGCTTCAATCTCTCCCGCCGTGGTGGGGCCAATATCAGCGATCTCAATCAGTTGATCGTAGTGCGCTCTCCGGAATTCTGCCAGCGACCCAAACTCGCGAGCCATATCCCGCGCCGTACGTTCACCCACAAACCGGATTCCGAGCCCAAAAATCAGCTTGTCAAGCGGACGTGTCTTGCTTTCTTCAATCGCAGCGAGGAGGTTCTTAGTAGACTGTTCACCCATCCGATCTAAGTTCATCAGATCGTCTTCGTGATCCTTCAGCCGATAAACGCTCGGTAAATCAGTAAGCCAGCCCAGCTCTAAATAGCGGAGAATCTGTTTTTCGCCAAGTCCGTCGATATCCATCGCATTCCGGCTGGCAAAGTGGATCAATTGAGTGGCGATCTGAGCTTCGCACCCCTTCTTATTAGGACATCGCCAAGCAACAAACCCTTCTTCCTTCACCAGTTCCGTATTACAAACCGGGCAGTGAGTTGGGGGCTCGACAGGCTGTGCAGAGTTAGGACGCTTATCGAGCACTGGCCCAACAACCTCAGGGATCACGTCGCCTGCTCGCTGAACAATCACCGTATCGCCCGGGCGGACATCTTTCTTTTTGACTTCCTCGTAGTTATGGAGCGTAGCCCGGCTGATGGTCACCCCCCCAACAAAGACCGGCTCTAACTCGGCAACTGGCGTGACAACCCCTGTGCGCCCGACTTGGCACCCGACATCTTTCAGGATCGTAAAGGCCTGCTCGCTGGGGAACTTGTAAGCCGTCGCCCATCGCGGACCTCGGGCGGTATTTCCGAGTTCGCGCTGACGCGCGACCTCGTTCACTTTGACAACGACGCCGTCAATTCCGTAGTCAAGTGATGCCCTTTGCGCTAGCACCTGCTCTGTCACTTTCACCACTTCAGCGATGGAAGCACAAACCCAAGTTTGACTTGCTCGACTGAAACCAGATTGCCGAATCATATCGAGCTGACCAGATTGGCTTCCTGGCAAAGAGACACCCGCTTCCACCGCACCAAATCCGTAAGCGAAGAAGCTCAAACGGCGCTCCCGAGTCAGGCGAGAATCTAGCTGACGCATCCCCCCGCTGGCAGCATTCCTTGGGTTCACAAACGCCTGATCTCCGCGATCCACACGCTTCTTGTTCACTGCCTCAAACACATGCTTGAGCATCACGACCTCACCGCGGATTTCCACTCTCCCCGGCAGATCAATCGCCAGTTTTAACGGAATATCGTCAATCGTTATTGCGTTGTGGGTCACGATTTCACCGGTTGTTCCATCGCCGCGTGTAACAGCTTGAACCAATTCACCGTTCTCATAAGTAAGGCTGAGGGAGAGCCCGTCGTATTTCATTTCGACTTGATATTCGATAGGATCTTCTAGCGGCAAACCCAAAAATCTCTTGATCCGTTCATCAAAAGCAATGAGTTCCTCTTCCCCAAATGCGTTATCCAAGCTCAGCATCGGCATACCGTGCTTGGCTTGTTCCAGCCCCTCCACTGGGGGAGCCCCTACGCGTTGTGTTGGGCTATCCGGTGTACGAAGTTCGGGATGGGCTTCTTCAAGTTCTACAAGTGCCCGGAACAGCTTGTCGAACTCCGTATCGCTGATCTCAGGAGCCTCGTTTTGATAGTACAACCGGTTGTGATAGTCAATCTTCTCGCGCAACCTTGCCGCTTGCTCCGCCAAATCCATGCTCTGCTTTTACCTTTTCTTGCTCGTTTCCCGGGGAACCGACGCAAATGGTGGCGTGTTAGTCAAAATGGACTCTGGTTTGGCAATGAAACTCTTAGTGACTGGCGGCGCAGGATTTATCGGTTCTAATTTTCTCAACCGGTTCGTTTCGCAGAATCCCGAGATTCAGTTCTTGAATCTCGACGCCCTGACATACGCCGGGAATCCACAAAATCTGGTTGCTCTCAACGATCTCCCGAACTACCTGTTCTATCATTGCGACCTGCGTGATGCCGAACGAACACGCGAGATCGTGCAGGAGTTCCAGCCCACCCATATCATCCACTTTGCCGCTGAAAGCCATGTGGATCGCTCGATCACTGGCCCGCAAGAGTTTTTAGAGTCGAACATCCTTGGCACTTTCAACCTTCTGCAGGCGGCTAAAGAACTTTGGCAACACAACCAAACGGTTGAAAACGTTTTCCATCATGTTAGCACCGATGAAGTCTATGGATCACTCGGCGCAGAAGGACTCTTCCAGGAAACGACTCCTTACGATCCACGAAGTCCTTACTCGGCATCCAAGGCCGCCAGCGATCACATCGTCCGTGCTTACTATCACACTTTCCACCTTCCGGTTAAAATCACGAACTGCTCTAACAATTACGGCCCGTACCAATTTCCAGAAAAGCTCATCCCCGTTATCATCCAGAACGCAACCGCTGGCAAGCCGATCCCTATTTATGGTGATGGGCTCAATGTTCGCGACTGGCTCCATGTGAACGATCACTGCGATGCGCTCTGGACAGTCATGACAAAAGGAAAAGTTGGAGAAACCTACAACATCGGCGGTAACTCCGAGCGCACCAATCTCCAAGTCGTTCACGAAATCTGTTCCGCCCTCGCTGAGCAAACCGATCAACCTATTGAGAAGTACACGGATCTCATCACCTTCGTCACCGATCGCCCAGGGCATGACCGCCGCTACGCAATCGACGCCACCAAAATCAAAACGGAACTCGGCTGGTCGCCATCCATCACATTCGAAGAAGGAATTCGTCAAACTGTGGCCTGGTATTTGCAGAACCAACCCTGGATCGACGCCATCAAAGACGGCACTTACCAAAACATCGCTTTATGACCGATATCAATCCTCACGGACGCAAAGGCATTGTTCTCGCGGGCGGGAGCGGCACACGCCTCTTCCCCATCACGCGTGGAGTGAGCAAACAACTCATCCCTGTGTACAGCAAACCGATGATCTACTACCCACTGAGCGTTTTGCTTCTTGCCGGGATGCGCGATGTCCTGATCATCAACACTCCGCACGAGCAGGAGGCTTTCCAACGGCTACTTGGAGACGGCTCTGATTGGGGAATCAATATCGAATACGCCGTTCAGCCCAGCCCGGATGGTTTGGCGCAAGCACTCATCATCGCCGAAGATTTCTTGGCTGACTCGCCCAGTGCGCTCGTGCTTGGCGACAACATTTTCTATGGTCAAAACCTTACCGGGATAGTTCGTGAAGCGAATACCCGCACGGAAGGAGCCACCGTCTTCAGCTATCAGGTTGAGAATCCGAGGGCTTATGGGGTTGTGTCGTTTGATGGTTCAGGACGCGCGGAAACTCTAGAAGAAAAACCCGAACATCCCAAATCCAATCACGCTGTGACGGGGCTTTACTTCTACGACCGCACCGCATCAGAAAAAGCCAGAAACCTCGCTCCTTCTCCGCGTGGTGAACTGGAAATCACCGACCTCAATCGCTGCTATCTGAATGAAGGCTCGCTCCAAGTTTCGCAATTCGGGCGCGGCTTTGCTTGGCTTGATACTGGCACCCCGGAAGCGATGCTCAAGGCCGCAAACTTTGTCCAAGCCGTGGAAGAACGCCAAGGTTTGCTCATTGCTTCTCCTGAGGAAATCGCATTCCGAATGGGCTGGATTGACGCTGACCAATTGATCAAAATCTCCCAGCCGATGGCAAAAAACCGCTACGGGAAGTATCTGCTTGATCTAGCGGAGCACGGGCGATGAAACTGATTGATGTCCCGCTCCCAGAAGTCAAATTGATTGAGCCAACCGTTTTTGGTGATAACAGAGGATTCTTCTACGAAGCTCACAATGTTGCCAAGTACAAAGAACTCGGATTTGATCTGAGTTTTGTGCAAGACAACGTTTCACTTTCCGCGGAGGGAGTTTTGCGGGGGGTGCATTACCAGTGGCCAAAACCACAAGGCAAACTCGTTCATGTTCTGCAAGGCTCAATCTGGGATGTCGCGGTTGATCTCCGTCCCGACTCACCCACTTTCAAACAGTGGCACGCAGAAGTCTTGAGCACGGAGAATCATCGCTCGTACTGGATTCCACCTGGATTCGGGCACGGTTTTGCCGTGATCGAAGGGCCAGCTTTAGTCACCTACAAAGTCACCGAATTCTTCCATCTGGAATTCGACGCTGGCATCAAATTCGATGACCCTGATCTCAATATTGACTGGCCAATCCAAAACCCAACGCTTTCCGGGAAAGACCAGAATCTCCCCTTTTTGCAAGATGCGCTAGCATCACTACCAAAAACGGGCGATCTCTAAAGACCGCCCGTTCTCAAACCCATTTCCAGGTTCAAATTCAGATCTCGTTTGAATGACTGATCGGTCGTTCTACTGGTATTGCCTTCGTATCCAAAACCTTGTGATCGTCACGCTGAAGGATCGGTTTGAAGAAACCAACCAATGCAAGAATCCCGATTCCAGCAACCGCAACAAATAGCCCAGCGCTCAATTTCCCTACTCGAGCCTGTGCTTGCTCGCTCACCGTGATGCCCCAGCGAATACAGAAATTCCAAATACCGTAAGCGAAGTGGTAAGCACAAGCAGTGATCCCCAGGATGTAGAAAATCAACATCAAGTAGGTACCACCAGGAGCCGCAAGGCGATCAGCCCAAGTTTCGTAATGAATGGTCTCAATTCCATTGATCATCCCATTCAGCGAAGTCGTCGCCATATGCCAGCACAAGAAGATGAATGCGAATATCCCCGAAGCGCGCTGGAGCGTGTAATAGCGATTCTCGCGATACTTGAGCGCCTTCTCGGAGTAATTGCCTTCCCCACGACCAATGATGAAGAATCCGTAGATCGCATGGAAGAGGAGCGCGGGCCAAACCACACCAAACTTCAGAAACAGCAAGAGGTGCGTCGGCAGCGACTCAAAGAAATTCGGCACGCTATTGAATTTCTCCGGCCCCGCCAAAGAAAACGAGTTCAAAGACAGGTGCTGAACCAAATAAAAGCCGGTTGGAATGACGCCCGTCAATGAGTGAACTTTATGCCAAAAATAGCTCTCACGCATGATGCCTTCTTCGATACTACCTGCCTCGCTCCAGCCCGAACCTTGTGACCAGCGAAAAAACTCCTGAAACACCGCCGATTTCCCCAATCAGTCCGGCCCGAAAATTCGTGCCATGCGTTATGCTGAATCCACTTCCGATAATTACGAAAGGAACACACCATGCCAGAAATCGTAGATGTATTCGCCAGAGAGATTCTTGATAGCCGCGGTAACCCCACCGTTGAAGTCGATGTCACCCTAGCCGACGGCACGATAGGTCGCGCTGCCGTCCCCAGTGGGGCTAGCACCGGTCAATTTGAAGCCGTTGAACTCCGAGATGGTGACAAGGGTCGCTACCTGGGTAAAGGCGTTCTCAACGCGGTTGAGAATGTCAACGAGCGCATTGCTCCGGCACTGGAAGGATTTGAAGCCACCGACCAAGAAGCATTGGATGCCCTTCTCTGCGAACTGGATGGCACCAAGAACAAAGCGAATCTCGGGGCTAACGCAATTCTCGGCGTGAGCCTGGCAACCGCCAAAGCCGCGTCGATTTCCACCAGTCTCCCGCTTTACCAATATGTTGGCGGTGTTTCTGCCAAGCAGCTTCCTGTTCCGATGCTCAATATTCTTAATGGCGGGCAGCACGCGGATAGCAACGTTGATTTCCAAGAATTCATGATTCTTCCGGTCAATTTCGAGACATTCTCAGAAGCCGTCCGTGCCGGGTGCGAAATCTTCCACAGCCTGCGCGGAGTTCTCAAATCGAAAGGGCTGGCAACTGGCGTTGGTGATGAAGGTGGGTTTGCTCCCAACCTGGAATCCCAAGAACTTGCCTTCGATTACATCCTCGAGGCAATCGACAAAGCAGGCTACGAAGCTGGCAAACAAGTCTTCCTCGGCATTGATGCCGCTGCCACCGAGTTCTATTCCGATGGCGCGTATCGCTACAAAAACGGAACCGTTCGTACCGGGCAGGAGCAGGCTGAATACCTCGCCGAACTTTGCGGCAAGTACCCGATCATCTCCATTGAAGATGGATGTGATGAAGAAGACTGGGCGGCTTGGAAAGCCGTCACCGAGCTGGTTGGTGATAAAGTCCAGCTCGTCGGCGACGATCTCTTTGTCACGAATGTCGAGCGTCTTTCACGCGGGATTGAATCCAACACCGCAAACTCAATCCTCATCAAAGTAAACCAAATTGGCTCACTCAGCGAAACGCTTGCCGCCGTCGAAATGGCTAAACGAGCGAGCTACACCAGCGTCATGAGCCACCGTTCAGGTGAAACCGAGGACGTGACGATCGCCCACCTAGCCGTGGCGACGAACTGCGGCCAAATCAAGACTGGAGCGCCGAACCGAACCGACCGTGTTGCCAAGTACAACGAACTCATCAGGATTGAGGAAGAACTGGGTTCCGCCGCGGTCTACGCTGGAGCCAATGCCTTCGGAAAAATCGCAAGTCGCGTGAAATAACAACTTTTCTGGTTCGTTTGAACCTAAATCGCCCGGAATACTAGGACCGTTCCGGGCGATTGTTCGTTAAGAACCTGTTGAGTTTGAACCTGCACTCAAGTATTTCTACTGGTTTTGTCTTATTAGGCGCAAATTGCGAACAACCCCACAGAAGGGTCCGTCTATACTAGTCATGTTCCGGGAGTTGTCTCGGAGCAGCTTTTTCAGCAGAGGAAAAAAATAATATGCGTATCTTTGCAATACTCTCGGCGCTAGCTGTCGCTGCGGTTTCTCAGGCAATTGTGTTGGATGCCTTTGATGACGGCAACATGAATAGCGTCATATCGGCAGTGTTTACACCGACTTACACTCAAAGCGCAGCAACCGTGCCGGGTGGAAATCGGGTTGTTGGACAGGAAATTTCGGTCAATCTCTTTGGTCTGACCCATGCGGCAGTCGTCACAAACGGCGTGTTTGTTTCTGCGTCTAAATCAGGCGTGACTGCACAAGCCGCGGTTGGTTACGGTTACGACAACCAAGGCGATCCAGGAACTGATCTGAATCTTGATCTTTCCGCTTACAACGCGTTCACCTGGACTGTTCTGTCAAACGACAACCCTGCGAACATGCGAATGTTCCTTCGCTCTAACGGCGTTGATTCCAATGACGTTACCAAGGTTATCGCACCGAACATGGTCTCTACATCTCAGACAATTACGTTTGATTTCTCGGACTTCATTGGTGTTGATTTCAGCGACATCGACCAAATCGCTATGGTCATTGATGGAACTTCTGACGCCGATACAGTTGTCGACACCTTCGAAGCTGTTCCGGAACCAGGAACCATGATTGCCCTCGGTGCTGGCCTTGCAGCTCTCGCTGCTCGACGCAAGCGCAAGACCTCTTGATCGGGTGTAGATCAAGGAATTTATTTCGGAGAGAACTCAAGTGAAAATTTACAAAGGACTACTCGTGCTCAGCGCAGTCATCGCGGCTGCAGCTTCTCAAGCGCTCATCGTAATTGATGACTTCTCCACTGGAGCAGTCAACATGACAACCAATGGTGCAACAACCTATTCGTTCCAAAACGGATCCATGGTTGGTGGCGACCGGTATACCGAACTCAATGTTTCCGGAAACCAGTTCGGCCTCAACTATGCTGTTGATACAACTACTGGCCTCCTGAGTGTTTCCTCTCAACCCGGCGTTGATGGAAACACCAAGCTTGGCTACGGCTACCTCGATACTGGCACCGGTGCAGGTTTTGACAACATGTCGTTCGATTTCTCTGGCGAATCTCGCTTCGAAATCGACGTCTTCAGCAACGACCTTCCGGCTACCATCACTATTGCTCTTCGCAATAGCGTATTCAACGGTGGAACCATCCTCATGGTTTCGAAGAACGTTGCTGGCGGCATGGTCAACACCCCACAAACCATTACTTGGGACTTCACCGAATTTGGCGGATTCCCATTCAATGATGTGGATCAAATTCTGGTGGATATTGAAACCGCTGAATCCGGCGACATCACTCTGGACGAAATCCGAGCGGTGCCCGAACCAGGAACCATGATTGCTCTTGGTGCTGGTGCAGCCCTTCTGGCTTCCCGACGCCGACGCAAAAACTAAACAGCGCAAAAATACGATTAGTCGCAAGAGTTCCAAACTCTGCTGAACAATCTGCCCAATCCTGAATCCATCAGGATTGGGCTTTTTCGCCCTTCGCCCCTCGCAATTTCACCTTGTTTTTTGCTGACTTACTTCCATGGCACTGTATTTGAGCGAACCAAGAAACGCGGTCTAACCGCACTCCTCAATATTCAAATTCAAACGAATCAAGGAGACATCTGTTGTTATGAAAAAACTGATGATTCTTGGCCTCGTGGTTGCTTCGGTGGGTGCACAAGCTACTGTGTTACTCGACGATTTCAGCTCCGGCGCCTATAGCAAAACAATTACAGGAGGCACCGTCACGGAATTCCGGCTGGGTTCAATGATCGGTGGAGACAGCTATGTCACTACTTCGATCAATTCCAACCCGATCGGCCTTGAAATCCAATCCGACATCCTCAACGGCTACTGGAGCGCATCCAGCCAACCGCTTGTTGATGGATACAGCGAAATGGGCTATGGCTTTACCGCTGGAGCAGGTGGCTCTCTTGTATTCGACGATCTGAACTTGAACCTTTCGGGCGAAAACCAATTCAAGTTCAACTTTGAATCCAGCGACAAGCCAGCAACCCTGTTCGTGGGAGTTCGATCTAGCTCGGGTGCAGGAACGGTCAATACCATCTCCACCGCACTCCCAGGCGACATGATCAACAACCCGTTCATGGTCACCGTTGACTTCGCTGACTTCTCCGGTGTGGACTTCTCTGATGTTGACCAAATCGTAGTGCGATTGGATACCGTTGAAAGCGGTGACATCACCATGTCTAACTTCGAGGCAGTACCGGAACCGGCAACAATGGCAATTCTGGCCCTGGGTGGGCTTGCCGCGCTCCGACGCCGCAAGAAAAACTAATCAAAACTGAATAGTCAAAAAATAAAAATGAAGAGCCGAACTCCTGCACAGAGTTCGGCTCTTCGCTTTACAGACTGAATGATCTCAGCTTAGAGTAGCGACTTCGGTCGCCAAGAAATAGCTGATCTGATCAATGTGCGACATATCGTGCGCCAAGATCAAAATCATGTAATCGCGGATGGAGGTTGTACGATTTTCACCGATAGTGAAAGTCTTATCCCAATCCGATTCGGAGAGATCCTTCAAATACTCAATCGTCATGTTCCGGCGAGATTCAAACACCTCAGCCTCGTGGAACACTTCTTTATCACCATAGCCGTGCTCTGCGCACTCTGCGTCCGGATCGTAACCCGGCACAGATCGCCCTGGTTGCTGGTTGGCGGCGCGGATGCGATCCAACACCACTTGCTCATAGTGAGCAAGGTGAGCGACGACTTCGCGAGCCGTATAGCGATCAGGATCGACGCGCTCATCAAGACGTTCATGCGGGAAAACGCGAAGAATGCGTTCCACAACATGGGGAGCATAAGAAAGGCCATTCAAGAGAGCTTCGCTCATAAATCTAGGTTACACCTGCTTTTTGCTGGGAACAAGGGCTTTTTTGAAAAATTCCTGTTCCTTTCCTGGGATTGGCAAATTCTGATCACCTCACCACGTAGAATCTACTAGGTTCCGTCGGGGTTGCCCCGCACATGGAGTTTTTCAAATGAGCATCAAATTAGTCACTGTCCCAGAAGCGCTGCCAGAAAAGGTTTACACCACCGATCGTGTCGGTATCAGCAAAGCCACCCACGACGCCCACCTTGGTCTTTGGAAAGGCTACGCCAACAAAACCAACGAGATCCGCAATCTGCTCTCCGAGGCGGACACCGATCCATCCAAAGCCAACCAAGTCTACTCCCAAATGCGCGCACTAAAAGTGAACTACGCCTTTGCCTACGGTGGCTATATTAACCATAAGGTTTATTTTGAAACCATCGGCGGGAAAGGTGGCTCTGCAACTGGTGATGTAGCCAATTTGATCAACGAAGCCTACGGCAATTTCGATCATTGGCTCGCTGATTTCAAAGCAACCGGCATGGCTGGTCGCGGCTGGGTGTTCCTGGGCTACGACCACGACGAACAACGCGTTCACACCTATATCGGTGACTCGCAAGACACTTTCCCCACCTGGAACCACACGCTCCTCCTCGCGATGGATGTCTATGAGCACGCGTACTATCTCGACTTCCAAACTGCGCGGATGAAATACATCGAAGCGTATGTTGAGTGCATTGATTGGGATGCCGTCAATGCGAAGTTGCCAAAATAACATTTGGTTAGCTAAAATATCAATATGTATACTGGGGAATCTCGATGGAAGGCACTGCCTGATCCGATCAACAATGGTACGGTAAATTTCTGCTTACTTGAGCCCGCAGATTTTCCTGAACATATCTATTGTTCAACTATTGAGATTCCATATATTTCAAACGAAACAGGCTTGCCTGTCTCAAGCTCGGAACTTACCAAGGCACTCAAATTCGAAGACCGCATTATTGACGTTCTATCCGCGCATGGCCAGCTATTTGTTGGGCATAGAACAGGGAACGGTCGTATCATTGCGGTCTTTTATGGCAATGAGAATTGCCCACATTCAGTTACTGTGAAAGCCGGGCTATTCGGAAAACGAACTTTTGAAATCAACTCTGTTCTTGACAAAGAGTGGACAACATATCTGGATTGGTTTAAACGATTGGATGACATAAACCCTATTGATCTAAACGAGGAATTGAAAAAAGAATTCCGCAGGCAAGGTGATGACCTATTCAAACCGAGAGATGTCACATTTGCATTCCTATTTCCGCGTCCTGAAGATAGAGATACTTTTCTTAAATCACTAAGGGTAAAAGATATCAACTGGACTATCAATGATCAGTGGGAATATGAGTCACCGGATCTCGAGTCAGGAGAAGCCCCAAGCTTTTGGTGCACAATCGACATCAATACTCCAATTGATGGGATTGAATTTGATTCAATGAGAATTGATTTAGAGCAGACCGCCGAACAGCATCAAGGTGAAATGGATGGCTGGGAAGCAGGACACGGATAGCCGTATGACGTTCGATCCCAAAATCAAAAAGACCGAAGAAGAGTGGCGCGAGCAACTCTCCGAAGAGGAATACCACGTCCTCCGTCAAAAAGGGACGGAGCGACCGTACACCGGCGAGTATTGGGATTTCAAAGGCGAAGGAGAATACTCCTGCCGTGCGTGTGGGGCAAAGCTCTTTGACAGCACAGCAAAGTTCGACTCGGGATGCGGCTGGCCTAGCTTCTTTGAATCGCATAAGGACACCATCCAATACGACCAGGACAACACTCACGGGATGCATCGCATCGAAGTGATGTGTAAAGCTTGCGGCGGGCACCTGGGACACGTTTTCAATGATGCTCCCCAGACACCTACAGGAATGCGCTACTGCATCAACTCGGCTTCGATTCAGTTCAAAGATAAAGGCGAATAGCAACCAGACGGTTGGGCAGATCGTATTTACAGATAAGAGAGCGAAATGCCCAACCCTGATGTGCTACGCGAAAAACTCAAGCGAATTCCTAGCCTTCGAGTTTCGCGAACAATCATGCTTTTCACCATGCTTCCAGGCATGTTCTTCTTCATGATACTGGGCGAGATTTGGATGAAGAAGTTAGAGGCTGGCATCCCAGGCTCAGAAGCGATACCGCTCCCAATTGGTGCGATCTATGTTGGCGTTATCTCGGGATTGCTTCTTCTAGCTTGCGCGCTCTACATCATTTACTTTCAACGCGCAAGAAAGGAGCTACTCAGCTATGTTGACGGAAATAGTTTTGAGGTCATCGCCCAACTCCCAGACTCAGAGAAAAACTCTCACAAACTTCAAGAGCTTCTCTTGATCAAGAATCTTGAGGGCACGCAGCGGATGCGAGTTGCCCTCAAACTCGCTGGGTTTGAGGATACTGATATTGACAAGAATCTCGAATCTTTGAATGCACTCTTCAAACGGGAAGCACCCAAACCCAGGTTTCCCGTATTACACAAGATCATCAAATGGTCAATTGGGTTATCGATTGTCGGTGGGATTCTCATCGGTCTCTTTGGACTGACAGATCTTCAAAACCCAGATCAAATTAGACTTGGCGCTATAGGAATCGTGTTTGCATTTGTTGCTCCCATGATTCTCATGTTCCCGCTGATCTTTTCGAGTTCGAGCCGAAGCGAGAGAACTGAGGCAATGAGCCGTCAGGAAGCGTTCCTCGCCCTCTCCCCTGAGCTACAAGACTACTTGACCAAACATATTCCACCAGGCTTACTATACGGCTAGCGGGAATACTCATGCAAAAGCAAAGGCGCGGATCATAAGACCCGCGCCTTCACTCAACTCACCAAACGGTTAGCTGAAATCAACCAGCTTTGTCTTGCCCGGAACAGCAACCGCTTCCACTTCCAAAGAAGAAGCAAGCGTCAGACCAGAAGGCATTGTTGATTTAGTGGATAGTGCTTCTTCCGGCGTGATTTCATCACCAGTGTAAGCGGCAAGCCGCCCCATAATCGCCGCAAGAGTGGAGTTCGCTACCTGGCGTCCCTCATTCAGCGGGTTACCCGAGCGGATGCTGGCGATCAAGTCAGTGTGTTCATTGACATACGGGTTCGGGTTGTCACCATCAAACCGGAAAGCATTCTCACCAGCGATGCGACCATCCCCATTTGAGGTTCCCTTTGTGCCAACAATCCGTTCGCTGACATTGGCAACCGTACCGTCTTGCTGGCGGCAGTAGGAGTGCAGAATAGTGCCGTCATCAAAGGTGTATTCGATGGCAAAGTGGTCAAAGATATGCCCGTAAGCTGGATCGGTTCGCACCTGTCGTCCACCATGGCCAATTGCTTTGACCGGCATCTTTTGCTTTGCCCAAAGACAAACATCAATGTTGTGAATGTGCTGCTCGCAAATATGATCACCAGAAAGCCATGTGAAGTAAAGCCAGTTACGAAGTTGCCATTCCGCATCGCTCCATGAATCTTGGCGCGGGTGCATCCAAAGGCCACCTTGATTCCAATAGCAGCTCATGGCAACAACATCGCCAATTGCACCATCGTGAATGCGAGCCAGAGTTTCTCGATAAGAATTTTGGTGGCGGCGTTGCGTCCCCGCAACAATCGCAAGCCCCTTCTCTTTTGCAAGATCTGAAGCCTCGTAAACAATCTTGATTCCGGCACCATCAACGGCAACCGGCTTCTCCATGAAAACGTTCTTGCCCGCCTTGATCGCCGCTTGAAGGTGGAACGGGCGGAAAGCAGGCGGAGTCGCCAAGATCACCATGTCGCAGTCGGTTTGGAGCACTTTGGTGTAGGCATCAAACCCGCTGAACATGTGGTCTTGCTTGACATTGAAGCTGTCCTTAGCTTGCTCCTGGATATAGTTCGCGCAACCCGTCACGCGATCCATAAAGAGATCGCCCAAGGCAACGATTTCAACGCCTTCCGCCGCTTTGCAAGCATTGACAGCGGCACCGGTGCCACGGCCACCACAACCGATCACACCGATTCTTAGCTTCGAAGTTTGGGGGGCAGCAAATACATTTTTAGGCATAGCGAAACTCGCGGCAGCGACCCCAGAGGCCGCCAAAAATTCACGTCGGGACAGATTCTTATTCATATTCCTTGTCCTGCCTCCTATTCTCCGCGAGTCACACGCAGAATTGCAAGTCAAAGCCGTTGAGAATTGACTCTCAGGCTATTTCTTGTCACAAACAACGCGCATTCCCACAAAGTCACCGTCCGATAGCCACCACTTCGATTTGGGGATTTGGGCGTCAGATTCTTGCCAACTGGAATCGTAGTCCTCGGTGTAATCAAACTTCAATTCTTTGGGCTTGTTGTAGAAATGACCGCCCGCAGTTGTTGCCGTGCCATCTGACTTGGTCACCCACTCGCTCACATTGCCGAGCATATCGAACAATCCCCAAGCGTTCGCTTTCTTTTTGCCAACGGCTTGAGTTTTGTCGTCCGCGTTATCCCAATTCCAAGAAAAGTCGTTGATCGGACTGGGGACATCCTTAGCTCCGGCTTTAGCCGCGTGTTGCCATTCCGACAAAGTGGGGAGGCGATAGTGCTTGCCAGTTTTCTTGCTCAGCCATTCGCAGAACCGCTTGGCCGAATTCTCGGTCATTCCAATCGCGGGAAATCCTTTGTGTCCATAACCGCGATCTGCCGCCCCATACGGCTTGGAAGGTCGGCTTGTCAGTTCAACGCCAGCCGCCTGCTCTTCCTGAGTCAAATCAAGGCGGTAAGCGAAGATGTCGTACACATCCCAGGTCAGTTCTGTTTCAGCGATATGCAACTCGCCCTTGCCATCAACGCCAGGGATCGTGACCATGCGGAACTCAGCAAGATGGCCAGGAATTTTCTCCACCCAGCCTTTGGTTTCGGGGGAATCAGACATAAGGACAGACAAACAAGCAATCGATGCGAACATCTCACCCCTATTTTGGCACTAGAATAGGATTCGTGGAAGAGTTGCCGAATCTCGAATTGTTCTCATTTGTTGAAATTCACATGGGAATGGAGGTGGTCATCCGTTGTTTTGCCGATGACAGCATCCATGCAGAACGAGGAGCTAAAGCCGCTTTCCTCCGATTTGAGCAACTCGAACAATCCATGAGCGATTACCGCCGCGACAGCGAGATCAAGTTGCTTGTCCAGAATGGAGTCGGCAAATGGAGCGATGTTTCTCATGATCTTTTCGCCGCTATAGACAAATCCATCGCAGTTGCCCGCGCTACAGACGGAGCATTCGATTTCACCGCTGGACCAATCATCAAGCTCTGGCGGGAAGCGCGGAAGACCGGCAATCTCCCTGACCCGGATCTACTCGCGAAAGCCAAGGAGAACGTCGGTTGGCAAAATGTCGAGATTGATCACCGCACTCGGCAAATTCGCATCGCGAAACCCGGAATCGAAATCGATATGGGCGGTGTCGCCAAAGGGTTTGCCTGCGACGAAGCTCTTGCCGCCCTCCGCCGAGAGGGTGTCCACTACGCCGCTGTGATTGCGGGCGGAGACATGGCTCTCGGCGAAACCCCCGATGAAGAAGAAGACTGGCCCGTTACCATTGAAGGAACAGGGCAATCACTTTCAATCCGAAATAAGTCAGTTTCGACCAGCGGCAGCACCGAGCAGTTTGTCGAAATCGGGGGTAAGCGTTACTCCCACATCGTCGATCCGCGCACGGGGCAAGCCCTCACCAATCGTCGGCAGGCCACGGTGATCTCCCGTTCTGGGCTGAAAAATGATCCTTGGGCGACCGCGATCTGCGTAATGGGTGATGAAGGCGTCCGCCTCGCCACTAATCGTGGAATGCAGTGCCAGCTGATCGAACGAAGTTAGTCTTCGTCTTCCAGATACGCGCCTTCAGGCATAGGATTCTCGTACTGTGCATTCCCAAGTAGTGCCTCAGCTTGCATCGGATCAACCAGAACCTGACGCGGTTTCGTGCCTTCTTTCGGGCCGATGATGCCGCGCTCCTCCATCATGTCCATGATGCGACCGGCCCGCTGGAACCCGATCGAGAATTTGCGCTGAAGAGTGCTAGTGCTCGCCTGCCCACCGCCGACAACGAACCGCACGACATCTTCAAACAGTGGATCGTCCGCCGCTGCTTCGCGCATCTCGGACTCGCGTTCTTCCAGCACGATTTGGACGGGGTTGAGAACGTAGTGCGGCTTTTCTTGTTTGCGCCAGAAGTTGCAGACATCTTCAATCTCCTTCTCGCTCACAAAGTTGCCCTGAATCCGAATCGGCTTGGTCGCATCAATCGGAAGGAAGAGCATGTCGCCCCTCCCGATCAAATCCTCTGCGCCGGTTGAGTCAAGAATCGTGCGGCTATCAATCCCGCTACTGACCGCGAACGCTACGCGGCTCGAAATGTTGTTCTTGATCGTCCCGGTAATAACGTCCACGCTCGGGCGCTGGGTTGCGATCACCAGGTGAATCCCCACCGCACGCGCGAGTTGAGCCAACCGGCAAATGCTTGTTTCGACTTCATTCCCGCACTGGATCATGAGGTCGGCAAGCTCATCTACGATCACCACGATGTACGGAATCTGATCTTGATAAGAAGCCTTGGCATTCCAACCATCAATGTTTCGAACTCCAGCCTCGGAGAACTTGTCGTAGCGGCGATCCATCTCGCGCACCACTGCGCGAAGAACCCCCGCCGACTCTTTGACATCTTTGACCACCGGACACATCAAGTGCGGTAGGCCTTCAAAAAGGGTGAGTTCCACCCGCTTCGGGTCGATCATCACGAGCTTGAGTTCCTTCGGAGTCATCTTCAGGATGAGGCTCATGATGAGGCTACTCAGACATATCGATTTCCCGCTATTAGTTGCCCCCCCAACCAAAAGGTGAGGCATCCGGGTCAAGTCAGTGTAAACATTTGCACCGGCAACGTCTTTTCCAAGCGCAATACAGAGCTTATGCGTTTTATCGTGAAACTCAAGACTATCGCACATCTCCCGCAAACTCACCATTTGGCGAGTTGCAGAGGGGATTTCAATCCCAATCGCGCTCTTGCCAGGAATGGGTGCTTCCACCCGGACATGGCTCGCTGCAAGTGACATGGCAATGTTATCCGCGAGATTGACAATCTTGTTAACGCGAATCCCCGGCCCCAGCTGAATTTCATAGCGCGTGATGGTCGGCCCCTGCGCAACCGCAACCACGTTCGCATCAATATTGAATTCTTCGAGTGTGTCTTCCAGCTTTTCGATGTTCTGCTGGACTTCCTTCGGATCTTTTTTGCCCTTCTTATCCGGCTCGACAAGCAGATCAAGAGGAGGAAGTTGATATCCATTCTCCGGCTCTGGGTTCTTGTAGCTCGCAAAATCAAGTTCCCCAGATTGGGCAATTGGCTTTGATGGCTCCGGAGTTTGAAAGGCGATTTTCGGTTTTTTGACTTCTGGTTTCGGATCATCTTCTTCAACAACAACCGCTGCGGCCGATGATCGCCGATTCATCCGCGCAGAAAGGGCTGCTTCTTCTTGCTTGAGAGCCTTGGCTTTTGCCTTATCAATGCCCTTGGTGATCTTCTCCTCTTTCGAAGCATCCTTGATGTTCTGAATCGTCTCGCGGATCGGGATATTGAGGCAGAGAAGCAACCCGATCACGATCATTGCAAAAACGCCGATGACCTTGCCTTCACCAAACAGTGAACTCAGTGCCCAGCCAACAATCGCGCCGAAGTAGCCACCGCTCGATTCCATCGCCTGACTGACAAAGTAATCGCCGGTGGCGTCCGGTTTAGCGAGTGCCGCCAATACACCAAGAAAAGTCAGTGATGCCCCCCAAGCCACTAATCGGGATTGAATTTGCGCCCGCCCGAAAATCAACGAGAGGCCGCTCAGACCAAGGACGGCAGGAACAATCCACGCGCCGCGTCCAAAGAGGATACGGGAGAGTTGCGCCACAGAATCCCCCAGCAGTCCGCCGTTGCTCGCACTCAGCCCCACAATAAGAACAAGGGCGAGGGCGATCAGGACAATTCCGACCACCTCTAAAGTACGGTGGTTGGTTGCTGGTGTGGCCTTCTTGGCACGCGAAGATTTCGCGGAAGATTTAGTCGTCCGCCCTTCCTTGGGCATAGGTTCATTATAGCATAGCGATCATTCGCATTGATCGAGAATGCCAACCGACGCCATACACATCCAAAGCGCGGTGCCACCGTAGCTCATAAATGGGAGCCACAAGCCCACAACCGGCCCAATCTGAAGCACCATCGCCATATTGACAATGAAGTGGAAACCCAGCACGGCAAACAGCGATCCGGCGACCACCCTGCCCATTGTCGTTTTGGCGCGATAACCCACCAACCACGCTCGGAAAAAGAAGAAACCAAAGCAGATCAGCAGCAACACAGACCCAAAGAACCCGCCTTCCTCTCCGACAACGCTGAAAATGAAGTCGGAATGCTGCTCAGGAATGATATCGGCGGCTTTTTGATCGCCATTGAAAAGCCCAGCTCCAAGCGGCCCGCCAGAGCCGATAGCAATCATCGCTTGATGCTGTTGGTAGCCACTGCCACGAACATCAGCATCATCATTCACAAACTTATTGATGAGACTATTCACCCGTCCCCGCATATAAGGTGAAAGTACGTTCGGCATCACCCATACCGCACCACCCAGAAGTATCAGTCCAGCAAGGACAATCGGGAAGAATTTCCCGGGGACTCCCGCGTAAAGTGCGGCCGCAATCGTCATAACGATGATGGAAAGCGCTCCCCCTAAGTGCGGTTGTTTGAAGATCAACAGTAACGGCGGCAATGCGACGAGGAGAGCCCCGGCAAACACCTTGGGCTGACGGATGATCTCTTCGCGCTTAGCGTAAAATACACCAAAGCACACGGCGATCAATATCTTGGCGACTTCAGAAGACTGAAACTGAAACGATCCAATTGCAATCCATCGCTTGACATCGTTCGGGCCTTTACCAATCAATAGCGTCAAAAAAAGCAAGACGTTCGTGGCGATATAGAGTGGCCAGAACATATTCTTCCAAACGGTCAATTTGATTTTGTTCGCAACCAGAAAAACGCCCAATCCCAGAGCAAAAAAGATCGACTGCTTGATCGCGTGGTTGGTGCCAAGCGACCGGTCGATGCTGTGCATACAGAGGAGCCCAGCAGCAGCGAGGATGAATGCACTCAGGAGCAGCCAATAGTCGTGTCGAGGCTTTGACGACCTCTCCACCACAAACTGTCTATCGGCAGAGAATGCTCCCATATCAAAACTGATTAACCCTCTTCGGGGCTCGTTGGTTCTCGATCTTCCGAAATTCGGGGCTCTCGCTTAGAAACTGCGCCGAATTCGCGCATGATCATGCCTTCACCAGGCTTGAACCAGAACTGCAACCGAGCCTCAGATTGTTCCGGAGAGCCAGTATCAATCCGCAGGTCAACCGTCACTTTGAGGGCTTGAAAACTCCCAAAATCTTCATTCACTGGCTCTTGACTAGACTTAATAATCGCCTTAGCCGGGTTACTATTGGTTCCTGTTCGAACTTTGCCTGCCCAGCTCGATTCGCTGCCAATATCCATGGGATATTGGATGATTGCGATCGGCGGTTCAAAAACGTCACTCGGGCCAGAGACGATGGCAAAAACTTTGTCGCTGAAGGAGTATTTTTCCCGCTCGACAACGGTATCGCGGCTCAAACATTCGATGAGTAGTGTATTGCCTTCCCTTGTCGCTTTCACATCGACTGGAACAAGGGTTCCAGCTAGTACGAGATTTCCGAGCTTGGGCGGAGCAGCTTCGGGATTCAAACTCTGCGCTTCGCTGATTGGAGACTCTATTTTGTTGAGAGGCGTGGGTGGACTGTCGTTTTCATGATTGTCCGGATTTTTGGACGGCTGAGTACAAGAAACAACGGCGAATGCCGTTGTTGCAATAAGCCCGCTGACAATCAATGAAAGATTTTTCATTAGTTCCCTTTTTCATACGAAATCAGCTTGAGGCTTCGTTCCGTGCGTTGCTTCCCGAAATTGCCAATCTCTTTCATTTCATAAAGACCGATTCCAGCCGCATAAAGTGCCGTTTGCTCGGACTCGATTTTGAGGCCGCCGCTGTCTTCGTCGATCACCGCTTTGTACTTGACTTCGAGAATTTCGCACTCTTCACCGAGAACTTTGCGCTTGCCCAGAAGCTTGCTTGTACATTGCATCGAGAGCGACGCCGGGTACCCCATCAATTGTGTGCTTCCACGGTAATTCCAATTCGCTTCCTTCCCTTGCAGTTTCAAGATCGGAATCGGTTTATCAAGCATTTGCTCAAGATCGTATCCCAGGACAAACACCTCTGAATCAGTCACTTGATAGTAAATATTCGTGACCTGGCGACCCATCTTGTTCGCAACCGGGATCACATCATGATCACGAAATTTGACCGCTTCGTTCACCGTCATTTCCAAAGTGGATTTGTCTTTCTTCCCTTTTTGAGATTCTTCGTAGACCCAAGTGGAATTTGGAATTAAAGGATAGAAATCCTTGGCCGATTTCTCTTGGCCAAGGATCGATGAAGCGGCAATAAGTGTGGCAATCACTGGATTACTCCATTGACTTCAGAACAACAGTGGTGACGGTCGGTTTGCCCGTTGCCGCGTCAGTCGCCTTGATTTCCAACTTGACCGAGCCAATGCCCTTTGCATACCAAACCGTTCCCGTTACGGGCTGAGTGACGTCCGCCATTTTGATTGTTCCAGTTGAAGTCACTACCATCGTATCAAATTCACCGGCCGGAGTGGTGATTTTCTCTTCGCGAACAATCTTGTTGTTCAGCTCGATATTCACATCTTCTCCCGTCGGCCCCTTCACGGTTTGAGAGCTTGCCCAGTTTTTCCCAACACTCATTTCGCTGGGGAGAGCGATAACCGGTGTATCAAATTTTCCGAATTGAGATTCCAACAAAAACACGCCATCATCTTTCAGAACAACCGTGTCGGTACCCATATCAGCCAGAGCACCTTCACGCTCAAACTTGTAAGTCGGAACACCATCGACCTTTCCTTGATAAATCACCGACTGCTTCCCTTCAGAAGTCGCGGGTTTACCTTCGCTATCAGGGCGAGTCATATCAAAGGTCAGTGTTTGGTTTTTGCCGATACCGTAGTACTGGTATCCGGCATGACGCTGAGCATCGGTCACATCATCCGCATCTGATTCAGGCAAAGTCGGTGTCTCTTGGTTCTCAGTCGTTTTGCCCTGAGCGGTCACCGAGTTTGAAGTCCCTTCATCTTTCTTCTTGTCACAGGCCACTAGGCCGAAAGCAAAGAGTCCCAACGCGAGAATGAGTGATGATGCCTTGATTTTCATGTCCTACTTCTTTTCCGAGAATGACTTAATCGCCAGACTTTGGATTTCCTGTTGCTGACCCGTGTTCGTCAGCGCGTAATTCTTAAAACGAACGATACCGTACTTGGGTGCGAGCCAGATGACTGTTTTGATTCGAACGACACCTTTCTCGCCTTTCTCGTTCTCTGCTTCGAAAGCGATAAGAGATTCGCAAGCGACCGAGTTGACGGTTCCCATCGGAGTATCGACTTCTTCAAATGAGCGCACACGGTATTTGCCCGCTTGCTTTCCAACTTGACCGCCAACAGGTACTGGGCCAACACCTTCGTAAGTGCTTTCTTCACCAACTTTGATTGGGAACTTGAGAACAGGTTGTGGCGGATCGTAAGTTTTTGTTTCGGCCGAAGTTCGTTGAGCAACACCCTCTGGTCCGATTTCCCAATCGCTCTGATCAGTTTTCTTTTCAGTCTTGGTTTCTGGATCCTCCATGTAGGTTTCCAGAGTCACGATTTTCTTGCCGTTAACTTCCTTGACATTAGCAACCTTGAGAGTAATTTCTCGCTTCTCGTTAGTGCCAACTTGAGTGACTTCGTAAACAGCCTGGCTACCGACAGTCGTAGGCAAGAGATCCATCGGCGATTCGCCATCTTTGATTTCTTGAGATTGAATCGGTGTGGCCGGTGCTTCACTCTTGCCATCACCGGATGGGCCGCCGCCTACGGCGACGCCAGCAGTGTCATCTTTTCCGCAACCCACAAGCGCGATGCTTGCGAGTGCAATGCATATCCATGTCCCGTACTTCATTAATTCTTTCCTTGTTGTCCTGAAATGACGTTGATCTTTTCCTTAGCTTCTTCGGCAAGGCGTTGCTCCATTAAGCGACTGATCTTGACTTCGCTCCCGCCAAGCTGAGAAACCACTTCCGGAGCCGCAATGGCAACCCCATCGACAATCAGCATCAGCGAGAAACCTTTGGTATCTCGGCTGTGCTTCCAAAGCCGCTTCCTACCTTCGTCGTTCACACGTATCGACATATCAGTGATCGTGTTACCACGGTCATCTTGATACGATGAGATTTCGCATCCTCGAAGGTGTTCATCGGTGATCAACACCTCAGCACTCTGCAATAGTTGGGCCGGAGCCTGCCGATACCGGTCAATTTGAGTATCTGAGATCAATTTTGAGATCGCTTTTCCCAAATCTTCTTTGTTCGAGGTGCCTTCCAAAATACTCTGAGCCAGTTGCTCGTAGTTCCCTATGATGAAGTCCTGACCAAGCGTTGCCTTCTCACTGGCAAGCTTCTCAAACGCATCCATGAGACGCGTTTTGAATGGAATCTTCACTGTCCCCGTGACGGACTTGACTTTGCCCCCAACATTAATTTCCATCGGGATAGGAAGTTCGATAACAATTCCGTTCATCAAAGCCGTCATGCTGATGCGATCGAAGGGCGTGCCGTCAAGCTTCATCAGGAGATCTTCCTCGAGCTTTGCTTTGAGGGTCACGTCGCCATCAATTGCTTTCTTCAAATCTGAAGCTGACCAAAGAATTTCTTTCCCAGGCAAATCGTCTTCCTTGAACTTATTCATCGAGGAGATCAAATAGCTCAGGTCATCCTCTTTTCCCTGTAAGGCTCCTAACATCTCACGGATTGGAATGCGGCGTGCATCTTCATCTGCGGCACCCATAGCCGATGCGCGTCGCTCTGTTGCATCCCCGCTCAGTTCGACAAGAGTTGCAACCCGATTCGCAACACGAATGCGGTACTTGCCCGTCGCATCAAAAGCAATCATGTTGACATCGCCCGGAGCGACCGGTGTGACTTCAAAATCTTTGAGCTGCAGTTCCCCATATCCCCAATAGGCGCCATACAAAGCACCTAGAAAAGCGCCCCCTATCAAGACGGCTTTGAGAGATGGGTTCATTTTCATGACAAATTCGATTCGGGAAAAGCAAACTTTGCCCGCTGAGTGATTGAACAGGATACCGGTCAGAAAGGTTCCCGCACAGGGACAGCAATCCACGGTTTGCAGGTACGATTTCGCCCATGCAAGTCGCGCAGGTCTCCGCCCGAATCATGGAGGAAGTGGCGAAAGCCATTGTTGGTCAGCACAAAGCCGTTGAACAAGCCATTGTCGCAATCCTCGCTGATGGGCACTGTTTGCTAGAAGGCGTTCCCGGTCTTGGAAAGACCCTTCTCGTCAAAACCCTTTCTCGAACCGTAGACTTGCAGTTCTCGCGCATTCAGTTCACCCCCGATCTCATGCCGAGCGACGTGCTTGGCACCAACGTTTTTAATCAGCAGACCTCGGAATTCACCCTCAAGAAAGGGCCGATCTTCACCGCTGTCCTCCTGGCCGACGAGATCAACCGCACCCCGCCCAAAACCCAATCGGCTCTATTGGAAGCGATGGAAGAACGTCAGGTCACGATTGATGGGCAGCGACTCCCGCTTCCGTACCCGTTCTTGTGTTTTGCTACCGAGAACCCAATCGAACACGAAGGGACTTACCCCCTCCCCGAAGCACAGCAAGATCGCTTCCTTCTCAAGATCATCCTCGATTACCCCGGTGATGAAGCGGAAATCCAAGTCCTCCGCAATTACGATCAAGGCTTCCGAGCGACCAACCTCGAGCGAGCCAATATCCAGCCGGTCATCAATACGGAAATGCTGAAATCGCTACGCGAAGAAGTCAACGCCGTTCGGGTCGAAGAGAAAATTTTCAACTACATCTATGAGCTTGTGAAAGCAACGCGAACCAGCCACGATGTCCTTGTCGGTGCTTCGCCTCGCGCCGGACTTGCCCTGGTTTCCACTTCCAAAGCTCTTGCCGCCATGCGCGGACGCGACTTCGTCATTCCGGATGATGTCAAAGAGCTTTCGCTCCCCGTTTTGCGCCACCGCATCCTTATCCGACCGGAGGCAGAAATCGAAGGCTACACCGTTGATCAGGTGCTTGGGCAACTCATTGATGCCCAGACCGTGCCGCGCTAAACCCTCAATATCTTAAGCAGTGATCCGCGTCCTCTTCCTGCGCCGACAAAACCATGGGCAAATGGCTGAATTTGCCGAATCACTCATTGCGCCGCTTGGGGAACTTGATATCGATGTTGCCATTGATGAAGTGGATTGGATTCCCAACGAAACCGGCTGGTCGGTAGATCGCAAAGTCTCCAAACGGTTGAAAGAATCCATCCGTGGATTTGATCTTGTCCACGCTTGGGGGATGAGGACAGCTTGGGCTTGCGGTGAGGCGTTTTATCTGCGGTTCCCGTGGGTGTACACCGCCTTCGATATGCCCAAAACATCGAACAACCAATTGGTGGATCGCCTGAACTCCGCGCGAACCGGGATCTGCTGTTGCAGTGCCGCCCGACAATTCCTAGATGGCGCGTACACTTCCCACCTCAAAACGATCTACCCTGGGTTGCCACCCTATTTACGCTTCGATCGGGAAACCGCCCGCGAACAACTCGGTTTTGGGCCGGAAGAATTTCTTGTTCTTTCCCTCTCTTCTGACCATATGGATGACGTCGTCCACGAGATCACCAACCAACGAGCGGATGTTTCCTTCGCAATCTTTTCAGACGAAGAGACTCCCGGTGCAGACAAAATCGAATCCCGAGAGCAACTTCCTCTTTGGATTGCCGCTTCCGATCTCGTCATCCAGAGCAAGCCGGGATTAGGAATCGATCTGGATTGCCTCCTTGCCATGAGCTCCGGCGTGCCGGTCATGGCCAAAGATGTGGGCGGACTTTCCGAGATGGGCGTCGCCAATGTCAGCCTCGAGGTTTATGAGGATGAAAACGATCTCACCCGTCACCTCCTCGAGCTTATTGATGCTCCCGTCCACCGCGAAGCCCTCGGTTTAGCCGGGCGCGCAAAAGTCGAAGATCGCTTCAATATTCAAGAGTGCGCGGAGAAATATGCCGCCGTTTATCGATCAGTTTTGAACCCGTAACTATACATTTGCGACAAGATTGACAAAAACCTGACATTTTTTCTGTACGAAAATCCCGTCTCATAACCTTAATGAACAGTACACGCGCTGGCGTGGAAGAGAGACAACGCAGATGATCGCTACTATCGCCGCAATGACCGTGCTCGTCGGTCAACAAAATGTCAATGCTGAGCTTGTCACGCCCGTTCGGTCGCACGACAAAATCAAAGCAATGGCTCAGCAACTCGGTCACGGACTCTATGCACCGGATCGAACCCCACGCGGTTACTCTCTGCGATCAGTCGATTACGTTGCTCTCCCTAATACCGATCCAAAGCGCCACGTCGTGCGATTGAAATACATCAATCCCGACAGCGCCAATGTTCTGACAATCCTACAAGCTCCGGCAAAAGGGAAAGAAGCGTCCGGTCAAATGGATGCCATCCTCAATTCCAGTTTGTTCGATGTCTCAAAAAGCAAATACGACACTTGGGTGACCATGCGCCGCGGCGATATGGATCTCGGGCTGCTCGGCGCACTCATCGCCGATACTTCAGCCAAACAAGTGATCGAGAGAATGGTTTATATCCGACCCTAACGCTTGCATAACACAAACGCCAAAAATATGCCCCGTCGCCTGCCCAGCGGCGGGGTTTTGCTTTAATCCGATTCCAACATCATTTTCAAGCGATCCAAACGGTCGTCCCACTCCATCGCTCTCTTTGCCAGCCAACTTGCGGCAGCATCCAGTGCTTCCGGGTCAAGCGAACGGAGCACCTCGCGCCCCGATTTCTCTGACTTGACCAGCCCTGCACCCTCAAGGATTTCCAGATGCTTGGTCGCGGCCTGGCGAGACATCTCCAGCCCCGCAACGAGATCAAGCGTGCGCTGTGGTCCGCCGACGGTGAGTCGACGAACCAGTTCCAAGCGCGTCTCATCACCCAGCGCGGCGAAAACCTTCTCCGTGCTCATTGCTCAAGAACTTCTACAAGCTCTTTCAGCTCGTAATCCCAGCCGCCAGTGTTCAGCTCAAGGCACTTCGCCCGGCGACTCAGCGGCACTCGGTCAAACCCAGATTCCACCATCACCAGGCTTGTTCCATCGCCTTGCTCATAGAGTTCAAAAGTAATCGTTGTCATCTCTTTCCGAGGGTAAGCATCTATCGGGCAATCTTCTCCCGGATGCCATTGAAACGCCACCCGATCTTCCGGGCTGATCTCCTTGACAACCATAAAGCAGTCGTCGCAGTTCTCCACCTGGAAGTCCAGCCGCAGGGTTTCCCCCTCTGCGAACACCCCATCCACAACCGCCGCAAACCAGCTTTTGAGCCCGTCCAAGCTTGCCACTGCGTTCCAAACTTTGCTCTTGGGAGCACGAATCATCATCTCTCGTCGTATTTCTGTCGGTAAAATTGCGTCCATATGCAACCTCTTGATTGCATAATATCATAATATGCAACTTTTTTGTTACTTTTCCGAAAAAATTGTATTTCAGAGCCGATTGCCAATAAAATCAAACCCGTGAAAATCTCGCGTCGGGATATCTTGAAAGCGACCGCCGCAATCGCAACAACATCCGTCACAGGTACTGCTATGAGCCAACTGTCCGCATCCAACGAATCCGCCCAAACTAAAAAATTCAGCCTCAAATATGCACCCCACTTCGGGATGTTCAGCGCACTCGCGGGTAATGATCCCATCGATCAGCTTAAGTTCGCTGCTGACCAAGGATTCACTGCTTGGGAAGACAACGGCATGATGGGTCGCCCGGTGGAAGAGCAAGAGCGCATGGCGAAAACGATGTCCGATCTCGGGATGCAAATGGGGGTCTTCGTTGCCAATGCCGAATGGAGTAAGCCGATCTACGCCGTCCCCAACAAAGAGGGCCGCGACTTCCTGATGGGAGAATGCAAAAAAGCGGTCGAGTGCGCTAAGCGCGTCAATGCCAAATGGATGACCGTCGTTCCTGGCCCGTACGATCTCCGCCTGGAATGGGATTACCAATCCGCCAATGTCATCGACACGCTCAAAACAATGGCGGAAGTCTTTGAGCCGCACGGCATGGTCATGGTGCTCGAACCGCTCAACCACTTCACGGACCACCCGGGCATGTTCCTCAGCAAAATCCCGCAGGCGTACATGATCTGCAAAGCAGTTGATTCCCCGAGTTGCAAGATTCTGTTTGACATGTATCACCAGCAGATCACCGAGGGCAATATCATCCCGAACATTGACAAGGCCTGGTCAGAAATCGCTTATTTCCAGCTAGGTGATAACCCGGGTCGCAAAGAGCCGCTTTCCGGTGAGATGAACTACCGCAACATCTTCCGCCATATCCGTAGCAAATCTACTGATCTCATTGTGGGGATGGAGCATGGTAACTCCGTACCGGGGAAAGAAGGCGCGCAGAAAGTGATTGACGCTTACCGGTGGTGCGATGAGTGAGTCTGTTTGATCGCCAAGATTAAGAAGCGAGCCCTCCCGAAGAATCGGAAGGGCTAGCATTAGCATTTACTCGATTGAAAGCACTCAGCGCCGATGGTTGACGATGATGCCGCCGCGAGCGACAACACCTTCAAAAGTCCACGTCACATCGGCGCCCACTGCCTGAAACTCGACCGTGATCCGGTCTTTACGATCGTGCTCCTGCGGAGCGGCGGCATTACCATCCACTTCGCCATCGCGTCGGTTGGGAGCAATATCCTTCACCGTAATCTTCACACGCCCGTTGAAGACGCGCTCACCATCATCGGTACGAACTGCCATCCGCGCCGAACCATGAATGATCGCCGTGTCGCCATCAGTTCGAATCTCAGCGACTTCGCCGAAGTTCAACTTGATTGCACGGTGCGGCTCTCGGGAGACTGCGCTCATTGAGAAGTCGCCACCAAACGCTCCTGGTCGTCGCCCGGGGAAGAACCGGAACTGGAATTCCGCCCGGATGTTATTCCGCGCTTCGGCAACGCCTTTACCTGCGGCAATTACCTTAGGCTTCTGGTCGGCTTGGTCGGTCTGACCACCTCGAACAGGCTTTGCTTCCTGAGCAAAACTCATTGCGCATGCACAAATCATCAAAAGTGAAGTGAGTGTTTTGATTTTCATCTCGTTATTCCTCGTCTTTTGCGTGGACTTGTTTGGCACAAACGAGAAGTTTCCGAAAATGTTCAGTGGCACAAAAAAAGCCCGGAGTCCTCGCTGGGACATCCGGGCAATTGTGTCGCATGCCTTTCAACCGGTTCTTACTGTGGTGATGGGGTGCCGGGTTCCGCATTTTTGCGAATTTTTCGAGTCTTCTCAATCCACTGGTCGATCACGGTAATGATCTCGGTTCGGAATGGGCGAGCAACCCGAAATGATGCAAAGGCATCTTCATAGCTCGTGCATTCGGTAAAGCCGTGATTCGCGTTATCAATCCGCACATACTCTGCCAACCCGGGAGTCTTAGCATTGAGCGCTTTGACAATCATGTGGTGATCTTCCTCTGTACTGACAAAGTCCCATTGCCCCCAAAGAACCAAGGTTGGGCTCGTCACTTTCGACCAGTTTTCTGCGTAGTTCATCCCGGCGAGTTGTGTCCAAAAATCGATCGTTCGTCCGAGGAATTTGCCGTCTACAACCATCTGGTTGACTTTCGTTTCTAACCGCGGGAAGAGTTTGATCAGTTCTTGCGGATCACGCTTCTCCGTCAGTATCCATGCCGACATGAGAGCCAGATCCTTCTCATCCTGATCCACCGCTACCCGCGACATCCCGCCGAGGACGTTCTGCCGACGCACGTTTTCTAGCCAATATTCGGTCCAGGTTTTGTAAACCGTACTGGCAGCGATGAACCCGGCAATCGGTTGCTCCCCAACAATGACTGGCCCATACAATCCGCCCATGCTGTGCCCATAAATGAACACTTGATCAGGATCGACAAACGGATATTGCTTCACCGCTTTGAGAGCTTGGCGATAAACATCTCCCTCCGTCCAGAAATCAGTTTCCACATACGGGCCGCCTTCGGAATCACCCATGCCAGGCTTCTCAACGCGGATGGTCACAAAATCCTTGTTGGCAAAGTGGCTCACAAACTGGGAATAGGCTCCGCCTCTGCTCAAATCGTAATCCATCGAGAATTCGCCCAGCCCCTGCATCATCATAAAGACTGGGAACCTGCCTTCCTTCTTCGGCTTTGTGACAATTGTCCGGATTTTGTTTCCGTTACTCACAACATGATCGTAAATCACATCGTACTTGTCGGAAACCTCCCTGGCGCGCTCCTTGAGATGCACTGTCACCAACTCCTCTTTCCCTTCTCGCTTAACGGTAAAAACGTAGTCCCTCCCCGATAAGCAGCCGTTCAAGATTTGCACTAACGAAGGGGCGTTTTCGACTTTCTGATTACCGATCATCGTGATCTCGTCACCCACCTTGAGCGCACCCTCGGCCGAGCTCCCGGCAATGACTCGTGACACTTTGGTTGTGCCCTGCTCGAATTGCGTCCCCAGTGCTGGCTTGCGGGGAAGGGCATCCGGCTGTGGCGAGATTCCAGCGGCAACCGATGCCGCCGAAATCGCCGTCAAGATCACATTTTTCAGAAATTGTGCAATCATGGCATCCTCTACTGAACACAAAGCCTACCGAGTTCCCACCCCGCAAGAAAACCCAAAAAGCCCGGAGTTTTCACTCCGGGCTTTTATTGGGCGTTGATTACCGCCTCCGTATTTCAGTCGGCGGAAGTTAGTTTCCCTGAACCAACTTGGCCCGCACGGCCTTCATTGCGGCTTCAGTTCGGCTATTGACTTGCAACGCCTTCAGGATATTCGAGACGTGGTTCTTAACCGTTTTCTCGGCAATGCTGAGATGGTTGGCGATTTCCTTGTTTCGCATGCCCTTTGCGATGAGTTCCAGAATTTCGGTTTCCCGATCGGACAGAACGTAAAGTTCCGTATCGTCGGTTTCGTCGTCATCCTTCACTCGTCGGAAATCTTCGATTACCTTGGTTGCAATCTTCGGAGTGATCTTGGCTTCACCGCGGAAAGCGAGGCGAATTGCATCAATCACTTCTTGCGGAGTGGATGTTTTGAGCAAGTAGCCCAGTGCGCCCGCTCGGAACGCTTCGAATACCACTTCTTCTTCTTCGTTGATGGTAAGCACCACAACCTGAACTTCCTTCTCTTTCTTCAGAAGTCGGCGCATCAATTCCAGGCCATCAAGGCGTGGCATATTAATGTCGGTGAGAAGCACATCGGGCACATCCTGCAGGCAGGCGTCAAGTGCTTCTTGACCATCTTTACATACAGCGAGAACCTGACACTCAGGCATGAGAGTCAGCGTGCGTTGGATGGCGTTTCGGTAAGCCGGTTCGTCATCCGCAATCACAACACGAATGTTGGAGGGCATGAGGTCGATTATATCCTAAAGTTGTGAATCGCATATAATCAAAATCTCTATGCCAGTCATCAAGGTCGATAACCTTCATGTCGCCGTTCGCGCGACTCCAATCCTCCGGGGCGTTTCCTTTGAAGTGGAAGCGGGCAAAACTCTCGGCGTTGTTGGGGAAAGCGGTTGCGGAAAATCAATGACCGGCAAGGCAATCATGGGGATGCTCCCGAACGGCGGAGCGGTTACGGATGGAAGCATCCTCCTGAATGGCCGCGATCTGACTACGCTTAGCAAGAAAGAATGGCTAGGCATCCGCGGACAAGAGATCGCACTAGTCATGCAAGATCCATTCACTAGCCTCAACCCATTGATGCGCGTTGGTGATCAAATCGCCGAAGTCCTGACTCTTCACAAAGGCATGTCGAAATTCGATGCCCAAGTCCAAGCGGTTGAACTCCTCGAGAAAGTTGGGGTGCCCTCTCCGGTTGATTCCTCACGCAAGTACCCACACCAAATGTCCGGTGGTCAACGCCAACGAGTTGTCATCGCTATTGCGTTCGCCGCACGGCCAAAGCTTCTCATCGCCGACGAACCCACCACCGCCCTTGACGTCACTCTTCAAGCGCAAATCCTGCGCTTGCTCAAACAGATGCAGGAAGAGGAAAATACGGCGGTCATTCTCATCTCCCACGATATCGGCGTCATCGCCTCTGTTTCTGACCAAATGGCGGTTTATTATGCGGGGCGTGTTGTTGAGATGGGTGATACGGAAGAAGTTCTGCGAACTCCGCAGCATCCATATACGCAAGCACTTCTGGAAGCAATGCCGACCGTGGGAATGGATCGCTTACGAGTGATCTCTGGCCAGCCGCCGCTTCTCGCCGATCTGCCGGAAGGATGTTCGTTCGCTCCCAGATGTCCGTTCGCGTTCGACAAATGTAATGCAGAACCGCCCCTCTTCCCAGCGGAGGGAACAGAGGCGGCATGTTGGCGGTTGGAATCAGGTTTTGTCGCTACACCAAAAGGTTAGCCGAACATCGAAGCAAAGACTTCGTCAATCTTTCCGCGAGCATCAAATGAACCATCGGTGAGGTGGCTTGTGAGCGCAAACCCAAAGAGAGTTGCGGTCAAAAGCTCACCATCTACATAAGGAGTTCCTTTCTTGAGTTTCGCTGATGTCGTCAGTTCAGCATTGAGAGCTTGCCACTCATTCCAGAGTGCTTGCATCTTCTTTTTGAGTGCCGTATGCTCAATGGATGCAACATACAAGCCCGCAAGAACCTTCGCAAACCGGCTGTTCTTCTTACAATATGCTTCCGCGAGAGCCAATTCCCCTTCAATCTTGTCGGCAGCCGAAGTCAAGCCATCATGGAATCGCGCACGGTCGCTCTGAAACTGAGTCAGAGCAAAGTCTGCTACCCCCACCAAAAGGTCGGCGCGGGTTGGGAAGTAATAGTGAACTGTCGCGTGGTTGATGCTGAGCTCACTGGCTACGGTTCGGGCATGAACCGATTCCAACCCTTTGGTGCCCATCAAATCATAGGCAGTTTTCATGATGTCGTCACGACGTGTTTTCATGATGAGTATAATTCTAACCGTCCAGATGGTCAAATTTCAAGTTTTTGACCAAAAGGACGACTAACGAACCAAGTGAAACCGCACTCTCGTACCTGGGCTGATATTGATTTGGATGCTTTTGCATTCAACCTTTCGGTGATGCGCGAGATGATTGGCCCGCATGTGTTGCTTGCTCTCGTATGCAAAGCCGATGCCTATGGGCACGGGCTTGTTCCCATGGCGCGTCAAGCGGTAAAAAATGGCGTTGACTGGCTTGCCGTCGCAACAGTCCAGGAGGGCGTTGCCCTACGCGATGCGGGAGTCAGTAACCGGATTCTCGTCATGTCGCCAAGTTTGCCTGGCGAAGCTGAGCAAGCTATCTTTTACGATCTCGATGTGATGGTGGAATCAAGGGAGAGCATTGAAGCTTACAACTCAGCCGCGGGGGGCATGGATCGAGTTGCACGCCTCCACCTCAAGGTGGATACTGGGCTCCATCGGTTTGGATGTAATCCAAATATTGCCCGCGAGTTGCTGGAATTCGGCCAAAGCCTCAAAAATGTCCAAATGGTTGGGCTTTCCCACCATTTTGTTGACAGTGCCTCCGATCGTGAGAAAACTCAATACCAAATTGACCAGTTTGGCGCTTTGTTAACTGCAGGCGATGATGCTTTGCTGCTTCACTCAGCAAACAGTGCGGCGGTTGCTTGCCTCCCCGCAACTCACCATCAGCTTGTGCGCGTTGGCATTTTTGCTTATGGAGTTGATCCTTTCAACCTCACAAACAAGCGACTCAAATCGGTCATGACGTGGAACGCTCGTGTCTTGAGTATCAGAGATGTCAAAGCTGGGGAAACGGTGAGCTATGCTTCCACCTTTCGGTTGGAACGTGACTCAAAATTAGCTACTCTCGGAGTCGGCTACGGCGATGGCTACCCACGAAATCTCAGCAGCAAGGGCGTAGTTGCCATCAATGGACACCGTGCGCCCGTAGTCGGGCTCGTCTGCATGGATCAAACTCTGATTGATGTCACAGATATCCAGAATGTCCAAATCGGCGATGTCGCCGAGCTTCTGGGCAACCAAATCCTTGTGCAAGAACTAGCGACGCTCACAAACACAAACAGTCATGAAATCCTCACTCGCATCATGACCCGCGTGATGCGGCGCTATGTCTCACAATCTTAGTCCCCGGGCGCAATCAAAACACCAGCAAAACGCGCTTCTTGCGCCAAATAACATTCGGATTCCGAACAAAGTTGATAAGTCACACTCAGTTCAAACTCATCAGTGCGGGTTTTTGCTTTGAGCCGAAGATGAATCTCGACTTCATCTTCATAGCGATCATGCTCCGCATCCGGGAAGCCAGCTTCACCATAAACTCCATCAATCCGCACAGTTGTTGGAGTCAGCCAGTGCGCTCCTGGAGAATGCGAGTTGATATGCAAGTCCTTCGGTATCCGAATTATCACCTTCGAGTATCCGAATCCATCTTCTCCGACAATCACCTCTCTCGGGTCGAACTCAATCTCCGCACTCGGCTGACTCTTAGCCCCCTCCAAACGAAGCTCCCCTTCTGCAATCAAAAGCTGCTCTAAGCACTCTAACAATATGGTGGAAGATGCACCCGGCAATCTCTGCGCCCATCCATAAATCGCAGTGAGGTGCCTGAGGGCTTCTTCCTGACGCCCCAATCTGCGCAGAACTCTCACGGCTACACCATTTGGTGAGGGCATCGCGTTGTCCATTGCCGGGATTGTGCGACTGTACAATTTCTCGTGCATCGTACTTGTAAAGTAGAAGCCTCCACTTTCACACGAAAAATGCTCTATCATTCGATCTGCGAGGGACTCCGCCGCTTCTTTCCACTTCGGGTCGGAGGTTTGGACATGCAAATCCAATAGCGCGTCGGTAAAGTACGCAATGTCGTCTAAAAATGGCGGTGAAGTACTGCCGATTTGGTGATACAGAGCATCATCCGTGATCTTCAACCAATTGGATGCACACTTGGTCGCCAAGTCTAAGTAACCAGCCCTCGCCAAAGCAGAAATCATCAAACCGTTCAAGCCGAAAATTCGCTTATCATCCACGAAGGGTCGCGCTCGAGATTCTGACTCGACCATCAAGCGATCCAAAGCGGGATGACGTCGCGCAACCGCTTGCAAATGCAGGATGTTCTTCGGGATTGGAATCCCCGTGGCTTCATCCGAAAAATTTCCACGCTCATTCAGCCCATAAAGCTCAGCAACTTCTCCCATGGAGTCCCCGAGATTTGACTCCAACTCCTGCCAACTCCAAACATAATATGCCCCTTCTTCCCCATCAGAATCTGCATCAAGCGCAGACAGAAAAAGACCTTCTTCCGTCATCATTTCGCGCTGCACAAAATCCACCGTTTGGTCAACAACTTCTTGGAAGAAAGTGCTCAGTTCAGGGACGTCGACTGCACGCGCCGCCAGAGCGTAGTTCCGGATCATCTGAGCATTGTCGTAAAGCATCTTCTCGAAATGAGGGAGATGCCACTCCTCATCGACCGTGTAGCGATGGAACCCACCCCGTAAGTGATCACGAATGCCTCCCTTCGCCATCTCTTCCAGCGTCTGGAACGCCATCATGCTCGCTTCACCAGTGAGATTCTCGATAATCGCCACGTCCCCCACCAAATGGTGGCGAGTCTGGGCGTACCGAATCAAAAATTCAATTGTTGCGTGCGGCGGAAACTTGGGTTCGCTTCCAAATCCGCCTTTTTCATAGTCGTAGTCGCCATGAAAATGCTGAATTGCCTGATCCAGCAACCCCGGATCAATCTGAGTACTGACAGGCGCGACCCCTTTCTCGAGAACCGACTCGAGTCCTTGCGCAAACTCCTCGGCTTTACTCCGAACTTCCGCCTCCTCATCCCGCCAAGCCGATGCCAGCGCATTCAGAATCGTCACAAAACTCGGGACACCTTGTCTGCCTTCTTTCGGAAAATATGTCCCTGCAAAAATCGGCTTCTTATCTGGGGTCAAAAAGATGGAAAGCGGCCATCCTCCATGACCAGTCGCCAATTGAGTCGCCGTCATAAAGAGGTCGTCGATGTCCGGCCTCTCTTCCCGATCCAATTTGATGTTCACAAAATGCGTGTTGAGGACATCGGCCGTCTCTCGATCTTCGAACGATTCGTGCGCCATGACATGGCACCAGTGGCAAGTGGAATATCCGATGCTCAAAAAGACCGGTTTGTTCTCGCGCTCGGCCTGCTCCCACGCCTCCGTACCCCACTCCTGCCAATGCACCGGGTTGTCTTTGTGCTGGCGCAAGTAAGGGTTGTTAGAGAGATGGAGTCGGTTGGACATGCCACTCCCAGGATACCGATGGGATCAGCCGCGAGGCGGGGCTTGCAACCCGATCCGTTTGGCGATATGCCGACAACGAGCTTTCTGCGCGGCCGTGCCCGATTCAAAAAATCGCAGCACACGCTCAACGACTTCCTCTCGCAGCTCGGGCCATTTCAGGCTGAGAATGCTGAGGGTATCAAGCGACCAGGCGGAAACAAAAGGCTGAGGATCATCCAAAGTTTGGCGAAGACACTTCAACACACCCTCCTTTTCCGAATCATCCCAATCCGCCAAAGCAAGAATCCGAGTGACAGAGAGCCGCCCTTCCCAAAGCATCTCCTCATCAATTTCAATCAAAAACTCCTGGCGGAAATCTTGTATCGCCGCAGGATTCTCTCGCGAAAATCGCTCGGCAACATCTAATGCTCGAAGTTGGATCAGAGGATTGCCGTCGCGAAACAAAGGAGATAAGTCAATCAACTTGCAAGCTCCACCCAACAAACCATCGAGCACTTGCAGATTTGGAGCAATCGACTTCCGATCAGGAAGATCAAAAATCTCCCGAATTTCTGGCGTGGTCATTCTCTATTAGGCGTGGCGGACAATCGCGGCAAAGGAACTCGCGTCCAGGCTCGCACCGCCCACCAAACCGCCATCAATGTTCGGCATCTCGAACAAGCCCTTAGCATTACTTGGTTTCACAGAACCGCCATACAGAACTCGCATAATGTCGGCAACATCGTCATCGGCTACTTCGCGCATTACATCTCGGATGAAACTACACACGCGCTCTGCCTCTTCATCATCACAGGTGATTCCTGTACCAATTGCCCAGACTGGTTCGTAGGCGATCACCATTCCGTACATTTCCGCTGGCTCAATTCCAGAAAGCGCCCCCTTGATCTGCGCGCGTATGATCTCATCGGTCGCTCCGGCGGCACGCTCTGTTTTGGTTTCGCCAACACAGAGGATCGGGTTGATACCGTAATACAAAAGCGATTTGATCTTGAGATTGATCGTCTCTTCTGATTCGCTGAAGTAGCTGAGTGTGGATTCCGAAACTTCCATCGCGCCAAATCGACCACGAGTCTCGCTATGCCCGACAATACAATAATCCACGCAGAATTCAGAGAGTTGCTTGGCACTCACGTTCCCGGTAAATGCCCCTTCTTGCATCCAGAAAACATCTTGCGCTCCGAGTTTCACGCTTGATTTCTTTGTAATCTCCCGCACTTTAGGAATAGAGAGATACGGCGGGCATACGACAACATCAATGTCGTACCGAATCTCTGCCTGTTCAATGAACCCCTCAACCAAGGCAACACCCTCGGCTGAGGTCATGTTCATTTTCCAGTTACCCGCCACCAATTTGGTTCTCATTCTGATAGTTTAGCCGCAGAATGGGCAAATCCCTTATTGTTTATGCGCGGCTGAGTGTTGGCTCAACGACAATCTCAACCTTGCCGCGAACCGCGTTCGTGATAATGCAGTAGCTATCCGCTTTGTGGGACATATCTTCTGCCATTTTCATTTGATCATCCGAAGCGTCACTGGCAAGAGTGATCGTCGGGCGAATTGTGATTTTCTTGTAAGTAAAGGTCGGGCCGTTTTCTTCAACTTCACCCACCGCTTTGACTTCAAATCCCACAACCGGCAGCTTCCGCATATCGGCAATAATCCCAAAGGTGATGCTGTAGCAACTCGCGACTGCTTCACAGAGCATTTCTTCTGGATTCGTTCCGCCGCCAGTTCCACCGAATTCAGCCGGAACCGCAAGAGTCGAACTCGAGCCGCTTGTATCTGCCGTCACTTTCCCAGAGCCGCCGCGGCCCCCTTGCCATTGCACTGTCACTGGATATTCATGGAGCTTTGCCATACCGCCCATTCTACGTCCCCACTCCGAAAATTGACTCGGACAACTGGGACAAGCGGATCAGTCCTCACTCCGACTGCGGTTCGGCGGGTACCATTTTCGATCCACGAGGCGACGTACCCAAGTGGTTAAGGGAAGGGTCTGCAAAACCCTCATTCACCGGTTCGAATCCGGTCGTCGCCTCCATTTTTGTTTAACCTCACGCAGGTTCAACTTCTGTGGAAAAGTGCGCGGTGCCTGAGCCGTAGCCCCACCGTCTCGAATGGGTGCAAGCATGGCATCTGTTGCAAGACTGGAACCCGTCGATTCCCCCGGCCCCCTAGGTGTATTTCGTCCCCCCGAAATTCATATTGAGTGCGGTGCCTTTCGTGGTTCGCTTGCAACCCTCTTTGTCTGCGTGCGCGAAAGTAAGGTCGATTTGCTGGATATTCCGCTCGGCCCAGTCTGCGAGGCGTACTTCCGCTACATCATTGAGGAACAACAAGTCGAGCTCGAATCGGTCGGTGTTGCTCTTGCCGCGCTGACTTATCTGCTTGAGCGGAAAGCTTGGCGTCTCCTCCCCAAACCCGAAGTAGAAGAACCCGACGCCGAGGACCTTTTGGATGACGTCGATCCCTACGTCCACGAATTCCAACCGATGATTGAGGACTTGCTGGGGCGTGCTGAGGAGCGTAGCCACCTCTTCTTCCGCAGTGCTGACTCTGCTCAACTCCCTTACGAGCTTCCTTTTGAAACAGGTGGAGTTTCTCCATCTGATCTCGCGGTAGTGTTCGAAAGACTCATGGAGCGGGCGAAGCCCGACCCACCAGAAACGCTTAACCGTCCACGCCGGAGCCTCAGCGAAATGATGTTTGTGGTTCTCAAAGCTCTCCCCGGCGACTTCATGAACCTGGAAGAGATCGTGACGGGGGAATTCACCCGCACCGAAGTGGTCTGGTGGTTCCTCTCTCTCCTCGAACTCATCCGCCTCGGCCAAGCGCGGGTACGGCTGAGTGAAGGTCAAGTACAATTTGCTCGCGGAGAATAAGCCCTGAGAATCACCCACGCGGTTGAAGCCCTCCTGTTCGTGGCCGATAGCCCGGCAACGCCAGAAGATCTTGCCCAAGCTCTGGAAGTGCCCATCTTTGAAGTGGAAGAAGCACTTGAAAAGCTCGGCGGGCGATTGCACCATACGAGTAGCCTACAACTCGTGCGGATTGCTGGCGGCTACCAAATCTGCACAAAGGCAGAATACGCCGATGCGGTCACTCGATTCCTCAAACCGCAAAAACACAAGCTCAGCCGTTCGCTGATGGAAGTTCTCGCTATTGTCGCGTATCGCCAGCCGGTGACCTCAGCTGAGATTGATGCAATCCGCGGCGTGGATTCCGATTACGGTTTGCGACAGCTAGTGGAGAAGCGACTCGTCGTTGATATTGGAAGGAAAGCCGCTCCCGGTCGACCAGTTCTCTACGGAACAACCCAGCAATTCCTCCACACGTTTAATCTCCAAACGCTGGAAGACCTTCCGAAGGTCGAATTCGATGAAGGCATCTTGAGCGAAGCGATCGGCACCAACGTTCCACCCGATCAGCCTGCCTTGCCCAGCGTCCACGACGAGGACACCGAAGGAGACGAAGAAGAATGATCACTGCTGTAGTTGGAATGACTCTGGGAGCCGCCAGTTTTGTTGGCGTCCAAGCCACGACTCCCACTCCGACCGCGCTCAGTTGCCTTGTAATGGATTTGGACTCCGGCCGGATTCTTTACGGGAAGAACATCAACTCTCGTCGTTATCCCGCCAGTACGACCAAGATCATGACCGGGCTGCTGCTCGCGGAGAACACCCAGCCTAGCGACATCCTCCGCGCGCCCAGCGATATCGAGAAAGTCACGGGGAGTAGCCTTCACATGAAGCCCGGTGAGGAGATCACCGCCGAAGACATGCTGTACGGATTGATGCTCCGTTCGGCCAATGACGGAGCCCATACTACCGCCCTTCATGTTTCAGGATCGGTCACCGCATTCGCGCGAAAAATGAATGAGCGCGCGAAGGAAGCAGGCGCGAAAAACACCACTTTCTACACCCCGCACGGTTTGCCTCACGATAAACACATGACCACCGCCTACGATATGGCGATGATCACCAGGGATGCGCTCAAGAATCCGCGGTTCGCCGAGGCTGTCAGCACTTTCCAACGAACGATCACCCGATCCATCAACCAAGAGGACACTCTGCTGGAAACCACCAACAAAACGATGGAATTTGACGCCAGCAGCAAAGGCGTCAAAACCGGATGGACAAACGCGGCGGGGCGATGCTTTGTTGGGATGAACGACCGGAACGGACTCCGGCTCCTCACCGTCATCCTCAAAAGCAAAGATTGGGTTGCTGATCAGCAGAACATCATCGAATGGGGATTCAAAACCTTCGAGACACGCTCCATCGTCCCGACCGGAATCGCCCTCGGCACAATCCCAGTCAAGGAAGGCGAACTGGCCGAAGTCGAGTTCGCCACGCAGAACGGTCTTGCCGCACTCGCCAGTGAATACGACATCGCGAAAGCCAAAGTCTTCCCCGTCACCAAGGAACTCACCGCCCCAATTGAAGAAGGACAAGACCTCGGGATCGCCAAAGTCATCTTCCCCGATGGCACGACCCACGAGATCAAAATTCAAGCAAAAGAAGCGGTGCCTCGTAAAGCGATCTTCCTTTCCAGCTTTGGTACCCCCGCCGGGATGATGGTTCTGATGATGGGTCTCGGCTCAATCGCTTACAAAATCAGGCAGAGACGCATTCGATGAGACTTCACCGCTTCCTTTCTCAATGTGGCGTCGCCAGCCGCCGCAAATCTGAAGAAATCATCGCCGAAGGACGTGTTCAGGTCAATGGCGAAACCATCACGGAGATGGGCACCAAGATCGACCCAACCAAAGACGTCGTCACGGTCGATGAACAACCTATTGAAGCGGAAGATCGTGCGGTTTATATGCTCTACAAACCAACCGGGATCATCACCACGATGTCCGATGATCGGGGCCGCCGAACTGTCAAAGATTTGATGCCCGAAGGGGCAAAAACGGCCAAACCTGTCGGTCGCCTGGACCGGGAAAGTGATGGTCTCCTTCTCCTCACTAATCACGGAGATCTTGCTGCACGTCTCACTCACCCTCGCTACAAAGTCGAGAAGGAATACCAAGTCACCGTCGTCGGCGAACTGACTGACAAAGAGTATCGGCGGCTTTCCAACGGCATCGTCATTGAAGGCAAGAAAACTCTCCCCGCGATTGTCAGACCGCACCGCTACAACGCAAAGAAGAACGAAACGTCCTTCACGATCATCTTGAAAGAAGGTCGTAAACGCCAAATTCGCCTGATGTGCGAAGCTGTCGCCCGCCCAGTTGTGACTCTCCGCCGGGTACGGATCGGCAACCTCCTGCTGAAAGGAATGTCGAGCGGGCAGTGCATTCGGCTCGGCAAAAAAGAAGTCAATCAGCTTCTCCGCTCGGTTGATCTTCCCGAAATCTAATATCCGGCCCAAGTACACTCGCGGCGTGGATTCCGTTCGCATGGCTGACACCTATCTGCGCCTCGCGCAGATCATGACTCCGAACGATGCCAATGTTCTTGGCAAAGTGTTTGGGGGATCAATCCTTGCCCTGATCGACCTGACGGCAAGTGCTGTGAGTAGCAAATACGCCGGCACCGTTTGTGTGACTGCCGCTTTTGACCGTGTCGATTTCCACCAACCGGTTGAAATTGGGGAGTTGGTTGAGCTTGATGGGCACGTCAGCTACGTTGGGCGAACCAGTATTGAAGTCACGATTGATGTCCACGCAACACGCCTGACCACCCAAGAACGACGCCATGTCAATACCGCTCGAGTGGTTATGGTTGCGATCCGAGATGGATCATCCAGCCCTGTTCCGCGTTTGATCTGCGAAACCCGCGATGAAAAGCGCCAGTACCTTGCTGGGCGGTTGCGACGAGAGCTCCGCGATCAACGCCGGGCGCAAATGGCTGATCTCCTGGAGAAGCTCAATGCTTGCGAAGAAGATCGGCTGAGCCAACTCATGGACTCAACCGATCCGCTCGCCGAGCAACTCTGGCGTTAGACGGTCATCCCGAGTTTGTCGCGCACTCGAATGAACGCTTGAAGTGCATCATTCAAGTCTTCGTCGGTATGCGCTGCGCTCGGCATCGTACGGATACGAGCCTTGCCCAGTGCCACCGTCGGATAAACAATGCTGAGGGCATAAACCCCTTCTTCCCAAAGGAGTCGCTCTGCTTCTTGCGCGACCTTAGCATCTCCAAACAGAATCGGCGTGATCGGGGTTTCGCTCCCCATCGTATCAAAGCCGTTTTCTGCCAGCATCGCTTTCCACTTCTTGGTGTTATCCCAAAGGCGATTCATCGGCTCAGGATCGTTTTCCATGACATCCAATGCCGCAATGAGCGCCGCCGCAACCACCGGAGGATGTGCCGTCGAGAACAAGTACGGTCGTCCTCGATTGATCAACCACTCTTTCAATTCCTTGGAACCGGCAATGTATCCACCCACCACTCCGAGTGCCTTGGAAAGCGTCCCGAGTTGGATATCCACCCGTCCGTATAGATCGAAGTGGCTGGTTGTGCCGGCCCCATTCTTTCCAAGCACGCCGCTGGAATGGGCGTCGTCTACCATCACGAAGGCGTCGTACTGCTCCGCCAGGGCAACAATCTCCGGAAGCGGAGCGATGTCTCCATCCATACTGAAGACACCATCGGTGATGATCATCTTCTTCTCAAAACCGCGTTCCTGTGCGCGTTTGAGGCAGTCTTCTAGTGCGTCCATGTCTTTGTGCGCGTAAACCCAGCCCTCCGACTTGCGGTATTCCGCCGGTGACAGCCGCACGCCGTCAATGATCGAAGCGTGGTTCAGTTCATCGCTGATGACAACGTCTTGCTTAGTCAAAACGGCGGGAATACAGCCACTATTCGCCGTAAACCCGCCAGTGAAAACGAGCACCGACTCCACTTTTTTGAACTTGGCGATCCGCTCTTCCAGTTCGTCGTGGACTTTCATCGTCCCGCCAATCCAGCGGACAGCACCGGCACCCACGCCCCATCGCTCAATAGCATCGAGAGCCGCTTGTCGCACCTTCGGATGGTTCGCCAAACCCAGATAGTTGTTGCTGGATAGGTTGATGACTTCTTTGCCATCCATCACAACGCGACCGCCAGCGGGAGAATCCAAAATGCGTGGTTTCTTATATAGGTGAGCGTCTTTCAGGCCCTGGATTTCCTTTTCCAGCCAGGATTGGAGCGTGCCGTTCATGATTCCCATTTTATCCATGCCGCGCCCCAATTTGAGACGCTCCCGTCCGTTTGCTCCGTCTGAATATTTGTCATGCTGACCGCTGTTGCCGCCGCTCTCGTCCTCACTCCCGCCAAATACACAATGAAAACCCTTGCGGTGAAGGTCAAAGATCAATACGAAGCCAAGCTCCAGTATCCAGAATTCTCCTCGAAAAGCGCGGTTGCTCAACTTGCTAACAAGGAAGCCCTCAAGTTCGTCAAATCACAATTCGGCGAGTTTGAGCAGTTCGCAAAAGAGTTCTTCTCCGAAGAAGGAAACGCTCCTTCAGAGTGGTACCACGAAGCTTATCCAACGATCTCGGTAGCCAACGACTCGGTGATCTCAATTATCTGGTACCAATACGACTACTCCGGCGGCGCACACCCTAACCGCTTTTACACTTCACGGACGGTAGTCAGTACCGGCAAAGACTCGGCGGAAGTTTTCGAATTCAAAGATCTGTTCATCAATGAATCGGCAGAAATGGTTTTCCGCACGACAGTCTTGAGTTCTTTAGTTGAAAAAGAGCGCACTAGCCGCATGGGCGAACCAACAGAAATGCTAACCCTGGCTCCTGAACAGTGCGCCGACTTTGTTCTGACTCCCAGCGGGATTGCCTTCATGTTCCAGCCGTATGCCGTCGGTTCCTATGTCGAGGGCGAATACATGGTGAAGATGAAGTGGTCCGAACTCAGCCAGTACGTCAAGCCAATGCTCTCCAAAGCGGTTCAGAAGTAAATCTACTTCTGAACCAGCTCACTCGGAACCGTGTGTATGTGCAGATCGCGTTGCGGGTAAGGAATGATCACGCCACGATCTTTGAACAGTCGCCACACTTCCAAGTAGTACGCGCTGATGACGCGTTGGTAGTAGAAGACTTCGTCCGTCCAAATGCGAGCAACGAAATCCACGCTTGATTCGCCGTAATTCACCAAGAGTACGCGCACCGGAGGATCTTCCAAGACCTTTTCCAGGTTCTTCGCCGCATCACGCAAGCACTCCTGCACAACTTCCATGTCTGAATCGTAGTGGACTCCCACCGGGATTTCGATCATGCGGATGCGGTTATCGTGCGTCCAATTGATGAATTTCGAACTCAGAATTTCGCTGTTCGGGATAATTACGGTGGCGTCCTGTACTGTCCGCATTGTGCTGGAATACATGCCCACCACCTCCACTCGGCCCGTCATCTCGCCAACTGTGATGATGTCCTCCGGTTTGATAGTCTTCCCGATCAACATAATCAGTCCAGAGATGAAGTTCTTGGCGACATCTTGGAAGCCTAGGCCAATCCCCAAACCGAGAGCCCCTGTGAACACCGCCAGACTGGATGAGCTCAATCCAAGCGATCCAATGACCATCCCCAAACCAACGGCGAGGACGATGTAATAGACCACCGTGGCAATGGCATTTCGAGTGCCGGAATCAAGATGCGGAACATTCTTGAGAGCTTTGATCGTGATCGATCTAACCAGCTTGCTCCCCAGAACAACACCAACGGTAAACAAAACCGCCTGCAGAATCAACCCCGGCGTGATATTCTGATAAAGCTTGTGCTCCAAAAAATCCTTGATCGCTTCCCAATCCATGCTCACTATTCTGCCACGGATGCGCTTTCGCATGACCATTTCCCAAGGCTCACAAAGTGACGACTGAAGAACTCAGAACTATGCTCTGCGAAATGCGTGTGGAAGATTCTGCACACCTACTCCTCGGAGCGACGCTCGTTTCCCCGATTGGGAGTTGCCTGATCACCGAAGTCGAAGCCTATGGCGGAGCAGATGATCCCGGTTCTCACGCTTATCGCGGCATCACCCCACGCACAGAGCCGATGTTCGGCCCTGCCGGACACGCCTTTATCTATTTCACCTACGGCAATCACTGGATGCTGTGCATCACTGCTCATGATCGGGAAGACGCCGCGGCAACTCTCATCCGGGCGGGCAAACCGCTGAGTGGGCTCGAGGAGATGAAATCCAGGCGCGCCAAAGCAAAGTCAGAACACGATTTGCTCACCGGGCCGGGAAAGCTCACCCAGGCACTCGGCATTGATAAGCAATACAACGAACTTGATCTCCTCAATCCGAAAAATGAACTCTATATCCTCCCAACGAAGGAAGTCATCAAATATCCAGTGATAGACGTGCGGGTTGGGTTAGCCGAGGGAAAAGGTGAGCACACTCCGTGGCGATTCTTGCATCCCGATTACATCCAGGACACATCTCTACCGCGCCCCAGGATTTAGGCGGCTTTCGGTGTTTTCTCGCTGACGACCACCGGTTTGACAACCGCTGTGTTGCGCGTCACGATATAAGCTATCCCAGCCAGGCCGAGAATCGCAACAACTGCTTTCACCCAGATCGGCGGAATCACTAAGCAGGATAGTCCGCAAGATACGGCAATACAAGTGCAGGCAACCCATTTGATGCGGAGCGAAATCGCTTTGTTTTCTTCCCAATCGCGAAGGGTTGCCCCGAACAATCGATTGTTCAAGAGCCATGCCCGCATTCGCTCGTCTCCACCTTTGTAAAAGCAGAAAAGGGCCATGATCAGAAAGACTGTGCCAGGAACCCCGGGGAGCCAATATCCCACAAGGCCCGTTCCTGTTAGCAAATATCCTCCTGCTAGCCACAAAGCGCGCATATGATTCAGATTATTGGACTTCCAAAAAACTGTCCTTTTGCACATCCTGACTTCCCTTGTCATTTTTGATGATGTGTCTACATTTGCGCTTCTCAAAAATCAGAATGGGTTGGGCTCAATTGAGCCCAACCCATTTCGGTTTTCAGATTGCTTGCTGACTTAGGCAGCGCGTTGCATACCGCTATCGTTCTTGCGAGATTTGTCGAGAACTTTTTGTGCTTCTTCAACAATCGTGACAAGATTGCGGATCTGGTCATCCACTTCAGAAACGGAGGCAACTAACTCTTCCACCATCGCGCTCATTTCTTCCGAGGATGCGCTCATCTCTTCGGTCGAGGCTGAGTTTTCTTGGCTCGATGCCGCGATTCCTTCGATGTTCGCATTGACGGAGGTGATTTCTTCTGCCATGTTGATCAGAAGATCAAGATTCTCGCCAGCAACTCGCTCCACTTCGCCCATTGCCTCGGTGAGGAGGTTATTTTGCTGAGCGGTTTCTGTCGCCGTCTTCGCGATCTGCTCAAGACATCCCGCTGCTTGGAGAGTGACCTCGGATGCTTCGTCCACATCCTTGATGGTTCGCTCCATGGAATCAGCCGCGTCTTGGCTACCGGATTGAACTGCGCCAATCAACGTAGTAATTTCCTTGGTTGCTTCGCTTGAGTGTTCAGCCAGCTTGCGGACTTCTTCCGCAACAACCGCAAAACCTCGACCAGCTTCACCGGCTCGCGCCGCTTCAATCGCTGCGTTGAGCGCCAGCAAGTTGGTTTGCGCCGCAATATCTTCGATGGTTTGAACGATGCGTCCGATTTCGTCGGATCGCTTAGTCATATCACCAACACGACCAGCGGTTTCGGAAACGGTCTGCTTGACTCGCTCCATTGCCGCAATTCGCTCTCGGATTTCTTCCCAAAGCGCAGCCTGGTCGCTAATCTCAATGATGCTCTTTTGAACTGCTTCCACAACCGAGCTGGCTTGACCAACCGCTTCGCGCTGATGCTCTGCACCAGTGCGCATTCGTTGACTCGCTTCACTGAGGTTCGACATGGACTCAGCCTAATTTGCAGATCGCTCTGCTTGGCTCATTGCTGAGTGAGCAAGTTGCTCAGAAACCTTAGCCACTTCTTGAACAGACTGGCCACTTTCGTCGGCACCCTGTCGGAGTTGTTCGGAGCTTTCTTGGAGGCTGGAAGCAACATCGTGAGTCTTCTCAACGATATTGCGGATTTCCTCCAAGAATCCAAATTCAATGTACGCTTCCATGACCAACGCTTGGTCAAGGTTGAAGGCTTTTTGGAAGGCCACAATCGCGGATGTGAGCTTTCCTGGGTTGAGCTTGTACGCCTTGACAATGATCGGGTAGATCACATCATAGTAGGTGCTCATCGCGCCGTAGAACCAAACTGGCTCCAATCCAATCATCGCGTGAACTCGACCCACGATCAAGCGGCTTTCAAAATAGTCAAGATCAAACTCACCCTTAAACATATGGGCGAACCAACTCGGGTTCGTTTTCTTGAGCTTTTCAACGCTGCTTCCTGCACTCTGAATGATAGCAAGTGCTTCCGGATACTTCCCAGCGTGAGCATAAAAAGCGTCTACGATCTCGTCCATGTGCTTTTCCAGCACCGGTTTCAATGACTTCAAGGCTTCTTGGTCAGCGGATGTAATCCGATTGATGTCGAGCCTGCGGCGACGTTCTGAATCGTCGATTCCAAATTGTTGGCAAAGCATTCTGATTTCCCTCAAACAGATCCTTTGAAAAAATCTGTGCTGGGGTTCTTATCGGGGGATTAGACTTTGAAAATTACTGGGATATTGCGGAAGTGACCACAAATTCTTAGACGTTCATATCTTCCGGCGGAGGAAGCTTTTCGATCTCTTCACGAGCATCAACGTGGTCTTTTACTAGTTCATCTTTCTCGACGCGACCATCCCGAAAGCGGACAATTCTTGTACCGAATCTCGCAATTTCCTCTTCGTGAGTAACAACAACGATCGTCTTTCCTTGTCGGTTCAAATCTTGGAAGAGAGCCATGATCTCCAAGCTCGTGCGAGTATCAAGGTTTCCAGTCGGCTCGTCACCAAAAATCAGAACGGGATCGTTCACAATCGCTCTCGCAATCGCAACGCGCTGCTGCTGTCCACCAGAGAGTTCGTTTGGCTTGTGATCCATCCGATCACCAAGCCCAACCTTTTTGAGTGCTTCCCGCGCCAACTCCGTGCGATTCTTCTTTCCGGCATACATCAACGGAAGCTCAACATTCTTCGTTGCCGAAGTCCGCGGAAGCAAGTTGAAGCTTTGAAAAACAAATCCGATGTAGTGATTCCGAATTTCCGCGAGCTGGTTGTCACCCATGCGAGAAACTTCATTCCCTTCGAGAAAGATCTGTCCGCGCGTTGGGCGATCTAGGCACCCAATCATGTTCATGAAGGTGGATTTCCCCGAACCAGATGGCCCCATGATCGAGATGAATTCGCCTTCTTTGAAAGTCAGATCAACATCGCGAAGTGCTCGAACAACCATCGTGCCCATCACATATTCTTTACAGAGCCCCCGAGTTTCAACGACGGTTTGTGTTGCGACTTCCGTGCTCATTCTCCGGCTCCCGTTTCCGTGTTGATTTCACCCGGCATCGGCATCCCGATTGCGAGTTGCAAACGCACCTCGCTAATCAAAGAATCGTATGTGGATTCAATCATGTTTGATTCTGCCGTGACGAGCGTCACCTGGGCGGTCAGCCGTTCAATCACAGTAGCCGCACGGAGCCGAAATGCTTCTTCCACCGCGTTGTAGTTTTCTTGGGCCGCCTTCAATGCCAGCTTTGCCGCTTCCACCCTTTCGCGATTCTGAGTGACATTCCAATACGCCGCCTCAATTTCTGCTTCAACGTTCTGCTCACTTTGGTCAAGCTGCGCGAGTTGCGCTTCCAGACCAAGTTCAGCTACTCGGATCGCCGATTCATTCGCTTTACCGGAGTAGACCGGCAACTGTGCACTCAGGGTCAATCCGAGAGAAAGTGAGTTCTGCTCCAGAAAACCGTTGGTCATCGAACCGTTCAGCGCGTATTTCAAGCGGTTTTGCTTCTTCGCCAAAGAAACATTGATTCGCTGGGATTCAATCTGTTTGCGCTGAGAAATTAACTCCGGCCGATTCGATAGCCCCTGACCTTTCAAATCTTCAAGCGACATATCGGCGAATTGGCCCTCCATCATTTCTGGCTGGACAAGCTGCGGCAATGCCTCATTCCATGCAAGCACAGCTTTCAGATTTGCGCCACTGGTGGACACCCGGTTTTGGGCGGTCAGCTTATTGACCAATGCGTTCTGATAATCTGCCTGCGCTTGATACTTGTCTTTTGCCGGCAAATCTTCTACTTGAATTCGGAATAGAGTTGAGTCAAGAAGTTCCTTCGCTCGCTCAACATTCTTTTCTTGCACACCAAGCAAAAGCTGGCTTCTCAGCGACTCCAGATACCGCTCGTGAACTGAGAAAAGCGTGTTTCGCAAAACTTGTAATGCCGATTGACTCTGGGCAACACTCCCGAGTCGAGCACGTTGAAGATTCTCTGCGCGAGTGCCGTCATCCCAAAGAAGCCAGTTTGTCTGCAAAGAGAGATCGGTGCTCCCCGAGCGGGCAAACCCTTGTCCCGGGCCATTGAAGACTTCACTCTGTCCGACTGAACGGCTAAATCCAAGGGTTGCACTCGGTAGATAGGAAGAAAATGCTGAGACTTCGTTTTGTCGGGCCGCTTCGTAATTCAAGAATGCCGCTTGAATATCGCCATTTGAGTTCTTTGCTCTCTGCAATGCTTGCTCAAGCGTGAGCGTTTCTTGCGCGTGGGCAAAGGACGCCATCCCCAAAACCAAAATCCATCCACCGACTCGTTGCAAATTCTTCATACAGCAACCAACAATCACGGAGTACCGCAACTTCTTCCCTGGTATACCGCTCCTTGGAAGGCACGGTTGCGAACATGGGTGAACTTGGGCCCTCAAGCCCGATTTTCCCGCCGATCATGGCAAAATCAGGATAGACCACCATGGCCCACACCCACGACCAACTCGTTTCGATTTTAGGAGACAGCGCAGAATCTCTCCTCAACCACAAGTGTCAAACCATTGATAAGTCAATGCTTCACCTCCCCGGCGGAGACTTTGTGAACCGCATCTACTCCATCACCGATCGCAACCCACAAACCCTGCGATCTTTGTCCCAAATGTTCAACACTGGTCGCCTTGCCGGAACCGGATATCTTTCCATCCTTCCCGTTGACCAAGGGATTGAGCACTCGGGTGGAGCCAGCTTTGCCAAGAATCCGGCGCACTTCGATCCAGAAAACATTGTCAAACTCGCAATTGAAGGCGGTTGTAATGCCGTAGCTTCCACTCTTGGCGTATTGGGAAGTCTCAGCCGCAAATACGCTCACCAAATCCCGTTCATGGTCAAGCTCAACCACAACGAGTTGATGACCTACCCAAACAAGTTCGACCAAATCATGTTCGCACAAGTTGAACAGGCTTGGGAAATGGGAGCTTGCTCGGTTGGCGCAACCATTTACTTTGGCTCGGAAGAGTCTGGGCGACAGATCGTGGAAGTCAGCGAAGCATTTGCTCGCGCCCACGAACTCGGAATGGCAACCGTTCTGTGGTGCTACCTCCGGAATAACGATTTCAAGAAAGACGGCGTGGACTATCACACCTCCGCCGACCTCACCGGTCAAGCTAACCACCTGGGCGTGACAATCGAGGCCGACATCATCAAGCAAAAACTCCCCACCAACAATGGCGGATTCAAAGCTTTGAACTCTGGTTCATCCAGTTACGGCAAACTCGATGAGCGCATCTACACCGAGCTCACATCCGATCACCCCATTGATCTGACCCGTTACCAAGTCGCTAACTGCTATATGGGCCGAGCCGGACTTATCAATAGCGGTGGCGCAAGCGGCGATAATGACCTGCAAGAGGCGGTGATGACGGCCGTCATTAATAAGCGAGCGGGTGGAACCGGCTTGATCTCCGGTCGAAAAGCGTTCCAACGACCGATTGATGAAGGCGCAAAGATTCTGCAAGCAATCCAAGATGTTTACTTGGATGATCAAATCACAATCGCCTAAGAAAGGAAAAGGTTGGGCAAAGAAAGAGCGAGGTGATTATCTAGTCACCTCGCTCTTTTGGTTTATCGTCCCAGTGCTCGCTCGAAGGCGCGCAGATGGTTGTTTTGGCTCACATAGAGCAGTTGTTCAAATGTCTTCTTGACATCATCCGGCAGATCTTGCTTGAGCGCTTTGGTCAAGAACTCAATGTCCGCTTTTTCAACATCAACGCCTACTTTCAGAGCCGCTTTCCAATCGGTCGGAGTTTTCATCCGCGTCAGGAACTGCGCGTCTGTCTCGTCCTTCTTTTGACTCCACTTGTCTGCAGGGGCTTCCCAATTTCGCGCTTTGATAAGCTTGATCATCATTTCGCTGTGTTGCGCTTCCGATTTCACGATGTTTGCGAATGGTCGCTGGTTCGGGAATCGTTTCAAAACTGCCGTATAGGTGGAGTGCGCCATGCGCTCATCTTGATAACCTTCGAACAGCAGAGTTTTCAAGTCTGTTGCTGGTTGTGTTGCGATTACGAAACCGAGTGCTAATGTGGTCATCATTTTCTTTGCCTCTCAATAGACTAAGATTCCGACCGCTCTCCGAGGATTCTTTGGTGCCCACCATACGACCCAGAAGGCAGAATTGAAGCAAAATAGAAGAATGATCAACGCCGTTGTCTTTGGCATTGTCCTTTCTCAGCAGAACGCCCTCGAAAAATCCCTGATGCGTTCTCCAGAAACCGCTGATTTCTGGCGGTCGATTCTTAAAGAGGTCAGCGGCGATCAAAAAGCGGGGGCAGAGTTCCTGATCACCAATATGCCGGAGGCCGATCTGCGGTCGTTCTCCCGCACCATGTTCACGCAGAACCTTGCGCTTGCTTATCAGGCAAGGAACTCTTCGGCATGGGCCAAAGCTATTCCTCAAGAAGTCTTTTTCAACGACGTTCTTCCCTACGCATCGGTCACCGAACCCCGCAACCCAATGCGCCAAGAATTCCTGACCAAGTACCTCCCTCTTGTGAAGAGTGCCAAGACATCCGGCGAAGCCGCGCTTCTCATCAACGCAAACCTCTTCAAAGACTACAAAGTCACTTATAACACCCGTCGCCTCCGCACCGACCAGAACTCTCGCGAGACGATTGGTCAGGGAATGGCGACTTGTACTGGCCTCTCGATCATGCTGGTAGAGGCGTGCCGATCGGTTGGCGTTCCCGCTCGCGTTGCCGGAATTCATAGTTGGCCCGGTCGCGGAGGAAACCACACCTGGGTCGAGGTTTGGGATAACGGCAAGTGGCACTACGTTGGCGCCGCCGAACCAGATGAAAAAGGCTTAAACCACGCGTGGTTTGGGGGAGATGCCGCCAAAGCCATCGAATCTATTCCTGAAAATGCGGTGTACGCCGTATCCTACAAATCGACCGGCGACTACTTCCCTTTGGCTTGGGATCCCGGCACCAAGATCAACGCCGTCAATGTCACCAAGAACTACAAATCTGCGGAAGTTGCCAGCGGGCCGCGCATCATGGTGGAAGTCAAGGATAACGGCACTCGTGTTACAGTTCCTGTCACTGTTCTTGATTCGGAAACGGGTGAAGTGATCCTTGAAGGCACCAGTTTCGGCCCCACCGCTGATATGAACTTCCATTTGAACCAGCAAGTTCGCAAAGGGCAAAAACTTCTGGTTTCCGTCAATGCGAACGGCAAGACCCTCAACCAAATGGTGGAGGTTGAGGAAGATCATGTCGCAAAGTTTGATTTGCGAAAGCCGTCTCAGCTCAACGAGGAGCAACTCGATTCCATCCTTTGGCGGATGTTTGCCGCTCAAAAGGAAACCGTCTCTGCCGCAACACGACTCCTTCAACACGTGGAAGTGACAGACGAAGCGAAGCAGTCAGCTTGGAAAAACTATCTGGAGTCTCCGCAACACGAATCCTTCAAAGCCGACTTTGATAACAACATCGTCAAGACGTCGACCCGAACATCGCCTTACAAATGGCGGCAGGTCGGAACTAAACCCAAGGATGGCTGGGGACTCGTCATTGCGATGCATGGCGGTGGCGGCACAACCAAAGAATTCAATGATCAGCAATGGGAGGGGATGTTCCGAAGCTATTACAAAGATCACCCAGAATCGGGCGGCTACATCTATCTTGCCCTTCGCGCTCCGAACGATGAATGGAACGGCTTCTACGATGACGAAATCTGCCCATTGGTCGATCAGCTGATCAAGCAGTTCGCCGTCTTCGGAGAGGTCAATCCGGATCGTGTGGTTGCAACGGGTGCCAGCCATGGAGGCTACGGAGCCTTTGTGATCGTTCCTAAGACTCCATTCCGATTCCACGCGGCAAACGCGAGCGCATCTGCTCCCACTCCCGGCGAGACTCGTGGCATCAACCTGATGAACACTTACTTCTCATGGACAATCGGCGAACAAGACACGGCTTATGGTCGCGCAGACCGCTGCCAAGAATTCGACAAGCAGATCAAGAGCTGGAAGTCCTCCCACGGCAATTTCCCAGGCGGCATGATCTGGCTCCCCGGAGTTGGGCACTTTGTGCCTGATCGCGATATCGTCAAAGACCTCTTTGAAAAAGGCGGTCGAAACCTCCGCGCAAAACACGTGATTTGGGAGATGTCGGATACCAAGATCAAGCGGTTCTTTTGGCTTGAGGCGATGAGCCCGGCCGAAAACGCGATCATTGATGCCACTTGTAAATCCCCTGGTAGCTTCGAAATCACGACTAAGGGTTACACCGGCAAACTGGCACTTTGGCTAGATGAATCTCAGCTCGCTGGCTCTGAGGTGAGCATTGTCCTCAACGGGGCAGCGGCGAAAGTAGAGGTCTCGCCAAACATGCTGACCTACGCTCAAGGATTGAGTGCAACTGCTGATCCGGGGCTGAGCGGATCGGTCAGAGTTGAGTTGGAAGTTAACTAGAAAGGACTAGCCGATGAAACTCTGCGAATTCTTCGTCCTTTTTGATTTTCTTTGACCATGCCCGAATCATATCAATATCGATTTGATCAGCTTGTGCCTGGGCAACTAGAACGGCCTGAGCTAATCCTGCCCGGTCGTTGTAATGATAGAACCACAATAGCCGATCTCGCACACAATCAGTTGGCGAAATAATTTTCAACTCATTTTTCCCCACCTGGATTCTAACAGGCGGGCTCATTGCTTCATTATCAAGCAATAGTGGCCCACTAATAAGGTCGATGGTGTATTTTTCCTTCGGATTCACAAACACGCCGTTTGAAACTGCTGCAAATCCCATTTGCCTCATAGCTTCAATCAGCTTCGAGGCATTGATGACGTCTTTCTCAAAAACGAAGTCAATGTCTCGTGATTGGTATGCTTCTTTTGAATACGCAGTGGCTGCACTTCCACCGACAAGCACTACGCTGAAACCTTGACCTTCTAGGTGCGCCTGTACTTCTGCCGCAAGTACGGGGAGACTTCTGGGGGCTTTCATTCCCTTAGACTTCCTTGCCGGTTCTCCTTGGTCTTTTGCGAACCTGATTTACTTTTCTCTGAAGCTCAGAGTCTGTCAAGTAGATTTCTGCCAATAATGCCCGCAGCTGATTGACTGCAAAAAAGCGATTGTTAAATTCCAGCACTTTTGTGCGACCCATCTGGCGGGCAGTAACAATGCCAGCCTCAATAAGCTGCTCACTGGTGAACTTTGTGTTTTCTTGAGACGCATTGATTACACGTGCAATTTCCGCTACATATGTCGGCTCCATTGCATGGAGAGCCAATAAGAAGTTGGTTCTTGTCTCTGTTCCAAATATGCTGATCGCTGGTTTCAGCCTTCTGAGCACTGCTTTTTCTGCTTTCTTTGACATTGTCGATATCATTCTCGGGTTTTCTGAAATATTTTTTATTATATCAGAAATTTTGTTTATGATATCAAAAATTTTTTTGCCATTGCCCTTTCGACATCGACTAGGATGTACTTGTGAAAGGTAAGTGCAACGTCAGTTCCAAAGATGACCTAGAAGTCAAGTAGTTCAAGCCGGGTTATTCGGCGTCAAATTCAGCGAACCCAGCTGCTTGAGGAACTCGGGGCGATTCATTCCGATGGAATGAAGCAATGCCTTGAGTTCTTCAACGTTGGGATACCGATCATTGATCCGATAAACCTTGCTCCGCCCAATAAAGCGGGAGACAAGCACACCGACATCTTCCAAGCCAGTGACAATGTTCTTGATCGCTGTCTTTGATCCGCCTGTGATCTTAGAAAGTTCCGGCACAGTGGATTCAATCAGCTTATTCACTGCCACCAGGCAGTCTTCACGGAGCTTTGTGCCAAAAAGGCTCATGCCAGGGCTGTTCACGAGCATAACAGTATTTTAGACCAAATCTTAGAGTACTCAAACCACTTTTTAGTTCAGTGAATCCCAAATCGATACTTGACGAAAACGTAATTGCAAAATCAAGCAACCATCAGGCCCGAATCACGTCCTGAACCTTGACCCCAAACGAATTTTGAGGTCATCTTCTGATTGGACAACGAGAATGCCCAAAGAAACGATTACCGTTGAACAAGAAGTCGAAGCAATCGACTCACTTCACCACGAACTGCATGCAAACCACGATGAAGAAGACGATCATCACGGTCACCATGAGCTAACCGCGCGCACTCTGTGGCAAACCATTCCGATGATGCTCTTTTGGGTGGCACTGCAGACAACCGCCGCCATCCTGATTTACAAGTTCGTTTTCCCGAACATGTACGCCAGCGAAATCGGTAAGCCTGGTCAGATTATTCTGTGGACAGTTTTGATGGGAATTCCCCTGAGCTTGTTTGAGTATCTGTACCACCGCTACTTGCTCCACTCGGCGGTACTCCCGTTCCTGGGTTCAATGCACAATGCTCACCGCGAGCACCATGGTCTCACCTACGTCCGGGCTGCGGTCACCCCGAAAGAACCCGAGCACCAAGCTCCGGTCGACAACGCTTACCCAATCGAACAATCTCACCAAGAAGAGTCAATGATGTTCCCGGCGTTCGCAATCTCAGCGTTCTTCCTCGTTTTCACCCTTCTTCTTGCAGTGCCGTTCAAACTCGTATTCAAGAGCCAGCCGATCTACTTTGCAACCTTGATGAGCTCGGTGTGCTTCTACTTGGGCTACGAAATCTGGCACGCGATTCTGCACTTGCCATACGATAAGTTCTGGAAGCCGCGGTTGATGCGAAGCAAGACAACCCGCTACGTTTACGGTTTCCACCTGATGCACCACTGGCGCCCAACCTCCAACCTAGCGGTTGTTGGCCTCTGGGGTGTTGCACTTTGGGATCACCTCTTTGCAACCCACCACCGACCAGAACGACTGCCTGTCAAAGGTGCGATGGTCAAGTTTGCCGATGCCAAGCTGGCTAAAGTCCGCTGGCCAATCAGCGTGCTCGACAAATGGCAACCACCCATGTTCAAATGGTCGCGCAAAGTTGAAACCAAGCTTCTCGGACTCTTCCGAAAGCAACGCACCCATCCCTAAATCAGACAAGGGCATAAAAAAGGAGCGAGTCCAAATTGGACTCGCTCCTTTTTTTGTCAATCAGTGTGAATGGGTTACCAGCCGCGACCGCCGCCGCCGCGTCCACCGCGTCGGTCGTCTCGACCGCCACCGCGTCCACCACGATCATCTCGACCGCCGCCGCGACCACCACGATCTCGGAAGCCACCGCCACCAAAGTCGCGATCATCTCGATCTCGACCACCACGGCCACCGCCACCATAACCGCCGCCGCCGCCGGAATCACGATCACGGAAGCCACCGCCTCCGCCACCACCGTAGCCGCCGCGACCACCGCCGCCACCGCCACCGTAGCCACCGCGACCACCGCCGCCGCCGCCACCACCGAAGTCTCGGCGTGGACGTTCTTCACGAGGGCGTGCCTCGTTCACAAAGATTTTTCGACCTTCAAATTCAGTTTCGTTCTTTGCGGAGATTGCTGCTTCCGCTTGATCTTCTTCAACATCGACGAATCCAAACCCGCGACCTTCTACAATCCGGGCTTTCGATGCGCCAAATGCGGCAAAGCACGCCACAAGCGATGCTGCTGTCGTGTCGAACGAAAGGGGGCAGACGTACCGCGAGGTCCTG